>NZ_JAHZMO010000006.1 GCF_020748185.1 Terrisporobacter petrolearius | reverse complement strand
CTAGAAAGAATTAAATTACTACATTATAATCAGGGTTTTAATTCGCTTTATATTAATTATTGGCGAAGCCATCACGAATCAATCATTTTCATTATAGCTTGTGAAGAAAGGTTTAATGTTTTTTCCTTATAATAAAAAAAGTCCCTTAGTCATAATGACTAAGAGACGAATTAACCGCGTTACCACTCTTGTTGATAGGCAGTGCACTTACCTATCCACTCAAACCCTTAAGGCAGGCGCTACCTATTATCATACTTAAGTTCTGATAATCTTCTCCAAAGCTCTCTTCACTCTAAACTTTATTATTAGGCTTACACCATACCCTAACTCGCTGTAACTCCATTTAGGTTACTCTCTTTTTCATAGAATTTTCTTTTTCAAATTATTAATAAGATTATAGTCAGATAATTTACCTTTGTCAATAATAAATTTCAGAATTTTTTAATTTTTGTTCATGTTTTTATTTATAGCTGCTTTATAATATTATTTCTCATGCATAATTTATAATCTAAAGTTTTTTCTTCATTTTTAAACTTAACTTGTACCATATCCCCATCTTTACCCACAATTCTTCCATTTCCAAAACTTTTGTGATAAAGTTTATCCCCAATTTTAACACTTTTCATCTCTTCTTTTGTGGGGTTTTTTATATCATTCAAAAATCTTGATTCATAAGCTTTTTTGCCGTATTTATTTAAGGGAGAACTTAAGGTTAAACTTTCTTCTGCACGAGTCATGCCTACATACATAAGCCTTCTTTCTTCTTCTATTTGGTCAGCCTTTTTGTCATCATCATCAACATCATAAGATTTTTCATGAGGAATTGTTCCTTCATTAATTCCTATAATATAAACATATCTGAACTCTAGTCCCTTGGCACTATGCATGGTAGTAAATACTACTCCATCTAATTCCTTTTTATACTGATTTTGCTCCAATTCTGACTTAACTTTTTCTATATGATCTAAATATTCTTCAATAGTTTCAAAGTTAGATGCAGAACTTTCTATCTCATTCAAAATTTCTATTAATCCATTTGTCTTTATTTTTCTATTAACACAATAATCTAAAATATACTTATCATAATCTAAGGTTGTTCTTATATATGATATGGCATCTTGTGGACATTGATGTTTTAAATAACTTATATCAATATCCAAATCATTTATAGTTTTCACTTGCTTTGGATGAAGATTACATTTTGTTATTAAAGCATTTACAAAGTCTTTGTCTTCTTTAATTTGATTCAAATTATCTCTAGATATATATCTAAAAGGTTTATTAATAATTCTTATCCAATCCTCATTACTATGTTTTTTTACAGCAATTTTTAAGTAAGACAGTATATCCCTCGCTGCCCAGTGGTCGTATATTGTCACTATTGAGTCTTTTATAGTAAAAGGTATCCTCATGTCCATAAACACATCTACAAGGGCTCTAGATTGAATATTTGTCCTGTAGATCACTGCAAAATCCCTATATTCTACATAATCCTTTTTAATTTTTTCTAAAATTTCTTTTCCAATTTGAATTGCCTCATCTTCTGAATCCTTTGGTTTAATATAATTTACTATTGCACCTTCACCTTGATTGCATTTTATAGTTTTATCATATCTGCTCACATTTTTTTCTATTAATTTATTAGATACATCAATTATTTCTTTTTTAGATCTGTAATTAATATCTAACAAAATCTTTTCTGTCCCTTTAAAATACTCTTCAAACTGTAATAAAAAATCAGGTCTAGAACCTCTAAATCCATATATACTTTGGTCTTCATCTCCTACAACAAATATATTGTTATTTGGATTTGACATTAGTTTTAGTACTTCAAATTGCACTCTATTTATATCCTGGAACTCATCTACTAAAATATATTTATAAACTTGTCTAACCATATCTAAAGCCTGTTTATTTTGGTTCAACAAATAATAAGTTCTCAGCAACATATCATCAAAATCTATTTTTTTAACTTGCTCCTTATATTCTTCGTACATATTGTAAGTATTTATAAATTCATCTTTTGTTAAAATTTCTGATTCAAAATCTTGCTTGTCCATTAGCTCATTTTTAACATAAGAAATCTCATTTATAACTTGTCCAACTGTTTCATCATCTTCGCCATTTTCTACTTTTAAATTTTTAAGTATGCCTCTAATAGTATTTCTTTTTGTTTTTTCATCAAGAATACTATTCATCTCGTATTTTCCAAAATATCTTAAAATTTTATAAAAAATAGCATGAAATGTTCCAAAAGTAACTTTATTTATTCTACTATCCTTGCAAATTTGAAGAGCTCTATTTCTCATTTCCATGGAAGAGTTCTTTGTGAAACTTATTGCTAATATCCTTGTTGGAGGAATATTTTTATTCATTATCATATTGGCTATTCTATAAGTTATAACTCTTGTTTTACCTGACCCAGGCCCAGCCAATACCATGCATGGTCCTTCTACATGCTCCACTGCTTTTCTTTGATTTTCGTTTAATTTATCTTTATCAATCATCTTTTCCCACCTTGAAGTATTTGTCTATTTATTTATAAAATTACATTTACTATCATTTCTATTTAATATATGATTAAATTACTTTATTCAACGTCTATTATAGTACAAAATTGAAAAAAGGAGAAATATCATGAAAATTATAGAAAAAATATTAATAGATGAAAAATTAAACATGAATAGTAACACCTTTATATTCGACATTGAAACTACTGGACTAAGTCCAAAATTTTGCAAAGTTATTTTAATAGGTATTCTATATAATTGCCAAGATAAGACTGTTATTAAACAATTTTTTGCAGAAAATGAAGACGAAGAAAAAGAATTGCTTCTAGCTTTTGTTGATAATATTAAGTGTTTCAAAAGACATGTGACTTATAATGGTCTAAGTTTTGATATAGGATTTGTAAATTATAGATTAAAAAAACACCACATTGATTTTAATTTAAATAAAGAAGATGACTTTGATATTTTTAGATTTATAAAATCATTTAAATCTCCCTTAGGCTTAGAGGATTGTAGTTTAAACTCAGTTGAAACATACTTTAATATTCATAGAGATGATGTTATAGATGGTGGAGAAAGTGTAAAATTATATAAAGAATTTGTTAAAAACAAAGACCGTAAGCTTTTAGATACTATTCTTTTACATAATTACGAAGATATTTATAATTTAAGTAAACTTGTAAATATTAAAGATTTAGTAAGAGAAAAGTTGGATTTAATAGAACTAGGTGGCATTAATTATAATCTTAAAGTTTTTCCTTTAAACTATAAAATAAATGCAAAAAAATTATGTATTAATTATTTTATTTTCACTGGAGAACACCATAATATTTCAATATACAACGACAATTATTCTATAATATGCCAAAATAATAATATTTCTCTGGAAATAAATATCAATAAAGGTATAGATAGAGATAAAAATAACATATTATTTTATAATTTATCGAAAATTATTCCACTTAAATTCAATGATCATATTTTAGAAGATAATATTTATTCTTTATGTGATTTTATTATTAAAAAAGAACTTAATAATATTTAAAATTTATAAAGATTATATACTTTATTTTATAAATAAAGAAATGATAATAGTAATATATTTGTATTTTATTTACTATTATCATTTCTTTTATAATTTTTAATTCTAATTAATTTACTTGAACTTGCTATTTATTTAAACATTTTTCATGCCTTGGTATTATTTTTGATAGTGGAAAAACAAAACATAAGATGCCTAATAATATTATTACATAATATAAAGTAGAACTAATATTTCCTAACTTAGGTATTATTAATACTCCCATTAAATTAAACACTATATGTAAAATAATGTTTCCTAAAAGTGAATTATATCGCATATATATTAGAGCTAAAAATATACCTAATATAAATGTATATATAATTTGATCAATATTTCCATGCCACAATCCAAAAACTAATGCTTGTGCAATAACTGCAGATACTATCTTATGATTATTTTTAAGATATCCAAATATAACATGTCTAAACATTATTTCCTCACATATAGGAATTAATATTATCACTGATATCATTTGTAAAACTGAAAGACTTATAGGTTCTAACTGATTTTCTACATTCATTACTTGAGTTAACAATTGAGCTAACTTAGGTAGGACAATACTACATCCAACTCCAAATAAACTAATATATATTATATTTCTTAAACTTATTTTCTTAAAAATATTTCTATCAAATACTTTTTCTTTTTCATTTAATAAATCCATTACGTTTAAGGTAACAAATTGACCCATAAAGGATATTATATATATATATTTACTTATTTCATAACCGTCTTCAATACAAATAACTACTATTTGTGCAATTATTCCTATAGTCATTTGAAGTGATAAATATAACCCTAGACATACTCCTAATGATTTAAAAAACTGTTTCATATTTTTACTTCCCCCTATTATAAAATAGTAGATAATGTAAACTTATAACTTTTTATAATAAAGGTCAATATATCTCGGTTGAATAGTGTGTTTTTCATGGTCAACAGTTTTGTGTATACCATTTATTCCTAAAAATCTACCATTTAAGCATTTTTTATATATTTTGCTTTTATTCTGATACAATTATTATAAAATAGCGTTTTATTATGAATGAGTGTATCAAAACACCTAAAACAACATATACAACTCACAAGGGAGCTAGATTATGAATAATGCAATATTTATAAAGGATTTAAGAATGAAATTTGAAGGAAAAGAAGTTTTAAGAGGAATAAATCTAGAAATAGATAAAGGAAATATAATAGGATATATAGGTCCAAATGGAGCCGGAAAAAGTACAACAGTTAAAATAATACTAGGACTTGTGGAGGGCTATAGTGGAACAATCCAAATATTCGGTGAAGATATATCAAATGGAAATGATGAATATAAAAAAAGAATAGGATATGTGCCTGAAGTGGCAGAAACTTATGAAAGTTTAACTGCTCGAGAATATTTAACATTTATAGGCCAACTTTATGGACTGGAATATGATATTGCGGATGAAAAAGCTTGTGAATTAATGGATATATTAGGAATAAAAGAATATTATGACTCAAGAATTAGCTCTTTTTCAAAAGGTATGAAACAAAAGGTAGTTATAATATCTAGTTTAATACATAATCCAGATATACTATTTCTAGACGAACCTTTAAGTGGATTAGATGCAAATAGCGTAATGATAATAAAAGAAATTCTAATGAGTTTAAAAGAAAAAGGTAAAACAATCTTTTACTCTTCACATATCATGGAAGTTGTAGAAAAGATAAGCGATAGAATAATACTTTTAAACAATGGAAATATTGTTGCCGATGGTAAATTTGAAGATTTAAAAGAAAGTGTACATGAAAAATCTCTACAAGAAGTATTTAACAGCCTGACAGGATTTAGTGAACATAAAGAACTTGCAGAGAAATTCATATCCATAATAGAGGTGTAGATTATGATGAATTTTATTACACTAAAAATACTTGATAAATTTAGATTTTTATATGAAAAACTAGGTGTTGACTATGATGATATGAGATTAATACTAAATACAAAACTAACAATATATTCAAGAGAAAAATCTAGCATATTAAATAATTGTCAGTTTATGGAATTTCCATCTCAATATCTAACGTTATTACTATATACTCTTTTTAGTTTTTGTACTATGTTAATTATGATAATAAATAAAAATGTTTTTTTAGCAATGTCTGTATACTTTTCAATGTTCTTATTTTTTATGTTTACAACAGTTATGTCAGATTTTTCGTCTGTAATATTAGATATAAAAGATAATGGTATATTAGCTACTAGAGGTGTCAACCTAAAAACATTAAACGCCTATAAATTAACACATGTTATGATCTATATAATAAATACAAGTTTATTATTAAATGTATTTGGATTAATTGTATCAATAAAGTATGGATTAATGTTTCTTTTAGTCTTCTTAATAGATATAATACTTATGGATATTTTTATAATTATTATATCTGGACTAGGTTATCTTATAGTATTAAAAATATTTGATGGTGAAAAACTTAAAGATGCAATCTGTATTATACAAATAGTGGTTGCAGTCTTGTTTAGTGGATCTTATTTTTTTATTGATACTATAACGGAAAATATAAATTTAGTGGAAAACATGGATATTGGTATAATAAGTTACTTTTTCCCGTCTTTTTGGTTTGCAGCTCCACTTGAAATAATATCAAAAGGTAATATGGATAAAAATTTATTTATACTTTCTTCCTTTGCTTTAATTATACCTATAATATCATTTTTAATATATATGAAACTTACACCAGTATTTGAAAAAAAACTTCAAAAACTTAATAAGGAAAGCACACGTAAAAAAGTAAAAAATCATAATTTAACAATGAAATTGAGTAAGGTTATATGTAGGGATAAAGAAGAAAGGATATTTTTTAATTTTATTTCTAATGTAATGAGAAAAGATAGAGATTTTAAACTTACAGTCTATCCTCTTATTATAATGAACTATGTACTTCCTCCTTTAGTTTTTTGTTTTCGTTGTAGTGATGATTTTATAAATTCATATTTATATCTATTTATATATATGTGTTTGATGAGTATTCCTATAATATTATTTGAGTTAAAATTTTCTACAAATTACAAAGCCTCATATGTATATACAACTACACCTATAAAGAATGAAATTTGTATATATAAAGCATGTATTAAAACTTGCTTCATTAATATAATAATACCTATTTTTTTAATTCAAAGTATAGTTGTTATGTTTATTTGTAAAGTAAATATAATTCATCATATTATCATTATATTTTTAGCTTCAATATTTATATCTATAATGTCATTTAAAATGTTAAAAAAAACTATGCCATTTTCTTATAAATTGAATCCATTTGATAAGAAAATCAATCCACTTAAAAGTGACGCAGTACTAGAATATTGTTTAATTGACATTTTAATATTTATTATGGCAATTGCTCACTTTCTTATTTCACTTACTGGCATTTATGGAATTAGTATTTATATGATAGCTATTTTAATATTAGATATAACTTTATATAAATCAACTTTTAGAGTATGTAAAAATAAGATGTAGATATTAAATTTCTACACCTTATTTTTATATTTAATCCTCATATAATATTTTATCTAGCTGTTCTTTGTATTTATTGCTCATTTTAATAATTGAAAAAATAAATAAAGCAATGGAAATAATTATAGCACCAATACTTATTACTATATTACCATTCATTACAGTAGGTATTACAAGACTTCCAAATAAATTATATACCATATGCAAAATTATACATCCTATCATGGACTCACTATACATATAAATTAAGCCTAATGCTATACCTAATGCAAAAGTGTAAATTCCTTGCACAATATTCATGTGATAAACTCCAAAAGCTAAAGCTTGTAAAACAACTGCAAGTACGATGTTATAGTTATTTTTTAAATATGTAAATATTATTCCTCTAAAAAGTAATTCTTCACATATAGGAATTAAAATAACCATCAGTAACATTTGTATTAAAGAATTATTTGATTCCTCTATCATATTACTTATATCTGAATAACCTTGGAATACCAAAGTTAACATTCCTGCTAATATAGACAAAATAAAACTAATCCCTATTCCAAATAATACAATATATACAATCTCTTTTTTATCTATTTTTTTTATATCTAATTGTTCTAATAATCTCTTACCTTTTACATAGCTTAGTGAGTAATATAAAGGTAAAAAAATCACATATGCAAAAAAGGTTGGCAAAAATATAAATTGCTTTAATTTTTCTAGATCATCAAAAGTTATCATGAAAATTAGTTGAATAACAGTCATAATTGCTATAACTATTAATGGTAGACCTATACATATTCCTATTGATTTTAAAATTTTCTTCATTTAATCACCTTACTAAAATAAACCATTAGTATAAGCTAAATATACTGCTAAAACCCAATTTAATAAACTTAAAACTAAACCTATTATACTTAAAATCAACCCTATTTTATACGCCTTGAATTTTTGTTCTTTTAATCTCTTTCTAGATACCAATATTCCAAAAATACCTGTTATAACACCTATTAATGGTATGAACCATGAAAATAAGTTTACTATGCCTAACACCATAGGTGCTTTATATCGTTTTTGTTCCTGAATTTGACCTTCCATAATTTACCCCTCCCTCTTTTATAAATCGTATCTATTATTACCTTATAGTCGTTACCAATAATTATCAATATATTTAATCTAAATAGTATTTTTTTTGGTATGAATGGTTTTTGATTTATCATTCATGTTAAAAATCATACCATTCACACAATTTGTATTACTTTTTAAAATTTTTGTGATAATATTATCTCGAATTAAAAATTTATAAGAAGGTCTTATCATGGAAGAATTAAAAATTGATGAATTAGAAACAGTTAATGTAGGAGACGCACTAGTAAGTTTTGTTGTTGGTTATTTAGGCAGTAAAGCTGTAGATGCTTACGGCAAATATGTTTTAGGAATAGGAGTGAATAAAAATGGTAGAACTCAAGGTAGAAGTAGAGGATACTTTTAAATTCAACAGTAAGATTATTAAAAGTATTAATTGTTGTCATTAGTATATTGGGATTGCTTTTCAAATTTTGTTATAGACCTTTTATTTATAAAAATAATCTTTCTGATTTAGGAATAGCTGATTGTTCTCCTAACTTTTTTTTGTAATGTTTATATCATGTGTTATCATTGCTTTTAAAATTTCTCAAAGAGAAAACATTACTATTAAAAAAATTAAGAACATAGTTTTTTTCTCTATGCTAGGTATTTTAGTATATGAATTAGAACAATTATTTTCAAATATGACCTTTGATTTTTTTGATGTAATATCAACAATATTAGGAGGCATAGTTATATTTTTTATCTTAAAAAAATGGCTTATTACAAATTATACATAACAGTATGAAGTTAGATTTACACAAAAATCTCTACAAGAAGTATTCAACAATCTTACAGGATTTAGTCAACATAAAAACCTTGCTGACAAATTAATTTAATAATCATTATGATTTTTTCTATTTCAAATTTCATTTATGAAATTAATAAATATAAAAAATATCTCTACTTAATTTTGAACTGCCCCCTGTCAAGTGATAGGAGTCATTTCAATTTTTATATTATTATTTAAAATAATTTCAACAACATATTGTTTCTTTGATGTTCTTATAATTAATGTTTTAATGAGTTTTATTCTACATCAAAATAAAAGCACACAAAATGTGAAATAATAAAAAGCAAAGTGATAAACATATACAGTGTTTATCACTTTGTCATACAATTTTAATATATTAAATTAAAATTAATCATACTATGCAAAAATTCACCTAGATTTATATATCATGATAAGGAATCATAATCTTAACAGTAAATATATTTTCAGAATGACTAACAATTAATTCTCCAAAATATTTTTCAACTGTACTTCTTACATTATTAAAACCTATTCCATGCATATATGAATTTTTTTTATTAGTTAAAAATAAATTCTTTTCTTGCTTAATTTCGTTTGTTTTAGTATTTTCAATTAAAATAATACAAAACTCATCTATATATTTACTTTTTAAAATTATTTTCTTAGATATATTATAAGAATTTACTTTATCACAAGCTTCAATTGCATTATCTATTAAGTTGGAAAATATAGTGCATACGTCCACCATATCAATAAAATCACTCTTAGAAAAATCCATATCAACAAGAAAATCAATGTTTTTTTCCATACATATTGATTTTTTAACTCTCAAAATTGAGTCTAATATCATGTTACCTGTGTATGATTCTTCATTTAACTTATTATAATTTCCTATATTACCTTCCAGGCTATCTATATACTCTAATACTTTGTTTCTATCTTTTTCTTCACACAAGTGTCTTATACAAATAATATGATTTTTCATATCATGGTATAGAGATCTCACTTTATTTTTTTCTTTATTTATATCTAAATAATAATTATATTCTTTAAGTACATTGTCTTTAATAATCTTATTCTCATAATCTAATTTATAACTATCTATGCTTTTTCTGATTATATAAAAAGTACAAACATTGTAAATTAATGTTGAAATCGTTATAGCTATCAAAATTACAATACAATATTTTATTAAAAGTTTATCTATTGCTATTATTCTAAATACGATTATTAATATTAATATATTTATTATTATAGGAGTGCATATAACAATGTATGTTACTTTTTTACATGTATTTTTAATGTTTTTCAATTTTATCATTTGATTGAATATTTTGCCTATAACTATCATAAATATATTTTCAATTATCATACATTCAATTTCAACAATTAGTGAATCTGTATAAAAATATTCAGTTAAATCATTGTAATTTATATTAAAAGCCAAATATAAGCTAATATTTTCAATAGGTATATATACAAGAAACCAATATATCAAACTAATTAAAAAACACTTTAAAATACTTTGTTCATAGTTAATTTTATAAAAAATAGTACAAATAAGTATAAATATTATTTCATTCTCAAACTCAAATACAAGTATAAAAATAGCAATAAAAATAATAATTATATAATTAATACGTTCATTAAACTTTTTACAATTAAAATTATCCAATATTGATTTAAATAAAATTAAATATGATAATCCAGTAGTAAAGCTTAATGTATTATAAAAGGAATTGCTTATATCCATCATATTAAGCTTCCTAATACATCTGTGATTTTTATTTTTAAATCTTTCATTTTATCTCTACTAACCAGTATTTCATTGTTTTTTATAAAAACTGAGTTTTGAGCAATAGAGTTTACTTTACTTATATTTATTAAATAGGCCCTATGACACCTGTAAAATAAATTTTCTTTTAACTCTTTTTCAATTTTTTTAATACTAGATCTTGTTTTATATATTTTATTATCTGTATGTATTAATGTAAAACCAGATTCTGTCTCTGCATATAATATAGAATTTATAGGAATAATAACTGTTTTTCGTTCATCTTTTTCTTTTATTGTTATATATTTTTCATTATTGTTCACAATATCATTTTTACACTGAATTAAATGCTTCGAAAAGTCCTTATAATTTATTGGTTTCAATAAATATCTAAATGCCCTTACTTCATACCCCTCTTGTATAAAATCCCAAAAAGATGTGGTAAAAATTATCATTACATTACTATCAAATAACCTTATTTTTTTAGCAGTTTCAATACCATTCATACCTGTCATTTTAATATCTAATAAAAGTATATCTAATTTCTTAGGATATTTTTTTAATAACTCTTCACCACCACTGAACTCTACCACTTCATAGGACTCACTAAAAAATACTTTCCCCAGATAATCCCTTAGTATGTTCCTATGTATTGCTTTATCATCACAAATGGCTATATTAAAAATCATATATATGCCCCCTTTTGCGACTATAAGAATCCCCTCTTCATAATAGTCCTTTATTTTATTTTGTTAAATTTTCGTAAAATCCAAAATTAATTTTACCATATTTTGTATTTATGTTCAATTTGATTGGTGCATTAATTCTAAATCATAAAATAATTGATTTGCCTAATTGACTGATTATTTCTCTTTTATACTTCTATAAAAGTCTATAATACTTGTTGGGTACTCCCTTATCATGTAATATATCCGACTTGATAAACTGCTTGTGGAACATAGACCTTCATTATCAATTCCTAGCATGCTAGCTATAAATCTTCCCCTAAATAAATGATAATCACTAGTAACGATTAAAGCTTTATTTTCTAATTTTAAATCTTCCATTATCTCTTTGCTAAACATTATATTTTCTAAAGTTGTAGTTGCTTTATTTTCTAATATTATATTGTTTTTATTTACTCCATTTTTTACAAGATAATTTTTCATTGCCCATGCTTCGCTCATCACTTCGTCCTTACCTTGGCCACCAGATACAATTATATTTAAATGTTTATTTTCATTGTAGTACTCAATTGCTTTGTCTAACCTTTGCTTTAGAGTCTTAGACACTCCTTCTTTATTTACTTTAGCTCCTAAAACTATCATCGTGTCCATACTATTTGTAGAATTTACATCCTTGGCTTTGTGCATATTTATGATGATTGCACTTTGCAATAAAATAAACGATGTTATAAATAATATCATTACTGTTTTATAAATTTTGTATATTATTTTTGTATATTTATTTTTATAATCAATATTTTTAGCACTTATTAATAAGTATATAAGTATCATTGATACAATTACAAATACTGTAGAAAAGCTTAGTCCCCATTGAGATAATGCTAATATTATTGGAATACTTAGTACTATAAGTAATTTTATATTTTTATTCACAACTATTCTCCCTTTCAATTTACGATTATCCGTTATTTGCAGTCAATTATAGCATACTATATTAAAATTCAAAAAGGAGTGATTTAGTCAATGTTAAAGTATTCACTAATTCACTCCTTAATTCTAATTTTTAATTATTTATTAAACAGTAGATGCCATTTCTGATATATCTTCTATCATACATGAAGCACTCTCTTCATTTGTCATTACTACTAATAAGTCCCCTGCATAAATTTTTGTATCTCCCCTAGGCAAAATTTCTTTTTCACCTCTGTGTATTGATACAACTAAACAATTTTCAGGCCATTGTATATCTTTTATTTCTTTATTATCTAGATCACTATATATGTGTACTACTATTTCTATTAATGTTTTCTTTCCTGCTCTACCTTCATACTTATTAGTTCCTTTAGCTAAGATTCTACTAAGTAAACTTTCATAAATTGGCTCAGAATTTAAAATATCTGAAGTTAATTGAGAAACTATTACAACTACAGCTAAGGCTAACAAATGATTTAATGAACCTGTCATTTCAGAAATTAACAATATGGCCGTGATAGGTGCTTTTACTATTGATGCAAAATGACCTGCCATAGCAAGAACAATAAAGTTTACTAAATAAACATCTGGTATTCCTAAATATTTAACATATATAAGTCCTACAAAATTACCTACTAAGGCTCCTAAAACTAGTAGTGGGAAGAATATTCCTCCTGGAACTCCAGATCCAAAACTAATAAATGTAAATAGGAATTTTATAATTATTAATGAAAATAAAAATATTAAAGTAAATTGACTTTCTTTTAAGGTCATGATTAAATCATGGCCTCCACCTAAAACTATAGGACATAACATTCCTATTATTCCTGTCATTACAAAAGGAATAATACATTTTATCTCTACAGATGTGTTTAATTTTTTATATAGATCCTGAGTTTTTAAAAGACCACTACTGAATATAACTCCACTAACACCTATAATTATACCAAGGATTATCAAGCCCCAATAATATTTTAAAGGTAGAGAATTTAATTTTGAAAAATGTAGGGACGGTGCCATACCAAAGAAATTTTTTGAAATAAAATCAGCAGTTAAAGATGCTATCATTGCTGATAATAGTACTAATGGTGAAAAATTTTTGTGAGTTTCCTCCAAAGAAAACATTACACCTGATATGGGTGCATTAAATGCTGCAGAAAGGCCTGCACTTGCTCCACTTGTTATTAAATACTTCTTTTCATTTTCTAATTTTTTACTTTTCTCAGAAATTCCCTCACCAATACAAGCTCCCATTTGTACCGATGGTCCTTCTCTTCCAAGAGAAAGTCCTGCTCCTAAACAAATTAACCCGCCTATAAACTTATAAACCAATACCTTAAACCAATTTTGTTTTAAGTTTCTAGTTAATATTCCCTCAACTTGAGGAATACCACTACCGCTTATCATAGACTCTTTTTTTACCATTTTACCAACTATAAATCCTAAAAAAATTAAAATTAAAAATACAATAGGTATTAGTATTATATTTTCTGTAGCTTTATTGTATAAATTTATAAACAGGGGGCTTGCTTTCAATAATAGTATTCTGTGTATTACAATTACTAATCCCACTATAATACCTATTAATAAAGAATCCATAATTAATCTGTATTTTAGATTTTCAAGTCGTTTTAACATATTATATACTCTGTCTTTCTTTGTATCCATAATATCTCCTTTCAAATCTAATTTTAAACATATTTCATTAAAATTACAACCAATTGACAAGAATCTTATATACGTTAATTTAATATAGCATAATAGAATATATGTTTTTGCAAATAATAAATTTAACAAAATCATCTTAGAAAGGAAAATCATCATGACCGAGAATATTTCTGCAGTTAGTTCTAATGAGCTATTACTCGTTATGGCATCAATATCTGTACTAGGCATAATTGGTGCTTATATAGGAGAAAAATTAAAAATCCCCGATGTGGTTATATATTTATTATTTGGAGTTGCTTTTGGACCAACTTTTTTTAATTTGGTAAATATTAATTCATTTCCTGTGGCAAATGAGTTTATATTAACATTTGGCTCTGCTTTTATTCTATATGAAGGTGGTAGCGAAATTAAACTTAAGGTTTTAAATAAAGTAAAGATAACCGTTTTGTTATTATCTTCTTTTGGTGTATTTTTAACTGCTGCAATAATTGGAGTAAGTTCAAATGCTATATTAAATTTACCTCTTCAAACCAGTATTTTGCTAGGTGCTATAGTAGCTTCAACAGACCCAGCTAGCTTGATACCCGTATTTAAGCAAGTAAAAATTCAAAATACACTAAAACAAACTATTATTAGTGAATCTGCATTTAACGATGCATTTGGGGCTATACTTTTTACTTCAATTTTAGCAAGTATAACTTTATCTCAAAAATCTAGTTTACTGGAAACTAGTTTGCAACTAGTATTTATGATTACAATCGGATTACTTGTAGGAACTGGCGTGGCGCTTATTGGAACAGCATTAGCATCTACAAAAATTTACGGTATTTTTGGTAAATATGAAGCAATAATGTCATTGGCAGTAGTAGTCTTTGCCTATGAAATATCTGAAAGATTAGGTGGTAGTGGTTATATGTCTGTTTTTATAGCAGGTTTAGTAACAGGCAATAAAAAACTTTTTAATTTATGGATAGAAGATGATATATATATAGAAGGTGTCCACTTTAGAGAGACAATTTCAACAATTGCAAGAATGGCTATATTTATAGTTCTTGGTACTCATTTAGACTTAAATTCATTAGTTAAATACGGCTGGAAAGCTTTTTTAATAGCATTAATTTTAATATTTATATCTCGTCCTATTGTTGTTATAATTTGTACATCACTTGACGTAAAAGCTAAATGGAGTAAAAATGAAAAATTATTTATGATGTGGGTTAGAGAAACTGGTGTTATACCTGCTGCACTATCAGGAATTGTGGTCTCAAACAAAGTCCCTGGATATGAAATTATATCATCTACAGTATTTATGTGTATAGTTATAACACTGTTAGTCCAAGCTAGCACAACCGGTATTGTTGCTAAAAAATTAAATGTATTAGAGGAATAGTTTTTTACATATTATTTCATATATTATATAAAAAGTATTAACTAGTGGATATTTATGAGGAAAAATATATAAATCAATAATTTAACTATAATAAAAAAGACTATGGAACAACTTCCATAGTCTTTTAATTGGCGGAGAAGGAGGGATTCGAACCCTCGCACCGGTTTAATCCAGCCTAATCCCTTAGCAGGGGATCCTCTTGAGCCACTTGAGTACTTCTCCAATACTATTTCATTATATTATATGAAAACCTTTTTGTCAACTATTAGTATTTATTAAATATAATTTGTTCTCAATATTTAATTTTATTATTAACAAAAGCAAAGAAAATTTTCATATTCTTTGCTTTTTATCTTAAATAACTACATATTTTTTTTAGCTTCTAATAACATCTCATTAGCTTGTTGCATACATACGATTGCTTTTTCTATATACTCAGCAGTTTCTTCTTTACCCATTTCTTTTGCTTTGTTTACCCATTCTCTAAAACCTTCTTCATGAGATTGGTTATGGTTAACCCAGTGTACTAATAAAATGTTTAAAGTTTTTTCATCTTTACTTACTTCTTCCTCGTGATTATGACAGTTTCCTCCACAACCACATTCAGCATGTACATGATCGTGCTCATGATGATGACCTTCATGATATAAAGCTACATTTTTATTAAACATTTTAAACTCCCCCTTATTTTATATTAAATTCTCTTTTTATTATTTTAATCGTATCTTTAATTAATAATGATAATGGTTTGCCTTCTATACCTATTACTTCAAAATTTTCTGGCATTATTGGTAATAATATTTTAAACGCTTCGCTATCACATACGGCCTCACTTATGGTACTTGTTACTTCTCCCATCATGGTATTGGGCATTACAATCGAAATAGGCGAAACAATTATATTGGCTTTTTTTGAAGATACTACTATGGCATTTTCTCCTGTTGCACCTTTATTTGCATGGGCCTTCATCATGGCACTTGTAGCTATTGAATTTGTACCTAATGCATATATTTCCATATACGATGGTAGTTCTTCTCTTAACGCACTAACTACTTGAGCTCCTATACCGCCACCCATTCCGTCTATTACTGCAATTATCATATTTGACCTACCTCTAATTTGATTTTTATTTTTCTGCTAAAATTATTTTGTGGTCCATTAATCTTATTTCTTTAATAAAACCATCAACTATTTTTTGTTCTCCCAACAAATCTGTTAAGTAAACCTTTCCTTCAGCTGGATCTACGTTTACCACATTTTCCATTACTTTTTCTAATTGATTATCTTTTCCTAACACAAATGCAGATGATTCACACATATAAAAATCCCCCTTAACTATATAAATCTAATCAAAAAAAGATTTCTAAAGGCATTACAATACCATAAGAAACCTTCATGATTTCACTTACAAATTTTTCTATTAATATAAGTATATACTCATATTATTTGCAAGTCAAACACTTAAGTACAATTTATTTTCTACAATAAAAAGTATTGCAAAAAATCCTTGTTTTCCTATTGTATTTTACTAAATTAGACATATATTTGATTTTCTTCATGAGAATGTAATCCTGTAAATCCATCTTCATGTATATGATTATTACCTACCCCATTTATATGCTCATGAGTATGCATAAAAGACACTTGTAGTTTTTTGTTAATTGGATTTTTACCTACATAAGCATTTACTCCAAATATTTCTTTTAATGTTTGGGCTGTTATTACTTCTTCCACATTTCCAAATTTTTTTATTTTCCCATCTTTCATAACTATTAAATAATCACAATACATAGATGCTATATTCATATCATGTATTGCCGATAATGTTGTTATTTTCATACTTTTTACCAAATCCATTAACTGTATTTGATACCCTATATCTAAATGATTTGTTGGTTCGTCTAATATTAAAAAATCTGTATTTTGTACTAATGCCCTTGCAATTAAAGCTCTTTGTTTTTCTCCCCCTGACAAGTTTGAAAAACTTCTATGACTATAATCATCTAAACCTACTTTTTTTAACATTTCTGATACCATTTTTAGATCATCCTTAGAGTAATCTTCAAAAACCGATTTATAAGGATATCTCCCCATTTTTACTATTTGCTCCACAGTGAAGTCAAACTGGGAATTACTTTCCTGGGCTAATACAGCTATTTCTTTTGCACATTCTTTATCTTTCATTGTAAATAAGTCTTTATTATCCAAAATTATCTTCCCACTTGAAGGTTTGTATAATCTATATATATTTTTTAATAAAGTAGATTTTCCTGAACCATTTGGCCCTATAATACCTACAAAACTTCCTTTAGGAACATCAAAGGATATATCTTTCAATATTTCTTTATTATCTATACTAAATCTTAAATTTTTCACTTGAATTTTTTGCATTATTCTTTTCCTCCAAAGTCATAATTTCTGTTAGAAATTAAATATAAGAAGAATGGACCGCCAACTAATGCTGTTATTATTCCTATAGGTATTTCTATTGGTGGGAAAAGCCCTCTTGCAAATACATCTGATATTATTAAAAATATTGACCCTACTAAAGAAGAAAGTACTATTAACTTTTTATGATCATTTCCTCCAATAGTTCTACACACATGTGGTACTACAAGGCCTATAAATCCAATTGCACCTGTTATTGCAACTAAAGATGATGTCAATAATGTGGCTAAAATTAATATGGTAGATTTTATAAACTTCACATTTATACCCAAAACTATAGCATTATCATCTCCTAAAAGCAGTATATCTAAAGATTTTGACATTATAAACACTATTATCATCACTATAACTAATATGATAAAAGGAAGTAATAATACCTCCCATTTTGCTCCACCTAAACTACCAACAGTCCAAAACAACGCATTTTTAGCTTGATTGGAATTTTCTGCTGAATATATAAGTAAATTAGTTAATGCTGAAAATATTGTTGATATGGCCATTCCTGTAAGCACAAGTCTTGTTGTTGATGTTGTCTTTCCCATTTTAGTTCCTATTGCAAATACCAATACTCCTGATATTATAGATCCAACAAATGCACCTGCACTAACACTGTTAATTCCTATTGCTGATATTCCTCCAAGAACAATTACTCCAACGGCTCCACAAGATGCACCTGACGATATTCCTAATATATATGGCTCTGCTATTGGGTTTTTTGTCACACATTGCATCATAACACCACAAAGGGCCAATCCAGCTCCACATATGGCTCCTAATAATACTCTAGGAAATCTAATTTCCCATATTATATTTTGCGTCATAACAGTTCCCACGTCACCAAATAAATTTCCTTTTGTTAACTTATTCAGTAGTACTTTGTATACTTCTCCAGGTTCTATGTATGTACTACCCACAGCAATAGCAATAACTACTGTTGCTGCTAATATGACTGTTAACAACAGTATCCAAAACAAGAAACCTTTCTTATTAGAAAGGCTTTTATTTTGTTTTATTGATATTTCCATTATTTATTTTCTCCATGAAAATATCCATACATTTCTTCTATTAACTTAGGATTTCTGATACCTGGAGATAAATCTGCTAATCCTACAACATATATCTTATTATTTTTTATAGCTGATACATCTTTTAATGCTGGATGAGATTTTAAAAACTCAATTTTGTCTTTAACTGGTTCTCCAGCCATAAAATCAGTTACTAATATTACTTCTGGGTTTTGTGATACTATACTCTCAAAAGAAACATTTATATATGGTTTTTCTGCATCTTTTCCAAATATATTACTTCCACCTGCTAACTCAATTAAATTATTAGCAAGACCTGATCCAACTACCATGGCGTCTTTTTCTCCTGAATCATATACCATCATTTTTACTCTATCTTCATCTTTTATATTTCCTAATTTATCAGTTACTGATTTTATATCATTTTTCATTTTATTTATTACTTCTGTTGATTTATCTTGAACACCAAATATTTTTCCAAGTAGTTCAAAATCTTCATAAACAGTCTCTACTGTAGCATCTGCAGAATAGGATTTAGCCATAAATGGTGCTATATCCTTTTCAATAAGTTCCTGTGGAGACCCTGTTGTTTGCTCGCTTATTGATGAGTCCCAACCACTAACAAAATCTGCTCCTGTAGCCATAAATCCTTCTTTTGCTACAGAATGCCCCTCACCTATTTTAAGTTGTGGTATCTTTTCATAAGCTTCCTTAAATTCTGGAAGTATTGGGTTATCTAAAAGTGCTGTTCCTATCATTCTATCTCCTAAATCTAATGCAAGTAACATCTCTGTCATAAATTGTGATAAAGTTACAGCTTTTTGTCTTGGAGTTTCTACTTTTACATCGTAATCTTTTGCTCCATCAGAATATGTATACTCTACTTTTTCAAAGTTGCTTGATTCAACTTTAGTTTCTGGTGTTTCTGTCTTTTTATTATTAGATGAACACCCAACAGCACCTAATGTTAAACTTATTACTGATATTACTGCTAGAACTCTTTTTAAACTTTTACTTTTTGCCATAAAATTTTCCCCCTAAAATTACTCTTCTTATGTTTATTAAATATAAAAGACCATGAGATTGTATATGTCAATAAAGACATATAAAACCTTCATGGTCTTAATTACTGTGTTTATGCTGTTATTATGTAGCATTAAATCTTTTCTTAGCTTTTTTCTCATATTAATCTTCTGATAAATATTTAGCACTTCTTGTGCTTTATTCAATAATAATATAACATTTATTACTTTATATGTAAATAATGTAAAACATTTGCAGAATATTAAATATTATACATAATACTACATTTTTTTATTTTTATACAAAATACGACACATATAATTTATTTAACATTATAAAAAAGCTATGAATTACGCAGTTTTACTTGATTCCATAGCTTTTTTATCTGTTATAAATTATTATTTTCATTCTAAAATTTCTTTTACTGTTGGGAACTGATCTATATTAGTATGTGGCAAAAAGCACGCTGACACAAATTCATCCATATATGTAGGATATACACTTAACTCTACATATGTCATTTGAGATGCAATTTCTTCTAGTTTGTGTCTTGCATTTGAACTTATTAAGCTTAAATATGATCCAACTAATGAACTATTTCCTATATACTTAAACTTACTTCTTTCTATATCTGGAAGCAAACCTATTAAGATTGAGTTTTCAATATCAAGGTTATTTCCTATTCCTCCTGCTATATAAACATTATCAACCACTTCAAAATCCATGCCCAAACTTTCTACAAGCACTGATGCTCCTGAATATATAGCACCTTTTGTTCTGATAAAATTATCAATATCTACCTCATTAATAAACAAATCATTTTCCAAACCTTCGTAGTCTTCTTTAAATGCTAAGATATATTCACCTATATCATGTTCATTAAATCTGACTCTTTTATTATCTAACTCTCTTTTTATTTTTCCTCTTCTGTCAATTATGCCTTTAAGTAGCATCTGACATATTAAATCTATTATACCTGAACCACAAATTCCTATAGGTGTACATTCGCCTATTATTGTTAATTCAGGTTCTAAAGTATTTTCGTCTATACTAACTTTTTCTACTGCTCCATCTGATGCTCTCATACCACAACTAATTCCTCCACCTTCAAAGGCTGGTCCTGCTGAGCATGCACAACACATCATAAAATCTTTATTTCCAAATACAATTTCTCCATTAGTACCAAGGTCTATGAATAATGTATTTTCTTCGCTAGCCCATATTCCTGCTGATAATACACCTGAAGTTATATCTCCACCTACATAACTTGCCACGTTTGGAGCTAAGTATATTAAAGCACTTTTATTAACATTTAATCCTACATCTTCACCCATTAAGTTTGGTGATTTTAAGTATGGTGGAATATATGGCTCTAATCTTAAATAGTCAGGATATATGCCTAAGAAAAGCGTAGACATTGTTGTATTTCCAGATAATACAACTCTTACTACGTTATTTTTATTTATGCCTGCACTTGTGTACAGAGATTCAATTAATGGATTTAAAGTATCCTCTATAATTGCTTTTCTCATAATTTCTAAATTGTTTTTTCTAACAGCAAATACAATTCTATTAATTACATCAGCACCATATTTTATTTGTGCATTTCCTGAAGATGCTTTTTCCACAACTTCATTAGTAATTAAATTTACTAAGCAAACAACTACAGATGTTGTACCTATATCTATAGCTAGTCCATATAGTTCCCCTTCTTTATTTCCTGGTTCTACATTTAATATTGTAACCTTATTTTTCTTTTTAACATAAGTTAAAGTTATTTTAAAATTATCTTCTCTTAATACTAATGGCAGTTTTTTTAATATATCTAACCTAAAATCTATTCCATCAATACCCAAATCTTGTCTTACTTGTCTATCTAATCTGTCCACATCGCTTATATTGTCATCTAATGAAGGTTCATCTAATTCAATGTATTTTTTCTCCACATTAGTACTATAAGAAAATTCATTTTCTTCTATTATACCTCTCGCTCTATCAAATAATTTCTTATCTACTTTTTTCCCTGTACCCTCAATTTTCATGCCATGCATAGAAGATGAAAGTTTAGATGGAACATCTACAACAATATCTTCTGTTACTTCAGTTGCACAAGCTAAAATATATCCTTGTTCATATTCTTCATCACTAATATGTACTGTCTTTTCTGTATCACATTTCCCCTCTAATAACTTTACTTTACACTTTCCACATGATTGAGATCCATTACAAGGCGCATCTATAAAAATATCTGCTTTTCTTGCTACATCCAGTAATTTTTCTCCAAGTCCACATTCTACTTCCTTGTTATGTGATTTAAAAAAAACTTTAGCCATTCTACCTCACCCCAATAAATTAATTTTAATAATCACTCAACCTTATATATTACTAAAATATGTATAAAATACCCTTTTATTATTATTTTAACTCAATATACTTAAAAAAGCATAGTAAACTTAATTCTATTAAATTTACTATGCTTTCTTTTTAGTTCAAATTATCTATCTAATTCTTATTCTAAACCTTTTTCGTAATCTTCTCCACTTAATAAAGTATCTAATTCAGATGTATCTGACATTTTTACTTTACATATCCAAGCATCGTAAGGAGCTTCATTCACATACTCAGGTTCATCTTCTAATTTGTCTTCATTTATTTCAACTACTACTCCTGAAACTGGAGCTATTAAATCAGAAGCCACTTTTGATGATTCTATAACACCAAAAGACTCATCTTTTGTTAATTCATCATCTATTTCTGGCATTTCAACAAATAAAACTTCTCCTAATTGTTCTTGAGCAAAGTCACTTACTCCAATAAATGCAAATTCCCCTTCAACTTTTACCCAAGTATGTTTTGGAGAATATTTTAATCCTGCTACTGTACTCATATATTTTTTCTCCCCTAATATTTTTATTTAAATTACATTATTGGATCCATAGATAATGCTGGATGTCCTTTTTCTTCAAGGAATGCACAAACTCCTTCAGAATCATCAGCTATTGTTTCATCACAAATCATTTCGCTGAAGTTTTCTATTCCTACCATTTCTTTAACTGTTTGATCTAATTTATCAGCTACGAAATCTTTTAATTCTTTTGGCATCCAAACTATTCTTTCTGGTCCACCTTCAGTATAAGCAAATTTCTTTGAAGATATGAAATGTCTACCATGACCCATGAATCCTGGAGTTTGAACTCCACCACCAGTCATAGATGCAAGTTCACCGAAAGTCATACCAACAGGAGTTATTCCTGGGAACTCTCTATTTACTATAACTAATCCATTAGCTTCTGGCATAATACCACATATACATTCGAAGCATCCACAAGAAGTCATAGGATCTTCCATTATAGAGTAAAGAGTAACTTTCTCAACTGCACCTTGAGATATTTCGTTTACAGTTTCATTAACTGATTCCCAAATACCTTTCTTTTCATCTATACAATCACCTTTAGCTATTGGTTGACAAGGTCCTGTTGGGTTAAGTTCTTTAGTAGCTTTTGCATCTAACCAAGAAACTGCTCCACAAAGTCCTAATCTTTCAGGAGTAACTACACAAACGTGAGCTGGTGCGAATGATTGACACATGTTACAAGAATAGAAATCTTCAACACTTTCATCAACAAGTGATGCTAATCTATCATCTCTAGATTCATATTTAGCTAAAGCTTCAGCTTTTCTTTCATTAACTATTGCTTCATCAGTGATTATAGTAACTTCACATTTATCAACAACAGCTTCAAATTCATCTTTCATCATAGCATACATAACTTCACCTATATGCTCAAGAGTGAATCCTTTTTCAACAGCATCTTTAGATATTCTTACCCAAGACATATCCCTTTGGCCTACATGCATTAATCCTTCTATATAGTTCATAAAGTAGTGGAATCTTCTTTCAAGAACTGGTTCGAAATCTTCTTGCATTGCTTTACCTGCTACATTAACTACTATAGCAAGTGGCAATCTAGTAATTCCCTCTGCTAATTTATCTGGATCTATATTTTCACCTATAACTTCTATTTTGTGGTCTTCTATTTCTGCCATAGATTTAGCTATAACTAATTCCCAAGCAGGAGTTTTATTTCCACCAAATTCGTAAGCCATTTCAGCTTTTCTTATTCTTTCACCTTCGAAAGCTGCAGCGAATCCAACTGGTATAGGTATTTCAGTAACTTTTATTTTTATATTTCTAGCTTCTAATGAAGTAGCAACAAATTTATCATAATCTCTTTGAGTTAATAAGTTGCAAGGAACTTCAGTAACTACTTGGTCAGTTATAACTGGGAATCCAAGAGCTATAGCTCCAGCACCACAAGCAACTATTAATTCACTAAGTGGTCCAAATGCATTAACAAATGCAGGAACTCTCTTAGCTGTATATTCTAATAATTGGTTTAAATCACCTGGAGGAACAGCACCGAATATTAATGCAGCTCTTATAGCAACAGAAACAACGTGTATAACTGCTGTTACATCATATCCTAGAGGTATAACACGAAGTTCTACACTCATTTTTACTCCAGCTTCTATAGCTTGATCTATAACTTTTCCAACTAAGAAAGTCATTATACCCTTAGATTGGTAATCTTTAACTACTTTTGCTAATGTTTCAGCATCTGGGCATTCACCAAGAACAACTGCAACACCAGGTATATCTCCAGTAACTAGTGGTACACCTAGAGATCTTATTATAGGGTCAACTACGTGTCCTGCACATGGAGCTTCATATGGAGTTGGATTTAAAGCATATTTAACTGCTTCAACTATTTCAGCGGCTAAAGCTGTAGCTAAACCAGCATTTAAAGCTGTTTCTAGTAATGGTTTTTCTACTATTAAAGATTTTACTATTGCTAAAGCACCTTCTAAATCTGCTAAAGTAGCCATTTTTTTGCCTGTTGCAGCATATATACATGGAAGAGAATATGCTGTATCTGGAAATGCCACCGGACATTCTTTACCTTTTTCTGCTATTGCAGCTGTAAGTGCTCCGTTTGCTGCATCATATGCTTGGTTTGCACCTGTGTAGATTATGTTATATAAATTCACTTTTTTACTTCCCCCTTTTATGAATTATATGTTTATATTTAGGCTAAGCATTAGTTTTTGATGCCTAGCCATTTAAACCTAATTCTAATTTAAAATTCTAATTTTTATTATCCTTTATAATCAAAAGCTAAATCTTTTACTTCTAAGAAAGAGTCTGCATATAAGTTTGCATTTCTTATTATGTCGCAAGATTTTATAGTTTGCATTAATAACTCATCTAATGGGTTAACTATTGCAGAAGAGAATCCATTAGCCATAGCCATTGCTAACCAATTACTATCTAATATTGGTCTTATGTGTTTTGGACAACCATTAGATACGTTTGATAATCCTCCAGTAGTTTTTAATCCCATTTCAGTCATTTGTCTTATCGCATCTATAACATCCATTTGTTTGTCTTGCATTCCTTTTATAACTAGGCAAAGTGGGTCAAAGTATACATCTGTTTCTGGATCAATTCCAGCCATAGCAGCTGCTTCTATTAGCTCAGTACAATATCCCATACGTTGCTCATTGTCTGATGGTATACCTTCCTTAGCACATAATGCTATTATAGCTGCATCATATTCTCCAGCTACTTCCATTAAATGCATTCTATCTCCAGCATCAGCAGAGTTTATGATTGGTTTTCCATGAGTTCTATCATATACTTTTAATCCAGCTTCTAAAGCTGCAACGTTTGCTGTATCTAAAGCTAATGGAACATTATTTAATTCACTTTGAAGTAATTTAACTCCCCACTCCATTATTTCTGCTCCATCTCTTTCAGCTGGTCCTATGTTAAAATCTATAACATGAGCTCCTGCATCTAATTGCTCTATCGCTCTTTTTATTATTGGCTCTGGATTTCTTTCAGCTATAGCTTTTCTTATTGGTGGTGCTATACAGTGAATTCTTTCACCTATAATCATAAATTTTTCCATATTAATTTTATCCCCCTTAGATTTTATATGTTTATATAATTTTATTAATAAAATAAAACTTTATCTATTTTCCATATCTCTCTTTTAAGAATTTTGGAAGTTCCATAGCTTCTGGAGTACCAACTATAACATTCCAATCTGGTAAGTTATCTTGTATGTCTGCTTGTATAACAGCAACTTTACCTGGTATGATTAAGTCTCTGCTCTTAGTCATATCAGCTATACCACACTCTTTAACAAAATTTCCTATTACACTACCACCAAATTTACCAGCAGCCCAAGATGTAAGAACTGAATATCCACCAGCATCTGGTATTACTAACCAGCAAGGAACTTTAGATCTTTCAAGTTCACCAGTTACAACAAAGTAAGTTAATGCAAAGTCAACAGTTACTAAAACTGGAGAGTTCTCATCTGGGTTATTTATTGGATAAACTTTAGTTTCAACTCTCATTGGTTTTTGAGGGTCAGTAAATAAATTTTGTCTTAAAGCATATAGTGGTAATGCTTTTGCATAGTTTATGTCATCTATTACTATTATAGAACCGTATTTAACTGTAAATGCAGATGATAATGCAACTTCCATCATTTCATCTCCATTGGCTAATTTACTTACAAATACTATAGATGGATATCCGAAAGTTCTATCTTGTTCTTTTAATGCTGTTCTTCTTACTTGAACTGCATTAACATATGTATCTTTTACAGTTTCACCTGTTACATCAAGTATTAATTCTTTATATCCAGCTTTTTGAACTAATTCTGTTGTTTCATATAACTCTTCTAAGCTTGCAGCTTTTAGGCCTAGAGCTAAGTTATCACCTTTAACTACATCTATCATAGCTTCATAGTTATCTTTAGTTGCTCCAACTACTACTGGTTTTAATCCAGCAAGTGCTGCAACAGCTTCTTTAGCTACTTCAGCATCATCTACATTTAATATGAAAGCTACACTAGTTTCTGCTTTTAATTTATTTATTATATTTAAGAAATTTTCTTTATTATCACTGTAAGTAACACAAGCAAATTCAGCTTTCATTATTTCGCCGATTCTTTCATATTCTACAGCTTTTATATTAGCTATTTTAGCATCTACTTGTTCTTCAGTCATACAATCGCAAAATGCTATAGCATATCTATTTTTACTTACTAAAGTTTTTTCATGTCTAAATAATACAGTTTCTCCACCTAGAGTATATTCACTTTCTCCAGCTCCAACTTTTAAAGTTTTCATTGGAGGTGCAGTTGCCTCTGATAATTTTTGTATTGATTCATCAGACATATGTGGACATTTTTCAACCTCAACCGCTCCTGAAGCAACCTTCATAGAGAAAGCCATACAAGTTGGAAATCCACATTCTTTACAGTTTTTCTTTGGTGTTAATTTAAATATATCTAAAGCTTTTAGTGCCATTATTTTATCCCCCTAACCTTACAAATATTATTAAGCTAACTCGCTTATAAATGATTTTATAGTTTTTACTGATTCTGGATGACGAAGTATTACAGCGTCAGATCCGCCTACTAAAACAGCTGTTGCTGTAGAAACTTCCATTGCTATACTTCTCTTTTCACTGCATCCCCATTCTGGTTGATCTGCTTCATCAGCTATAGCCTCTTTAACATGACCAACTTCAAAAGAAACCGGTGTAACTATTGGTATTTGTAATTGCTTATCATTTTGGTTGAAAGCAGCAAGTCTTATTCTATCTATTGTAGATGCAACATACTCATATCCATATCCAACAGCTGAACACCCAATGTTCATAACTATATTTTCAGGTTTAACACCTAATTGAGTTAGCAAAACATTCATTTGTTTAGCTAAGTTTATATCAACAGCTGATTCTGCTCCAACTTTTTGACCATAAGCCAATCCTGCCGCAGCACCTACTTCTTTGTAGTTATCTTCAACTGCAGATAATATTAAAACATTTTTGCCTTCTAAAGCTTCTGCAACTTTAGCAAATAATTTACCATCTTTTTCAGCAACACCACATCCTGCAACTACTAAAGGTAAGTCTATTGCGTCAGCAACTTTTTTAGCTACTTCTGCACATTCTTCAGGAGACTTATCATCAGCGTTAGGATCTGCTCCAACAAATCTTAAGCATATAAAATCTGCTTCTGAATTATCTTGAACATATTTTGCCCAAGCAGCAGGGTCATTTGCTACATCTTTGTACATTTCTTTGTAGCTATCAATCCAAGTTTCTGGATATACGTCATTTATCTCAATCCCTACTTTTTGAATATTACCTGTATCACCATCAAAGCTATAGAATGGTAATACATTCTCTCCACCTAGCGTTATAGCTTTTTCTCCTGTTCCTATTACTACTTCACTTATTTTTCCAGAACTCTTTTGAACAGACATTTTAAATGCCATATTTTTTTCCCCCTTAAGCCTATTTTAATTCTAATTTTGCCACTATACTCTCCATGGCTAATCTAGATTTTGATTCCTTTGGTAATTTCACTAATGGAATTCCATCTGAATCATATTTATATATTAATTCATCTAAAGGTACAACACCTAGAAGATCTAAATTATGCATATTAATTTCTTCTTTTACACCATTACTTAATATGCCCTCTGGAGCTTTATTTACTATAAGATAAACTTTTCCAACACTTAAATTTAATTCCTTAGCTAAGTCTCTAATTCTTGCAACAGCTTGAATACTTCTTCTTGAACAATCGCTAACTAATAATAAAGTGTCTATATGTTTAGTTGTCTTCCTACTTAGATGTTCCATCCCTGCTTCATTATCAGTAATAACATAATTGTACTGACCAGAAATCTGTTTAACTTGTTCTCTTAGTATTCCATTTACGAAGCAATAACACCCTTCGCCTTCAGATCTACCCATTACTAACAAGTCATATCCGTTTCCTTCTACCAATATAGAATTTAACTTCCATTGCAAAAATTGAGCTTTTGTCATACCTCCAGGAAATGAATTTCCTTTTTTTTCAGTCATATTAGCTTCTTCTCTAATTTGACCTATAGTTTCATCAACTTCAACACCTAATACTTCATTAATGTTAGCATTGGCATCAGCATCAACTACTAAAATCGGTTTTTTATTTTCTTTCAATAATATATCTATCAAAAGCCCTGTAAGACTTGTTTTGCCAGTTCCACCTTTTCCTGCTACTGCTATGTTATAACTCATTTTAGGATTTCCCCCTTAATATGCCTAAGCAGAGCTTTTACTCTATTACTTAGCTTATAAAGATGATGGTACTGAGTGAACACATTCTCCATGAATATCATGTAATGCTTCCATAATACCTTCTGATAAGCTTGGATGTGCGTGTATTACTCTTCCTACATCTTTAGCTTTTAGACCTAAACCTACTGCTAGAGATAATTCAGTTAATAGGTCTGTACAGTGAGGTCCTACTAGAGTTGCCCCTATTATTACATCGTCTTTATCAACTAATATTTTGATAAATCCTTGTATTTTTCCTATAGCTTTAGCTTTACCTAAACCTCTAAAATCAAATTTACCAACATGATATTCTACACCTTCAGCTTTTAATTCATCTTCAGTTTTTCCTACACCTGCTACTTCAGGTTCTGTATATACACAACTTGGGATAGATTTATAATTAACAGTTTCGCCATTTCCTTTTACTGCATTTTCTGCAGCTACCATACCTTCAGCAGATGCAACGTGTGCAAGCATTGCTCCTGGTATAATATCACCTATAGCGTAAACACCTTCAAGATTTGTTTCCATGTATTCATTTACTTCAATGAATCCTCTATCAGTCATTTTAACACCAGCTTCAGCTACACCAGAGTTAGCCAAGTTTGGTTTTCTTCCTGTACAAAGTAATACTACTTCTGCTTGTAAAGATTTGCCGTTATTTAAGTTAAGTTTAACTATGTCATCACTAACTTCAAAGCTATCAGTTGCAACGTTACACATAACTTTTATTTTGTCTTTCTTGAATTGTCTTGCAAGAGCTTTAGCACCATCAGAATCCATTCTTCCTAATATTTGTGGAAGAACTTCTACTATCGTAACTTTTGTTCCTAGTGAAGAATAGAATTGACCTATTTCAGATCCTATAACTCCACCACCTATTATAACCATAGATTTTGGTAGCTTTTCTAAACTCAATACCTCATCAGAAGTTATAACATTTTTACCATTGTATGGCATAAACGGAAATACTGTAGGTATAGAACCGTTAGCTAATATTATTTTATCAGCTTTAACTTCCTCTACACTTCCATCATCCTTAGTAACTTCTATAGTGTTTTTGTCAATTAGTTTTCCAAATCCATCTATTTTTTTAACTCCTCTTTTATCGAAAAGGAATTGGATTCCTGCAACTAATTCATCTGTTATTTTTTGTTTTCTAGCTACTATAGCTTGAAAATCAGGTTTAACTTCACCTTCAACATTTATTCCAAAAGATTTTGCTTCTTGAACTGTTCTTAATACATCACTAGAAGCTAATAATGCTTTAGTAGGTATACATCCTACATTTAAGCAAGTTCCTCCTAGTCTACTTTTTTCTATTACTGTTACTTCAGCACCAAGCATAGCTGCTTTTAAAGCTGCTACATATCCTCCTGGGCCACCACCAACTACTGCAACTTTCATGTTCAATCCCCCATTTAACTTAAAATAAAATTTTTATAACCCTGCTTCGTCTAATATTTTTGGAACATTTTCTTCTGCACCAATTGCCATTATATGTACTCCATCACATAGATTTTCTTCTTTAAGTTGTTTAATGAACTCACCAGCCATCTTAATACCTTCTTGTACATAATTGCCTTTACCTGCTGCTTTTAATCTTTCTATTTGATCATCTGGAACAAATATGCCAGGAACATTTGCTGTCATAAATTTAGCCATTCCAGGTGATTTTAATGGAACTATACCAGCCATGATTTTACAATCCATATCCTTAGTAAGTTCTCTAAATTTTCTCATATGTTCTATATCATAAACTGCTTGAGTTTGGAAAAATTTAGCTCCAGCATTTATTTTCTTCTGCATTTTTAATAATTGTACTTCTATTGGATCATATTCAGGTGTAACACAAGCTCCTAAGTAGAAGTTTGTTTTTCCTTGTAATTCAAGTCCCACACTATCTGTACCTGCATTTAAAGTAGAAGCTGTTTTTAATATACCTACAGAATCTAAATCAAACACTGGTTTAGCCTGTGGATGGTCACCTACACTTGTATGGTCACCTGTTAAAGCTAATAAGTTGTCTATACCTAATACACCAGCAGAAAGCATTTCACCTTCTATTGCGATTCTATTTCTATCTCTACCAGTCATTTGTATTACTGGCTCTAATCCTATATCTTTTAACAATTTACATGTAGCTAGAGAAGTTGCTCTCATTACAGCAGATTGGAAATCTGTTACGTTTGCAGCATGAACTCTTCCTACACATAATTTAGCACATTCTAGTAAGTGAGAAAGGTCCGTACCTTTTGGTGGTGCCATCTCTGCAGTTACAGCGAATTCTCCTCTTTCAAATGCTTCTTGTAACTTACTCATGAAAATAATCCCCCTTTATTTACCTAACTTTTAAGCTTCAGCTTCAGCTTTTCTATTTGCGTTGTGTCTTCTTGGATTTAATTGTTTAGAATAATCTTTTGGAGCTCTTACTTCTAATAAGTTATCTAGTTGATTTAAATCCTTAAGTCTTTCATAGATTTTTACCCATGCACAATCATTGTCTGGATCAACTTCACATTTACCATTTTTAGCTCCGCCACATGCACCATTTATTAGGCCTTTAGCACACATAGTAACTGGACAAATTCCTCCAGTCCAACCAAGTTCACATTCTCCACATGCCTTACATGCTTCTTCAAATTGACCAACTCTTTCAACTTCACCTATAAATAAAGTGTTATTAGCTGGGTAAACAGGAATATTTTGTTTTTTAGTATTTTTTACAATAGTTTGAGTTCCATCTCCACATGCTAATGATAATATTGCATCAGCATCTTTTAACTCATCTTTTAATGATTTGAATTCTTTCTTACCTAGTAACAAGTTACAAGCTGTATCTGGAAGAAGACATCCCAATACTTCTTTTCCTTCAGCTTCTAATAAAGCTCTCATTTCTTGTATTTCAGGTTCACCACCAGTTTTACTAGCAGCTGCACATTGGTTACATCCTACTAATATAACCTTTTTAGCATCTTTTAAAAATCCTAATATTTCAGCCATTGGTTTTCTATCAGATATTACCATAGATATTTTCCCCCCAAAGTTTTCTATTTCAAATACATTTGTGTCTAATTACTTGTTGTTTTGTTGTTTACATGCTTTTATCACATGTTTAGCAAGTATAGAAGTTGTTACTGAACCAACACCCGCTGGAACTGGAGTTACCATTGATGCTTTTCCTACAACATCATCAGTATCAACATCTCCGCAAATTCCTCCACCTTCAGGTTTAGCATTTATACCAACATCTATTACAACTGCACCTTCTTTAACATACTCAGCTTTAACCATTCTCGCTCTACCAACACCTGCAACTAAAACATCTGCATTAGCACAAACTTTTGGTAAATCTTTAGTTTTTGAATGACAAATTGTAACTGTAGCATTTTCACCTAGTAATAACATTGATACTGGTTTACCAACTACCATTGATCTACCTAGAACAACTACATTAGCCCCTTTTAGCGATACATTATAATGTTTTAATATTTCAACCACTGCTGTTGGAGTACATGGAGGGAATCCAGTCTTGTCTCCTTCCATAAGTTTTGCTGTATTCATTGGACTAAAGCAATCAACATCCTTTTCTGGTGCTATAACATTTTTTATTACTTCTTCATCTATACCTTCTGGTAATGGTCTAAAAGTTAATATCCCGTGCACTGAAGCATCCTTATTTAACTTTTCTAATACTTCTATATATTTTTCTTGAGTTGTTCCATCTGGTAACTCAGTAACTTCTGCTGTAATTCCTATTGTTTCACATTTTTTAAGAGCGCCCTTTTCATATGAAAGGTCATTAGGCTTAGCACCAACTCTTAAAATAGCTAATTTAGGTTGTATACCATCTTTAACCAAGGCTTCACACTCACCTTTTAACACTTCGCTAAGTGCATCTCCAACTGGCTTACCTTTAATTATCTCTCCCACTCTACTTTTCCTCCCACATTTATTAAGATTGTTTTCCGTTTGTCCTTAATTAAATTATATACTTATCTTATTATTTTCGCTTTTATATAAATAGTTTTGTATAAAAATATATTATAATTCTGAAGCTATAATATATTTTTATGTTATTAGTTTAACCTGAAAATTCTTATCCTAAAGCAATTAATACTTTTTGATATACTTCATCACAAATTTTAACACCATCTTGTACTAATTGATTACATTCTGTTTCTATTTTCCCTGCATATTCTCTGTCTTTCATTGAATTAACATTAATTATTACATTCAATTGACCTGATAATATAGCAGCTCTTAAACATTGAACTCCGCATCCCACGTCACTTATAGCAAGCTTAGAGCCTTTATCAACAAGTTCTTCATGTAGTTTTATAGAGTCGAAGCATAATCTTACTATATTCATAGGTACTTCACATGCAACTTTTAAACATTTTTCCATTGTTTCAGATTTATATTGCTTTTCTTCTTCAGTAGAAGTTGGAAGACCATATGCTTTTGATAATGGATAAAATCCTTCTGCATCTTTATCTATCATAGATAAAAGTTCTTCTTCTAACTTTGCTGCTTTAGCTAGTATTTCTTGAATAGTTTCTTCATACTGAGCATACTTTTTCTTTCCAGTAGTTAAATTACAAACCATACTTCCTAGAGCCATCCCTATTGCTCCAGCAAGTGCAGCGGCTCCTCCGCCTCCTGGTACAGCAGATTTAGAAGCTAATACTTCAATAAAATCTACACAACTTTTTTGCGCTATTTTTTCCATAAAGATTTATGCCTCCTTAAATTATTCAAGGTTAGTTAGAAGGTAGTGCACAAAATAGTATTGTGCACCACTTCTTTATATTTATATGTTTAAAGATTAATTTTCAATTTTATAATTCTAGAATAATCCTGAAATTACTCCATTTTCATCAACATCTATTCTTTCTGCAGCTGGGCGTTTTGGAAGTCCTGGCATCTTCATTATTTCTCCAGTAAGAGCAACAACAAATCCTGCACCTGCAGAAACAGTTACTTGTCTAACTGTAATTTTAAATCCAGTAGGTCTACCTAATACATTAAGATCATCAGTTAAAGAATATTGTGTTTTAGCCATACATACTGGCATATTTCCAAATCCTAAACCTTCTAATCTAGTTAGTTCCTTTTTAGCTTGAGGAGTAAAGTTAACTCCATCAGCTCCATATATTTTAGTAGCTATCGCTTCTATTTTTTCTACTAATGTTAAATCGTCTTCATAGCAGAATTGGAATTCATTTGGTTGATCACAAAGTCTTACTACTTCTTTAGCTAATTCAATTCCACCTTCTCCACCTTTAGCCCATACTTGAGATAAAGCAACGTTAACACCTAATTCTTGACATTTAGCTCTAACTAATTCAACTTCTGCTTGAGTATCAGTTGGGAATTCATTTATAGCAACTACTGCTGGTAATTTATAAACTTGAGTTATATTTTCAACGTGTTTTAATAAGTTTGGTATACCAGCTTCTAGAGCTTCTAAGTTTTCATTATTTAATTGATCTTTTGGAACTCCACCATTATATTTAAGTGCTCTAACTGTAGCAACTATTATAACAGCATCTGGTTTTAAGTTAGCCATTCTACATTTTATATCTAAGAATTTTTCAGCACCAAGGTCAGCACCAAATCCTCCCTCAGTAACAACGTAGTCTGCGAAGTGCATAGCCATTCTTGTAGCTATAACAGAGTTACATCCATGAGCTATATTAGCAAATGGCCCTCCATGTACAAAAGCAGGTGTTCCCTCTAAAGTTTGAACTAAGTTTGGTTTTAAAGCATCTTTTAATAATGCAGCCATAGCTCCATTAGCTTTTAATTGTTCAGAAGTTACTGGTTGACCTTCAAAGTTATAACCAACAACTATTCTTCCTAATCTAGCCTTTAAGTCCATAATATCACTTGCTAAACAGAAAGCAGCCATTACTTCTGAAGCAACTGTAATATCAAATCCATCCTCTCTTGCAACACCATCAGCTCTAGATCCTAATCCATCAACTACGTTTCTTAATTGTCTATCATTCATGTCTACGCATCTTCTCCAAGTAATGGTTCTACTATCAATTCCTAATTCATTCCCTTGATGAATATGGTTATCTAATATTGCAGCTAATAAGTTGTTAGCAGCACCTATAGCATGGAAATCACCAGTAAAGTGTAAGTTTATGTCTTCCATTGGTACAACTTGAGCATATCCACCACCTGCTGCACCACCTTTGATACCAAATACTGGTCCCAAAGAAGGTTCTCTTAATGCAACAAGTACATTTTTTCCTAATTTATTTAATCCATCAGCAACACCTATAGTAGTAGTTGTTTTTCCTTCTCCTGCTGGAGTAGGGTTTATAGCTGTAGTTAATATTAACTTAGCTTTTTTACCACCATTGTCTTTTTTCAATAGATTATAATCTACTTTAGCTTTGTACTTACCATATAACTCTAAGTCGTCCTCTGTTAAACCTAATTTTTTACCTATTTCTCTAATATCTAGAGGTTTTGCTTCTTGAGCAATTTCAATATCTGATTTAAATCCCATAACTATTCCTCCCACAGTTTTTATAATAAGCAGTAAAAGCATATTTTTATGTACTATTACTGTTTTAAGCTTACTTTATCAATTTTTAACTGTTCTGATTCTTTATTTCAACTAGTCTATTTTTAATAGCTTTTATCTCATTTCTAGTTGCTTCACTTATATCGTAAGGAGATTGGTTTGCTCTATCTGAATCAATCACTTGCTGATTATAATGAATAAACCCTAAAGCTTCCCCATCTTCAAGATTACCCTTTATAAACTCAATATCTTGTTCGTCTCTCATTTTATTTCCAACTACATATACTTTTTTAACACCTATATCATTACCTAGTTTTTTAACTTTTCTATAGGTTTGTAAACTTCTTTCACCAGGTTCAACTACTACTATAAATGCATCAACACCTTGAGCAGTACCTCTTCCTAAATGTTCAATTCCTGCTTCCATATCCATTACAACTACATCGTTGTTTTGTAATATTAGATGTGAGCATAATCTTTTTAATAAGACATGCTCTGGACATACACATCCAGATCCTCCTGTATCAACAGTACCTAGTGTTAACAGTCCTACTCCATTATGTTCTTTACAATATTTTTGTGGAATATCATCAACTTTTGGATTTAATTTAAACATTTTATTAAAAGTACCCTCGCTAGTTGCAGTTCTTTCTGATACTAATTTTTTCATTTCAGATATTGGTACAATTGATTCATAAACATCCTTTGGAAAACCTAATGCTAAAGCTAGATTGGCATCTGGATCTGCATCAACAGCCACAACTCTAAAGCCTTCATCTGCAAACATTCTTGCTATCATTGAGGAAAAAGTTGTTTTACCTACTCCACCTTTCCCTGTTATTGCTATTTTCATATTCCCCTTCATCTCCCGTCCTTAGTGTATTGTCTCAAATTTAATAAAAAGCTAGTTTTTACCTGAATATATATGTAGTTAGTTTATTGTTAATTGAATATTAACAATAAACTAACTTTTATTAACTTAATTTTGTAGATTATTTATTACTCAGCAGCTACTCCTGCTAATCTTTTGTTTAAAACTCTTTCTTGATATAACTCTTCAAATGCTGGACGTTTAGATTCTATGTCATCCATTATCATTTTAGCTAATTCTACTGGATCTTCGTTAACAAAGAAGCAAGCTCCTACTTGATCTTTTAATCCACCACATAATAATTCAACAGCTCTAGAAGAACCTGTTACTGGTGGCATAACACCTAAGAAAGTATCTATACCAGAAGATACAACATAAGTACCTATAGCTATTGCTTTTTCTGACATCCACTCTGGAGCACATCCAGCAACTGGTAAATCAGAGATATCCATATCACAAGCATTTGCTACTAGTGAACAAACATTCAGTATACGAGAGTTATCAACACAAGATCCTAAATGTATTACAGGAGGTATATCAACTAATTCACAAACTGTTGCCAAACCTTTTCCCGCGTATTTAGGAGCATTTTCTTTTAACATCAAACCATTCTTAGCAGCTGCAGAAGCACCACATCCTGTAGTTACTACTAAGAAATCGTTTTTGATTAATTCTTTTATTATAGTTAAATGGTTATAGTTAGTTGGAGTTTTAGCATTGTTACATCCAACAACACCTACAACCCCTCTTATTACTCCAGATGCAAGAACATCTACTAATGGTTTTAATGTATCCATTTCATCTATTTGTGTATTAACAACATTATTTAATTGTCCTACTATAGCTTCTTCAGCATATCCAACCATACCTTCTGATTTTAAATCTGGAACTAAAACTTTAGATGCATCTCTATTTTTAAAGTTCATTATAGCTTCTCTTACTATTGTTTTAGCATCTGCCATAGCTGTATCTTCATGGAATTCCATATGTGTAGCTCCAGTTATTCTAGCTTTTGGAGATGTAGTTATAAATTTAGTATGATAATGACTAGATAATTCAGGTAAAGCTGGGAATATACATTGTACGTCAACTATCATAGCTTCAACAGCACCAGTTATTATAGCCAATTCTTGTTGATGGAAGTCACCAGCTATTTTAACACCATGTCTCATTGTTAATTCATTACCTGTACAACATATTCCAGATAATGTTATTCCATCAGCTCCAACTTCTTTAGCTAATTCTTGCATTTCTGGTAATTCAGAAGCTGCAACTATCATTTCTGATAATGTTGGCTCATGTCCATGTAATATTATGTTTACGTTGTTTCCTGCTAATACATTTAAGTTAGCTTCTGTATGAACTGGTTTTGGAGTTCCAAATAATATATCAGAAATCATTGTACCTATCATAGATCCTGCCCAACCATCTGCCATTGAACATCTCATTGACATATGTATTAGAGAGTCTAAGTCAGCTGTACATCCTATATGAGTTGAATGCATTACTGTAGCTATTTCTCTATCTATAGCTCTTGGTTCTATTCCTAACTTATGCCATAATTCTTGTCTTACTTTTGGAGCTCTCTTTAATAATTTTGATACACCAAATGGCTTACCAAATTCCATTAAACATACTTCAGCTACTTCATGAGCTAATTCATATATATCTTTACCTTCAGGATCAACATCCATAAATTTAGCGAATTCTATTAATTTTTGAGGTTCTTTAACTTGATAATCTCCTCCTGGGCAAGTTAAAGCTAATGTATGAGTTATATCTCTAGCATGATCTGAATGGGCAGCAGTACCAGCAGCACACATTCTTGCAAAGTTTCTACCTACTATAGTATGTTCATCAGCTCCACAAAGTCCTCTTGGAGTCTTTGCACTTATTCTACATGGTCCCATACCACAGTTTCTACAACATACACCTTGAAGACCGAAACCACATTGAACTTTGTATCCTAATTTTCTTTTATACATAGTTTCAACGCCATCTTTTTCTGCCTTCTCTAACATTACCTTACTATTTAAGTCCACTGTCATATTTTGCATTTGCTCAAGAACGTTAATATCTTTTTTTTCCATATTCTTTTTCCCCTCTTTGTAATTTTTTAACCCTATTTTTTGAAACAACAAAAAGATGCCTTAGTTATATATTTCAATATATTTAAAAAAATATATGATAAACAAAATTATTAGGAAATAATTTCCCTAATTTAAAAAAATTATTTTTTTCACAAGCATAGATATAATTTGTTATATTCACATAACATTAAACGCATAACTATCTACCGCTCTTATACAATTTTAAAAAGATCGTTCTTTATTAATTAATTATTTGAAATTATTTTGTCGATGGAAATTTAGATTAGAACATAAGATTAGATTTATCACCATTTATTTTCCATTTTTTTCATTTAGTCGCTTTAATTAGATTATATATTAATTTACTTGAATTGTATACCGATTTACATTTTAAAAATACCATTTATTATCATTCTTTTTTTAATTTCCTTTATAGAATAATGATTTTTTTCTTTCATAAACATTCTCTTTTTACAAAAAACCATAGTAAGAGATCATTTATCTCTAACTATGGCATTTTTTATAAAATATATAAAGTTTTTAAATATAACTTTTAATTAGTTAACTCTATAATTATCTAACTCTCTCATACAAGAAATTGTTATTTCATCTTCAGGATTCAATTCATAAGCTCTTTCTATATAATAAATGGCATCATCAATATCTCCTGTATTTAAATATGCCATTCCTAAGTTGCAAAGAATTTCAGGATCTTCTTTTATTTTTGCCGCTTGTTCTAATAGTTCAACAGCTCTATCCATATTAAATAATGAAGCTTCACATAAAGCAAGTTCGACTAAAGTATCTACTTGTTTAGGTCTTATCATTAGTATCTTTTCAAAATAAAGCATAGCTTTATCTATTTCTCCCATATTTTTATAAGCTATACCAATAATAAATAATAAGTTCCACCAATCATTATATTCTTCTTCTAAAGGTAATAATTTTTCAAGACCTTCTTCAAATTTTCCTTGGAATACTAAAGAATATCCTTCTTCATATTGAACTTTATAGTCCATCTTTCCTATGTTTTCTTGTATTTCTGCTATTATATCTTCATCTAAACCTAACTTCATTGCTTCTTCCCAGATTGATTTAGCTTTAATATATTGATTTTGATTATAATAGTGGTATCCTAAATGATAATATGCTAAGGCAAAGCTTTCATCCATTTTAATTATTTCTTCAAGTTTTTCTCCTGCTTCTAATAAAAATGCATTCATTACATTTGCGTCACCATCTTTTTGATAAGTTGTTGCAACTTCTTGACAAACAATAGCATAATTATAAAGCCCTTCAATATCACTCGGATATAATGTAATTAATCCTTTTATATAAATTAATGCATCCGTATATTCTCCAAGCTCAAAGTATTTTCTAGACATATATCCAGCATAAGATCTTACTTCAAAGTTTACTTTTTTCTCAAGAGCACTTAAGAATTTTTTATACTCTGAATTATACTTAAACTCTGGATCAATACCTATTATATATATCATTGCATCTGCTATAGATATTGAGTTTAGACCTTCCTGAGCTGTCTTTTCCTTTATTCCTTTAACAAGAACATCATTTTTTATAGGTACATTTAAACCTTCTTTTGGTATTTCATATCCATCTAAATGAAAATCTCCATCTTTTTTTACAGTTATAAATGCAAGTTCTTCAGTTTTTCTAAGTAAATATTTATCTATTTTAAACTTCATTTTCTTCTCCTACCTTTACAGTATAAGTTTTTGACTTATCAAATACTTTATTAATATTATAGTCAAATAGTATTACAGTTTCTTCATTTTTTAATTTTACACTAATATCTTCTTTTAATCTTAAAATATCATATTTAAACGGTTCAAAATGAATATATTTTAAAATATATTTTGTTGGTGTATTTGCAAATTCCGGTAAGTATTCTTTAAGATTGTCCACATTATGCAGAAAATCATGACACTTACTTTTGAAATTACTTATTTCAATTTTGTTGAAAATAGGTGGAACTGTTGATATTTTACCTAATGATAAATAGTCATATTTTAATACTTCACTAAATAAATCATTATCTTTATTTATTTTTTCATTATAGAAATCTAACAATATTTTGTATAGCTGATTTTTTCCTTGAGCCATATGGAAGTATCCCATTTCTTCAAAATATGTTGAAAATTCTTCAAAGAATTTAAATGGACTTTCACTATAATAATTTTGAATTATATATTCTAAAGACAGAGGGAAGTTATTAGAGTTATAATAAGTTTCTAATATTTCTTCTATATCTTTTATTTTTAATATTTCATCATAACTTATAAAATCATTGTATAAAACCTCGTATGGAGCATAATCTTTAAATCTATATCCATACTTTTTCGAATTATATCTCATACCTGTTCCTTTAATCATCTTTAAGAAACCAAGTTGTAATTGCTCTATTCCTAAATTAAATACATCATTGAAGGACTCTTGAAATCTTTCATATCCTTCATAAGGAAGACCAGCTATTAAGTCTAAATGTTGATGTATGTTTCTATATGATTTTATGGTCTTTACAACATATGATAATTTTTCAAAATCATCTCTTCTACCTACTGCATCTAAAGTTTTTTGATTAGTACTTTGTACTCCTATTTCAAATTGGAATAGTCCTTCTTTACAATTTTTTAGGAAGTTAAGCATATCATCATCTAGTAAATGTGCTGTAACCTCAAAATGATATGTTGTATAACCATTGTCATTTTCCATTAAAAAATTCATTATTTCCTTAGCAAATTTCTTATTTGCATTAAAAGTTCTATCTATAAATTTAATCTGAGATACTTTTGCATCTATAAGATTTTTTAAGTCTCTTTTTACTCTGTCAATACTAAAATACCTAAGACCTTTTATGGCTGATGATAAACAGTACTGACAGTTAAATGGACATCCTCTAGATGTTTCATAATAAACTATTCTATTTTCATATTCTTTTATATCTAAGTTATCATAAGGACTTGGTATTTCATCTAAATTTTGTAGCAATTCCATTTCTTCACTTACTACAATATTTTCGTCTTTTCTATATACAATCCCTTTTACATCTTCTATATTTTTCTTACCTAAAAAATGTTTAACTAAATCTCTAAATACTAACTCACCTTCACCACATAGTATATAATCTAAAAACTTATATTCTTCCATAGCATTTTCGCTATCATAAGTAACTTCCGGACCACCTAAACCTATTTTAATCTCTGGTTTAACTTTCTTTAAATTGTCACATAATTTTACTATGTCATAAATATTCCATATATATGTTGAAAAGAATACTATATCATAATTATTCTTGTATATATCTTTTAAAATATAATCTAGTTGATTGTTAATTGTATATTCTCTAATATCCACATCAACTAAATCTTTTACGCTCTCTTTTAAGTATCTTATTGCCAAATTCGTGTGAATGAACTTAGAATTTAGCGTAGTTAATAATATTTTCAAATATTTCACTCCTTTTTAAATTTATACTATGTTTTTATATGGTTTTTAAGTTAAAATAATATAGTAAGGTAAATTTTACAAAAATATACTAAAATCAACAATTTAGAAAGGATGTATTTATTATGGAATCTATTGATCAAGTATCTATAAATGATTTATCAAAAAGGGATTTATTATTATTGATCAAAGCTCTTGAGTTTACTGGGGAGAATACTAAACTTGATGAATTCATTAATCTCAAAAACAATATTGTTAAAGAATTATGTTTTTTAACTGAAACTACTGAACAAGAATTTATTAGCTATTTAGAACAAAATAGTTAATTCTTATGCTTTTTTAAATTTAAAATTATATTCACCTGATTTTGATTTAACTTTTACGTGAAGAACATTGTCCCTCAATTCTTTTGATGCAATATTTATTTTATTTAATATAGCATCGCAGACAATTTCGCCTTCATCGTACTTAATTAAATTTCTAGGGTCTGAATTTAAATCATAAGTTTTTTTGTTAATTACATACTTCCTTAATTTTATTATGTAATGAGACATTTGCTCAATAAAATCTATATTATCCATATTTAATTTTGATTCCTCGCCCAATATTGATAATATAGATTTTTTTATGCTTAAAATTCCTATATTACTTACATTTCTTTCTTCTATATAAATATCATATATAACATTTAATAAATTTTTTATTATTTTTCCGTCACCATAATCGTCTACTTTTAAATCTATATAATTGTCAATTAATTGTATAGCATTAATTCTAACCATTTGAAATTTTACCATATTTAGTTTTTCTAATTCAATGGAAAATCCTATAATTCTCTCCTTTAATAATTGCAATAATATGTCATACTCTATATTTTTGTTGTCCAAAATATAATGTATTAATGCATTGTACATAAGAGCTCCTATAGTATATTCAAATAAATTATCCTCTTTTTTAAAGTATTTAACATATTTTTGAATTAAACTTATTACTTCATCTTCTGACTTTTGAATATTAGTATTTGCAAGTATTAATGGTAGTAGAATGTTTAGTATATCATCATAAGATGGTTTTATACCATAAAAATTATAATATCTTAATTCATCTTTTAATCTATTATTATCTATGTATACATATCTTTGAATTTTATCGTCAATTAAACACTTAGTATTAATAATAATTAAATCTGTTAACCCTTTTTCCTCATCATTAATGTTAAAAGAATTTAGATAAGAATTTCTTATTAAATTATCCTTCATAAATTAACTCCCTTATAAATCTTTTACCTAGTATTTTTATCAATTTTATTGCCTTGTATTCATACACCCATAATCATGATTTTCAAAAATTAAAAATAGCAGCTAAAAGCTGCCATTTTTAATTCTTCATATTGAACAACGAATATATCCGAAGCTAAGCAAAGATTTATCGTTGGCCACAAGAGTAGAGCGATTTTTTACATTCTTTCTGGTGCATGCATTCCTAATATTGCTAGTCCATTTTCTAATGTTTGTTTTGTTGCAGCAACTAAAGCAAGTCTTGATTTTCTTATTTCTACATCTTCAACTATTATTGGGTTATCATGATAGAATTTATTGAAAGCTTGAGCTAAATCTAGTACAAATCTTGTCACTATATGCGGCTCATTTCTTCTCATTGCAGAAACTATCGCTTTATTAAACGATCCAATTACTTTTAATACTTCTGCAGCATCCCCATCTGATAATAATTCGTAATTTACATCTGAAGTTACTTCTTCGTTAGCTTTTCTTAAAACTGCACAACATCTAGCATGTGTATATTGAACATAAGGTCCAGTTTCACCTTCGAAGCTTAAAGTTCTTTCCCATGAGAATGTATAGTCTTTTATTCTACTATTTGATAATTCTTGGAATACAACAGCTCCAACTCCAACTTGTTTAGCTATTTCATCCACATTTTTAGCATCTGGATTTTTAGCAATAACAGTTTCCTTTGTTTTTTCTACAGCTTGTTTTAAAACATCTTCTAAGAATACTACTCTACCTTTTCTTGTAGACATAGTTCCCTCTTCTAAAGCAACCATACCAAATGGTACGTGTATTAAGTCTTTTGACCATTCAAACCCCATAAGCTCTAATACTTTAAATAATTGTTGGAAATGTAGAGCTTGTTGAGAACCAACTACATATATACATTTTTCAAAATCATAAGTATTTTTTCTGTATATTGCTGCTGCTAAATCTCTTGTCATGTATAAAGTTGAACCATCATTCTTAGTTATAAGAGCTGGTGGCATATTGTGTTCTTCTAAATCAACAATGTTTGTACCTTGAGATTCTTTTAATAGTCCTTTTTCTTTTATTCGTTCTATAGCAGTATCCATTTTATCTGAATAGAAAGATTCACCTGCATAAGAATCAAATTCTATATCTAATAAATCGTAAACTCTGGCAAATTCTTTTAAACTTTCGTCTCTAAACCATTGCCATAATGCTTTAGCTTCTTCGTCACCATTTTCTAATTTTGTAAACCAAGCTCTAGCTTCATCTTCCATTTCTGGTTTCTTTTCAGCTTCATCATGGAATTTTATGTATAATTTTAATAACTCTGGTATTGGATTAGCTTCTACAGCTTCTTTATTCCCCCAAAGTTTGAAAGCAACTATAAGTTTACCAAATTGAGTTCCGTAATCTCCTAAGTGATTTACTCTTACTACATTATATCCTTGAGAGTCATATATTTTATATAGAGCATTACCTATAACAGTAGTTCTTATATGTCCTATATGGAAAGGTTTAGCTATATTAGGAGATGAAAAGTCTATTACTACAGCTTTTTCTCCGCCTAAATCACTATGACCATAATTTTCTTTTTTAGTTAAAACATCTTTTATAACACTCTCAGCTAATTGAGATTTATTTACAAAGAAGTTTACATATCCACCAAGTGGCATTACTTTTGATATTTCGCCCTTAGCTTCTATAGTTTCTGCTAATTCTGCAGCTATCATGTTAGGAGCTTTTCTAAATACTTTAGCTAATTTAAAGCACGGAAATGCATAATCCCCCATTTCTTTATTTGGTGGAACCTCAATTAGCGCTATTATTTCTTCTAGTGTTAAATCTTCAATTTTTTCCTTAAGGCAATTAGCTATTGCTACTTTAAAATCTTGCATTATTTTCTCCTCTCTACATCATTATTCTTCTATGTTAAATTAATTTCTACATTTTTTCAAGTTATTCCTATTGTTATATTTTCAAATATATATTATAATTCTTTTTCACTAAAAACTTCTATATTATTTTCTTTAAATAAAGCTGCTGTAACACCCATACCAGGGATTTTATTACCTGTAAAAGTTCCATCATAAATTAAGTTACATCCACATGATGGGCTACCTTCTTTCAAAAGAGCCTGTTTGCAATTGAACATTTTAGCAATCCTTAGACTTTCCTCTGCTCCCTTAATAAAATTTTCTGTTACATCCTTATCTTCACAGCTTATTACCTTACTATTTCCACTTAAAACTTCTTTTCCACCTATATTGTCTATTTCAGATGGTTTCCTTGGTGTAGTTAATCCTCCTAGTTGTTCTGGACAAATAATAACATATGGTTTATCTTTTAAAAATTCTTTTACTTTATCATTATCATTATTTCCACCATTATATTTGCAATTTACTCCAACCAAGCATGCTGACACTATCATCAATTCAACCATCTCCTCAATTAATTATTATCTTATTTCAACAATAGTTACTCCCATTCCACCTTCACCATATTGTCCAGGTCTTTGAGATTTAACATGTTTATTTTTCTTAAGTACATCTTGAAGTCCTTTTTTAAGTACTCCTGTACCAACTCCGTGTATTATTGTAACTATTTCAAGACCTGCAACACAAGCATCGTCTAAGTATTTATCTACTTCAACAATAGCTTCTTCTAAGTTCATTCCTCTTAGATCAACTTCACTCTTAACACTACCTGATTTAGAACTTATAATCTTTCTTGTTGATTTGGTTACTATGGATTTTTTCTCTTTCTGAGATATTTGTAATGCTTTAAACGGAAGAGTCATTTTCATTATTCCCATTTGTACTACAGCTTCTTTTTTCTTCTTATCAACTGATACAACTGTACCTTCTTGATTTAAAGTAATAACTTTTACTTCATCTCCTGCTTTTAAATCCCTTATCTCTTTATTAGAAACTTTTGGAACTATCATGCTTTTTACAGAAGGTTGTAAGTTACCCATAGAATCAGCAAGCTCTTTCCTTAAGGCTTCTATTTTCTTATTTTTTTCCTTAGAAGCCATTTCCACTTCCATATTTCTAAGTTCTTTTAGAATGTTATCTGCTTCTTCTTTAGCTTGTCTTGTTATACTAAAAGCTTCTGCCCTAGCTTTTTCCATCATTTTTTCTTTAGAAATAGATAATTTTTCAAGTTTTCTATCATATTCAGCTTTAACTTCTTCTATTTCTTTTTTAAGTTTTTCAGCTTCTTCTTTTTCTTGTTCAACTTTTATTCTATTCTTCTCCACATTTTGAAGTACGTCTTCAAGTTCTATATTATCTGTATTTATAAATTCTTTTGCTCTATCAATTATATAGTCTCTAAGTCCTAGCTTTCTTGATATTTCAAAAGCATTTGATTTACCTGGTACCCCAATTAATAATTTATACGTAGGACTTAAAGTATCAACATCAAACTCAACAGCTGCATTTTCTACTCTATCCTTTGTAAGGGCATAGTTTTTAAGTTCACTGTAGTGAGTAGTAGCTATGCATTTTGCTCCTGCCATATTTACATCTTCTAGTATGGCTATTGCCAAAGCTGCACCTTCTACAGGGTCTGTTCCTGCTCCAAGTTCATCAAATATTACTAGAGAGTCAGATGTTACTTCATTTAATATCCCTACTATTTTAGTCATATGAGATGAGAATGTAGATAAACTTTGTTCTATACTTTGTTCATCACCGATGTCAGCAAAAATATTATCATATACACACATACTACTTCCATAATCTGCTGGTATGTGTAGACCACTTTGAGTCATTAACGCAAATAATCCTATAGTTTTTATTGTAACTGTTTTACCACCTGTATTTGGTCCCGTTATTACTAATGTATCAAAGTCTTCTCCTAAATAAATATTATTAGGTACAACTTTATCTGCATCCAACAATGGATGACGTCCATTTTTTATATTTATATTTTTTTCTTCATTTAATATCGGTTCTATTGCCTTCATGGATAAGGATAATTTCCCTTTTGCAAAAGCAAAATCTAGCTTACCAAGTATAACTTGATTAGATAAAATCTCACCTGCAACTTCACCTACTAATTTTGTTAACTCTGCTAAAATTCTTTCAATTTCTTCTTGTTCATCTAATTTTAATTTTCTAAGTTCATTATTCATTTCAACAATACTCATTGGCTCAATAAACAATGTAGCTCCAGATGAACTTTGGTCATGTATTATGCCTGAGACTTGTGATCTATATTCAGCCTTTACAGGCACAACAAATCTATCTCCTCTAACAGAAATAATTGCATCTTGTAAATATTTTTGATATGTAGTTGATGAAATTATTGAATTTAATTTAGATCTAATAGATTGATTTTTTTGTAATATTCCTCTTCTTATACTTCTTAGAGTAGGAGAGGCATTATCTGATATTTCAATTTCACTAATTATTGCATTATTAATTTCTTCTTCTATATCTCTATATACATATAAAGCGTTTGACAAAGACTGTATTATTGGATAATTAAAATCTTCCTCTTCCCCTGGAGTTAAACTTATTTTTAAATTTCTAGCCGCTCTTAGATTATCGCTTATTTTTAATAAACTTCCTGGGTCTAATACTGCTCCTATATCAGCTCTCCTAACGCTGTCTGATATATCTTGTATACCACCTAAGTTTACATGACCTCTTTTTATAAGAATTCCCTGTGCTTCACTAGTTTCTTCTAGCATATCTTTTACTTCTTTATAATTAGGTTTTGGTATTAATTGCTCAATATATTTTAACCCTAAAGAAGATGAGGCTTTTGTTGCTAATAAATCAATAATTTTATTGTATTCCAATACTTTCAATGATTTTTGATCCATACTTCCTCCTCTTTTTTATTTTTTTATGTAAATTTATCATATAATTTCTTTTTATGTAGTTTTTTTTTTCGAAAATGTATTATACTACTAATAATATGCTAAATAATATTATACATTAATATTTTATATTTTAACATATTATACATTTTTTATTTAGTATATCTAAGTTATTTAAATTATTAACTTAAAAATTAATTTTAATCTATTTAAGAAGAAAGGAATTTTTATTATGACAAATGTATTAAAAGATTTAAATCCAACATTAGTTTTTAAATACTTTGAGGAAATATCTCAAGTACCTAGAGGTTCTGGAGATGAAAAAAGAATAAGTGAATTTTTAGTAAACTTCGCAAAAGAACTAAATTTAGAGGTAGTTCAAGATGAGCATCTTAATGTAATTATTAGAAAACCAGCTACTGCAGGATATGAAAATTGTCCAGGAGTAATATTACAAGGACATATGGACATGGTTTGTGAAAAAAATAAAGATGTTGACCATGATTTTGAAAAAGATCCAATAGACCTTAGAATAATAGATGACATGATTTATGCAAACGGTACTACACTTGGAGCAGATAATGGTATAGCTGTTGCTATGAGTATGGCTGTTCTTGCATCTAATGACTTAGCTCACCCTGCTTTAGAAGTATTAGTTACTTCAAATGAAGAAGCTGGTATGACTGGAGCTAACGGACTAGACGGTAATTTATTAAAAGGTAAATATATAATAAACTTAGATTCAGAAGAAGAAGGATTCTTATTAGTAAGTTGTGCTGGTGGAAACAGATCTTATGTTACATTACCGCTTACATATAAAAACATAGAAGATAATAAGCAAGCGTTTATGATCGAAGTAAAAGGTTTACTTGGCGGACATTCTGGTATGGATATAGTTAAACAAAGAGCTAACTCAAATGCAACTATGGGTAGAATACTAAATTTACTTGATGTTGATTTTGATTTAGTTGAAGTTAACGGTGGTTCTAAAAACAACGCTATACCTCGTGAATGCGAAGCTGTAGTTGCTGTAAACAAAGATCAAGCTGAAACCCTAAAAACTAATGTTGCTAAAATAGAGGAATTATTAAAAAATGAATTTAAAACTACAGATCCAGGTTTAGAAGTTGTAGTAAAAGAAGTTGCTGCTGACAAAGCTATAACTGATGAGTGTAAAGCAAAAGCTATGTTATTACTTAACTTTATTCCAAACGGAATACAAACAGTAAGTAAGGACATAGAAGGATTAGTAGAAAGTTCTTCAAACTTAGGTGTTGTAAAAACTGAAAATGATGTTATGTCATTTGAAAGTGCTGTAAGAAGTTCAGTTGCAACATTAAGAGAAAACTTAAATAACAAAACTAAAATGCTTTGTGATACTGTAAATGCTAATTTCGAAAATACTGATGGATATCCTGCTTGGGAATATGCAAAAAATTCTAAATTAGAAGAATTATGTGTAGATGTTTATGAAAAATTAACTGGTAAAAAACCTGTTATAACTGCTATACATGCAGGTCTTGAGTGTGGTTTATTACTTGATAAAATGCCTGGTTGCGAAGCAATTTCTATGGGACCAGATATGTTTGAAGTTCATACTCCAAACGAACATTTAAGTATACCTTCTGTTAAAAATGTTTACGAATTTTTAATTACAGTATTAAAATCAATGAATCAATACTAAAATTTTTTATTGAAATAGAAAAAGTACTAAATGGTTAATAACCCTTTAGTACTTTTTTAGTTTATCAATTATTCTACTTCTTTGTAGAAATGTGCTGTTGTTATCCCTTCTTCATCTAACTTTTTATACAATTTATTAGATTTATTTCCTAATCTAAAATCATTATTAATAACTTCAATATAAGACTCTAGTACTTCTCTTATTTCACTTGTGCTTTCTCTCGTAAAATCTAACCTAAATATATTTACACCAATATTGTTTAATTCTTCTAAATTGTCTAAAACGCAAGTTGGTTTAGAATTATATATTGTAGTTCTACAGAATATATCTTGGGATAACCTATACTCTTCTCCCTTAAAATCTTTAAGTGCATATCTACTTTCACTGCATTCTTTACATCTTTTATCTTTTTTACAATTTCTAACTACAACGCCCATAGGACAGTACTCACTTATCATCATTGGAGCAAATCCATAAACCACACTTTCCACATCTAAATCAGTATAAGTCAATGTTTCTTCAATTTCATTCATATTAAGTTCTTGAGATATACAAACATTTGTAGCTCCCTCTTTTTTGAAATGATTTATTGTTTCGCTATTAAAGGTATTTAAATAATAATCTATACAGAAATTTTTACTTTTGAAGAAATTTATTGAACCTAAAGTTCCTATTTGAATACTTTCTTGATTTAAATCTTTAATTTTATTTAATCTATTATATTCCTTATTTCTAATAATTCTAGGTGCTGAATAAATTACTTTTTTGTTGTTTTCTTTTCCTATTGTTATAGCATCTTCAATAGTTGATGCATCTTCATAATAAATAGCGTCTATTTCAAAGTTTACAACTACTCTTAATTGTTCTAAGTTTTTAACTTTAACTCTAATTTTTTTATTTTTTATTCTATTAGTTCTTTGTGGATTGTAACTTACCTTTTCATTTTTGTATTTTCTATCTTTTATCTCTATTCTTTCTTCACTTAACTTATCAATACACTCTCTTCTGATTTGATTAATTACACTAATTGGTAAGCTTATTTCATCATCTAAATCTATATTCAGATTTCTTAACTCATAAGGAGTATTACCTAGTTTTCTTAATTGAATTTCTATTTTTTCTTTACTCATTGGTACTTTTAAAGCTTTCTCTATAACAAAATCACCAATAATTTCAGCTTTATTGCCTTTTAAATCTTTAAATTTAATTATAGGATTTTTTCCTAATTTTAAACTTATATCTCCATCAATATAACTTTTTACAAGCTCTTTATCTTGTTTAAAAGTACTTTGAACTCTGTCCATTAATTGAGTATCAGAAGTTTTGAATATCATTTGATTTCTTCTAGCTTCTCCTATAAAGTCTATCTCTATAGTTTCTCCCTTATATCCAATATCAGTAATTTCCTTACCTTTTATGATCCTCCCAATAACTCCTCCTCCTAAATTAATTCCATCACCTTTTTTCAGGTTTTCTTCTAAAGCTATTTTTAATCTCTTTGCTTTTTTGTTATAATCCAATACTTTTCCTATATATAAACCTTGGTTATTAGGTACTTGTGAATTCATAACATCTTTTCCCATATCTCCAAGTAAAAGACCTTTTGTGAACTTTCTATTAAATATAGTATATAAGTCTGCCATTATATCATGAGATACATTTACTTTTTTGCTTCTTAAATAGTCATCAACTGCATCTCTGTAGCTTCCTATAACAGTTGCTACATACTCTGGCTTTTTCATTCTTCCTTCAATCTTAAGAGAATGTACTCCTGCATCAATAATTTGATTTATTTCTTCTATAGCATTTAAATCTCTTGTACTAAGTAAATAGTCGCCCTCTGATGATACTTCTTCTCCCGTATTGATATCTATCATTGTATATCTTTGTCTACAAGGCTGAGCACATCTTCCTCTGTTACCTGATCTATTTCCTATCATACTACTCATTAAGCACTGACCAGAATAACAAACACATAACGCTCCATGAACAAATACTTCTATATCAACATTAGTATTATCACAAATATATTTAATTTCATCCACATTTAATTCTCTTGCAAGCACTACTCTGTCAAAACCTATACTCTCTAAATATTTTACATCTTCTAAAGAGTGAGCCACCATCTGTGTGCTAGCATGAAGTTCAAAGTCTGGAAGAAGCTTTTTAATTGTCATTGCTGCGCCTATATCTTGTAGTATTAATGCGTCTATGTTTATATCATATAAAAATTTTACATATTCAATAAAGCCTTCAAGCTCATTTTGTTTTATAAGAGTATTTGTTGTAACAAAAACTCTTACTCCTCTAATATGTGCATATTTTATAGCTTCTTTTAACTCTTCTTTATCAAAGTTATTAGCAGATGCCCTGGCACTAAAATCTTTACCTCCAAGATAAACTGCATTAGCTCCATTTTGTACAGCTGCCTTCAACGATTCAAATGATCCCACAGGAGCTAATAATTCAACATCTTTCATATTATACCTCCGCTCTTATATCAAAAGGGCGTTTCAAAAGTTAATAATCCTTTGAAACACCCCCTTTATTTTCTTTATAGAGCACCTTCTCTATTTTTCAACTGATTTTCTAGCTCTGCATATTTTAACTGATAATCATAAGTTTTATTTTGCCATTGAGATGCTATACTTTCTGCCGCTTCAGCTCTTTGTTTAGCTTCCTCATTTTCTTCTTTTAAACTTTTAATTTCAGCCATATATTTTTCTAATTCTAACTTCATTTCTTCAGTAGTTTTGCTTAGATTTTCTATTTTTTCACTTTTTTCTTTTATTTGTTCATCGAGCTCCTCTATTCGATAATCTTTTTCCATTACCTCCAGCTCTTTTTGATCTAATTCGCTGGAAATTTTGTCAACTTCACTTTGAACTTCTTCACTTGGCTTAGCCATACCTTCTTTTAATGATTTTAACTCATTGTGAAGTTCTTCATTTTCATGACAACAATCGAATAACTCATCAGCAATATTTAAACATGCAACTATAGTTGTAGTAAGGGAACTTAGTTTAGGGTTACCCTCTCTAACTTTATTCATTTCTCCATCTACATATCTTGCTACATTTTTCATCTGTTCTGGATTTTTACCAACAATGTTGTATTCAGAACCTAAAATCCTCACAACTACCTTATTCATCTCACTAATCCCCCTATCAAAGATGAGTTAGTTTGATCTTAATTTCGCATCTAGCTTTTCTTCTAACTCTCTTATTATATTCTGGTGTACTTTGTTTACATCCTCATCTGTTAGAGTTTTATCTTTACTTCTATATATGATAGAGTATGCTATTGATTTATATCCGTCAGCTATTTGTGAACCTTTATATACATCGAATAATTTATAACTTTCTAATAAATCTTCTCCATTAGCTTTTATTATATCTTCTATTTGTTTTACTATAATGTCATCTTTAACTAAAAGAGCTATATCTCTAGAAGTTGATGGATATTTTGGCAATGGACTGTATATTATAGTTCTATCTGAGTTTTCAAATATTAAATCTAAATCTAATTCAGCAAGATAAACTCTTTGTCCTAAGTTATAATTATCTATAACCTCTGGGTGAACTTCTCCGAAAGTACCTATATATATATTATTATACATTATTGTAGCACATCTTCCTGGGTGGAATGTAGTATTATTAGTTTCTGGTATTATCTCGTAGTTTTCAAATCCTACTGAATCTAGTATTGTTTCCAATGCACCTTTTAATACAAAGAAATCTACATCTTTACCATACATACCTACGCATAAGTGATTAGTTTCTATTGGTAGTCCTTCTTGTGGAGTAAATGTATGACCACATTCAAAGGCTAATCCACTTTCAACTTTACGAGATACATTTGTATATAATACATTTAACATACTTGGCATCATTGTAGTTCTCATAACTGATGTATCTTCTCCAAGTGGGTTAATTAATGTAATGTAATCTCTTTTTTTGTCATCTTCTGGCAATTTTATTTTATCTAATGATTTTGGACTTACAAATGAATAAGTTAATATTTCATATAATCCTATACTTGTAGCTGTATTTTTTATTTTATTCATGAATTTTTGTTGAGGTGTTTTAACACCAGCTGTTGCATTACCTTCTAATTGTTCAGAAGGTATATTTTCAAATCCATATATTCTAGCTATTTCTTCATATATATCAGCTTCTTGCTCTATATCTAATCTAAATGGAGGAACTTCTATAACTACTTCATCATTAGATTTTAAATCACATTTAAATTCTAAATCTTTTAATATTTTTACAAATCCATCTAATGATAAATCTATTCCTATATTTTTTATTATTCTTGATGGATTTACTGTTAAAGTTTGAGCTTCTTGTTTAACTGTATAATCTTCCACAGTTCCTCTTAAAACTCTGCCAGCACCAAGCATTTCTACTAATTGACAAGCTCTTTCTACACCTGTTATTGAAAGTTCTGTACAAACACCTTTTTCATACCTTCCAGATGATTCAGTTCTAAGACCTAGTTTCTTAGAAGTTAATCTTATGCTATCAGCATTGAATGCTGCACCTTCAAATAATACAGCTGTAGTATTATCAGTTATACCTGAGTTTAATCCACCCATTACACCTGCTATAGCAACTGGCTTTTCACCATCAGTTATAACAAGCATATCTTTGTCTAAAGTTCTTTCAACTTCATCTAATGTAGTAAATTTTTCGCCTTCCACTGCATTTCTTACAACTATTTTTCCAGTCGAAAGTTCATTTAAGTCAAATGCATGTAATGGTTGACCTTGTTCTAACATTACAAAATTTGTTATATCAACTATATTATTTATTGGTCTAACACCAGCTTCTATAAGTCTTCTTTGCATCCAATATGGAGATGGCTCTATTTTAACATCTTTAACTATTTTTGCTCCGTATCTAGGACAAAGCTTAGGACTTTCAATTTTCACTTCAAAATCTATATCTTCATCACAAGCTTTTACTTCTATTTCAGGATATTTTATTTTTTTTCCTATAGTAATAGCTGCTTCTCTAGCTATACCTATCATAGATCTACAATCTGGTCTATTTGCTGTTAATTCGAAGTCTATTATTGCATCATTTAACCCTAAGAATTCTTTTATGTCTTGACCTATTACTAGGTTTTCCATGTCATTTAAAATGTATATTCCATCTTTACTTCTTTCGTTAACAAGGTTCTCGTCTATTCCTAATTCTTCAGCACCACATAACATTCCGTGAGATGCTTCTCCTCTTAATTTACCTTTTTTTATTTTTATTCCTCCAGGTAATGTAGAGTTAACTTTAGCCACTGGTACAAAGTCTCCTTCTAAAACATTTTTTGCTCCAGTGCATATTTGTACAAGCTCTTCTTCTCCCACATTAACTTGACAAACTACAAGTTTATCAGCATTTGGATGTTGTGTTATTTCTTTTATTTGACCTACTACAACATTACTTATTTCTTCGCCTAAAAATTCTACTGTCTCAACCTTCGTTCCAGTCATAGTCATTTTATCAGCAAATTCAACTGTATCCATATCTATATTAACGTAATCTCTTATCCATTTTACAGGTACTAACATTTTATTTTCCTCCTTTTATTAAAATTGATCTAAAAATCTTATATCATTTTCAACTAACAGTCTTATATCATCAATTTCGTATTTAAGCATTGCAAGTCTTTCAACACCCATACCGAAAGCAAATCCACTATAAACTTCTGGGTCTATTCCACAGTTTCTAAGTACGTTTGGATGAACCATACCTGCTCCTAGTATTTCTATCCAACCTTCCCCTTTACACATTTGACATCCCTTGCCTCCACATTTGAAGCAAGTAACGTCTATTTCTGCACTTGGTTCTGTGAATGGGAAGTTGTGTGGTCTAAATTTTGTTTTTGTATTGTCTCCAAATAACTTCTTAACAAACAACTCTAAAGTTCCTTTGAATTGAGCCATAGTTATGTCTTTTCCAACCACTAATCCCTCTATTTGGTGGAACATTGGTGAATGGGTTGCATCTAATGAATCATTTCTGAAACATCTACCTGGAGATATTATTTTTATTGGTAATTCTTCACTTCTCATTGTTCTAACTTGAACTGGAGACGTTTGAGTTCTAAGTAACAATTCATCATTAAAATAGAATGTATCTGTTATATCTCTTGAAGGGTGATTCTTAGGTGCATTTAGTGCATCGAAGTTATTTTCTACTGTTTCAACTTCTGGACCTTCTGCTACTGAGAATCCTATTCCCATAAATATTTCAGTAACTTCGTCTATTATTTGAGTTATTGGATGTCTTTTCCCAACTTTAAAAGTTTTTCCTGGCATAGTAACATCTATTACTTCCTCAGCTAACTTTTTGTTTAAATCAATTTTTTTAATCTCTTCTTTTTTTGTATTTATTTCATTTTCTATAGCTTCTCTTACTTCATTTGCTATTTTGCCTATTTCTGGTCTTTCCTCAGCAGATAATTTACCCATACCTTTTAATATTGCAGTAAGTTCACCCTTTTTACCAGAGTACTTTACTCTAAGGCTATCTAATTCTTCCATTGAACAAGCCACTTTAATTTCACTTAAGGCTCTTTCTTTTAAGCTTATCAATTGTTCTTTCACTTTTTTCACCCTTTCATATATTTTCATAATATTTTACTTTCCTTGCAATAAAAAAAGCCCTTCATCCCTATCTAGGGACGAAAGACTGTTATTCGCGGTACCACCCTAGTAGTTTAATAATATAAAAATATTAATAAACCACTCAACAAAACTTAACGCGTTCAACGTTAAAGCCTACTGATTTCTGTTCAGCTTTAATGCTCCAGAGTGAACTTCTTATAAATACTTAGTAAATACTCACAGCAGATGTATTTTTCTCTTGCCTAAGTTAAATTATAATACTTTTCTCTATCATAGCTTTTTTATATATAGTTTTTGTACAATTATAACATACTTAATATTGTATTTTCAACATATTAAGTTAAACTTTTTTTAATTTCATACATTAATATGGCTGACGAAATAGCAGCATTTAAGGATTCTGCTTTTCCATAAATAGGTATTTTTACTAATATATCTGATTGATTAATTAATTCATCATTAACTCCATTAGCTTCATTACCTATTACTAAGGCTGTTCTCTCATAGTATTTTGTTTCGTGATAGTAATTGTCAGTATTAAGGTAGCTAGAAACTATTCTAAAATCCTTTGATTTTAATTCTTGTAAACATTCTTCTTGAGTACAATGTATGATTTTCATGTCAAAAATGGAACCCATTGTTGATCGGATTACTTTTGGATTGTATATATCTACACAACCTTTTAATGCAATTATTGTATCTACACCTGCTGCATCCGCTGTTCTTATTATTGTTCCCATATTGCCTGGATCTTGTATTCTATCTAATATTAATACAAACTTATCTTCATGATTAATATTATGCTCAATTTTTTTCTCTCTAAACCTAATCACACCTAAAATACCTTGTGTATTTTCTGTATCTACCAACTCTTTAAATATTTTATTAGTAGTTTTAAATACTTTAATATTCTTTTCTTCTAATATATTCAAAAAGTTTTTATATTCTTTTTTTTCTTCAAAAATTTCATTTATAAATACATAATCTAAATCTGCGTTACATTCTATTGCTAAAGTTAGAATTCTATATCCTTCTATTATATACTTTGATTCTTTTTGTCTATTTTTACTTTTTAATAATGATTTTGTATACTTAACTTTTTCATTATCTTTACTACTTATATTTATAGGCATTTTATATTCTCCTATTTTGAATTTTTGTCTTTAGCAACAATAGCACTTATATTACTATTTTTTCCTATTACTACTAAGATGCTATTTTCTTGCAATTGCTCTTGAGGTGAAGGAATAACATTTATGTTGTCTCCATCTTTAATAGCCAATATTGTAATTTCGTATTTTGCTCTTAAGTCAAGTTCTACTAGAGTTTTACTTATCCATTTATTAGGTGTTACAATTTCCATTATAGAGTATTCTGGATCTAATTCTATATGGTCCAATATATTATCTGATACTAAGTTATGAGCAACTCGTATTCCCATATCTCGTTCTGGGAATACAACTCTGTCTGCACCTATTTTGTATAAAACTTTAGCTTGTAACTCATCTTTAGCCTTACATACTACTTGCTCTACACCCATTTCCTTTGCTATAAGAGTAGCCATTATAGATGCTCTTATATCTGATCCTATTGCTATTATAGCCACATCAAAATTACCTAACCCTAAAGATCTTAAAGCATATTCATCCGTAACGTCTACTGCTGCTACATGAGTAACTTTATCCGATAGATTTTGAATTATCTCTTCACTTTTATCTATAGCCATAACTTGATGGCCTAATAAATTCATAGTTGTGGCAAGGGATGAACCAAACCTTCCACACCCTATAACTATATATTGTTTCATAACTTTTCATCCTTTCAAGCTTATAATTATTATCCTACTATTATCTTTCCTTCTGCATATCTAACTTTTGATTTTATTTTTTTACTTCTAGAAAGTAATGCTATGAAAATAGTAAGAGACCCTACTCTTCCTGAAAACATTAATATCATTATTATTATTTTTCCAAATGATGTTAGTGTAGGAGATCCTCCTAGACTTAATCCTACTGTAGCAAATGCAGATACTACTTCAAAAGCTGATTCAAGCAGTGAAAATCCTGGACTTACTATAGTAAGCGTTAATGTTCCAAATAATGCCACAAATACACCTATAAAGAAAATACCTAAGGATTTTCTAACTGTTGTGCTACTTATTCTTCTTTGATAAACTTCTATATCTTCTTTGCCTAAAATAAATGATTTCACTGTTAAAAATAAAGTAGCAACAGTAGTTGTCTTCAGACCTCCACCTGTTGATGCTGGAGATGCACCTATAAGCATTAAAATTATCATTAAAAACAGCGTGCTTTCTTTTAGTAATGTTAAATCTATAGTACTGTATCCAGCTGTTCTAAGTGTTACTGATTGGAATAATGAGGATAATAATTTTTCCTTCATGTTAAGTCCACCTAGACTTCCTTTATTATTAAACTCTACAATAAATATAAATAAAAAACCTATGGCAATAAGTATTGCAGTAGTGTTTATAACTATTTTAGAATGTACGTTTAATTTAGAGTATTTTTTATTATTTATTACATCTAATAAAACAGGAAAACCTATCCCTCCAAGGATAATTAATCCACAAATTACAAGGTTTATTAATGAATTATTAACAAAATACGTTAAAGATGAATATTCACCCGATATTGGACTCATTAGGTCGAAGCCCGCATTACAAAATGCTGATATTGAATGAAATACACTGTACCATATACCTTTTATTAATCCTAACTTAGGTATAAATACCATGGATAGCAATAAAGCTCCTGTACCTTCAATAGCGAAGGTCATCATAATTATGTATCTCGTAAGTTTTACAAGACCTGATAAGTCTCTTTGATTTAGTGATTCTTGTATTAGTAATCTTTCTCTTAAATTTATTTTCTTTCCTGTTAATAGAGAAAACATCGTTGCCATGGTCATAAATCCTAATCCACCAATTTGAATTAAGCTTATTATAACAAGTTGCCCAAATTCATTCCAGTAAGTGCTCGTATCTACTACAATCAATCCTGTAACACATACAGCAGAAGTGGATGTAAATAATGCATTTAAAAGTCCGACACTCTTACCACTCTTTGCAGCTATGGGTAAATTTAATATAAGTCCACCAAATAATATTACTACCCCAAATCCTATAACCATTACTTGTGCTGGTTCCATAGTATTTGCTTTTATAAGTAGTTTTTTTAGCATGGTTTTCAATTCTGTCTACCCCTCCTTCATTTATAAGAATTTCAACTATCACATTATTATAAAACAATTACTAGTTAATAACAACACTATACCATATTAATTATTTTTAACCTTTTATATTATTATTCGAGCAATTTAATATATCTATACAAAAAAGCACCTATAAACGACTATTGTCTTTTATAGATGCTTAGCATTCATTATAATATGAAACTATTAAGCTAATTTAGCTTTAGCAACTTCTACTAATTTAGTAAATCCTTGTGGATCATTTATTGCCATTTCAGATAACATTTTTCTGTTAACTTCAACACCTGCTAATTTTAATCCATTCATTAATCTTGAATAAGATATTCCATTCATTCTAGCAGCTGCATTTATTCTTTGTATCCAAAGTTTTCTGAAGTCTCTCTTCTTTAATTTTCTACCTATATAAGCATTCTTTAATGCTTTCATTACGAAATTGTTAGCTGGTCTATATAATTTGCTTCTAGATCCTCTGAATCCTTTTGCAAGTTTTAACACTTTTTTATGCTTCTTACGAGCGTTCATCGCTTTTTTTACTCTTGCCATGTTCATGACCTCCTTTATTCTTATGTGTGTTGTCTTTTTTTCGATTCTATTACTTAAGTTTAATTAATTACTTCTTAGTATGGTAATAATTGTGCTATTCTTTCAGCATCACCTTTAGTAACTATAGCAGATTGTCTTAAGTTCATTTTAGTTTTAGCTGATTTCTTAGTTAATATATGACTTTTGAAAGCTTTAGCTCTCTTTAATTTTCCGCTTCCAGTTTTCTTAAATCTTTTAGCTGCTCCTCTATGAGTTTTCATTTTTGGCATGATAAATTCCTCCTCTCAGTTAATCATCTATTTTTTTGGATCTATAATTACAACCATGTTATTCCCTTCAAATGCAGGGGCTTTTGTTGGTTCTCCAAACTCTTTAACTATATCAATAAATTTAAGCATAACTTCTTTACCAATATCTTTATGTCCAAGTTCTCTTCCTCTAAAACGAAGTTCAACTTTTACTTTATCTCCTTTTTTAAGGAATTTTATAGCATTATTAGCTTTTGTATTTAAATCATTAGCCTCAATACCTGGTCTAAGTCTTATTTCTTTAACTGTTATAGTTTTTTGATTTTTTCTAGCTTCTTTTTCTTTTCTAGATTGTTCATACTTATGCTTACCATAGTCCATCATTTTACAAACAGGTGGGTTAGCATTTGGTGATATCTTCACTAAATCTAAATTTTTGCTATTTGCTATAGCTTGGGCTTCCCTAGAAGACATAATACCTAACTGCTCTCCAGTTTCTGAAAGAACTCTTAATTCCTTATCTCTTATTTGATCATTGATTGATAATTCTTTGCTAATTGTAGGACACCTCCAAATTTTTTATATAAAATAAAAAGCGAATGATTGAATATCATCCGCTATATAAGTCAAAATTACACTTAGTTTATCAAATACGAATAAACTAAACTTATATTAACCTTACTAACCTGTGGCGTAAGGCGAGAACGGACTTCTTCTTGTTTTACTAATTATTCTTGTAGTTTTAATCACTACTCCATATAATATACGCTTCTTTAAGTTATTTGTCAACTATTTTTTTATATTTTTTTCTATATATTAAATTTACAGTTTTTCTGTTTCTAAGCTCTCTTTTATGACAATACTGTTAATGTAAAAGTTTATTTTTTTTATTTTTTATAATAAATTTTTACATCTTTGGAAAATATAAAGTAAGTAATAATTATATCCCTCAAAGGTGGTTTAATATGAACATTATAAATAATTTTTTGAAAAAAATCAATAATCCAGTTCCTGTATTTGCTCAAACAAAACTGGAAAAAGAAAACTGCACTGAAGATCATAGTAGCAGTAAACCCAAAACCACATTTAGAGATGTGGCAGGACTTGATGAAGTAAAAGAAGAATTATTCGAAGTTGTAGACTTTATGAAGTCTCCTGACAAATATATGAAAATGGGTGCAAAAATACCAAAAGGAATACTATTTTATGGTCCTCCTGGTACAGGAAAGACACTTCTCGCATCTGCTGTTGCCGGAGAAACAGATTCATCCTTCTTTAATGTAACAGGTTCTGAATTTGTTGAAAAATACGTTGGAGTAGGTGCCAAAAGAGTAAGAACCCTTTTCGAAAAAGCTAGAAAAGAAGCTCCAAGCATTATATTTATTGATGAAATTGATGCCATAGGAGCAAGAAGACATTCTGAAAGTAACAACGAAAAAGATCAAACACTAAATCAACTACTTGTAGAAATGGATGGATTTAATAAAGATGATAATATTATAATAGTCGGTGCAACAAATAGGCTTGATTTATTAGACGAAGCTTTATTAAGACCCGGACGATTTGATAGACATATACGTATCAATTCTCCCAACTATAATAGTAGATATGAAATTTTAAAAGTTCATACAAATAATAAACCATTACATAAAGATGTTGATTTAAAATTATTAGCTCGTAAAACTCATGGTTTTAATGGTGCACATTTAGCAAATATAGCTAACGAAGCTGCTATATTTGCAGTAAGAGACAATAGTAGCCAAATAAGTAATTATCACTTTGACAAAGCAATAGAAAGAGTGATTGCTGGTATAGAGCAAAAGAACTCTGTATTAATTGAAAAAGAAAAGAAAATTGTTTCTTACCATGAAGCCGGCCATGCTTTAGTCAGCAATATTGTAAATATTTGTCCTATACAAAAAATATCTATCGTTCCACGCGGGGAAGCTCTAGGATATGTGCTTCAACTTCCAGATGAAGATAGATATATTTACACAAAAGAAGAATTAATAGGAAAAATCAAAATCTTACTAGCTGGAAAAGCTGCTGAAGAAATTATATTTAACCATTTATCTACAGGAGCAAAAGATGACTTAAAGAAAGTTACTGACATTGCAGATCAAATGGTTTGTGAATATGGCATGAGTAAATTAGGCTTTATGACAATAGAAGGCAACTCAAAATCTTTTATGTCACAACAAATTCAAAAAGAAGCAAATCAAATTGTTGAACAGTGCTATAAAGAAACTTTAAAATTATTAAAAGAAAATATAAATGATTTACACATTGTTGCTAATCACTTATATGATAAGGAAACTATGACTTTAGAAGAATTGCAATCATTGATTCAAAAAGAACCTTGCTAGAAATAAAAATAACCTAGGATTTAAATCCTAGGTTATTTTTTATTAATTATTGTTCAACTATATTAACTCTTTCTTCATCTTCTTTTACTACCACAGATACGAAATCATTTAAATTCATACTTCCCATTTCGCCTTTATCTCTCGATCTAACAGCAACTTGGTTTTCTGCAGCTTCTTTTTCTCCTACAACTAACATATAAGGTACTTTTTCTAGTTGTGCTTCTCTTATTTTAAATCCTATTTTTTCTGCTCTATCATCCATCTCAACTCTTACACCTGCATCAAATAAAGCTTTTTTAACTTCATTTGCATAGTCCATGTATTTGTCTGATATAGGTAATATTTTAACTTGAGTTGGAGCTAACCATACTGGGAATTTACCAGCATATTGTTCTATTAATATTCCTATAAATCTTTCTATACTTCCAAATGCAACTCTGTGTATCATAACAGGTCTATGTTTTTCACCATCTTGTCCCATATAAGTTATATCAAATCTTTGAGGGTTTTGCATATCTAACTGGATAGTTCCACATTGCCATGTTCTTCCTATACAGTCTCTTAAGTGGAAGTCTATCTTAGGTCCATAGAATGCTCCATCTCCTTCATTTAATATATAAGGTAGATTTAACTCTTCCAAAGCTTCTCTTAATCCATTTTCTGCTACTTCCCACTCTTCATCAGTACCCATTGATTTTTCAGGTCTAGTAGATAATTCTAAATGATATTCAAATCCAAAAGTCTTATACACTCTATCTATTAAGTCTACAACACCTTTTATTTGTTCTTTTATTTGTTCTGGTAACATGTATATATGTGCATCATCTTGAGTGAATGCTCTAACCCTCATTAATCCATGTAATGCACCTGATAACTCATGTCTATGAACTCTACCAAGCTCAGCAACCTTCATTGGGAATTCTTTGTATGAATGAGGTTTATGGTTATAATATATTAATGAACCAGGACAGTTCATTGGTTTTATAGCATATAATTCTTCATCTATATTAACAGTATACATATTTTCTTTGTAGTTGTACCAGTGACCTGATGTTTCCCATAGTTTTTGATTTAATATTATTGGAGTTTCTATTTCTACATATCCATCCTCTTTATGTATTTCTCTCCAGAATTTTAATAAAGCATTTTTAAGCTCCATACCTTTTGGTAAAAATAGAGGAAATCCTGGGCCTTCTTCTGGTATAAAGAACAAATCTAATTCTTTACCTAATTTTCTATGGTCTCTTTTCTTAGCTTCTTCTAATAAATGTAAGTATTCTTCTAAGTCTTTATTCTTCTCAAAAGATATACCATAGATTCTTTGAAGCATTTTGTTCTTTTCGTCTCCACGCCAATAAGCACCTGCTACACTAAGTAATTTAACAGCTTTTACTTTTTTAGTAGATAATAAGTGTGGTCCTCTACATAAATCAGTGAAATCACCTTGTTTATAGAATGATATTATTTCACCTTCTGGTAAGTCGTTTATTAACTCTTCTTTGTATATTTCACCATTTTCTTTAGCCCAAGCTAAAGCTTCTTCTTTTGGTAATTCAAATCTTTCAAGCTTTTGATCTTCTTTAGCTATTTTTTTCATTTCAGCTTCAAGTTTTGCAAGATCTTCCATAGTTAATCTTTCTTCTAAATCTATATCATAGTAAAATCCATTTTCTATGCTTGGTCCTATTGCAAATTTAGCATTAGGATATAATCTTTTTATAGCTTGTGCTAGCATATGTGCAGAAGTATGCCTAAAAACATCTTTTCCTTCTACATCATCAAACTTAAATAAGTTTAATGTACAGTCTTCCTTAACCACATAATCAAGGCCTACTACCTCATCATTAATAGATGCTGCAACAACAGCTCTTGCTAAACCTTCACTTATTGATTTCGCAATTTCTAAGACAGAAAGTTCATTTTCAAATTCTTTTACTGATCCGTCTTTTAATGTAACTTGTATCATAATTTTGCCTCCTAAAATATATTATTTTAACAATAAAAAAAACTCGTCCCATAAAAATTGGGACGAGTTATATCTCGTGGTTCCACCCAAGTTGATATATAAAAATATATATCCTCTTGATGACTATAAGGTTGTCAACCGAATACTTTCACATGTAAATGTTACTAAATTCTGCTCCAAGTTAGTTTTCAAATAGGATTGTTTTAGACAAGCTCACAGCCAAGGCTCATCTTCTCTGTAAAACAATGTATCTATTTTACTTTGTCTCTTCATAGCACTATTTTTAATTAATTTTAATTATATCAGATAGGTATTTATCATTCAACCATAATATAATAATTAATTACTATATATTACCGTTACTTTCCCTTCAAATAATAGATTTACCATTTCTATAATATCTTTTGATTTGTGGTTATTTGAATTATCAAGTATTTCTATTTTCTTAGGACATAATGTCATTATTGCACTTATTAAAATATCTTCTTTATTTAAGTCTTCTGACATAGCAAGATTCATAAGTTCTTCGTTATTAAGATTTTCAACCTCGCTTCCATTTTCATCACTTAGGACAAAGTTACCATCTTTCATAATTGTAATTCTAAGTAGTTCCATTTTTTCTTCTTGTATATCGATAAAATATTTTAAAGAGTCTAAGAATTCTTTTTTATCCCTTTTTATCAAATGTTCTTCCATTGCAATATCACTTAATATAGAAATATAACTAATAAAATCTTTCATTCTGAATTTAACAAAACCTTCTAAGTTTAAATCGTTATTTTCTATAATAAATTCATTTACTTTACTGTATATAGTTTCTTTTATAAAATCTTCTTTTTTGTCAAATAAATTTACAGCTTCTATATATACACTTTTTTTATCCTCTTCACTTATATTAGTGTAAGTTTTCCATATGTACTCTTTTAAATCTCTTTCTTTTATCAAACTTATTATTAAGTCTGCAATACCTGAGCAAAGTGTGTCACAACTTTTCATTTTAGACATATTCACATATATACTGTCTAAAGTTTTATCATAACTAATCAGTTTAGAGTAATTCTTTCCATGGAAATATTCTTTAATTAGTCCTATATCTTGGGGTAAAAAACTTATTTGCATCATTCTGTCTGTCATTGTATCGCCCCTTCCAAATAATTAAAAGAAACTTATTCTAGTTTAATACATCGTTTTTTATATATTGTCATGGTTTTAATACACTTTACCCCGATAAATTATTTATAATTTTACCGATAGTTATATTATTAAACATTTTTTAAAATTTTATAAGTTGAAATTAAATATATTTTTCTATGCATAAAAATACGCAAAAAGCCATGAAAATTTAATTTTCATAGCTTTTAATTGATTATCTTTCACCCTTTTTGTAAGGATTACCTAAAGCTGACGGAGCTTTAGAACTCTTAACAAATAACACTAATATTATTAATGTTACAACATAAGGTATCATAGATAATAAGTTTTCATTTATTGTAAATGGTAATGTTGGACTTCCAAAGTATACAGATAACGCTGTAGAGAAACCAAATAATAAGCAAGCAAGTGCTGCCCATTGAGGTCTCCATTTTCCGAATATAACAGCTGCCATAGCTATATACCCTTGTCCAGATACTAATGTAGGTCTAAATGAAGAAACTAATGCAAGTGACATTGAAGCCCCACCAAGCCCTGCTAAAAATCCAGATATTAAAACTGAACTATATCTTACTCTAGAAACATTTATTCCTAATGTATCTGCAGCACCTGGATGCTCACCAACTGATCTTATTCTAAGACCAAACTTAGTTTTATATAAAATATAGTATGCTACTATTACTAATACAAATGCAAGATATACAGTTGCATAGTTATTAAAAATTGTGTCTAATATACTACCTGATGGAAATGTGCCATTAAATATTCTTGGTATTTTATTCTCCATTGGTATTGTTGGTGTTGTAGTTGCTCCAGCAAACATTATTTTAGATATAAATAAAGCAAAACCTGGCGCCAATAAGTTTATTGCAACACCTGATATTGTGTGGTCTGCATTAAAGCTAATAGTTGCAAAAGCATGTATTAATGCAAAGAATGCTCCTGCTAATCCTCCTGCTAAAAAAGCTAACCAAGGATTACCTGTTATAAAACCAGTTGCAGCTCCTGCAAATGCACCTATTGTCATCATACCTTCTAAACCTATATTAACTATACCTGAGTTTTCAGAGAATACTCCACCTAATGCTGTATATATAAGGGGAGTTGAATACATTAACGTTGTACTAATTATAATCGCTAAGTCTTGCATTATACATTACCCCCTTTTGCTTTCTTTTGTTTCATTTTTATATATAACATTCTTAATCCATTACTTAATGCAATAAAGAATACTATGGATCCTATAACTATATTTATTACTTCTGATGGTGATCCAACAGATTGCATTTTTATTCCACCGTATTTAAATGCACCAAATAATAATCCTGAGAATATTACTCCTATCGGATTACTGTTTGCTATTAAAGCAACTGCTATACCATCAAATCCATATCCTTCTTGTGCTGCAAGAACTGTTATATTATGAGTTACACCCATAACTTGTATCGCACCTGCAACTCCTGCTAATAAACCTGCTATAGCCATAGACTTTAATATTGATTTCCCAACATCTATTCCAGCATACTCTGCCGCATCTTTGTTGTGACCAACTGCTCTAAGCTCAAAACCTAAAGTAGTTTTTGTTAATATAAACCATATTGCAAGTACTAAAACTATGGATACAATTATACCCCAGTTGACACTAGTAGCTGGCCCAACTAAACCTTTTAACCAATCTATGCCTATACTTGCACTATCTTGTATATTTACTGAAGCTTCACTGTTTGGTACCGATATAAACGAACTTGATACCATGAAATTACTTAAGTAAAAAGCAATCCAGTTTAGCATTATTGTTGCTATAACTTCATTTATTCCAAACTTAGATTTTAGAAAACCTGCTATTGAACCCCAAAGTCCTCCTGCAAGCCCAGCTAAAATCATTGTTAAAGGAATATGAATTATAGCTGGTAAATTAATACTATATCCAACTACTGTTGCAACTAGTGCACCTATTATAAATTGGCCTTCTGCACCTATATTAAATAATCCTGTTTTAAAAGCAAATGCTATAGAAAGACCCGTAAGAATATATGGCGTAGCCTTTATTATAGTCCACGCTATATATTTAGGCTTTCCAATTATACCTTCAATCATAGCTCCATAAGCTTCTATAGGACTGTTTCCTGAAATAATAAGAACTATTGCTCCAACAAGTAAACCTAGAAGGATTGATAAGAATGAAAACTTAACAGCATCATCTATAAAAGATTTTTTCTTAGTTTTTAAGCTATTTTCCATTACAGTCACCTCCTGCCATCATCATTCCAAGTGTATTTTCATCTGCATCTTTTGCATCCAATACATCAACTATTTTTCCTTCATATATAACTGCTATCCTATCAGAAACATTCATTACTTCATCAAGCTCTAATGATACTAAAAGAACTCCATTTCCTGCATCTCTTTGAGCAACTAGTGATTTATGGACAAATTCAATTGCTCCTACGTCTAACCCTCTAGTTGGTTGTGTTGCTATTAATAGTTGTGGTTCATGACTGTTTTCTCTAGAAGCTTCTATATTTGTTACTTCTCTACCTATAATTACTTTTTGTTGGTTCCCACCAGATAGTCCTCTTGCCTTAGCATTAAGATCATTGGGTCTAACATCAAATCTTTTAATTATTTCTTCAGCTTTTTTATTAATTGCTTCAGTATTTAATATTCCATTTTTAGAATATTTATTGTCCTTGTAGTTTTGTAAAACAATATTTTCAGCAACTGTATAATCTAAAACAAGACCTCTTTTTTGTCTATCTTCAGGAATATTCTTTATACCTTTTTTGAAGATTTGTTTTGGCTTGTTGTTTACTACTGCTTGGCCATTTATTTCTACAAGACCAGATTCAACTTTCCTAAGACCAGTAAGCGCTTCAACTAATTCTGATTGACCATTTCCATCTATTCCAGCTATTCCAAGTATTTCTCCTGCTTTTACTTCTAAAGATAGCCCATCAACAACTCTTATTCTTCTATTATCTTTTACTACTAGGTCTCTAATTGATAAAACTGTTTTAGTTGTATTTGCTTCTTTTTTGTCAACCTTGAAGTTGACTTCTCTACCTACCATTTTTTCAGCTAAGTCATTTTCCGTTACATCTGCTACTTTTACAGTGTCTATGTATCTACCTCTTCTAATTACAGTACAGTAATCTGCTATAGATTTTATTTCTTTAAGTTTATGAGTAATTATTATTACTGATTTTCCTTCTTTTGTTAAATTTCTTATAATATTAATAAGTTCTGTTATTTCTTGTGGAGTTAAAACTGCTGTAGGTTCATCAAGAATTAAAGTTTCTGCACCTCTATATAATGCCTTTAATATTTCAACTCTTTGCTGCATACCCACTGTTATATCTTCAATTCTAGCCATAGGGTCAACGAATAACCCATATTTTGATGATATTTCTTTAACATCATCTATGGCTTTTTTCATATCTAAAGCACCTGCATTTTTTGTTGGCTCTGTGCCTAGTACTATATTTTCAGCTACTGTAAATGGTTGAACAAGCATAAAATGTTGATGTACCATACCTATACCCTTTGATATTGCTACATTTGGATTGCTTATATCTACTAATTCTCCATTAATATAAATCTCTCCTGATGTAGGATTATAAAGTCCATATAATATATTCATAAGAGTAGATTTACCTGCTCCATTTTCTCCCAAAAGCGCATGCACTTCTCCTTTATGCACAGTCAAATTAATGTTGTCATTTGCTATGAAGTCGCCGAATTTTTTAGTTATATTTTTCATTTCAACAACTTTTTGACTGTAGTCAATGCTATTGTTATTCATAGCTTTTTTAGCCCTCCTTGTCTGACTATATTTTTCATAATAAAAAACGGATAATATATCTATATATTATCCATAAATCATATAATCTATTTGTTAAGCAGAATTAATTTTTATAGATTCCATATTTATAAGATAAAATATTATATGATTTTTAATCATTACCATCGTTAATTAGTGTATCACTTAAATATTATATTGTAATTAGTGTACAATATTTAACTAAACAATTATATCATTTTATATACTTCTTGCCAACATTTATAAAAATTTACCATATTTTTATTATATGTATTACATTATTTATTATAGTTGAATAGTATATCAAAAAAAATATTCCACCAGAGAATATATATTCTTTGGTGGAATATGTATTTTAAGAATTTATACCCTAAGATTTTTATTTTTCGTATAATTCTTTGTATTCTTTATCAGTTGCTGGAACTTTTATTTTTCCATCAACTATTTCTTTAGTTTTAGCTTCAACATATTCTAATACGTCAGCTGGAACATTTTTGTCTGAAGTTGGAGCTATACCAACGCCTCCTGTTGCTAATGAACCTATTATAACTTCACCTGATTTATAAGAACCGTCAACAAATGATTTTGCTAAGTTACCAACAGCAACATCTATATTTTTCATAGCTGAAGTTATTACGTTATCTGGAGCTAATGAATTTTGGTCTCTATCAACACCTATAGCCATTTTCCCATTTTCTTTAACTGATTCTATAGCACCAGTTCCAACAGCACCTGCAGCTGGGAATACTACGTCTACACCATTTTTAACCATTGAATTTGCTATAGATTTTCCTAAAGCTTGATCAGAAAAGCTATTTGCATATTGTACTGATATTTTTGCTTTTGGGTTAGCATCCCTAACACCAGCTTTAAATCCGTTTTCGAATTTAGATATAACTACACCTTTCATACCACCTATAAAACCAACTTTATTAGTTTTTGTCATCTTGCCAGCTATTAATCCTGTTAAGTAAGAAGAAGCGTTATCTTCAAATAATAAAGAAGTTACATTTTCTGGTTGTTTTTCGTAAGCGTAATCTACTATTGCAAATTGTTGCTCTGGATAAGCCTTAGATGCTTTTTCTATAGACTTATCTAATTTATATCCAACACCTATTATAAGGTCCATATCTTGATCTATAAATTGATCTATATTTGAATCATAATCTGAATCTTGTTTTGATTCTAAAACTTTAACTTCAATTTTATCTTTTCCTAATTCTTTTTCAACTGCTTGCAAACCTTCCCACGAAGATTGGTTGAATGATTCATCATGCACCCCACCAACATCAGTTATCATACCTATTTTTATTACCTTCTCTGATGCTTCATCTTTTTTAGATCCACATCCAACTAATAAACCTACAGACATTACCATTGTTAATGATAAAGCTACTAATTTTTTTAATTTCATAAGTCCCTCCTGAAAAATATAAGTATTTCGTCTCTTATATTTTTTATTTTATACTATTTTTAATATTTTATCTATACTATTTAAAATTTTTTTTACATTTTTCATCAAATTACTAGTCATTATTTTAAATATGATACACTATATTATAATTTATTTACATATTAATGTTTTATTTACAGAATATTTTTGCATTTCATTACATATTTGTGCATATTATGCCGAATATTTTTACATAAAAAAAAGAGGTCTTTAATACCTCCTTAATTTTTTCTATTTTTTAAATACTAATATTCCACCTACACCAGGGCCTGAATGTGAACCAACACAAGTGCCTATTATAAAATATCCTATTTTTTTAGGTTTGAAAACTTCTTTAGCTATTTCAGTAAGCTTTTCTCTTTCTTTCAAGTCATCACTATATCCTATGTAAACTTCTTCTTGCTCTAAGTCGTCCCCTAATCTTTCCTTAATGCATTCAATCATTTTGTTTAGTACGTTTTTCTTACCTCTTACTTGGCCAACTTGAGAAACTAATCCGTCCTTAACCTCTAATATGGGTTTTATATTTAATAAACTACCTACAGTTGCCTTAGTAGAAGATATTCTTCCACCTTTTTTTAAGTATTCTAAAGTATCTACTGAAAACATAAGAACATATTTTTCTTTAATTTCATCTAATGCTTTAAACACTTCTTCTATTGTTTTACCCTCATTTATCATTTCAGCTGCTTTAACGACAAAGAAACCTGCCCCAAAAGTTAAATTATTACTATCATATATATATATTTCTCCTTCAGTATCATTTTTAGCCATTATAGCACTTTGACATGTACCTGTAGCTACTGCAGATCCTGATATATATAATATTTTCTTACCATCTTTTGTGTATTTATCAAAAATTTCTTTAAATTGAGCATAAGTAGCTTGAGAAGTTTTTGGATATGCATTTTCCTCCCTTAAAATTCTATAAAATTCCTCTGGCTGCATATCTATACCATCTCTATATTCCTTTTCATTAAGTATAACCGTTAGTGGTACAACATCTATATCATACTTTTCTAAGTATTCTTTGTTAACATCAGACAAACTATCACATATTATTTTAATCTCATCCATCTCGTTAATCTCCTTCCTTTGTCATTATAATTATCTCATATTTGGATAACCAATTTGTCTTAAAGCTTCATAAACAACTATAGCAACTGAATTTGATAAATTTAAAGATCTTGCCTTTTCTAATTTTACCATAGGTATTCTCATACATGTTTCTTTGTTTTCTGCTAATAGAGTTTCTGGTAACCCCTTGGTTTCTTTTCCAAAAACTAAAAAGCAACCATCTTCAAATTTCATATCTGAATGAGATTGATTTGTTTTTGTAGTAGAATAGAAATACTTTCCTTCAGGATATTTTTCAAATAACTCCTCTAGGCTATCATAGTATCTTATATCAGATATATCCCAATAATCTAATCCACTTCTTTTTAAATATTTATCTTCCAATGAAAAACCTAGAGGTCTTATTAAATGCAACGTTGCACCTGTATTCGCGCAAGTTCTTATTATATTTCCTGTATTTTGAGGTATTTCAGGTTCTACTAATACTACGTTTATTGACATAACGTTCCTCCGTTTAAATTACTAATCTATCAATTTCGCTTAATTTTAAGCAACTTTAATATCTTCCTAAATACATTATAACAGAAAATGCTTTTAATTAAAGTTGCTTTTTGGGCCATTACTTTCTCAATTCTTTTGTTCCATATACAATAATTCTATCTTGAGGAGGATAATAACTTTCACCTATATATTCTGTTTTGTTTCCCAATGCGCTTTTATATACTCTATAAGTTTGAACTTTATATCCTTTTCTGCCTTCTTGTTCTATTGCCTTTATACCAAGGTCATATTTTTCACTATTTTTTCTAATTGTTCTATTATGAAGTATGTCTGTAGTTTCTGTTATAATTTCAATATCTTTATCATCTTTTTTATTTCCATAAATAGTACAAACAATTTTATTACCTATAATCTGATTGTGTATTAAAATAGGACTATCAAATTCATTTGAAAATTTTAAATCTATAGTTCCACCTGATACAGTAGCATCTCTCCCTTTTTCAATATAAGGACTTGGTATAGAATGATTTCTCACATTAATTATTTTCATTCCAGAATATAAAGCCGCATTATAAATAGTGCTCGATACTTGACACATACCTCCTCCTATTCCTTTTTCTTGTTTTCCATTTATTATTACTGGAGCTTCTTTTAAATACTTATTAATATGAGATTTTTGTATATATGAATTAAAAGAAAACACTTCTCCTTTGTCTAATAGTATATTGCTAGTTGCGTTTGATGCTAATTTAATATTATTTGATCTATTATAATTATTGGCATTAAAGCAAGTTTCAAAACTTCCTAAAGAAGTATTAATTTTACTTAAATCATTATAAGAATAAAATGGCTTAACTAATAAAGTAGGTATAATTTCATCTTCATTATCTAAGTCTTTTATTTTTTTAATTATTACATTTTTTAATCGGTCTTTATTTAATTTATATCCATCCTTTTCTTTAGTTACAATAATTTTGCCATTCACTACTCTTATAGTTGCGCTTATTGGTTTTATATATATTTTTTTGTTCAGTTCTTTTAAATATTTATCTAGTTTCTTTTCATCGTAAGTAATACTATAATCTAGTATTACCTTTTTGCCCATAGACAAACTCCTTTTTGTCTTTATATTAGCTATGATTCCTTTATCTCTGCCAATACTATATGCTTTTTCAACTACTTCTTTTACATCATAGTCTGTTTCTATGTCATTTTTAGAAAAAACATAATTTTCACCATTAAATTTTAATGAAAAAGAATCTCTGTCATCTAATATCTTATTAATTCTTTTTATAGCTTCTTCTTTTGTTAAATTAGATAAATCAACATCTCTAACATAAATATTTTTGTGTATTTTTCCTTCAGGTTCAATCGCATTACTTAAGACTACATCGCTTAAGGATACAATTATTAATGATAAAAATATTGCAATCTTAAGTCTTTTCAATAGTATCATTCCTTTCCTTGATAAAAATCACAATCATTTTTTATTGGGCACAACTCACATTCTGGTTTTCTTGCCTTACACATTCTTCTACCATGAAATATTAATACATGATGAGAATGAGACCACCTGTGTTTTGGGATGGTATCCATAAGAGCAAACTCAGTTTTTTCTGGAGTTTTTGTATTAACAATACCTATCCTATTTGCAACTCTAAAAACATGAGTGTCTACTGCTATGGCATCTTTGTTAAACGCATTACTTAAGACTACATCTGCTGTCTTTCTACCCACGCCAGGAAGTTTTATTAATTCTTCTAAAGTATCTGGAACTTTACCATTATAATCTCTACATATCATTTTTGATGTGGCTTTAATTTTTTTACTTTTACTTTTATAAAGACCACATGTTTTTATTTTTTCCATTATTTTTTCTTCAGATAAATTTGCAAAATCCTCTGGCGTATTATACTTCTTAAAAAGTTCCCTAGTTACCATATTAACTCTAACATCAGTACACTGGGCAGATAATATAGTAGCTATTAATAATTCAAAAGCTGTAGTATGCTCTAATTCACAATGAGCATCTGGATAAATTCTCTCTAACTTGTCTAATATTTTATTTACATCTTTCATTTATTTTCCCCCTTATTTTATCTTTTACTTTTATTATCTATCAAATTAATCAATCTATAACAAAGTAATAATTCTCAATTTTTTGATTTTTTGTATTAAAAAAGCAAAAACTTATTAAGTTCTTGCTTTTTATTATATCAATTCATTTATTACTTTTTTGATTCTCTTGACTTATTATAAGTATCTAATTTATCTTTTACCAGCTTTTTGATATCTTCAAACATTTTATCCGTTAAAATTTCTACACTTTCTTCTATTTTGCTCACTGGATAGATTTTAAAACATCCATCTTTTATTGTTTTTTCCATTTCATCTGAAAGTATTAAATTGTCCATATTATCTTTTGGCAAAATCACACCATACACTTTATCTTTAAATCCTCTTTTTTTACATACATTGTAAAATCCTTCAATTTTTTCTGTTATTCCACCAACAACTTGTATTTCTCCTTTTTGGTTTAAAGATCCTGTAATTGCTATATTTTGTTTTATTGGTATTTCACTTAAGGATGATAGTAGTGCACATAGTTCTGCTAAAGTAGCACTATCACCATCTATTCCTCCATAATTTTGTTCAAAACAAATGTATGCATTTACTGATAAAGGATATTCCTGTGCAAATTGTTCTGACAAATAGCCTTGTAAAATAAGCACTCCTTTATTGTGTATTGCTCCACTCATTTTTACTTCTCTTTCTATATTTATTATACCTTTATTTCCCATGCTAGTAGTTACACTAATTCTTGACGGTCTTCCAAATGAATATTCTCCCATACCAAGAACCGATAGTCCATTTATCACACCAACTCTACTGCCTTCAGTATCAATCATTATCGTATTATCTTCAATAAATTCATCAATCTTGTTTTCTATTTTATTTAAACGCTTACGCTTTTCTAGTATAGCTATTTCTACATGTTTCTTATCCACAAATTCTTTATTTTCTAGTTTGGCAAAAATATCTGCTTCTGTTATTATCTCTAGTAATTTGTTAAAATCTGTTGATAGTTTTTTCTTACTTCCTACTAATCTAGTACTATGTTTTATAATATCCTCCACAGCCTCATAAGTAAAATGATTCAATTTGTTTTTTTCACATTGAAATGCTATAAATTTTGCCATTCCATATTCTGTAACGTCACTTCTGTCCATTTCATTATCAAAATCCACAAAAATTTTAAAACATTTACTAAATTCACTATCATATCTATAAAGTACATCATAAATATAGTTACTTCCAATTAATATAATTTTTACGTTTAGTGGTATTTCTTCCGGTTCTATTGATACCTTTGTCTCCATAGGAATTTTTTGTGACTGTATAGCTTTTTTCAGAAGTTCCCATGATAGGGGGTAAGATAAAAGCTGTTGGGCGTACAAAACCAAATATCCTCCATTAGCTTTTTGCAAAGATCCAGCAAAAACTTTGGTAAAATCAGTTTTTATATTGCCACTATTATAATCATACTCAACCTTACCAAATAAATTTGATGGACTTGGATTAGTTTCAACAATAACAGGTGTCTTTTCATTATTTTCATTGTCTACAAATAAATTCACTGCATATTTTAAGAAGCAATCTTTATTGTAATATTCTCTAAGTTCCTCATCATCTAAGTAAAATAGTTCCAAATTTTTCAATATATCTTCTCTAACTTTATTAATATAATCTATAATTTTTTCATAGTCCTTATATTTTGTCTTTAATCCTTCAACGTGAGGATCCACAACTAATTTTCCAACTTCATCTTCTATTTCAATCATTATAGTTTTTATGTTTTCCTCAATTTCTCTTATCTGATAAACTACTTTTATGGCCATATTTTCTAGTTCTTTTTTTATTTTAAAAAACTCTTCTGAAGATACTTCATCCTCAAAATTTTCATTTAAAGGGACAAATACCATGCCCACTTTACTACTTTTAAGCTTAAATCCTTTTTCTTCACCATAAGTTTTTATTTTTTTGATTAAATCTTCTTTTTGCATTTCATATTCTTCCAGTAATGTATTTTTATTTATCTCATATTCTTCACTATCAAATGCATCTTTTATTTCTTCAAACAATTTATCTATCATCTCTTCTATATCATCTTTGAATATTTTTCCCTTTCCTCTTTCTAAACTTATTACAATAGGCTCTCTTGGATTATCGAAATTATACACATAACACCAATCTTTATGACTATTTTTATCTTTAGAATATTCCTCTAGTATTTTCATGGTATAAGTGCTTTTTCCTGTTCCAGGGTCACCTGCTATATATATGTTATAAGCAGGGTTATCTATTTTCAAACCCAATTCCATAGCTGTTACTGCTCTGTCTTGACCTAAAAAATCTTTTAAAGGTTCTATTTCTGATGTATTTTTAAATTTTTGCATATTCTTCCCCTTTCCATCCCCTATTTATATGAACTAAGATTATACTCTCTTATAAACTTAATTAATTATATGTATTAGCCTTCTTTAATTTGACTTAATAATTTTGAAAAAATAAAAAGCCTATGATTTATCACTTCATAGACTTTTCTTTTAATATATCCATATTTCTTTTTATAATATTTTTTCCTCTCCAACTAAAGGCTCTATTCTTGTATCTTCGTTTAAATTCTTTATTTGATATATTATTAATTTCTTCTTCATTTAAATTAGTTATTAAGTTAAAGGTAAATTCTTTAATATTACTTTCACATATATCTTTATTATGAGGACAAACTTGTTGACATACATCACACCCAAATATTGATTCATTCTTTTTAATTTTTTCTATTTCTTCTCGGGTAAGTTCTTCTTTCTTTTGAGTTATAAATGATACACATTTTTTAGGATTCATCTTATAATTTCCCTCTAAGGCATTTCCCGGACAATATTTTACACATTTATTACACTTTATACATGTTTTATTTGTAGGTTTATCAGGTTCAAGGTCATAATTATTTACTATATATCCAATAAACACGTAAGAACCATATTTATCTGTAATAATATTATTATTAATTCCATAGTAGCCAATACCTGATAAATAAGCCAAATGTCTATCTACTAAAGGCCCATTATCAGCAAAAACTTTATAATCAAATGTTTCATCTATCTTTTTTATTTCCTCACATATATTATTAAGCTTCTCTTTTATTACTAAATGATAATCTAGTCCATAGCAATATTTTGATATATTTGATTTTTGATTTTGTTCTATGTAATAAGGAAATGCACATACTATAATTGACGACGCATCCTCCATAATTAATTTAGGATTTATTCTTTTTTCTATATCAGATTCTTCCATACCTGTTACAAGATTTGCATTAACTTTTTCTTCTAAGGTTTTTCTTAATTCATAATATGGACCTATAGGTGCTACTCCAACTACATCTAGTCCCTTATTATAAAAAAGTTTTTTAATTTTATCTTTATTCATAAAATATCCTTTCTTTAAATCCTCTTTAGTTTTATAATAAACTAATGATAAGGAAGTGATAATTTGATTAAACTAACAATCCCAGGAAGACCTATTAGTAAATCTAATTTTAAACTGCATAACGTTCATGGTCAAGCTTGGATGCCATCAAAAGGAAAATATTCTAAATATGTAGCTTATGAAAATATGATTGCTGGATACATAAACACACAGTATGATGGTGAAGTTATAGAAGAAGATTTAATAACTATTATGAAATTATATTTCCCTAATAAAAGAATGGGAGATTTACATAACTATCCAAAAAGTATTTGTGACGGAATAGAAAAAAGTGGTATTATAAAAAATGACAAGCAATTAAAGCCTGTTTTATTATTTGATTATATTGATAAAGAAAATCCAAGAGTTGAAATTGAACTTTATCCAGTTTCAAAGTATAATGTTACATACAACATTATTTCAAAATAATTTATTTTTATAACAAAATGATTAAAATTTAATATTATTTTATATTTTTTAAAAATAATTTTTTAAAAATATTAATATATGGAGGACTCTTAATATGCAAAATATATTGAATGATATAATTCTATCAAATAAAAAGTGTACAGCTAACGGAAAAGTTGCTAGTTATATCCCCGAATTAAAAAATGCAAATAGTGATGATTTGGGTATATGTGTAATAGATAAAGATAATAACATTTACTGTGCTGGTGATTATAATAAAAAATTTACTATCCAAAGTATATCAAAGCCTATAATTTTAGCTATGGCTTTAATGGATAATGAATGGAAACATGTTTTTTCTAAGGTAGGTATGGAACCAAGTGGTGATCCTTTTAACTCTATAATGAAGTTAGAAACTAATGATACTAAAAAGCCTTGCAATCCAATGATAAATGCTGGGGCAATAGTAACTACATCTCTAATTAAAGGAAAAAATCTACAAGAAAAAGAAGAACGTATGTTATCATTTTTCAGAAAACTTGCTAAGAATGATTCTCTAGAAATAAATAAATCTGTTTATGAATCTGAGAAACTAACAGGTGATAGAAATAGAGCCATGGGCTATTTATTAAAAAATGATGGATTTATAGAAGGAGACGTGGAAGAAACACTTGATTTGTACTTTAAGCAATGTTCTATTGAAATTGATGTAGTTGATTTAGCTAGAATCGGTTTACTATTCTCAAACTATGGTATCGATATAGAAACTGGCGAACGTGTAATAAGTGAAAATATATCTAGAATGGTAAAAACATTTATGGTTACTTGTGGAATGTACGATGCTTCTGGGGAATTCGCTCTTAAAGTTGGTATACCTGCTAAATCTGGTGTAGGCGGAGGAATAATGGCATCTGTTCCAAGAAAAATGGGTATAGGTGTGTTTGGTCCTGCATTAGATAAAAAAGGAAATAGCATTGGTGGATTAAACGTACTCGAAGATTTATCAAATAAATTAGAATTAAATATTTTCTAAAAGTAAAGCAGCTAAAACATCTAAGATGTTATTGCTGCTTTTTAATTTATTTATTTTCCAGTTTATCGCATACATTTTTAAGCATATTTCTAATCGGTAAATTATAAGGACATTTTTCTTCACAAATACCACATTCTATACATTTACTAGCCTTAGCATCACCTAGTGATTCATATCTTTCTAATGCCCATTCTTTCAAATTATATCTAGTATAGTATCCTTCCAATAAAAAATTTTGCGGTATATTTATGTTTTTAGGACATGGAAGGCAGTATTCGCATCTTCTGCAAAAATTACCATTTAAATCTTTTCTAATTTTTTCAATACTTAACTTGTCTTCATGAGTGAGCTTTTTATCACTTATTACCGAAATATTTTCCTTAACTTGTTCAATTGTATTCATACCCGGAATAGCTACATCAATATATTCTTTTGATAATATATATTTTATAGCCAAAGGACCATTATCAATAGCTCCTCCAGCTAGAGGTTTCATAGCAATAGTTCCTATTCCCTTTTCATAAGCTTTTTTAAAAACTTCATCTGCTTGATCTTCAACAATATTGTATGGAAATTGTATAGTCTCAAACTTCCCCTCTTCAACAGCCTTTGATATGGTTTCTAAACTGTGACTTGTTATTCCTATATGCTTTATTTTCCCCTCTTTTTTTGCTTCTAATAAAGCTTTATATGCTTTATCATCATTAAATATAGTATCGTATTCTTCTACTTTAAGGTTATGTATTTGGTATAAATCAATATAATCAGTTTTTAAATTTTTTAAACTTATATTTATGTCTCTTTTCATATCCTCATAATTTCTAGACATACTTTTAGTTGCTATATAAAACTTTTCTCTTCTACCTTCAATTGCATTTCCAATATACTCTTCACTTACTGTATATCCCCTTGCTGTATCTATAAAATTAATACCTTGATGCACTAACTCCTCAACAACTTTTTTCGTTTCCTCTTGGGTGATTCTCTGTATGGGTATTCCTCCAAATCCAACTTCTTTAATTATCATATTTGTATTTCCAAGACTTCTCAACTTTTCAACCTCCTTTTTTATATATAATATATATTATATTATTTTCGCATAACTTGTGGCTATTCTATAAATATTCATAAGTGTCATTTTTTTAACAAAAAAAAGTACCAATGTATAATTGATACTTTTATAATTTTCTTATTTATTTTGTAAAGGAATTGCAAACATCACTACATCATGTTTCTTTTCATTTTCTCTATTACTATTATCTCTTTTTGCAATTATTTCATTAACTTTAACTTTGAATGCACTTCTTAACTCACATATTTCATCTTCTGTTAATAATACATTGTCATATTCTAAAATGCTGTCCCCATTTAAAGCGCCTGCTTCAGCCGCATCATAGAAAGATTCTATAGTATCTTCAAAATCTGATATAGATACAAAGTTTGCATCTATTTCTTGCTCTAAAGTATAATCTATTATTTTTCTACTAATAACTATATTATTTGCAGTTGGATAATAATATTTTTCTACAATACCTGACTTAATTTTTTCTTCAACTAATTCTAAAATCCCCACATTATAAAGTGTTTTGATATGGTAGTTAATTTTTGCATGTGGCTCATCTAATATTTCTGATAACTGTTTTGCTGATAAAGGTTCTTTATCAAACGTTTTCAAAATATCTACCCTACGAGGATGAGCAATTGCTTTTATACAATCTAAATCTCTCAATACTAATACATCTTTCATATATTCCACCCCTAAAACATTTTTATTTAATATAATCCCATTATATATTAAGCGTATATAATTGTCAAAAGCTTATACATATTTAAACTTATTTTTTTATTTTTTTTATATTTTTTCATTTTGTCTTTTATTTATGTATAAAATTGCATACTTTTTGTCATAATATCTCTTATTTTTTGTTATATTAATATATAAATTACTGATTAAATATAGAGTTTATATACACTATTTTTATTATATAATAATTTATTATAATATTTCAAAATATATAGTTAATAAAATTTAACAAAAAAAACGAACTATAAAGTTCGTTTTAGTCTACAATTTTACTTCCACCTATAAATTCTCTAATTATTGATGTAGGTGGTAAGTCCGATATGTCTTTAAGCTCCACAAAGTATTGAAGGAATTTTAATATCCTATTAGCTTCACTAAAAGCTTCACTACTTGAGTCAATTTCTTCTAATAGTGGTTTGACATAAGCTTTTAAAATTGGCAATTCATATACACAAGACGAGTTAAAAATCATATCCGCTTCTTCTTGATAAGGAAATATATTTTGTTTTTCTCCTCTTCTTACAGAATTCCAAGTTAATATTGTTCTTGTAGCATTATGACCTCTAAATTGATTATCTCTTACAATACGTCTTATTAACCTTAAATCTGTAGTAGGTATTCTATTATGATCATCTAAATTTACCTGTGTTAATACGCTAAGATAAATTTTAAACTTTTCCTTGTCAGGTATTGATGATGTTAAAGTTGGATTTAATCCATGAATACCTTCTAATATTATTGGTTGATTTTTTTCTATTTTAAGTTTCTTACCTTCTTCACTTATACCCTTTTTAAAGTTAAACCTTGGAATAGTTACTTCTTTTCCGTCTAATAAATCACTTAAGTCTTTATTAAATCTATCTAAATTTATTGCATATATAGATTCAAAATCATAATTTCCAAATTCATCTAATGGAGTTTTATCTCTATCTACGAAATAATCATCTAAAGATATTGAGATGGGCTGTAAATTATTCACTTTCAGATGTATTGATAACCTGTGAGCAAAACTAGTTTTTCCAGAAGATGATGGTGCTGCAATTAGTATTATTCTTTTGTTTTCTTGTTTTATTATATCTGCAATTTGTCCTAGTTTTTTTTCTTGTAAAGCTTCAACTATTCTAATTAATTCTCCATATATTCCATTTTCTATTATTTTATTTAAAGATAAAACTGTATCTACACCCATTAACTTAGACCAGTTTTCCATTTCCAAATAAATATTTGATAGTTTTGGTTGAGGAATAAACTCTCTAACTTTTGATTTTTCGCCTTCTCTAGGTCCAAGTAATATAAATCCACATTCATACTTTAAAACATCAAATATTTTTAGGTAACCTGTAGATGGTAACATATGTCCATAGAAATGATCCACATGATTATTACATTTATAAATTTTTATATCATCATGTTCCTTATATTTTAATAATTCTGCTTTACTCTTCATATTACATTCATTGAAAAAATTAATTGCTTCCTTCTTAGTTACAATTGTTTTTTCAATTTTATAATCTGCATCTATAATTTCTTGCATTTTTAATTTGATAGATTCTCTATCTTTTTCATTTAATATTCTGTCTGTAATAACTTCACAGTACAAACCGTTTGACAAAGAGTGCTCTATACTTACTTTACAGTTTTCATATAATTCTTCGCAAGCCATTATAAACACAAGAGTCAACGATCTAGAGTATACTCTATTTCCATCACTATTATTAGTATCTAAAAATTTAATATTACAATCATCTGATACAAGTGTTGTTAATTCTTTTAATCTATTGTTTACAGATGCTAAAGTTATATAGCCAGCATAATTATCTTCAATTTCACAAGCAATGTCTTCTAGTTTTATGCCTGTTGAAGTATCTTCAATTAAGAAAGCTTTTTTTTCACCTTCTATAGTTAAATTTAACTGCTTCATTTTAACTACCCCTTTACGATTATTATTATCCTAATAAACCTATCTTATTAAAAGGATATAACCTAACAAAAACTTTACCCAATATATCTGAGTCATTAATAAAGCCTACACTATCATATCTACTATCTAAGCTTATTTCTCTATTATCTCCCAATACAAATACAGAGTTTTCTGGGACAACAGTATCTATATCACCTTCTGTAATTTCATCATGAATATAGGTTTCAACTAATTCTTCTCCATTTACATATACTTTAGAATTTTCTATCTTAACTTTATCTCCACTTACACCTATAACTCTTTTTACTAAATCCTTACTACTTCCATCTTCTTGTTGTAAGTCAGATTCAAATACGATAATATCTCCACGTTTAGGCTCTTTGAATTTATAAGACATCCTATTTATAATTAAGTAATCTCCTTCTTCTAAAGTAGAATACATAGAATCTCCTCTTACTAGTGTTGGTTTTATAAATTGTGTTATGATAAAAGCAAAAACTATTGCTAGTGCAAATACCTTTACCCACTCAAATATTTCTTTTTTTACTTTTCCACTCAAAATATCATCTCCTCAATAATATGTAATTATTTATAATGTGTTACACTTACAACAATTTAAGTATAGTTAATTCTAGGACCTTTTGGATAGTTATTTTTCAAAATTCCATTAGATATTTTATCCATCCCAAAAGTATACCTTCTACTTCTACTAAAATTCATCTTATACTCTTATCAGTTTTCATTGTATTTACCCTTTAACAAAAGTAAATGTTGAGTATACTAAAATTTCATCTTTGTTTAATATTTCAAATCCGTCTCTTATTATATCCCTTTGTATTGATTGGCATTCTAGTACTTTTTCATAGCTCCAATCATCTACTTCTACTTGACTTTTCTAAGCATTTTCTTACCAGGACAAGGACCATCAATTACTATTTTATCAAAATAACCTTTAAATTGTCTCCTTATTTAGCTTCTAATTTTGAAGTAACACTCATATCTGAGGTATCTTTGAAGTAATAAGTTTAATTTTCATGAAGAATATTTTTCCCTGTTCTATTTATTTTTTATCTAAAAATTATTTTGGCAGATTAGTCAATTTTATCTCCCTTTCTACTTTTATCTTTCCTCTTATAAAATCTTACTTTTGAATACAGTACATATTTGTCTAACTTATCTAAATTAATTTTCCATAAGAATATTATATACACTATAAAGACTATAATAGCCCATCTATATCCTATCATCAAGATAAAATCGAAAACTCCATGAAGTAATATAGGAATAATTACGGCATATATTAAATATTTATTTATTCCATTATCATCTTTTTTCGAAAATTTATACTTTGAAATATAGTACCCCATAGTAATTGCAAACATTATATGAGATGGTATAGATATTAAACCTCTAGTTACTCCCAATTGGAAAGATAGGTCCAGACTTTCCCTCATTAAATATATAATATTTTCTATTGTAGCAAATCCTAGGGATAAAAAAATAGAGTAAATTATTCCATCTAATTTCTCATTGAAGTTTTTATCTTTCAGTAAAACAGGTATTAGTATTATAGACTTTAATCCCTCTTCTGTAAATGCTGCTACAAAAAAAGCTATGTATAGATCTTCCACTGTACCAGAGAATACATTCAATTTACTAAAATAGGACTCTAAAAATATAGCTAATATACTTACTAAAATTCCTAACATAAAATATTCCATTAATTTAAAAGGTGGTTCTTTTTCATATTTGTCTTTCAAATAAATCCATCCTACAAAAAAACTTATTGGTAATACAGCTAATGCTAATATGTAAATTTTCATATTTTAATATAACCTTTCTTTGCATATATATTAATATTTAGATATTTAAAATTAATACTTATTATCTCCATTAGTAAAAAATTTTAATATTTACTTTTTAACACTTTATTATTTAACAAAATAAAATATATTTCATAGAATAAACTAGAGTATTTACAGCCTAGTTAATTTAAAAGGGGTGATTATATGCAAGATGGTTTTTTGACTGTCAACGTTATAAATTCTTCTACGAACAAGCCAATACAAGATGCCACTATAAATATATATGGTATGGACGATGAACAAAATAACACAGGTACTATATTTGAAAACTTAAAAACCGATGAGTCTGGTCAGGTGAGTGATTTAATCTTATCTGCACCTGATATTGAATATTCTCTTCAACCATCAAACGTGAAACCTTATAGCGAATATATGGTAGAAGTTTTAGCAGATGGTTTTGAGACAGTTTTAATAAAAGGTACTCAAATCTTACCTGTTGTAGAAGCGCTACAAAATGTTCCCATAGGTTCTCCAGCAAGAAAAAGTCTGAAAAGACAAAACGAAATAATTTATAATATACCAGAACATACGCTTTGGGGTAACTTTCCACCTAAAATACCTGAAAGTAGTTTAAAACCAATTCCTCCTCCAACAGGTTTTGTTGTTTTAGATGAACCAGTAGTTCCAGAGTTCATTGTCGTTCATGATGGTTTACCTGAGGATACTAGTGCAAAAAATTATTGGGTTCCTTTTAACGATTATATAAAAAATGTTGCATCTTCAGAAATTTATTCCACATGGCCTTCTCAAACTATATACGCCAATGTAATAGCCATAATATCATTCACATTAAACAGAGTTTTTACCGAATGGTATAGAAATAAGGGGTTCCAATTTACCATAACTTCATCTACAGCTTATGATCACAAATATGTTCATAATAGAAATGTGTTTGATAATATAAGCGTAATTGTAGATGATATATTTAATACATTTATCAGAAGACCTCCTACAGCGAGACAGCCACTACTTGCACAATATTGTGACGGTGTAAAGTCTCAATGTCCTGACCAAATGACACAATGGGGAAGTAAAGATTTAGGTGATCAAGGTAAGAGTTACGAAGATATTTTAAGATATTTTTATGGTGATAATATAACTTTTGCACAGGCAAAGGTGGTCAGCGGTGTACCTGTTTCGTTCCCTGGTTTTACATTACAATTAGGTTCTAATAATTCCTATGTTAAAACTATACAAAACCAATTAAACGCTATAGCCAACTCTTATCCCGCTCTAGGAAAGGTCATTGAAGATGGAGTATTTGGAGAACTAACAGCAGCAGCCGTGAAAAAATTCCAACAAATATTCAACTTACCTCAAACAGGTGTTGTTGATTTTAAAACGTGGTATGCCATTTCTAGAATATATGTAGCCACTACAAAAATAGCTTCTTTAAATCCTCTAATTTAGCAAATAAAAATACTATCAGAAAAATTCTGATAGTATTTTTATTTAACCAATTCTAAATACTCTTCTTTTATTTGGTCTTTTATATTGTCTACAGTTATTGGGAATTCCGGTATTCCTGCTGCATAAGGTGCTATATCATATAAATCAAAATATATTACTATTTCGTCATCTTTCAAATAAAATTTTTGATTTTCTTTTATTCCATAAAAATCATAAACCTTGTCTAAGTCTTTCTCTTTTTTACCTAATTCTTTAATTTGTTTTTCTACTTCTTTATCTATAATCTCTTTATAGTCTACGTCTTTTTTGAAAATATTCTTAAGAGCTAAATTATCTCCACTTTTTAAATCAATATTATACGGAACATATTCATAGTATCCATGTGCCCCACCACTATATTTGTAATATTTAATGAGAATACTAATTGTATTTACTGTATTCTTTTTTACTTCATAAGATGCGTCCGCAACAAAATTACTTTCATCTAATTCAAAATCCTCTAAGAAACTTTGTGCTTCTTTGAGAGACTCTTCATAAAAACTCAAAATATCGTCCTTTATTTTTTCATTAATTTTATCGTCTATCTTTGAATTTCCACTATTTATAATAGGTATTTCAAGAGTACTTTTTAAATATTTGTTTTGTTTTTTTAAGACTTCACTGTTAACAGAAATTAAAAAAAAAATTATTACATGCTTCTATTTTATTTTTAAATACATCGTAAGGTATTTTAAACTCATATTGAGTATCATCTTGGCTTTGTTTATATGGATTAAAATAAATATTAATATATCTATCTTCTATATAATAATTTGTATTTTTATCAATATTCAAATTTCCATATAGAGGGTGCTTTTGATTTATTATTTTTTGAATATTTTCAGTTATTACTATGCTATAGTCGTCATTTCCTTTTAAAAATTCATCTAAATATACTCTTTCTCCTGTTTTTAAGTTGAATACATAACTATCTTTTTCTAGCTTATAATCTTTTTCTCCCCAAGTTGTATTCTTTTCTATAATTAGATTTATTATATTTTCATCTTCAAATACAACACTATAAGTAATATTTATAGCTTTTTTCTCTCCATATGTATTCATTTTGTTTATTTGTCTTTGAACATTAATATACTCTTTTATATTTTTTTTGATATAAGAATTTATGCTTTTTTCTACATCTTTATTGTCATAATGTATGCTGGGTACTTTAAATTTAATAACTAAGTTTTCATCATTAATTTGCGACTTTTCATCTGTAACTTTTACGACTTTTAATCCCTCTTGAATGTTATTTTGTATTTTTGTCATCATAGATGTGAAATCAACACTTCGTACTAATGATAATAGCATTAATCCTAAAGTTAAAAATACAATTGGTTTTATAAAATTTTTTAAGTCCTTCATTAAAGTTCCTCCTAAATATAGTTCCTTATTATATTTAGGAATTTTATAAATTTTATCCATTTATTTTTCAAAAAAATACTTATAGGCTAATGCCTATAAGTATTTTCCTTTATTCTCTGAATAATTTATATTGAGATTCTTCCACTTTTGAATCAATTTTTTTAGTATATATTATGTCTATTATAAATAGAACTATTGATAAGTATACATTTATACCAAATATTAAACCAAAACCTCCATAGATATAAAGCTTTATAAAGAAATCTCCAGCAAAAGATTTGAATAACTCATGAATTTCTTTAGGATGCATTTTATCTACTTCTTCTAAAGTTATGCTTTGAAGGTCTAAACTTCTTAACATTGGTATTATATTTTTTTCTATTGTACTAAATCCTGAATCTATAATGTTATTTGTTATATAAAGTTTAAAATCTTCTGTAATGAAGTTTAATTTATCATCTAACAATAGATCTATAATAGATTCAACAATTACTCTTTTTTTATGATTGAAATCTTTATCTTCTAGAATTAAATTTAAGTTGTCATTAATATCACTTTCTAAAATTTCTTTATCTATCAAAGAATTTAATTTACTGTTTCTTATTGATGAAATGTAAATACTTCTACATATTTGTAATACATGATAATTTACAACTTCACTACTATTAATTTTCTCTAAAATATTATCTACAACATATGTTACATCATCCTTATTTAATTCCCATGATATTTCAACCAAGTTAATGGAATAAAAATGTTTAAGAGCTTTTTCTTCTAACAATTCTCTTAAGAATTCATTAGCTGCCTCTTTATTACCATTTAAGTTGTCAATTATATTCTTTGATGCCATATTAATTAAATCTTTATATTTATCATAAGTTTCTTGTAAGTTATTTAATTCAACTATTTCACTTATTTCTTTAGCTTTTATTTCACAAATATTATTTATAATTAAATCAGATGCACTATGCATATTATTTTTAAAATTTCCATTTTGTTTCAGTGAAAAAACTAATCTGTCAAGCAATAAACTTGTGTTAATTTCTGTAGATTTTAATCCTAAATCTTTAACTTTACTTGAATATATCTCTTTTTCAAAATAATTATTTAGAATTGTACACAACTGATCTTTGTCATCTAATATTAAATTCTCTATCTTATTATTTATTACTATATTAACAACATCTTTGACAAGTCCATCACCATCAGCAAAATCATATGCCATCTTAACAAAGAAGTTAAGATTTTTTCTTACAATTTTTACTATCATTGATGATATCATTTCGTTATTATCTTTTATATAACTTATTAATTTTTTACTAGCTACATCTGTAATATTATATATATTGTTATCTAGTTTTTCTTTAATTTTGCCACCTAATAGCTCATCAAATTTCTTTTCTTCTTGAAATTCTGTTCCTAAGTAATTTTGTAAATAGCTATTTAATTGGTCTTTTAAATTTAAAAGTGTAATATTTATAAATTTATCTGTTTTAACACTATTTTGTATATTTAAAAGAGATTTTTCGCTTATTATATCTTTTATTGATTTATCCATTATATAATTATAAGTTTTTTCATTTCTAAAGATTATATTTTTTACTACATCTTCAACATATGAATTTTCCATATTTTTATTTATATAATCATTAATTTGTTTTTCTATCTTATTATTAACAGTTGTAATCAATTCTTCTGGCAGTACGTCTTGCAAAGATTTATTTGCTTTTAATTTTTCTTCTAAGTATCCTATTATTTTATCTTCTCTTCGATTTATAATCTCTATTAAATCATTTGCTTTGTTATTTACAAAATCTACGGATACAAATCTACCACATTCTATATCTAAAAATCTGTTTCCTATACTGCTACATACTCTATTATTATTTTTCTTTACTAATTTTAAAATAGTACCATATGTTTTTTTAGCTAAACTATGTTTTTTGCATCTAACAAAGTCTATAATAACCATATAATTGCTGTCTTTTATATTAGATATAATATGATTTTTAAAATTATTCTTTTGTGACTCAAATGAATTTACTACCCTATTTCCGCTTAGTAATTCATTATCAATAAAATATGCCATACCTGATGCAAAACTATTTTTATGAGAAGGTATATATCCTATAGAAAATACTTTAAATAAAGGTATTTTAGAAACAAATTTATTTTTTTCATAAGGGCAGAATATCATCCAAAGAGCTATAACATTTGTCATGATACCTACCACACCCATAAGTAAACATGCCATTAGTGTATTAGTAACATTATTATAAAAACCATAAGATCCATTAATGTTGGTCATAGTAATACCAAATATTAATCCCACAATAGTTCCTAGAAATGCACCAAACATTGATAGTGGTTTTAACTGTTTACCCATAAAACTTTGAGCTATATTGCATATTTCTTCTTCATCCAATTTGATAAGATTATCATAAATAAGTTTTTTTACCCTTCCATCTACTATAGTTGATAAATTATTTTTTATATTTCCATATAGTTTATTACTTATTTCTTTAGGTAAATCTTCTTTGATATTTATTTTATCAAGTAAATCTTTAACTTCATAAGATTTATATTTATTAGCTTCTTTTTTAGTGAAATCTACAGTCTTTTCTGTTATTGAGTTTATTATTTTTTCCTCATTCTCACTTAATAGATCTTGTACTTTTATGTTTTTAATGTAATCACTTATTTCCTTATTGATGATTTTCTTATAATTAATATTATTTTTATTTAAAATATTAACTATTTTATTAGGTAATAAAGATGAAAATTCATCAACCTTATTTTTATTAAATAAATTTTTTATTTTGCTATTTAGCAAAGACTCTATTTTAACATGAACCAAATTAAATATAGATTTATCTAAATAAGAAATTATTCTAGCTTTATTATTTATTATTAAATCATAAAGTTTTGGCTTGATATTTTTATTAAATAATTTATTTAAATCTTGGTCTATTAACTTATTTAAAGTTTTCGATGTTTGTCTTTTTAAGAAAATCTTAGATAATTCTTTTCCTTCAGTATCCCATTTATCTAAAACAATATTTATTACTTTTTCCTCATTAATCAAACTATTTTCTTCTAATAAAACTACTAAATCTTTGATTTTAGTTTCTTCTAAAAACTTAATTATTTTTGAATACAACTTGTAAGAATCTTCTTCACTTATTCTATATTCTTCTAAAAAGTTCACAATTTTATCTACTATTTGATTTTTAGAAGCAAAATCCAAAAGCATAGAATCCTTAACTTTTGAAATCATTGATTTTCTTAACTCATCATCAATATTATCTATACTTTCTAAAATGGATTCGTCTATCATGTTTTCTATTTGGGTTTTATTATTACTTATCCATGATGACAAATAAGGTATAGCTTTTTTAATTAAATCTGCTACATATTCACTAGAAATTCTTCCAAAATGAATTGGCAATATCTCAAAAACTGTTAAATCTATATCTTTAGCCGAAGCAAATACTTCTTTGACTATATCTCCTAACTTGATTTTACCCTCTTCAGATTTTATTAGTTCATCTAGTTTTTCATATATCATTAAACTTAGTTTATTGAATTCTTCTTCACTTAAAATGTCATCTATAGTTTTAGTTCCTATAGTTTTTTGAAGATCCTTTAATAAACTTTTTATATCTATTAATGATAAAGATTTGTCTATCAATGATTTTGTTTCTTTATTATTGTCTAATAGCTCATCAATAGAGTTCATTATTTCACAGCTAATTATTCTGGTTAATTTTTCTCCACTGTCCTTACTTATTAACTGACTTAAATATACTTCACCTTGCTCTTCATATAAATCACTTAATAAATGCTTTAATTCATCATTAGATCCAATATTAGTAACAATTTCTTTATACCCTTTATCAACTATATGAGATATTTGTTTTTCACTTAATATTTTCTCTAATTTTATATTCTCCCCAGCATTAGTTATTAACTGAGGTAATACTTTTTTTAAGCTATATCTTAAAAACTTTTCTCCATTTATTAATGTTTCACTCCAGCCAGGCATTTCTTCTATTTTTTTGTTTTCAAAAACCTCATATAAAGATTCTTTTAAAAAATCTTCACCCACATTTTCCATGGCAAGTTTGAAATTTTCTCCTAGAACCTTATCTCTTAGAGTTTGCGAATTTATTATATCTCTTTCTACTAAATCACTTATTTCTTCTATAAATTTCTCTTTATTTTTCTTTACTGCTCCACCAATCTTTAATGGTGTATATTCTTTAAAGATCATATTAACAGCATATTTATTTGTAATATAACCTGCTACACCACTAGAAAAAGCTTGTAGCAATAAAAATAATCCATTTTCTAATGTAACCATACTTACCACCCATCTGTCTTTTTATTTTTTATACTATCTGACATAATTATCTTTTAGCATTTGTAGTATTCCTTGAACTTTCTTATCTTTCACAAAATAAGTTATATTTAGACCATCCTTGTTGCTATCTAACAATTCATGTGCCTTTAATATAGATAAATGCTGAGATAGTCCTGACTGAGTTATATTACCTAACTTTTTATTTAATTCTCCTACTGTCATTGGTTTTTCTATTAGGTAATATAAAATCAGTAATCTATTTTCATTAGCTAACACTTTCAATTGACTTGCTAACTTTTTTGTTTTTTCTTCCACTATTAAGCTTCCTCTCTATTTATGTATGTTTATTATAATAGTATTTCCATTATTAAATTTAAGTATATTAGTAATTACTAATATACTTAAATTTAATAATTATGTCAATATTTTACATATTGTTATAATTTCTTACAATTAAAAAGCTATAAGATTTAATCTTATAGCTTTATGAATTCTCCTAAATTTATAATTCAAAGTATTCTTTTATGGCATGTACTACTCCATCATCATCATTTGATTTAGCTCTATAGTTACATATTTCTTTTAATTTAGGGTGGGCATTATCCATTGCATAACTATATTTACAACTTTGCATCATTTCATAGTCATTTAAATAATCACCAAAAGCCATTGTTTCATCATAAGAAATATTATAGTTTTCTTGAAGAATTTTTATTGCTTCACCTTTATTTACTCCTGGATTCATTAAGTCTACCCAGTTATGTCCTGATAAACAAACCATTAAATTCTTATTATATTTTTCTAGCAATTTAAATGCATTATTTTCTGCATCAACTTCGTCAAAAACAGCTAATTTACATATTTTATCCTTATCTAACACATCCATTAAATCTTCTACTATTTCAAGTTTTGCGTAGTACATTCTTGCATTTTCTAAAAATACTTCATTATCATTTTCCACATATGCAGATTCAACACCACACAAAATAGGATACATTCCTTCCCCTTGTCTTACATCCTTCAAAGCTTTTTTAACTTCTTGGGTGTTGATTTCATCTACATAAATGGATTGTCCATTATCATATACAATAGATCCATTATCACTAATATAAACAAGGTCTCCCTTTATATCTTCAAAGTTTTCAAGTAAATTAAAATATTGTCTCCCACTAGCAATAGCAAATTTAATCTCTTTTTCTTTTAATTTTTTTACTAAATCAAATAAATATGGTGATAATTTCTTATTACTATCTAATAATGTACCATCCATATCTGCTGCAATTAATTTTACTGTCATATTCTATTCTCCCTCTAACATTTTTTATGTTATTATATCATTAAATTTTTTCGTATATCTCTTAATCTAATATTTTTATAAATAAATTAATCAAATATAAACATTAATTCATAATATTTATCATATATTTCCTTATTAAAACACACAAAGTATACCTTCTCAAGTTCTTGGAATGAATATTTATTTAACATATCCCTAATTGCCTTACACGCTACAATACATGCTTTTTCATATGGATATCCATAAACTCCTGTACTTATAGCCGGAAAGGCTACCGTTTTACAATTATTTTTTATGGCTTCTTCTATGGAATTTGTATAACAAGAATATAAGAGTTTATCTTCATTTGTATTTCCTCCTTGCCATATTGGTCCAACAGTATGAATGACTTTTTTACATGGAAGGTTATAGGCTTTTGTTACTTTTACTTCTCCTGTTTTACAACCATTCAAAACTCTACATTCATCTAAAAGCTTTGGTCCTGCTGCTCTATGAATAGCTCCATCAACTCCACCGCCACCAAGAAGAGAACTGTTAGCAGCATTAACTATTGCATCAACATTTAACTTTGTAATATCTTCATTTATAACTTCTACTCTTTCTCTTAATTTTTCTTTTCTAAAATCAATACTATTTATTAATTTATTCACTTCATCTTTTCCTCTTAGCATCTCAAACCATTTCTTTGGAATACTTTCAAAACCATATAAAACCCCTGCTATTCCACCTGTTACTGCGGCTGTTGTATCCGTATCATTTCCAAGAGCTATGGCCTTTTTTATAGCTTCTTCATAAGAATTACTTTCTCTAATAACCTTAAAACTACTTTTTAAACAATCTATTACATATCCTGTGCCACATTCTTTTACTGCATCTTCTGGCAAAATATTATTTATTAGCCCTTGTAAATAATCTTTGTCATGTTCATATATCTGTTTTAATTTTTTTATGCTTATTTCATAAGCACTATCAAAGTCATTTCCTTTTAAAATATATCTTATTATAAGAGAATATAACGCACAACATATTTGATTGTTAACATGTCCATGTGTGATTAATGATTGAGTATGAGCATCCTCTACCAGATCTTCATCACTACCATCATGTAATAAAGGAATACCTAACACTCTCATCAATGACCCGTTTCCTTGGCCTTTTTTTATAGTAAATCCACTTTCATAAGGTGATACTCCTGAACTATATTTCATCAACGATTGCATTGTTTGTCCACCTACATCAAATACATTATTGTCTACAGCTAAATGGCCCCAAGTCCACCAATCAACCAATTTATCCCCTAGATTTTTAATATCTAATTTCTCGCATTCTAAAAAACTTTCTAATACACATAAAAATTGTGCTCCATCATCAGAATAAGTTCCAAATGGTACATCTTTATAAGTTTTCTCAAATCCCTTTGGTGTGATCATATCAATTTGCTCAAAAGGTGGAATTTGGTTAGGTGGATAAAATTCATAAGGCACTCCCGTTGCATCTCCTATTAACAATCCCCATAATCCTCCTAAAACTTTGTCTTTGGAATAATATATTTTATACACTTTATCTCCTCCTATTACATAAGTTTTATCATATATAGATATATGGTAACAGAAACTCGTTCATTTATGTTCGAATTTGAATAAAACAAAAAAGGAATGTGAAAACATTCCTTTTTTGCTTTATTTTATATGCATTCGCTTAATACTTCTAAACTACATGGTTTTCTATGTGGGTTAAATCTATTGTTGAATTCTTCATATTTTTCATCGTATACAAAATCAGTCCCTAGCTTATTAATCTCCTTTAACAGATTAATCTCGTCCTTTACAATTGGGCCTGGTAAATCTTTTACTGATAAATAAAAATCTCTCATTTTGTTTTTGTATTCTTCAAAATCATACATATAGAAAATTATTGGCCTGCTTAAATTTGCATAATCGAAAAATACACTTGAATAATCTGTTATTAGCATATCACTGACAATGTATAATTCATTTATATCATCATGATTAGATGCATTTATTATAAACCCATTATATTTTTCAAAGTTAAAGGCATTACTAATAAAATAATGAGCTCTAAACAAAATTACATATTCATCTTCTAGTTCTTTCTGTAAAATATCAAAATTCAAACCTAAATCATATGTATATCCAACCCCTGGCTCATGCTGATTTTCCCTCCAAGTAGGAGCATAAAGTATAACTTTTTTATTTCTTGGAATGTTCAAATTTTCTTTTATTCTTTCACAATCCTCTTCTGTAAATTCATAAAGAAAATCATTTCTTGGATATCCTTTTTTTATAAAAATATTATCTTTACCTATATCTTTTAACCCAAATGCTGACGTTATTTTCTCATTAAAAAAGTTTGATGGTGATACTAAGTAGCTATATCTTTGTGCATCAACCTTATAATTATGATGTAAATCCTTAGTAGATATTTTAGTGCCTGTATAGTTTTCGATATCTAATCCTAATTTTTTTAGTGGTGTTCCATGCCAACATTGGATATATATTTGATCAGGGTGCTTTTTTATTTCATTAGGTATTCTTGAATTAGTCACCCAATATTTCGCTGTAGAGTAATATTTATAATATTGTTTACTCTTATATTTAACAACAACTGTATTATCATTTTTTAATAAATCTTCATGTTCTTTAGGCTTTTTAAATGCCCAAACTTTTATGAAATCTTTATATTGGTCGTCTTCCAACATTGCCTTATAAAGTGATTTTGGGCTACAACTATATTGTCTTCCCATATATGCTTCAAACACTATTAATTTGTCATTAATAATTTCTTTATTATAAAATTTTTTTAAGTAATTTCTTTTTTTATCCCAAGCAGTTAAATTTACAGCTAGTTGCTTAGTAATTGGTGTTATACTTAAAATTTTTATAATTATTTTTTTTAATTTTTTTTTCAATTTCTTTTTCATTTCTATATCTCCTATTTTACCGCCTGAAGATCTTTTTTTATTTGAGTGGTTGATATTTCAGGAGTTCTAGGTAAATATACCACCTCACAGTATTCACTTAAAAAGTCAAATTTACCCTTCCAGTCATCTCCCATTACAAATGTATCTATTTTAAATTCCTTAACATCATTTATTTTTTGGTCCCAGCTATTTTCTGGTATGACTAAATCTACATAACGTATTGCCTCTAGTAATCTTTTTCTTTCTTCATAGCTAAAATAACATTTTTTATTTTTTTGATCCCAATTAAACTCATCACTTGATAAAACAACTACTAAATAGTCACCTAATGCTTTTGCTCTTTCTAATAAATTTACATGACCATAATGTAATAAATCGAATGTTCCGTAAGTAATTATTTTTTTCATAGTTAATTCCCCCAATTATTTACTTTTTAATGCACATATATCATGTTTAATATATGAAAAAATTTTTGCTGAACATGGTTCCTTTATCTCATTAAATAGACTATTTATTGATTTTCTTTCTTTTTCAAATATATCTTCATTTTCAAATATCATATTTAATGATTCTAAAAATTCCTTCATACTTTTCGGTTTATATCCCGGTGTAACTTTATCATATTCAAAATTCATCCCTCTTTTAGTTAGATACTCATCCTTATCATAAGGCAGAAATATCATTGGTCTTTCTAATAATAAATAATCTATATAAATGCTCGAATAATCTGTAATTAGTACATCAAATGTATTAAGTACAACCATAATATCGTCAACCATGTCTTCATCCAACAATCTTACTCTATCATCTATGTATTTAGATGTATTAGCTGTTTCATCAATATGTGTTTTTATAAATATAATAGCCTTCTTATCTTGTAAAAACATATTCAATTGATTTTTACTATAATCATCAAATGGAAATAGCATAGTATCTTTATACTCCCTATACGTTGGTGCATATAATATTATTCTTTCATATTTATTTATATCAGGATATGATGACTGAATTATTTTTTTATTTTGTCCCTTAAATAGAACATCATTTCTAGGTTGTCCCCAAACTTTAATTTTATTTTCATTTACTCCAAAGCTATTTTTCATTATAGTAGTCAATTTATTTGAGGTAGTTGAAATATATCTATAATTATTAGAAAAAATTTTTTTAAAATAAATTTTTTTAATAATTCCGTAATTATTCTCCATTAAAGCAATTTTTTTTAAAGGAACTCCATGCCACAGATTCACAATGATTCTTCTCTTACCTAAACCAAACCCATACAATGGTAGTCCTGCAGACGTTAACCATACCCTAGCTGACAGTACTTTTAATATTCCCTTTGCATTTTTTGTATTAATAAAATACTCTTCTCCATACTTTTCTTGCATTTGTTTTCTTAATATATCATCATTGATTACATAATACGGCTTAATCTCTGGTTCATTACTTAAAATATATTCAAACATATATTTTGAATTATAGTTAAACTTTCTGTTATTGGTAGATGAAAATATCCATATATTATCTTCTATTTTACAATTAAATATAATTCTACAGATTTGAGTTTTTATTAAATTTAAAATTTTTTCCATCATAACCCATTTCCTAATCTATACATATATTTCCCTTTCCATTTTTTACATACTATAACAATTATAAACCATCTTTAAAACAATTTGTAGGAAATATTTTACTTTTTTTTGTTTAGTTGGTATAATTTGTCTATAATTATTTATTGTAATATAAATATTTAATATTAGACATTTTTCGAGGGGGAAATATGATAAAGGGACTCAAAAAAAAATATAAAAAGTTACGTAAATCTTTTAAAAAATTATCGTTCAATAAAATGAAATATCGTAAATATATAAAAGATTTACCTATAAATGAAAAGGCTATTTTATTAGAATCACAACATGGTAGAACTTATAACGGTAATATGTATTATATATTAAAAGAACTTTTGACTAATACGTCATATAAAGATTATGATATTTATTTTACAGTTAAAGAAAGCAATAAAAATAATATTTTTAAAGCTTTAGAAAAGTATAATTTAGATAATTTTAAAACTGTATCAATTTATTCTAAGGAATATTATAAAGTGGTAGCTACTTCTAAGTACTTATTTAACGATACAACTTTTTTACCTTTCTTTATTAAAAGAAAAGGACAGGTATATACTAATACATGGCATGGAACACCACTTAAGACCTTAGGTAAGAACAGTAATGCTGATGCACATCTTCTTGGAAATGTTCAAAGAAATTTTATATTATCAGATTATTTGCTTTATCCTAATAAATTTACTATGGATCATATGCTAAATGACTACATGCTTGAAAATATTTGTAATTCCAGGCCAATATTAGGGGGTTATCCTAGAAATTCAGTTTTCTTTGATGATGATATTCGATTACAAGTTCGTGAATATTATGAAATTAATGATGATATACAAGTAATTGCATATATGCCAACTTATCGTAATCACAGTATTACTCAAGGTAAAACTATAGAAAATACTTATATACTATATCATTTACTCGAACTTGACAAACGATTAACAGATAGTCAAATCATGTATGTTAATATTCATCCATTGGCAAGTTCTAGAATAGACTATAAGATGTTTAAACATATAAAACCTATGCCTAAGTACTTTGAAACATATGAGTTTTTGGCTGCAACAGATTGCTTAATAACTGATTATTCAAGTGTAATGTTTGATTATGCCTTAACTAAAAATAAAATAATTCTGTTTACATATGATAAAGAAGAATACTTAAATAATCGTGGTACATACTTAGATATTAATACCTTACCGTTTCCTTTAGTAAAAAATATTGATGAATTGTTCAATGAAATTATAACTGATAAAAATTACAATGATAGTAAATTTATTGATAATTACTGTTCATATGATAGTAAATATTCATGTAAAAATCTTTGCGACACTGTAATATTAAACAAAAATAATATAATGCCCACATTTGAAATTCCTAAAAACAATAAGGAAAATGTTTTAATTTATGTGGGTAACATGGCTAAAAATGGTATTACTACCTCTATAAAAAATTTACTGCTTAATTTAGACTTAGATAAAAAAAATTATTATATTAATTATATTCCCAGAAAAATAAAACATAATTTAACTCAATTCCAAGACTTAAAATCAATAGTTAATTATATTCCCATACAGGGAAAAATGGTTTTAACATTGAAAGAAGAAATTATATATCATTTATATAATAATAAGTTTATTTCAGCTTCAACTATGGCTAAACATCTTGACACCGCTTATAATCTTGAAATTAGGCGTTCATTTGGCGATATTAACTTTTCGCATGCAATACAATTTTGTGGATATGAAGCTAGTCCTATTTTGAAGTATTCTAAGTTTAAGTGTAATAATATTATTTATGTTCATAATAATATGGTTGAAGAAATAAGAACTAGGAATAATCAACGTAAGGATGTTTTATCATATGCTTATAATACATATAATAAAGTTGCAATGGTTACCGTTGACATGTCTGAATCAGTAAACTATTTTTGTAAAACATCCAATAAATTAATTGCAAATAATATTATTGATTATAGTAGAGTTATTGCAATGTCTACAGATGAATTATTAATAGACAATGATACAATTATTAATACAGACTTAGAAAGAATGAAAACAATTCTAAATAGTAACTCTAAAAAGTTTGTTACAATAGGAAGATTTTCACAAGAAAAAGGTCATCTAAGACTTATTGATGCATTCTATAAAGTATGGTTAGAGAATAATGATACTTACTTATTTATTATTGGAGGTCATGGCAAACTATATAATTCTACTTTAGAATATGCACAATCAAAAGTATGCAGTGAAAATATTATAATTATTAAATCCATGTCAAACCCATATACTGTTTTGAAAAAATGCGACTATTTCGTTTTATCTTCATACTACGAAGGATTTGGACTGGTTATTGCTGAAGCTGATATGTTAGGATTACCTGTTATTTCAACAGACATTGATGGACCTAGACAATTTATGTTGAAAAATAAAGGAACTCTTGTAGAAAACTCAACTAACGGAATTTATAATGGTATGATTGATTTGCTAAATAATAAAGTTAAATGTATGAATGTTGATTATAAAGAGTACAACAAAGAAGCAGTAAAACAATTTGAAAATCTTCTAGCTTAGTAATATTCAATAGTTAGTATAAGTAAATACAAAATAAACTTTTTATTAAGTTTAACCCTTACTTATTCATAATTTTAGTTTGTTTGTACTTGATTAATTTGTGCGATACATTTTTATAAATTTGTAGTACTTCATAATAAACATAAAAAAGTTCTACTAATTTTACAATCAGTAGAATTTTTTATGTTTATTCTATTTATCGGATCTATCCACTTTAAATAATTTCATATTATCGTTTATTTCACCTTTATAAAATTTACTTAGCATCATCCCTCCCATTATTGCAAATAATATTCCATTTGTACCATATCAACATAGCTCTCTAATTCTTTTCCACAGTGTTTTTTGAAAAATACATTATCATATTGTTGTCTTCCCTGAGGATTTTTCCAATATCCCATAGCTGTAAATTCTGGACAAGGTTGCTGTATTATAGCTATATTCTTACTTGAAAAAATAATCACTTATCATTCTAGCTAAATTAAATCTTCTACCCATTATATAAACTCTTGTAGCTGGATTTAATAAACAATGGGAAACACGTACAGAATACCTTTTTTATGCATAAAATTTTACTCCTTATTATTAAAAGTATATTGCTTATTTTTTGCTAAATAATATTTATTATTCAGTCATATAATTAGGCAGCAAGTTCTATAAATAAAAAAGAGAGATTATATTACCTAATCTCTCTTTTTAAACATACATATTTTTTATATAATTAAACTTAATAAATTCTAAGTTTAATTATTATTTATTAATCATTAGCATTTAACCATTCAGTTAAAACTTCCACATATCTTTCGTGCTCTTCCACAAAAGGCATATGTCTTGAATATTGGAATAACTCCCATTTACTATTATGAATTTTGTCATGCATAGTTTTTGCAATGTATGGTGAGCATAAATCTATTGCTCCACTAGTTATTAAACAAGGCTCTTCTATTTCATGTAATCTATCTGTAAACTCATATCCAGCTAGTGTTCCTGATGGAGAGAACTCATTATGTCCCCATCCTACAACATAAGCTTCAGTTCCTGATTTTTTAGGTCTTCTTAAGCATTCTGGATCATTTTCAGTTACTTCACCTGCGCAATACATTTTCATAAATTTATCTAATGCATCACCATATTCTTTACTAGAGTAATCTCCAGTATTTACTGCATCAAGTAAAGCTTTTTGATCAGCTTCGTCCATGTATGATATTCTTCTCTTTTGCTCTGTTTCCCAAAGACTTGCAGATGGAAGAGTAGATGAAAGAATATATGACTTAATTCCTTTTGGTTTATATTCAAGAGCGTACCAGATAGCCTGCATTCCACCCCAAGATTGTCCTAATAAATGAATTTCATCAAGTCCTAAGTGTTCTCTTAGAGCCATAAGCTCTTCTATCCAAGTATCAGCATTGAATAATTCTGGATGACCTTCAACAAATGAATTTCCACAACCTATTTGATCATACATTATTACTTGTCTGCCAGTTTCAGCTATTTGGTCTAATACCTCAAAATAGTTGTGTGTAGAACCTGGTCCTCCATGAAGTAGCACTAATGGTGCCTTACCTTTAGTCGCTTCTCCTACTACACGATAATAAGTTTTAAAGCCTTTGAAAGGCATGTATCCTTCAGTTATTTTCATGTTTAATTCCCCCCATTTGTCATTAGTAACAATAACACGTTCCTAATTAATACTGTTAAAAATTTATTAGCTTTTTTTAGTATAACATGAAAGTAAAAGGTTTTCACCATTAGATGACCATTAAATTTTTATAGATATATAATTTTATTTTTCTCATAATTCCTCCTTACATAACATATGTCATGTCGAAATTCTTGGTAATATCTTATTTTATTTATAAAGATATGTAAAGCAAGTATTTTGTTTGATAGATTATAATTTGAGGTAAATATGAGATACAAAGTAATGTTATTTGATACAGATGATACTTATTTGATTAAAAAACTGAAAGAGAAGCCTTTAAAAATACTCTGCTGGAGTTTGGTATATAATATGATGAAAATTATCACTTAAAAATAAATAATGTCATATGGAAAGAGCTTGAGGCTGGTCTTATTACTCAGGAGAAGTTGAAAGTAGAAAGATTTAGAAGATTGTAAGATGGTTTAAATGCTAAATTTGATGAAAATAAATTTGCAAAAGCTTATATAAACCATTTATCTAATGGATCCTTTTTATTTGAAGAAAGTGCTGAACCTATGAAAAATTTGAGTAAAAATTATAAACTTGCTATAGTTACTAATGGCCTTACTGATATTCAAAATAAAATAATCGGTCAATCCATTATGTCAAAATGCGTTGAAGATATAGTAATCTCTGAAGAAATTAAGGTATCAAAATCTAACCCCAAAATATTTGAATCTGCTTTAAATAATATAGGGCATACTGATAAAAGCAAAATATTGATTGTGAGAGATAGATTAACATCAGATATACAAGGTGAAATAAACTTCCATATAGACACATGTTGGTATAATCATAATGAAATTATTAATAACTTTGGAATAATCCCTACCTATAATATTCCTAGCTTAATGAAACTTATGAATATTTTAAAAAACGTTTAATAGTAAAATTTAAACAAGTGCGATTTCTCTCATTAAAGAATCGCACTTGTTAACCTGTTAAAGCAAATTAATTAATACTGAGCTTGTTAGCTGCTTGCTTCTTATCTTCCTCGAAAAATAATTGTTTAACCCTATTGTTACCATAAATAAAATTTCTTTAGACTTTTACTTGAATAGATAGGATTATATTTTTAGTTCAATCAGTAATTATATAATATTTTCTAAACCATTTCCTGATGTTAGTATTTCAATATTATTAAATATCTTCTCTTCATCCCAATTCCACCACTGAAGTTTTAGCAATAGTTCTATTTTTTCATCACTAAAACGTTTCTTGATAAACTTAGCTGGATTTCCCCCATATATTGTGTACGGTTCAACATCTTTTACTACAGTTGAATTAGTAGCAATGATTGCACCATCTCCAATTTTAACACCTGGCATAATGGTTACATTTTCTCCTATCCAAACATCATTGCCAATCACTGTATCACCCTTGAAAGGTAATTGTTCTATTGTTGGAGTTACCTTCTCCCATCCACCTCCAAAAATATTAAAGGGATAGGTTGTAATTCCATCCATTCTATGGTTTGCACCATTCATAATAAACTTGACGCCCTCTGCAATTGCACAAAATCTGCCTATTACTAGCTTATCTCCTAAAAAGTCATAATGATGTTCTATATTATCGTAAAATTTTTCAGGAGATTTTTTATTATCACTGTAATAAGTATATTCTCCAATCTCGACATTAGTTTTTTTAGGTAGATTACTTATATAACAAACTGTATTTATATTTTCATTTGGATATAACTTTTTCTTATCTGGTCCTATCATAAAACACTCCTCTTTTTAATTTTTTTAATATTAGTTGAATTAAATATTTATACATTTCTTAGATAAAATTTTTCAAATAGAAGATGCAACTTTATTCTATCTATATAATCAATAGTCATAATTACATTAAAGTTTGGTTGAAGTATAAAAAGATATTAAGCAGTAAGCTACTCAATCTCTGTATTTATCCTATTTACAAACCTTAAGGGAATTAACTATCCTAATAATAAATTTTTCTGCTTTTTTAAAATCTTCATCATTTGGGTGACCCTGTGATAATCTGCCCATAATATCAAAAATCTTTTTATTGGTAAATTCCTTTGCTACAAAGCTTCCCTTACATGCAAAACTTCCTTTGTTTATTGCTCCTTTTGACTCTAATAATTTAATTAGACTATTGTTATAAAATTTCATTCCAACTCCACTAGTTGAAAATACAAAAACATTTTTATCTCTTAAATTTAATTTATCAGCCAGTCTTAGTACCTTTGGAGACAAACTTTCTCGATACACTCCCGAACCAAATCCAATTAGATTATAATTTTCTAAGGTAATATCATTAACATCTCTTATGTTTACTAGCTTACCATCAGTTTTATCAGCAAATATTCTTGCGATTTTTTCAGTGTTACTATTGTAGTCAGAACAATAAATTATCAAAACTTTCATAAGTTATTTCCCTCACTTAATTTTTTATAACCATATTATACCGCAATCATATCTAAAGAAATCTACCTTTATATTTAAATCAAATAACCTATTTACTTTTCACAATATCTTTAACTGTTAAAAAAACTGTTAAAAACTGTTTCTTCATTCTAAGTTCCTTATTTTCTGTCTATAATTCGTATCCAATTTTCTCAAGCCAGTTTGTAACCTCTTCTGATGTAGCAGTTCCATTTATAGCAATACCAGGCAAAATTGTGGATTTTGAACATTCTTTAGCTATATCATTTTCTATTTGGCAAAATCCACCGCCTCCATGAGTGCAAAATGGAATTACTGTTTTTCCTGTAAAATCATGTTGTTTAAGAAAACTCATAACTGGTGGGGCTAATGTTTTAAACCAGTTAGGTGTACCAATAAATATTGTCTGATAATCTTCTATCGATTCATCTCCAGATATTAACTTAGGACAAAATCCTCTAGAAATTTGATTTCTTACTTCTTTTGCTGCCGTATTATAGTCAAAGGAATAATTTTTATCAGGTATTAATTCTCTCATAGTACCACCTGTCTGAACTGCTATTTCTAATGCTAAGTTCGCTGTATTTTGAAAAAGCGAATAATATACAATCAATGTATTTCCCATATATATCACTTCCTTTCTTAAAATTCTTATTTATGAAATCATCTATAAACATTATAATAAATTTCCCTCAACTATTAGTTAAGGGAAACACAGAAACATTTATATTTATTTTTTCCTTGAAGCATAAAGGAATCGACCGCAACCAATCTCAGATGCGTTCTTCATTAGTTCCAGATTTAGCCAAGCTATACTTGAAGGTCCCATATCATACTCTTCATTATCTGGCCAATCTGCCTCCCAAATTCCTAGTTTATTAGTGACAGTAAGACCTTTTGGACTATGCCTCCAAAGACATTCCTCATCCTCTAATCCCGTAAGATGAAATTCTAGCATTTGCCACGAAATATCAAATTGAAAATTTAGTGTACTACGAAGACTCTCTATTGAATTTTGAGTATTATTGTTACTCATTGTAAACCTCCTCCTTTTACTATAGCTAATTCTTTGTGTAAAAGAACATAAATAATACAATTTAAAACAAAAATTATACTTAGTTAATTCATAATATTGATATATTGGTTTATTTAGAACTTTAGCTCCTAGTTGTAGAATTAACGCATTTTCCTCCATGATAACAGTAATAGTTATCTGCATTCATAGATATAATTTTTTCCAATGAATCTTGTGCCTTATCAGAATTAAGTGTGAATTGTGGGTTTGCTATTACTAGTTTTCCATTTTCTATAACAGCTGCATCTCCTGTCACAATAGAATTAGTCTCTTCTAAATATAATGAAATATGGCCAGGCATATGACCGGGAGTAGATATTATATGACATCCTCCTGCCCAATTAAAATAATCTCCATCTTTAACTGTTATATCTACATTAACAGGTTTTACTTTTCTTAGTGACTCGCAAAATTCAATTCCAAATTGTTTTTGCTCTTCTGGCAATACTTTCAGAATTTCCTCTGCTTGCAACAACCTAAGGGATTTCTTTCTACCAGAAATATATTCACTCTCTATTTTACTTGCTACTACTTTAACATTTGGATACTTTTCCTTAATTTCATATAAAGCTCCCATATGATCATCATCATGATGTGTAATAAGTACTTTTGTCAATGAATTTGGGTCTATGTTTTTTGATTTCATTGAAGTTTCTAATAAATTTAAAAAATTAGGATAGCCACAATCAACTAAAACAACATCATTATTATCTATTAGTAAAATAGGATTTATAGTTCGTATTTCATTTTCATATTTAAAATTAATATCTAACATTACTATTTTGTTCATCTTAGTTTCTCCTTCTATATAAGATTAGATTATTTTTTAAGTCATTTAAAAAGATAATCTGAACTATTCTGTATATTATCATAAATACACATGATTGTCATTAGTCAGCATTCATATACATTGATATAGATAGTTTAATCATTTAAACCCTGATATAGAGTTAAATTATATAGTTAGGGTCTGTAATTCATTACATTAGAAGAGCTTATAAATAAATTATATAATAAGAATCTTAAATATTAAAAATTATATTAATAATTAGATATGAATCCTCAACATATGCTTCAATTTCACCTTTCATTTTAGTAACCAAGTTTTTTACAATAGCTAATCCCAAACCTGTAGTTTTCTTAGTTCTAGATTTATCGGCTGTATAAAAACGTTTGAACAATCTTTCAGCCTCTGCCTGATCTATATTAGGTGCATAGTTTTTAAAACCAATGCATACATGTTTTTCTCCTTCTTTTGCTGAAATAGATATATTTCCAGTTCCATGATTTAAATAGTTCTTTATCAGATTTTGAAAAATTCTTGTTAAGGCATCTTTATCTGCATAGATATAAATTGGTGTTGAAGGTATTTTTATGATTGGCTCTTCACTTTTTGATATAAAATCATAATAAAACAGAGAAATTACATTAGTAAGCACATTATTTACATTAATTTTTTCTAACTGCAATGGGTATTCATCCGATTCAATTCTAGTAAATTCAAAAAACTCATCCAACATTTTAACTAATGTTTCAATACGCATTCTAATTATGCTATAATATTCAACTTTCTTTTCTTTAGGAGTTTTCTCTGACTCCAGCATTTGAACATACCCAGCAATAGAGGTAAGTGGCGTTCTCAAATCATGAGATATGTTGGTTATCTCCTCTTTAAATTCATGTTGAGCCTTCGAAATAGCTATTTTTTCTGTTTTATAATAGCTAATTATATGATTTAATTGAATTGCCAGTTCATTAATTTCCTTTATTTTATTTGGAAGATTGATTTTCATATTTGTATCATTATTTCTAATAAACTGAAGCTTTTTTGCAATCTCTCTAATCCCTCTTTTATAAAGCAAAATATATGTGAATAATACACCTATTACTAATATAAGTATTATAATAGTTAACCAAAGCATAAAACCGCCTCCAAATCTATTTGATATCCTGCTTCTTAAAAATTAACCCTCCTATAGTTGAACACAAAGTCAGATAGAATAGAGCTACTGCAATTGCTATCTTCACATCCATCACTTGTGGGTGTGGTACAGCATTAGGCGAAAAATTCATAAGTAGCAAAATTCTTCCCCAATAGCTATTTCCAACTACTGAACCCAAAGATCCTATTATTAAGCTGAAGAATATGCTAAAGGCCATTGTACCCCCTATATTTTTAATCAAAAATGCTATCATTAGAAATATAGATCCATAGGCTGTATATAACAAACCCTGGATTAAAAACATTCGAAAAAGTAGCAGTAAATCATACATTGAAAAAAAACCATATATGCCAAAAACAAAAATTGATGTGATTTCTATAAAAAATATAGCAACAATCATCATTACAATTGAACCTAGAGATACTGTAATTAGTTTAGACATATAGATTTTTATACGACTAAAGCCTAAGGAAACAGAATCCTTAATTGTTCCTGTGCTGTACTCATTTGTTATAAACATTGTAATAAACATGGATTGAAACACAGATATAAAATATGGTAAGAAAGCTCTTTCCTCAAAGAGCATATATATCCAGTGAAAGGTACTCGGACTAAGCTTCTCTTTGATATGTGATGATGATTTAAAGTCTATTATAATATAGGATACAAAAATTGCAAGAATTCCTAAACAAATAAAAAAAGACTTACTACGTCTCAATTTATAAAAATCACTTTTTAATAAATTAATCATAATTGTTACCTCCCATCAATTTCATAAAATACTCTTCCAAATCATCACCCTTAGATTCAATAGAATATATTTTCACATTATTTTTTGCAAGTTCTAGACAAATTTTACCTGACATATCCAATAAGTCATAAACCTTAATTATATTGTTGGGTAACACCTCATAGTTTGTTATTTTGAAGACATCTTCTAAAACGAATGAAGCCGTAGTACTATCATCCACTTTTATATTTAGGTACTTTCTACATTTTAGCTTCAATTCCTTATCTGTAAACTCCTCTACTAATGTACCATTATTGATTATACCGTAGCGTGTTGCCAATTTAGAAAGCTCTCCTAATATATGGCTTGAAATTAAAATGGTTATACCATGCTCCTCATTAAGCTTTTTGAGTAGTTTTCTCATCTTAACAATACCCTCAGGATCAAGCCCATTTATTGGTTCATCAAGTATGAGAAAATCTGGATTTCCAAGCAGAGCAAGAGCTAAACCAAGACGTTGCCTCATGCCTAAAGAAAAATTCTTGACTTTTTTATTGCCCACATCCGACAATTCTACTGTTTTCAATATACTATTAATAACCTTTTTATCAGGTATACCTAATAGTTTACTTCGAAGTTCCATATTTTCAAATGCAGTAAAATTTGGGTATAAAGCAGGATGTTCGATTATACTACCTAATCTAGGAAGTCCAGCATTAATATTTTTTTTATCTTTTCTTGAAAATAATTCTATTTCACCTTTTGTTGGTTCAACAAGTCCTGTAATCATTCTAATCATTGTTGTTTTACCAGCACCATTTCTGCCAATAAACCCATATATATCTCCTTTTTTGATTTTCATATTTATATCATTAACTGCAGTACTACTTCCATATTGCTTTGTAAGTCCAAAGGTTTGTAAAATATATTCAATCAACTTAGTTACTCTCCTTATTTAGTATATAATCTTATTATGAAGTATAAAGTTTACTCGCTCATCTTAAAGCCTATTCCCCAAACTGTTTGTATGTACTCATCTAAGGGATTTGCCTTCGCAAGCTTTGAACGAATATTGCTAATATGTACATTTATTGTATTCTCATCTCCAAAAAATTCATCATTCCATACATGCTCATAAAGATTTGATTTAGTAAATACCTTTTTAGGATATTTCATCAATAATTCTAGAATTAAAAATTCTCGTTTTGTAAGGCTTACAGAAGTCTCACCTACCTGTACCGAATGGGTTTCTATATCTATTGTTATATCCTTATAAGTTACCTTATTATATTCATTTTTGAGATTTGAAGTGTGTTTATACCTTCGTAGCTGCGCTTCAATTCTTGCCAACAGCTCATCATTATTAAATGGCTTTATAATATAATCATCAGCACCGGACTTCAGCAGATTGATTGTTGATTCTTTATCACTCTTTGCCGAAAGTCCGATAACTGGAACATTACTATGTTTTCTAATTTCTTTTAGTACTATCTCTCCTGACAATCCTGGAAGCATAAGGTCAAGAAGTACTAGATTAATTTTATTATTAAAAACCATTAAAGCTTCTGTACCTGAATAAGCTGATTTTGTATCGTATCCATTTTGGTCTAATAAGTCACGAATCATATTACTTATATCATTGTCATCCTCTATAACCAATATTAAAGTTTTATTACTCATTACGTTTTAACACCTACCTAACGTTAAATATTAAATTTATAATAACTTACCTTAACAACGCTAACTAGTTTCCTTTCTATTTTACCACTATTCTTGCTATCTAAACTACAAATATAGATATTGTATCCTATCCACATAACTCATTAAATCTTGATCAATCTTTAACTCCTAGTTAAATTAATTTATATATTTAGATTGTTAAGCTAATTTAATAATATCAGTCAACTTTTTTTCTAATTTATCGCTGCTTTTAGCTATGCAAATAATAAACAAAGCTATTATTCCCCAGGCCCACATGGGTATTACTATATTAGATGAGCCTAATGCTGATGCTGCCAGTATTTCCCAAGGCCTTGTAAGTAGCATTATTATAACATATCTTTTTAAACTTATTTTACTAAGTCCTGCTACGAAACCAATAGTATCATCAGGGAAAAATGGAAGAAATAATAGCAATGTAAGAAGTAATTGTCCTTTCTTGGACGAAAAATGTTCCTCATACTTATTTAAAACTTTAGGATTTACAAACCTCTCCACAAAAACTCTTCCAAATTTTTTTCCAAAAATAAATACTATTGAAGAACCGCTTATAATTGCCATCATGCTAATAAAAAAAGATTCCCACATGCCAAATACTGTTCCACCTACTACAGCACTTATATTGCTAGGTATTGGTGCAATAATAACAGATGTTAATTGAACAATAAAAAATATTAAATAAGCTTTTTCTCCGTATCCTTCAATATATTTTTTAAATTCTTCAGCTGAGGACATGTAATCTAAAATACCACTTGATTTCACATAACCAAATATTCCTATAAATATAATAATAACTGCTAATAAGTAAGAAAAAAATTTTATTTTGTCATTAGATTTATTCATATATTACACTCATCCTCCCTGCTCTTATTCCTTCTATATATAATTTATTTTCTGGTAATTTTATTTCTTTAAGATCACCTTTATAAATCATTTTTCCTTCTATATTCAGCAAACTTTGAGGCCTAACCAAATTTCTTGATATTTTAAGATCTGCAACACCACTTTCATTTAAAATATAATATACAAATTCTGAACATAAGAATCTATTATCGCTACAAACTGCCTTATTCAACAAACTATGCACAAGCCCCTTATAGTTATATTTATAAATATCACTATTGGAAATAAAATGATCTAATAGTAATTTAGCCTTTTCATACTTTTGCTTAGACACTTCAATCTCAATTATTGCACCAGGTAATATATTGCAAAATTTATATACACCTTCATTGATATCCTCTTTTCTAAACCTTCCTATAAAAGGATTATAGGTATTCCTCCTTCCAAAGCTGTACATATGATTAAGTTCTTTATCTAAAGAAATAGCTGCATGTGTATATTCATCATCTTTAAAAATTCGAATAAGCTTAGACATGACAGTATTTGTTCTTGTTAAAACTATATATAAATAATATTTTTCCATGATAATTTACCTCCATTAATTTAATTTATGTATTTATTATGATATATAGAGTTTAAGAACCTATTAAAAAAGTCTTAAGAAAAACTTAAGTATAAATTAAAATCTGATTAAAGTATAAAAAAGCCAGCTAAGGTAAAATTATTTCACCCTACTGGCTTCTCTATGGTATGCACTACTTTTCCAATATATCAGAAAGTTAGCATTAATATATTTTTATATAGCTAAGTTAAAACAGTGTCTCCTTTACTTCTGCTGTAAAATCTATCAAATTCATATGATAAAATTTTATCTCTTACGAACAGGAATCCAAACCTCACTATAAGCGAAATCCTTTTTATGTTTATCCATTCTAGTAAAAGAAAAACTAGGGGCGTTGATTACTTCATAATTGGAAGAAGGAAGCCACTCTGAATATATTTTTGCCATTGTTTCTTGTAACGTAGAAGGAAATAACCCTTCATTTGGAAATATGGCCCAAGTATTAGCTGCTACCGGAACTTTTTCTAATAAGTCGCTTACCTCATTTTTAGTCGTTAAAATACCTATTAGATGAGTTAAATATCCTTCTTCTTTTAAAAAATTAGCGTCTGCCTCATAAGAAGCATTGACAATTTCATAAGGTTCAATATTTTGAAGAGAATGCATCTCCTTCTTTTGTTCGTCCGTTATGATTTTTGCAAGCTTTACAATCTCATTATTAACACCTTCAAATTGCATAGGGACACGTTTACTTACACCTACTAAATTAAATGCTGGTTTGTCTTCAATTCTAAATTCCATACTAATTCCTCCTTTGACGGTTATTACAAATGAAAGTTTGGGAAATGATTTACTTATACCTTTTTTCGTTACATCTGAAGGTAAAAATCCACTCCATTTTTTAAATGATCTACTAAAGCCGTCCATTGACTGATAACCATATTTAAAAGCAACATCTGTTACTTTTTCTCCATTTAATAAATCCTTACTTGCTTCCGACAGTTTTCTGTTTTTAATATATTCACTGAGAGTCATCCCCGAAATATAAAAGAATATCTTTCTAAAGTGATAGTCAGAAACTCCAGCATATTCAGAAATCATCTCAAGAGATAGATTATCAGTTATATGGTCTTCAATATAATCAATTACATGATTTAATTCGTTTAACATTATCTCCCTCCTTTTCATATCTACATAATACTAAATTTACCTTAACCATGCTCGACTTTTTTTACATAAAAAATATCGGATTGTTATATAAAAGAAATATTATAAAATATTCTTTATTTATTCCAATTCCATCTTTGTTATTTTAAAAAAAGCGCTTCTTTATAAAAACAGCACCAATCAATAATGTAGCGATTAAAAGGAAGCTAGCAGATATCATTGAATAGAAATCCATATATGAAGCAACAGTTTCCCAATTATCTCCCGCTAACATTCCTAAATAAACAAGCACCATATTCCAAATAAGTGTACCAAGTAGTGTCAATGATAAAAATGAAATTAAATTCATTTTTGCCATTCCTGCTGGTATAGATACTAGACTTCGAATGACTGGAACAAATCTACAAAAGAATACTGCCTTATTACCATATTTATTAAACCATTCTCCCGCTGTTATAACATCTTCTTTTTTTAAATGTAGCTTTTTCGCAAGTTTACTATCAAATAGTCGTGTAAATAGTTCTGAATTTAATCCTCTACCTAGAAAATACAATACAATCGCACCAAATACTGAACCTATCGTAGCTGCTACAGTGCACCCCAATAAGTTCATGTTGCTAAATGTAGTCATAAAACCTCCAAAGGTTAAAATAATCTCAGAGGGTATCGGTGGAAAAATATTTTCAATGGCAATTAGCAAACCAATGCCAATGTAACCAAAATGGTTAATTACTTCTAAAATAATATTCTGCATTATTATTCCCTCCATTCAAAAACATGATGCTAATTTTTCCCAATATATAATTCTGCTTAACATTCTCCAAAAATTACTTAATAATATTAAGTAGCAAATTCTAAATAAGTATAGAATAATTACTTAATGATGTAAATTTCTATTTAAATATAGCTACTCATAATCTAAAAGAAGCTATTTATATATTAAACTTCTCAATATGATATAGCTTCTGCTCTTATATTTATATATGACTATGCTAATGAATTATTTTCTTTATAACTAGATTATCTATTATTTTATATAAAAATAATAGAATAAATAGTCCAATAGAGTATAGATTTAACATAAAGTTCATAGCTTTTAATAAAAAAGAATCATCTAAAATTGTATTGGTAAATATCCCAATTAATGTCATTATAATTGCAAAAATTAAAATATAACCAATAAGATAGTAATGACTAGATAGCTCAAAAATTCCACTATTTTTAGAAACTGAGGTGAATTCTTCTACTTGAAATTGAGCAATGGCAGCTTTTGTAGCCTCATCCTTCGTTTTTCCATTATCCTGAAGATCCTTTACAAAATCGTTTAAATAAGACTTAAGATCTTCTTTTTCTTGCTTATTTAATACCAAATTATCCACAAAAACATCAATATTATCATACCTTCTTAATAGTACATTGATTTTCATATGATCAATATAGTTTAAAATACTCCACACAATAGCAATTGCAATTGCCATCCCATAAGTTAAAAACTCCATCATCGTACTTATTTCGGGATTAATTTTATTGTTGTATAAAGAAAACATAAATGCAATCATAGATATTAATAATAACCATGGATATCGAATGTCTGATAAATTAAATATTTTTTTTACAAATATTTGCATAGCAAAACCTCCTAAATAAATTTTTCAACTACTTCCACTGTTTCTTTCCAATCTCTTATATCTTGAGAAAGTCGATCTTTACCCTGCTCTGTAATCTTAAAGTATTTTCTTCGGCCTCCCTCAGATTCACTTCCCCAATAAAAATCAATAGCTCCCTGTTTTTCTAATCTTTTTAAAGATAGATACATTGTTGCTTCTAAAATTTCAAATCGACCTTCAGTTCTTGACTTTATTATTCTTGAAATTTCATAACCATAGTTATCTCCTTGAGTTAGAACGCTCAGGATAAGAATATCGATAGTTCCTTTTAACATCTCCTTATTCAAGATATCACCTCCTCAATTACTTAATAACATTGAATACTTAACTGTCATTAGTTTATCATTATTACTTAATAATGTAAAGCAATTTATTCCTTAATTTATTAACTTATTGCTTTTGCTGTTTGTTCTCTTAGACACCGCCAAGTCCAATAAAAATTCTATAATACTATTAATTTCGCCAAATTTTAAATCTTCTATGTAAAATTCCATCAAACAAGGTTACATACAGTTATTAAATAATTTTATAAAAGTTCCGTAACTTAATGTACGTAATATTCAATAGTTATTTTTAATATATTTTTTGAAATTATGACTAAAAAAACAAACCTGCCAAAATTGACAGGTTTGCTTTTAAATACATTAATTAATATTCTGAGTTGATATATTTTTATTACTATGCTGATATAGTATACCAACCAAAGCCAAAAGCATCCCAGATACAATCAGGATTACTTCCACTGATACAATATCAGCTAATGGTCCAAAAATTAAAATGGCAACTGGCATTGCACTCGCAGATATAATCTGTATTATAGAAAAAACTCGTCCTAACATGGTTGGCTGAGTAGTTTCTTGAATAAGCACGGTTTGTGCCGTGGCTATAATCGGCATAAAGAAACCAGCCGTTCCCATAATAATTAAATATACGGTAAAGTTTCCTGCTATACCTAATAGACTAAAAGTTACACCGAAAGCTACAAGACATAAGGCAATAGTACGAACTTTGTCTTTAAAATTACTATATAGTGAAACGAATAATCCACCAACTAATGAGCCAACTGTCCAAACTATTTCATTGGTAGTTAGTCTCCATACCTCATTACCAAAGCTTCTTTCAACTAAAAGCGGAGATAGAACTGCTGCGGGAGTTATTAAAAAGAAAGAACATGCATAGCAGATTACAATCCCTCTTAATAATGGTTGGTGGAAAGTATAATCAATGCCTTCTTTGAGCTCAGTAAGTATAGGCGCTAGGTCATCAGTTCTCTGGATTTTTTCCACCTTTATAAAACTAATAATTAAGATGGCAAGCGCTGCCGTAACTACATCTAACATAAAAGCCCATGCAATATCCATAGAACCAAGCAACATACCTCCTACAGCAGGAGCCAGTAACATTAATACTGAATTCAATGTTTGATTGATGCCTTGTATTTTAGTTAGTTTATCCTGAGAGACAAGCTGAGGATAAATAGCATTCACAGCAGGAGTTTGAATACCTGCACCAATTGAACGTACTACTGATACTGCTAGTAAAAGTTCTATACGTTGAAATCCTGTCCAAAAAGCAATAGCAAGCCCAAATGTTGATACAGCAATAAAAGCATCTGCAATCATAATTAAATGTTTACGATTATACCTATCTGCCCAAACACCGCCCCACAGAGATATTGCTACCTGTGGAAGCATCGAGCAAATAGTAGACAGCATTAACCAAAATCCTGAAGAGGTTTCCAACGTAATATACCACATAATGGCAAAGCCTATAACCGCTGAGCCAAATAGTGATATATTTTGACTTATGAGAAATAGCGCTATTTTTTTATTGAATAAGGGAGAACCCTTATGATTATTATTTTTATTCATAATTTATAATTTATCCTTCCTCTTAATTCGTAATTTAAATCTTTATTTTTTATTTTATTTGTATTATTTTTTTATCCTTAATTTCGTAAATTACATCAGCCACATTATCAACTAATCTTTTATCGTGACTAATAAATATAATTGTCCCTGTATAATCTTTCATTAGCATCTCTAAGGCTTCTAAGCTAATTATATCCAAGTAATTACTTGGTTCGTCCATTAATAAGATATTGTACTTACCTAGCAATATTTGGGCTAACTTCAGTTTTATCATTTCTCCACCACTTAAAACAGATAATTTTTTACTGATGTCATTCTGTTGAAATCCCATTGAAGCAAGTACAGAACGAATTTCAGAAATTTTATAGTCACAGTTTTCCTGCATAAATTCCATAATATTTTTACTGCCATTATACTTATAAGCATTTTGATCAAAATATCCTATTTCAGCCTTAGGTGAAATTGTAATACCCTCTTCACAATTTAAGATCATTTGAATTAAAGTAGTTTTTCCTGTTCCATTACCACCTACTATCGCTACTTTTGATCCAAGTGGTATGCTAAAAGATGTATTTTCGAGCAATACCTTATCATCAAAACTTTTATTGATTTCAGTCCCAATAATAGGATATGGGTTATGAAGCGCTAGTGCTGCACTCTGACGAAATTGAATAACTCTGTTATTTTCTGGAGCCTCCACATCTCCAAGAGTTGCAATCTTGTGTTCTATTGATTTAACAGCATTATACATCTTTTTTTGCTTACTTCCTATAGTTTTCTGATGTGCTAAACGTCCACCATTTTCAGAACTATTTTTTCTAGTACTACTTTTAGCTTTCTTATCAATTTTCTGTGCCTGCTTTCGCTTCTCCTCTGCAGCTTTCTCTAATCGTTCACGCTCCTGAATAAATTTTTCATATTTCGTAGCCTGAACCCTACGTTCTTCATCTTTTTGACTAAGATAATCAGAATAGTTCCCCCAATACTCGGTAATCTTTCCATCTTTCAATTCCCATATTTTGTCTACTACTTCATCTAGAAAATAGCGGTCATGACTAATTACCATCAATGACCCTGGAAAATACTTTAATTGTCCAACTAAAAAATCAATTCCTTCACGGTCTAAATGACTGGTTGGCTCATCTGCAAAAATACCATGAACTTGTTCTGAAAGAGCTTGAGCTATTTTTAGTCTTGTTTCTTCACCACCACTCATTTTATCTACATCTAATTCATCAACCCTCATTTTGCCTAACAATGCAAAATCCTTGGGTTTCTGCAAATTCACTTCATCAAGTTGAGGTATATAGGCAAATTCCCCAAATCGTTTAATTTTACTTCCTGACGGCGTTAATTCTCCTAGGAGCACTTTTAGTAATGTACTTTTTCCTGCTCCATTTTCCCCTACTAAACCTATTCTGTCATAACTATATAATTCTAATTCCTCAATATCTAAGATATCACGCCCTGTATATTCTACAAAAATGTCTTTTCCTTTTATTAATAATTCCATCTTTATTCCTCCTGTATAAAATCGCATATTTTCATTTATTTTTCGCAGAGAAATTTCTGCGACTTTAACAGTAAGAATTATATAAAAATATAATACATATGTTTCCTCCTCCTCCTTCTTCCTTTCTTTATTCGTCCAATTAAAAAAGCACAGGTTGGTTACCTGTGCTTTGAGTAAACGGAAAATGTGTAACAAAATAGAAACACCTTGTATTCATTATAGAAACAAGTTATTTTTATAAACTAAATATATGGTCACTTCAAGAAAATTTCAAAATATTATTTTTAAACACACAAGAATAAATACTATTATTATTTATGCATATATACATATTTGCATAAATAATAAATCTAAAGTTAAATAAACATGCAAAATCCTCATAGTTTTAGCCCTGTCAGTATTATAATATTGAAATTTATTATTGATTCTAATTCTATTTTTAGGCATACAAAAAGAAGGTAGATTTGTCCCTTCTTTTATTCATCGTTAATAAGGTTCTCTTAAAAATAGGCAGACCAATCCCGATTACTCTACACATAGGTAGGTTTTTTTAAGCACTATTCAATTAGTTACATAAAGTATAAAATCGAGATCTAAATATTCCACACATTTTTAAGCAACCCTCCTTTTATTTAAAATCATTAATATGTTAGCATATGTATTAGATTTTTGCAATCCTTAAATTATAAACTCTATCATATTTCATTCCTTTTCTAAAAATCTTTGCTTCGTAAATTCATTTTATATAGTTGCGTCCTCTACCTTAACAATCTTCTCAAATTTCTCTATCGTATTACCGGCTAATTGTAATTGATTATCAACAATACTAGCCTCCTCTATATGTGAAATGATTGCTTTAGCTGTTACCTTAAGTATTTCATCAATATCAGTAATTTCTGCATTCATATTAGCTATTTGATTTTTTTGATGATCTAAGATATCAATCACTTTTTTGACTTCTTCATAAACAATTGATGCAGATACTAAGCTGGACTCAACTTTTTCAATTACCTCTACAGAGGTTTCTACACCAATTTTAATAACTTCGATGGAGCGTTCTGAATTATTTTTTACATTTCCCGTTTCAATAGAAATATTCTCAATAAGTTTTGCTATATCTATCGTACTTTTTTTAGTCTGGTCAGCTAATTTTCGTATTTCCTCAGCAACAACTGCAAATCCTTTCCCTTGTTCTCCAGCTCTAGCAGCTTCAATAGAAGCGTTTAATGCTAAAAGATTCGTCTGTGATGCTATATTATCAATTAAATTAACTACATTTTTTACTTCAGAAAATTTACTTACCAGATTATTAATCATATCTCTATTTTTGCTGTACTCACTTTCAAGAGCTTTAATAATACTCATCATTTCTTCGATTGCTACTTTTCCATCATGTGATTTTTTTGCTGAATCTTCTGTAATTTCTAAAAGTCTGCTTCCTTCATCAGATAATTCTTTGGTTGCTTTGTCTGTTTCATAAGTTAAGTTGGATATTACCTCCATATGAAATTGTACATTCTTGGTAAGATCCGCCAAATCTTCATGTTGGCTATTCACTCTTTTATGCTGCTTCACTGTTTCTTGAATTACTTTTTTTATACTTTTTATAAAATCCAAAATATCTTTATATAAATTACTTAATAGATTTTTCTTTTTATCCTGAAATCTTTCGGATTTATCTTCTAAATTAGTATTTATTATTCGTTTGTTAAAAAACATGTTGTCCTCCCATTGTCTTAAATAAACCATTATAATTTCTAGTTCTCATTCAATATTTTTTAATTTAAGGCTACTTCTATCACTAAATTGATAAGTTAACTCTAAATTATTCAGTTAAATATTATTATCATTTAAAACTGCATAAAAATCAATAGAAATGTCAAACAACATTGTTTTTATTTTTCTTCTTTAGATTATCTTCAATTCTATATGGTAAGTATTTTCATAATCATACTTTTTCTTATTGGTTAATAAAAACATTTCCTCATTCTTTAATTGTTTTAAACGTCAACAGACAACCTAAAACACAAAGTCCTATTATTAAATAAAAAATATAATAATAATTCTTAAAAATATCTAAGATTAATCCAGAACTTGCTACACCTAAAATAGCTCCTATACCATATGCTGTAAAAACAACACCAAAGTTTTGACTATAATATTTTGTTCCATATAGAATTCCTGTAGATGTTGGGGCTATTGAAAGCCATCCACCTAAATTAAACCAGAATATTGAAAAAGCTATACTAAACAAAGTTGTATTATCGCTGTCTGAAAATAACATCAATAATGCTGCTATAATAATAAGATTATATGAAATTAACATGGCCTTTTTTGATGATAGCTTATCAGTTATCCATCCAAATACAGGTCTTCCAAGTCCATTAAAAATTGCAAATACAGAAATCATTGATGCCACCTTTTTTTGCGATAATCCGATTAATTGTATGCCAACATTGTTTGTTATTCCAATTAGCATTAACCCTATCATAGTTCCAATAATAAAATTTACATATAATCCTTTAAAGCTATTGGATCTAACCATCTCCTTGGTGTCTTTATCATTAGATTCATCATCTTTACCTGACTTTTTTTTAAGCATTCTAGCTTCCAATTCAGAAGGATATTTAAATTGATATGAAAGGATAGGGACTATAATACCAAAAGCTACTCCTAATATAAGAAAACTTTTCATAACTCCAAATATTTCAATTAAAAATCTTGCAAGTGGAGCTGTAACTAATGGTGATATCCCAAACCCTAATAAAACAAATCCAATAGCAAATCCTTTTTTTTCTGGAAACCACTTTGTTACTATCGCTATAGGAACACCATAAGCTATACCAACTCCTGCACCTCCAATAACCCCATATGTTATTGTTAAAATATAAATATTTGATGAAAAAGATGATAATATCCAACCAAATGATAATAGTAATGATCCAGTTAAAATAATAGCTTTCGGAGTAAATTTATCAAAATATCTTCCTGATAACATCATAAACAGTGCATAGAATGCCAAAGATGTCATGTATGGTAAACCACTTTGAGTCGAACCTATATTAAAAACTTTCTCCACAGGTATCCTGAAAATGCTCCAGGAGTAAACTGTACCAAAGCATATCATTATTATTATTCCTAAAAATACATATATCCATCTTAAACTAGCTTTCATACCCTTTCCCAGAACTAATTTATTTCCCATTAATATACTCCTTTCTTTTATTAAATAATTTATTTTTCCACTACCTAAGAAAATATATAACTATTAAGCAATTTTTTATAATTCTTTTTGATTTAAAAACGCACATCCATAATATCACATGCCTAATAAATGTTGTATATTTATGAAATTAGTTTTAGTGAAACATCAGTAATGTAGAGAAATCCACAATTCTGTACTAATACAACATGGTTAATCATATTATTATGTTATAGATAAACAACTTCATAATTTAATTAAATATTTTTAATTCACTACTTAAAAGTCAAAATAGTTCATAAATATGTTAAGAATCGGATTTGGTTATCTATATCAAATAATAGGAAGGAGTATGAATTAGATGAGAAAAGTTAAAGTTAGTTTACAGCCTATCGTTAATAAAATAAATTTACCAACTGTTTTAAGAACAGCTATAATTCCAGGCGAATCAAGTGAAAGTTTATTTATTGCAACTCAGGTAGGAAGAATCTTTTACATATCTAACGGAGCTATAAATACTTTCTTAGATATTCGCCCTCAAATAATAAAACTAGGTACTTCTAATGGGGGATATGATGAACGAGGATTGCTTGGACTAGCGTTTCATCCCGCATTTTATTATAATGGTCTTTTTTATCTTCATTATTCAGTAGCAGGAACACAAGGTCCTGGTGCTCTTTTTGAATCTTCTCAACCTAACCCATGTGATCCCAACACCTTAAATTTACAGTGGATAGATAGAGATGTTCAATATGATCATATTGATACAATTGAAGAATGGATTTTACAACCGAATGGTCAATCTCAAAAAAGGCGAACATTGCTTAACCTAAGAAGACCATTTGCCAATCATAATGGTGTCAATAGTTTAAATTTTTCCCCTGAAACTGGCAAACTTATTTTAACTACTGGAGATGGTGGATCAGGCTATGATCCATTTAACTTGAGTCAGGATAATATGGAAGTCTGTGGTAAAATAATTGAAATTGATGTAACTAAGAATACATTAATCAATAATCCACCTGTAGTCACACGTTTTAATGAACTTCCAATCTCTATTCAGGAAACACTTTCGGTAATGGCTAAAGGAGTTCGCAATATACCTGGCATTTCATTTCAAAGGTTTTATAACCAATATATAAAATATGTGGGCAATGTTGGACAGGATTTGGTAGAGTCGATTTTTTCATTTGTTAATTACAGACCAATACCTGTTGTTCAGCTTGTTCAATCTTATTTAAAATCCGAACCTAACCAAGAAAAATTTATTAACTTTGGCTGGCGAGGATGGGAAGGTACTTTTCCTTCTTCCCTTATAAGAGACTGCTCTGATAATCCAACTTTGAATGAGATAACAACTGCTTATTACAATGAAGCAGTAAAAACTTCAGCACAACGTCTCCAACCTTTAACTTGCTATTTTCATAAAGATTCACGACCAGATAAATTTGTTGGTTCTGCGCTTACAGGAGTTCAACCATATATGGGAAATAGAATACCAGGTTTAATGGGAAGCATTGTATTTACTGATTTTTCTAGGGAGGGAGAATCTCCAGCAAGAGGAGTTTTAGCTTATACAAGACCAAGAACAGATTGCAGACTAAATGATTTTAATATTATTGAAACTGATTATGACTTTGGGTCTCAATCATCTTATTATGTTTGTTTGGGAACAAATATGAATCAAACCAGACTTTATTTAGGGGTTTATGGTTCTGCCAATGTGGCTGATTTTAACCAAGGTACTATTTTTGAAATTATTCCTTCTTAATATTCATTCGGTCATTAAAAAGTTTTCTATTAAATGTCTAAATGTGACAACTACATATACAAGGAGGCATTAAAATTGAATAAAATGAATATAAGTAGGTTTATTTGTATTGGAGGCATATTAACAACAGTAGCTGTTCTATTCCAATCAGCACCTGTATTTTTACCTGCTATTGGATTATTCTTAAGCCCATTAAGTACTTTACCTATTGCAATAGCCGCTGCTTCTAATATTCCTCTTGGCTTTACCGTATTTTTTTCTTCTGTATTAATCCTTTCTATAATTAGTCTACAAGAGTCACTAATTCTACTTTTCACCACCGGACTATTAGGCATCGTCATCGGAACATTGGTTTTTAGGAGGGGAATAATAATTTCTATATTATTTTCAAGCATAACACTATCCCTTGGTATAACATTTTCAACTTATATAATAGGTATTCCAGCGTTTGTAGATTTAGCTAGCTCATTATCAACTCATTTAGCTTTTTTAGTATTTTTCTTATTTTCACTTATTTACGCGAGCATATCTAATATTTTCCTTAAAAATTTCATGAATTACCTTATAAAGATAATAAGTGCAAACTCCAATAAGTCATAGCATGAAAATCTGTTTATCTTTTCTTTATTATAATTGATTTAATTCCAAGCTTTTTCAAAAAACAGTAAATTAACCAAAGTTAATCTACTGTTTTTTTATTAAACTAAGTAATCAATTAAATGTTCTATTCCTCTAACCAATGTATCATCCTCAAGAACTTCTACTGTTCCAAAATCACCAAGTTCATGAGCACGATTAATTTGTTTACGAATCATATCCTGTAGTTATAGTTCATGTTCAAGATCATTACGAATAAAATCCCTCATTTTCATGACGTATTTCATAAGGAGGTTCTATGGTACAAAGTTACTTGTTTTCATAAGATTTACCTCCATATAGTTTTTTAATTTTAGCTCTAATTTGCTCTTATAAATCATGATTTATACAAAACATTATTATCTAAAATTTAGAAGCTTAAAAGAGATATCTTTTACATTAGTTCTAAAATTGATATCTTTATGATATTATGCTTTTACCAAATATGAGGCAAAGATTTCATTTTATCGCCCCAGTTAGCCAGCGCCTTAAGAGCCGGAATAAGACTTTCTCCGTTATCTGTCAAGGAGTATTCAACCCGAGGCGGTATCTCCATAAACTGTTTACGGTTGATAATGCCATAAGATTCCAATTCTTTTAGTGCTTGAGTTAACATCATGTTAGTAATCCCCTGAATATCCCTTTTTAATTCGTTATATCTCATAGTTTCGTTTTTATGCAAAGACCAGATAATAGGCAATCTCCACTTACCACCGATAAGGTTTAAGGCAAATGTCAGTGGACAGCTATCAAATTTGTTTTTATAAGATCCTTTATCATTCATAAAATCACTCCCATGCTCAGTTTTTTCTTACTTAAATAAAAAATATTGTATGTTTGTTACAATAATTTTAGCTGATATAATTATAATTTAAGGCTGATTAATCAGTCAAAATTATTTTATACCTATATGAAAGAATGATTTATGATAGAAATGATAATACACTAAAATTCTATTAATATAAAAGTTTTAGAGTAAGTATCAGATATTCGATGGATTTGTTATGGTATTTAGAAATGTTTAATCTTTAATAAATCAAAACTAATCTACTAACTCAGCTCTGGACTTAATATGTTATAACTAAGTATAAAAATAAGGGCTCCTTATATCTAATTCCTTGTCGACAAAATTGAAATAAGAATTTGATATTCGGAATACCCTTACTATTCTCCAAATCTACTATTTTTTAATTTTAACTTTTTCTTCTTTCAATGACTCCATAAAAGAAAAACACATAATAACTAAAACAACTGCAAATGGTAATGCCGAAATTATTGCCATTGTTTGTAATCCTTCTAAGCCACCACTGAGAAGTAAAATTATTGCAATGGAGGATTGTAAAATTCCCCATATAATTTTCACCTTATTTTTAGGATTAGGATCTCCATTTGAAGATAACATTCCTAAAACGAAAGTTGCAGAATCTGCTGATGTAATAAAAAATGTTATTATTAGTAAAGTGGCTAGAATTGATACTATTGTGCCTAATGGAAGTTGTCTCAATATAAGAAACAAAGCAGATGTTACATCTTTTTCTACAGCTTTTGCAACACCAGCATCTTGAAAAATTTCGAGATTTAATGCAGTTCCTCCAAAAACAGAAAACCAAATGAAACTTACTATGCTCGGAATAAATAGGACACCTAATACAAATTCCTTTATCGTCCTTCCTTTTGATACTCTAGCAATAAACATCCCAACAAATGGAGCCCATGCAATCCACCATGCCCAATAGAACAATGTCCAGTTTCCAATCCATGTTCCTCTAGTAAATGGCGTTAACCTTAAGCTCATCTGAATTAAATTTTGAAGATATCCACCTAATGTTGTTGTAAAAGCTTCAAATATAAATGATGTCGGACCTACAAACAAAACAAATATCATTAACACACCAGCTACACCTATATTAAGATTACTTAATATTTTTATACCCTTATCCAATCCTGTTGTAGCAGATATTAAATATAAGACTGTTACTATGGCTATTATAATAATCTGAACTCTAACCTCGTTGGGGATATTCAATATCTCATGCAATCCTCCATTTACTTGAAGCGCCCCTAATCCTAAAGATGTGGCAATTCCAAAGGCAGTTGCAATAACTGCAAGTATATCAATAAGCTTTCCTATAGGACCATTTACTTTATCTTTTAATAATGGATAAAAGGTTGAACTTATTAAGCCATTGGACTCTTTTCGATAATTGAAATAGGCCAAACATAATCCTACAAATGTATAAATAGCCCAGGGATGTAGTCCCCAGTGAAAGAAAGAATAACGCATTGCCGTACGTGCTGCTTCTGCTGATTCCCCAAGACCTACTGGAGGATCCATATAATGCTGTAAAGGCTCTGCGACACCCCAAAACACTAATCCAACTCCCATACCTGCACTAAATAACATAGCAAACCAAGAAATATTGTTGTAATTAGGGCGATCTTCATCTTTTCCAAGTCTAATTTTTCCATATTTGCTAAATATCAAATATATTGAAAAACATAAAATAAAAAAGGCTGTAAGTAGATAGAACCACCCAAATCTTTTAGTCATAATATTTAGTAAATATGTTGCAGTAGCTGCTAAATTGACAGGAGAAATTATACCCCATATTACGAATAAGCCAATTATAATTAATGATATGTAAAAAACCATATTATACCTCCAATTTATTGTACTAATATACTTAGTATTTCTCGAAATACTAAGTATATTCTATAATTTTCTTTATTTCCATAACAAAAGACATCATAAATTGATATATACTCTATCATACCTTCAATCAGTATTTCATAAAATATATTATTATTATTAAATGGAGGGTGTATTATGCCTTATAAAAATAATTGGATTCCTACAAAAGACCTTGAAGAAATGTCAAAAACAAATTATGATGTGCTTATTATTGGAACTGGTTTTGGAGGAGGAACAACCTTGCATAGGCTCTGTCAACTCTGGAAAAACCACGGTGATAAAAAGATAGGAATAATTGAAAGAGGAGATAAGCTATTTCATTCCCACTCTCTGAATATTCCCACACAGAATGTTAATACTGCGAGAGGTGAACTACTTCCAGATAATTCTACTCTCATTGGGGAACGTCTGCCTCAATTTCCTGGTGCTCGAATGGTATATGCTCTTGGTGGCCGATCATTGTTTTGGAATGCAGCTACTCCAAGACCAATTCAATCCGAACTTAATAAATGGCCTATTAATCCAAGGGCATTAAATATATATTATAGTATGGCAGAAGATATGGTGAATACTACAACTGCTTATGCAAAGGGCTCGGCAATTCAAGATGCTATGTTAAACAAACTTCGTGAAAATGGAATTTGGGAAGCTAATCATATGCCTCTTGCTTTTGATATAAGATCTTCTCATCAAGGAGAAATTCATTCTAATCCTTGGTTTAGTTCCATAAATACTCTAGCTGCAGCATTCTTTGACAGATCATATGACCTTGCTATAAATGCCTATGCCTCTAGAATTATTGTAGAGAATGGGAGAACTGCTGGTGTGGAAGTATTTTCTCCTGATAAGAAAGCTCACATCCTTAAGTCAAAAAACATAGTATTGTCTTGTGGCGCTTTAGAAACACCACGACTACTCCTTAATTCTGGGATTTTTGGTCCCGCAATTGGACGTTATTTAACAGACCATGTGTCCATTATTGCCATGGGTGAAATAAGTAGAAGACAGTTCCCTGATAATGTTGGTAATCTTTCTATTTTAAAATTTGAAACTAATGAATCCCTTTATCAGATTCAGATTCTTGGCCCTAATCAATATTACTCATACCAACAATTTGAAGATAAATTTCTTCCAGATCAGCTTACAGTTGTTTATGCAGCCTTTGGAAGAACAGAGTCTCGAGCTGAAAATAGAGTGTATGTTGATCCATCTGAAAAAGATGAATTTGGTGTGCCTCTTCAGCAAGTTCAATATGCTTTAAGCTATAGAGACTATCAAGTAGCTAACCAAATGGCACAAGGCATCAGACAGTCTGCAGATGCTATGAGAGTTACTCTTGTTGATCCTACTTTAATCCTTAGACCACCTGGAGCAGATATGCATGAGTCATGTTCTTGTAGAATAGGCATTGATCCAGCTACTTCAGCTACCAATTGCAATGGCCAAGTACATGGAGTTCAGGGTCTGTTTGTAGCTGATAATAGCGCCCTGCCTAGTCTATCTGCATCTGGACCAGTTCTTTCTAATATTGCTTTGTCAATAAGACTGGCAGATCATATTGTGAGTGAATCAAGGTTGTAATATACTAAATTTATAGATGTGAACGATTTCAAATTTCCACATCCAGTAAATAAGTCATTTTCAATTACATTTTCTCCAAAAATCGTTCACATCCCAAAACTGTCAAGAACTGCACCATTTCACCCTTGGGAAAGTTGTGATGCACCTAGTAGTGCAGTTGCTACTACTAATCTGTCAGCAGCCAGCTACACTTCATATATAACCACCCATCCTTTAATTCAGCAGAAAGTTTTCCATTCATTTTTTCCATCAAGCCTTTTGCAATAGATAATCCTAGTCCTGTACCTTTACCTGAGCGTGTTTGGTCTGCTGTATAAAACCTATCAAAAAATAATTCAACATCTTTTTCTGTTAAATCTTTTACACCATTACTTATTGTTAAACTTATATTTTTGTTATTTTTTTCAAGTATTATAGCTATATTTCCATCTGAATACCTTATAGCATTTGTGAGAAGGTTTTCTATAACTCTTTTTATAGCTGATTCATCTCCAATAATATTGATTTTCTCTTGAGGAATCTTAATACTTGGAACTATTTGTTGTTCATTAAACCTATCATATAAATTCATTACAATTTCTTCCACAATATTATTCATCTTTAATTTTTCAAGCTTTAAACTATGATCAACGGATTCAATAAGGGAAAGCTCAAAAAAGTCATTTAATAAAATCTGTAGTCTCCTTGTTCTATCCTTGGCTATTGTTAAGTACTCCTTTTTTTCTTCCTCTGTCACTTCAGGTTTTTCCATTAGTTGAATATACCCCAAAATAGATGTTAACGGTGTTCTTAAATCATGGGACATATTTGCAACAGCCTGTTTTAGCTCCCTTTCAGCAGATTTCTTTTCAATATTAGACATAGCATGCAGATCAATCAAATTATTGATTTCAATTGCCATCTTTCCTATATGTTTATCTAAAAATGTTATATCTATTTTCTTTTCAGTTTTTCCCATATTATAATTTTTCAGTTGATTTGACATATTATTTAGTTCTTTTTTCATAAATAATAAGTGGGAAAGAAAAACTATAGCTAATATACTTGAGACAATTACTGCATAAATCACTTTTCCACCCCACTTTCACTAATTATTTAATTTCTATTCTTCTAAAAATCCTGCTCCCACAATAAGCCATAATAACAAATGTTGCTGCACAGATTAATATATTCCTTCCAATTTCATTGAATGTAACAACAGGACTAAAGGCTTTATAAATCTGATAAAATATAGAATTTTCATATATGATTCTAAGTATTTCATACTTAGGAACAAATATCTTTTCAATTCCATACAGAATAATAGTAGCTATAATAGTAATAATAATAGTCTTTCCACTTTCTCTAGTTAAAGAAGCAACAAGCATTATAATGGCTGAATAGGCTATTATACTAAGAGTATATAAACTAAAAGCTCTTAATAAATACACAAATGCAGCATTAGTATAAATATGACTATATCCTAATAAAAATGTTAAACATATTGCTGTAATTACAGGTAATATAACAGCGGTAATTACTGAACCTAAAGAAAAAACAATTAACTTTGCCAAATAAATATGACTTCTTTTATTTCCACTTAATATTTGATTTTTAATAGTACCTGTAGAATGATCTACATTTATAAAAAATCCAGCCAGTGTACTTATAGTTAAATTAAAAAATAAGGGTGCCATCATCATTTCCATAGCATTATATTCTTTTAAACCTACACTATCAAAACTTGTATTATGCAATCCCCACCAGTCTATTATAACTAGATAATTAGCAAGCCCATAGACTACAGTTACAACTCCAACCAAAATCCAAAATGTATGATTCCTTTTTAACTTAAATAATTCTGCTTTAATTAGATTAATCATTTTCTGCACCTCCCACAAGTTTTGTAAAATAACTTTCCAAGTCGTCTCCCATTTGTGAAAAGTGTTCAATAATAAGTTTGTTTTTAGTTATAGCCATTGATACCTTTCGTATATCGTTAAGATGACTATATAACTTTATAGTTCCATCTGCCATAACTTCAAAATCTGTTGCACCCAGTTCAGCTTCTAGTACAGTTGCTCCTTTACTTGGATTATCAACTTTTATACTTAAATATTGTCTGCATTTTTCATTCAGCTCTTTTGCTGTAATCTGTTCCAACAGTTTTCCTTTATGAATAATACCATATCTTGTAGCAAGCTGGTAAAGCTCACTTAACATATGACTAGATATTAAAACTGTCATTCCTTTTTCTCGATTTAGTTTTTTTATAAGCTCACGAAGCTCAACTATTCCCATAGGATCTAAGCCATTTGTAGGTTCATCAAGAATTAAAAATTCTGGGTCACTTAAGAGCGCAATAGCAATGCCCAGTCTTTGCTTCATTCCTAATGAAAAATTGACTGCTTTTTTTCCTCCTGTGTTTTGTAATCCAACAAGTTCCAAAGTTTTCTCAATAGACTTTTTATTTGGAATACCTTTTTGCAAGCGATGCAGTTCTAGATTTTCATAAGCTGACATATTTGGAAATAAAGCAGGATTTTCAATAACTGCTCCTATTCTCTTGATAGATTGTAACAAATCTTTCTCACTACTTTGTCCAAATAGTTCTACATTTCCCTTAGTTGGAAATGCAAGACCTGTAATTATTCTAAGCAGTGTTGTTTTGCCAGCACCATTTTGTCCAATAAATCCATAAATCTCACCTTTTTTAATTTCAATATTTACATCATTAAGGGCAAAACCTTCTTTATATTTTTTATCAAGATTATTAGTTCTTAGTACATATTCATTCATAGGACTCTCACACCTCTCTTATATGATAGTAGTAGTATAAAGACAAATCCATAAGAGAAATTAAATAAAATATTAAGAAAACCTTAATTTTTAAGTCTGTATCCCATACCCCAGATAGTTTCAATATATTCTTCATTTTGATTTGCTTTTGTCAACTTATTTCTTAAATGACTCATATGAACATTAACTGTATTATCATCACCTAGGAAATCATCTTTCCATATGCTCTCAAATATATTTGCCTTAGTAAAAATCTTTTTGGGAGATTGCATCAAAAGTAATAGTATTTCATATTCACGAGCTGTTAATACAACTTCAGTCCCTCCAGCTGTCACTCTTTTTGACTCTAAATCAAGGCAAACATCTTTATGCTTTAACACATGATTTTGTCCTTGGTTTATCACTTGTTTATATCTTCTTAATAAAGAATCAATTCGAGCAGAAACTTCTTCAATATCAAAAGGTTTTGTAATATAATCATCTGCTCCTACCCTCAATATATTTACCTTAGTTTGAGCTTCACCTTTAGCTGAAATAATAATCACAGGAACTAAGCTATGTTCCCTAATCCTTAAAAGAACCTCTTCTCCTGTAATTCCTGGAAGCATTAAATCAAGAAGAACCATATCCCACTCTTGTTTTTCCACATAAAGCATTGCTTCAGTTCCTGAATATGCAGCTTGTGCCGTATATCCACTCTTTTTTATAATATTACATAATAATTTATTAATATCATTATCATCTTCTACAACTAAAATTTGTATTTCTTTTTCCATAATATCACCCATTTATCCGAATTATCATTATAATCCTATTTCTTAATTTATTACTAAATATTTTAATACTAATATCTTTTTATACAATGATGTTTTTTATACTTATAATCTGTTTGTACTAGATAGTCTCTAAAAATCGTCTATTTTCAGCATATTTAACAATTTTTTATTTTATATGTATATTATAAAGTATCACATTACTCTTATACATTTTAACATAAGATATTTTTACTTTACTACTATTTATAAAACACAGTATTGCAATAATTCACTGATTTTACACATATGCTCTTAAAATGTACGATTTTTTACAGCACACTATAATATTATTAATCTTTTGATTATTTCACTATTTATATTTATCTTCATATTAATAGAATCACATTAAAGTTTGGTTAAAATACAAAAAGAGACTAAACAATATCTCGCTTAATCTCTCTACTTATCTTATTTTAAATTCCATTTTTGTGTCAATTATTGTACTTCATTTAAGAAATCAACCATGATTCGAATAAATTCTTCGGGTTTATCGTAGTGTATATCGTGCCCAGGTGAATCCACATTAATTCTCTTTCCATTTTCCAATAATTCAACCACATGATCAGCATCTTCATCCGATAACGCTGCTACTAATAAATCCTCATCATAACTTGTTGAAGCTTTTATAAATACTGTAGGACTTTTAATTTCTGATAACACCTTTGATTGATTATAGTCTTCAAACCATGTATTATCATAAAATGTTTCTCCAAATTTACGATCGTATGGATAAGTTACACTTTCAAATATTCTATTTATCTGTGGAGGTAAATATTTTAAATGTACAGGTCTATTAGGATATTTTTTATGATATGCTATTGCATCTTCGGAAAATCGTCTCCAAAGAAAATCTCCAAACATGTTTCTCCAATAACTTCTTTCTAAACTGTACTTGAAATAATCCTTCTCTTCATTTTGATTTTTAAAGTCTTCATACAATTGAAAACCATATACCCATACATATGTTTTCTCCCTCCTATCAGGTTCAGTTGAGAAGAAAGGTGAATCTTCAATAACTGTTCCCAGTACACGCTCTGGCGAATATGCTGCCATCCATGCAGCAATCATTCCACCTGAAGAATGACCGGAAACCACTGTTTTTTCCCCTATTTTCAAATCAATAAATTCGATAAAATCCTCAGCCATTTTTTTAGCTGAATATTTATCAGGATTTTTATCAGATTCTCCGTGTCCGTGGCAATCGACAGCGTATACATGGTAATGCTTTGATAATTCAGGCAATACTTTTGCATAATCCTCCCAAGACATACCTTGACCATGAATTAGTAGAAGTGGTGTTTTACCATTGCTTGGACCTTCCCCATAATTTAATATGGTACCATCCTTTAGCTTTATTTGTTTTTCTGTAAATCCCGTACTATACATTTTTTTTAACGGCTTCTCAATATAAGTGCTATTAGTATAAAAATAAGATCCTACAAAAAATATTATAAACGCTAGAATTCCACCTAGTATTATTTTCCTTTTCTTTTTTATCTTCATATCGTGTCTCTCCCCATCAAGTTATATAATTCAAAATCTATTATCACTTTAATTCATCCTATATTAATTGTATCTTCTACTCCTTGCATTCTTCAGAATTATAAACTGCTTCTATAAAATGCATGAATTTATCGTGCTTTACCAGGGCAATTCCCTGATACTCATCACCTAGGACTAGTAAACTGTCTTGAGGACAAATATTAAATATCTCTCTAGCTTTTTTAGGAATTACAATTTGACCCCTTTCTCCAACCTTTACCGTTCCAAATATGTGTTTTCCCTCAGGCTGAATGCCTATTCCAGTTTTTTGTTTCGAATGGTTTACAAGATCATCCAACGAAACTCCATACAATTCTGCCAACGCGATACAATTATTGATATCAGGTATAGTTTCGCCATTTTCCCATTTTGCAACCGCTTGTCTTGAAACGCTTATCTTTTCAGCAACTTCTTCTTGTGTATATCTATGATTTTTTCGTAATTCTTTCAGATTCATATTTATCATACTTTTCACATCCTTTATACTCATTATATTATAATCTTTTCATTAATCAACCAATTAAATATAACATATTATGTTATGTTTATTTTACAATGTTTTTGATTTCTATTTACTTATCAACTCAACCATATCTTTTTTAGTAGTTTATATGTTCTCCCAAACAATAAAAATAAGGGTTCCTTAACATGTGAGCTTTGATAAAGTAGCCGCAATACCTAAACACTGTTTCATTCCTATTTTAAAATTATGTTAAAGTGAAGATCATAAAAAATAAACCTGTCAAAATTGACAGGTTTATTTTTTAGTAAAACTTATGTTTTTCCCATTTGTATGATTTTGTACATTTTTATATTCTATTTAATATAAATTCATATATTATCATTTACATATGAATTGCTTCAATTAATCTATCGCCCTCAAAAGCAACAAGAGTATTGTTGAGTTCTTACAAGTAACAGTAGAATTGTTAAATGCCCTTTGTTTAAGACCTTTTCTTAAAGAATCATTTCCCACGTCTCTCCAATTAGTTCTTTACCAAAGCTATGATGTGATTCCTGCTCCGTTATCTTAAATCCAGTTTTTGCATAAATATGTCGTGCTCCTTCGAGCACGCTATTGGTCCATAAAACAATCTTTTCATAGCCAGCGCGTCTTGCAAATGTAACGCTCTCTTGGACCAAACGGCTTCCGAGTCCGAACCCACGTGCTTTTGGCTCTACTAAAAGCAGTCGTAATTTAGCTACTGTTTCACTAGATTGTACAACGAACACTGAACCCACTATTTCACCATTCATTTCTGCGATTATACATCGCTCACGTTCAGGTTTGTAATTATTAATGAAATCTGCTGCAATCTGAGCTACAAGCGCCTCAAAATGTTCATCCCACCCATATTCTTGGGCATATAGCACACCATGCCTGTGGGTAACCCAGCCCATATCACCTGGTTGATGACTTCTTAGAAAAAATGTTTCAGAAAGTTTAAAACTTTTCTTATTAAGGATATTTTCAATATCGTGCATCGATTTCAGAAATTTTTGTTGATCTTCTTCACTAAGTTCATTTAATATCTCGGCAACTTCATCTCGTGAACGCTGATCTAAATCCGAAAATACATTCATACCTTCCTGTGTAAGGCGAATAAGAAACTGTCGACCATCATGCTCTGAACGAACTCTTTCAGTAAGCCCTTGTTCATCAAAACGAGTTATGATACGGCTGAGATAGCCGGCATCCAGACCTAACTCACGACTTAACTTTGTTGCAGTTGGATTATCACCATTAGCAATTTCAAAGAGAATACGTACTTCAGTAAGGGAATAAGAACTATGTAATAATCCTTCGTGTAAGGCACCTATCTTTCGTGTGAAAAATCTATTGAACTTTCGAACTTGGTCAATCTTGTTGTCAAGTGGACTTTTTTTCATAAATATCATCCTCTCATTATTATTTTTAATTTAAATATAAATCAATATGCTTGACTATGTCAAGTAATTATTTGACACAGTCAAGCATATTGATACATTTTAAAAATAGCAGAAATAGTTGGTGTTGATATAAAAAATATTGCTAAAGTTTGATTAAAATATAAAAAAGAGACTAAACAATATATCGCTTAATCCCTGTACTTATCTTACATCTACTTCTATTTATTTTTTTTGCTTTGTCTTCCCTTTTGTCAATTCTATTCCTTAACTTTAATTATACTTTAGCAGATTAATCACAGTTTATTAGGAATAATTAGATTTTATTGGGGGAGCTACAATTTGCTTGACATCTTTACTGCCATCTTTACACATGTTTTAATAGAATAATGATTTCAAATACATCATGAACTTATGCTTCCTATTTGAAATCTACTCTGCCTGTTTCCTTATCGCCCGATGCAGGCACATAGTAAGGCATATTACCTGGATTCAACTTCCATTTATCGTCGAAAATCTTAAACCTATAGTCTCTTATATTATTCAACTCTTCTTCTGATAAACTACCATCTATAAGAAACTTCTCAATGTAATCACTCTGATAATCAGTATAATCATGAGCAAATAACATAACTGTGTCAGGCTTAACATCCACTAATTTCTGTAGATTACGGGTTGACTCCAGCTGTTTTTCTTCCTCTATACCACCTAAAGTCAGCTGTCTCACCTCTTCAATTGACATATGATTTAAGGTATATGGAGTATCCCCCATGAATAAAAAATCATATCCTTCTGCCTGCACCAAAACAGCAGAATGTCCTGGGGAGTGGCCTGGAGTAGGAAGAAGTATAACACTACCATCACCAAAGTAATCCAAACTTTTTGAAAAGCTCTTAAATTTACCAGAATCATAGGTAAACAACTTGAGATTCTCCTTTACTAAACCAAAGGAATATGGGTAAATTGAGGTTCCCTTTTCCCAATCCTCCTTACTTATTACAGCTTGGGCATTTGGTAGATTTCGCAACCCGCCTGCGTGGTCATCATGAGAGTGCGTCATGAATACTGTTTTTATATCTTCAAGCTTATAACCCAGTTTCTCCACCTGAACCTGAAGCTCCTGCTCCGTAGTAAGTCTATATTCATCTTTCACCGTCAACAAACGTGAAACCATATAATTGTGATTATAGAACCCATCATGTTCATTGGCCTGTTCCCAGTTAATGGCAGCATCAACCATCATAAGGCCATGATCTGGGTGATCTATAAGATATGTGTATAACGGTATAGTAATGGTATCTTTATTCACAAGGCTCTTAAAATATCCTGTCAATCCTACCCAACCATCAAAACCGCCATAGAATTGCCCATAGGTCAGAATTGTATCTCCTACATGAAGGGGATACACCTTAACTTTGCCATCCTTTGCAGGTGTCTTTATAGTTGCAGATTGAATAGCCTGAATACGTTTCTCTTCAGCCTGCTCAAAAAGTCTTGTTCGATAATTTTCAATCATTGGCACTGATATAAACGTTAAGACCAGTAATATAATAGCCGGTACACCAAATAAACTTAGTCTACTTCCTTTACTTTTTTTCACAAGAGATTCTGCTAATGTTCCAGGTATTTTAAAAGCTATAACCATAAGAAGAAAAGCCATGATTGAGAGAAACCCCAGAATTACTGGTATATCTTGAATATAAAATATAACTGCTGTATAAAAAATAATAAACATCACTAATGAGGGTATACCAAAGAATTTTAACACCGTCTTTCTGCTTTTCTTCCCTTTGGAAAGGGTTTTGAAAATATCCGGCCAAAGAAGTCCAGTATTCATTGCAAGTGACATGATGATATAGAAGGTTAGCAATATAGGATTTATTCCCTTCATATAGAATACTACAGACATAATAGCTAACAGCCATAAACCTATTATTAAAAGTAGTCCTTTTCCAATGTTTTTGAGTATTTTTGAAAATATTGACAAAGTTATTATCTCCTTTAATTTATATTAAACCAATGTTTCATTGTTTCATCATCAATTAGCCTAAGAGTAGACTCAGGTATTCCCAACACCTTCTCTATGGAATCAGTATAAGCTGCAAGCATGATTCTCATTTGGTCAATACTGTTTCCGTCATGCTCATCAGTTAGAATCATCATAGATAATCTATCCCAAACACTTTGTATTAGAGACAGCACAACTTCACCTGCGTAGTCAGGAAAGGAAGGTTTAAATTTACCTTCATGTAGCCCTTGCAAAATAATAGCGGAAAGTAAAGGTGAAATTCGTTTAGTTGAATAAGTGAGCATCTTCTGACGGATAATTGCATTATCATCGCTGTACCATACCCTCATTAGACTAATCAAATAGTCCTTTTGTCCAACCTTCCACTTTCCCGCCACTGCGAAGTAATTATTTAACTTCTCTATGGCCGATAGGTCTTCATCCTTCACTATTGGGGTTATCTGTTCTTCTCCCTGATCCATAAAGCGTTCAACAAGTGCCTCCAACATAGCCTGCTTTGATGTAAAATAATGAAAAAAAGTACCCTTAGAAATGCCTAGTTCAGTCAATATATCCTGAATTGTCATCTGCTCGTATCCCTTTGTATAAACAAAGTTTTGAGCAACATTGAGAATCTCATTGCGCTTTGCATTATATTCTTCTTGTTTTACGATTCTTGCCATAATATCACTCCTTTTAATAAACCGACCGTTGGTATATTAATATGATATATAATATTTATCCTTATGTCAATATTTATTTAGTTATGCGTAAAAACACTCTCCACCTAAAGCAAAATTGTTTTTATACCTAGAATCTGATTCTTTCCATAGTTAGTTTATTATTTATATAAATTTACTATACAAAACAAATAAATCTAATTAGTCAATATTTTGAAAGTTATGGAAAATACTGTATTCCTGTCTATAACATTCTTCTTAACGATTTCTAACGTTGTATGTGATACCTCCACGAAAATAGGCCTTCAAAGTTTATCTTGAAGGCCTTACTTTCCCTGATTAGGGGTCTAACCTACCTAGATTTTAGGCAAAACCCATAATCTTTTCAACTGTACTACTTACGATCTATCTATACGAAAAATAAAATAATTATCTTATTGGGATAATTTTAATCTCTTATCTTTGATTTTATAAATATCCCTCCAATAATATTTATTTTATTTTGAATCTAATTTTCTAATTTCGGTTATCATCGGGCAAACTATAGCAATGCCGATGATTAAAATACCTGATATTAAAAACCAATGATTTACACCAATTGTATCAGCAAAGAATCCTGAAAGTATTAATCCAATTGGCATAGCAAGTGACATGATGCTCCCTGTCAAAGAAAATACACGTCCTAAATATTCAGGCTTAATTTTCTCCTGAAAAAGAGCTGTTTGCACACCGCTGTAAAATGGTACCGAAAGCCCCATAAATGTACAGCAGGCTAAAAATATCACAAATCCGCTTGATGGAAGTAATCCTGAAATAGTTAAGCTTATACCCATCATAAGAATAGATAACGTTATTAATAAGATTCGCTTTTTATAGCTCCCAAATAACCCTAATATCAAACCACCTGCCAGCATACCAGATGCATAAGCAATCTCCGTAATAGAAATATGCATCGGTGTACCATTAAAATATTCCATGGTGATTAAAGGATATAATGCATTGATAGGCATATAAACAAACATATATAGTGTTCCTATTAATAATAAAGCGAACAATCCTTTATTATTCTTTAAGACCAAAAATCCTTCTCTCATCTCTTCTATAAAATTTTGGTTCAAGTTTTTTTCTTCTACTTTAAGCTTTGGAATACTCACGAATGCTACTGTGAGACTAGCAATTATAGCACCTATCACATCAATGGCTATAATCGCATTTAATTCCCAAACAGAGTATAACAATGCCGCAACTGCTGGACTTAAAATATAACTTATAGACTGCAAGGACTGGCTATAACCCGCACATTTGGTCAACTGATCTTCCGGTACTAAAAGAGGAGTGACCGCATTCAAAGCAGGTGAATGAAAAGCCGTACCAATGCTACGGATAAACAATACTACCATAACCATCCATACAGGTAACTCCATATACAATGCAATAATAGCTAGCACTGCTCCAGCTGCTGCGATAATTAAATCAGCGCCAATCATTATCTTTTTCCTATCATAGCGATCTACTAACACACCAATAGCTGGCCCAAAAACCGCATATGGTAGAAAGCCCACTAGTGAGGCCATAGACAAGACCATCGCAGATCCTGTTTTTTCTGTAAGATAAAAAATAATCGCCATTTGTAGGATGGCACTTGTAATTAAAGATACTGCCTGTCCTGCCCATATTGTAAAAAACTTCAGTTTCCAATTATTATATTTTTCCATTTTTATTACCTCCTGCATATTATTTTACTTAAATTTTTATTTTTAATAATGTTCTAAGCAATAAAAAATGCAGGCCAAAATCCACAATGTGGCTTTAGTCTGCATGTATACAAGATGAAAACATTCTTGAAAAGACATAGTTAAATAAAGGTATAGCTAAAGAAACTATAGCTTACCGTAACTAATGAATGCTCAATATCGTATAAATAAGCACAACAAAAAAGCCTATCATCAGGGATAGATTCTGCCTTTTTTATTGCCAAATTATCTTAAACGTATTGATGCTGTCATAGTTTCGGTTCCTCCTAAATTTTTATTTTTATCAACCTATATTTTAACACAATAAGTTGATTTATTCAATATTTACTTAAAAACCTTCAAAGCCTTTGATATCAACCTATTTCTTCTCCAATAACACAACGCTCTCCACGTGGGTTTTGATAGAATGATGATACTAATACGCAGAAATATTTGCTTTGAGTAAAGATTTACCCCCTATAATCAAGGGGGTATGAGACTATTTGATTTTATACTTAGGGATTAAAAATCCTCTATTGAATCTATCTAATGGGTTAAATTTTTTGCCTTGATTTACTTTTCTCTTTCAGCATCTTTCGCGCACTCTTCATGCCGCCAAATTCCTTAGAGATCTCATTTAACTTTTCATTTTCAATTTGTCTAGAATTTAATCCTTCGTATTTAGCTTCTTTCTTAAGCTTTAAATAGCTCTCTAACCTGTCTCTAGAAATCAAACCAGTGCTTATGGCCTCTTGCACAGCACATTTTGGTTCATTAGAATGAGTACAGTCTCTAAACTTACACTTAGCTGATAGCTCATCAATATCAGTAAAGGTTTTTGATAAATCAGCACTTTCAATTCCAAGCTCTCTCATTCCAGGAGTATCAATAACAACGCCACCATGGGGGATAATTAACATCTCTCGTCTCGTTGTTGTATGTCTGCCTTTATCATCATTTCTTAATTCATTCGTTTCAAGAATATTTTCGCCAATAAGCCTATTAATCAAGGTAGACTTCCCAACACCCGAGGAGCCTATAAAAGCAATAGTTTTTCCACTGCCAAGATAACTTTTAACTGGTAAATAACCGTCCTCGCTCATACTTGAAGTAACTATAACATCCACTCCCATAGCAACAGTATCAATTTCTATTAGCTTTTCAGAGAGATCCTTGCAAAGATCAGATTTAGTAAGCACAATAACCGGATTTGCTCCACTATCCCAGGCAATTCCAAGATAACGTTCTATTCTACGAATATTAAAATCATTATTAAGAGACATACAGATAAAAACCGTATCTATATTTGAAGCTACAATTTGTTCCTCATTTGAAGTTCCCGCAGCCCTCCTAATAAATGCACTTTTTCTTGTTAGCACATTATGAATAATGGCATTTCCACTAATATTTTCAGTTCTATCTAACATAACGAAATCACCTACTGCAGGAAAATCAGAAACAGTCTTTACTTCAAAACGAAACTTACCAGAAACCTCTGCTGTTAACTCACCATTTTCAGTTACAACCTTGTATAGATTTTTATATTGCGAAATTACTCTCCCAATATAAAGTCCTTTATATAAAGTAGCCTCAGTTACAAATCTTTGGCTAAGCCCTAAGTTTTCCATATCTATATTATTCATTTTTTACCCTCCTAAATTTGTTTAATTCAAATAAACTTATGGGAGGCTATACACTAATTTATTTTGCATAACCCTCCCAGGTTACTACAATGCTATTATTAAACATAAGACAACAACTCCTTCTTTTAATTTTAAATACATAAAAATAATCCTCAAACCCCTAAAAGAGCTTAAGGGCGTACCATTATAATATGATAACTCATAGAAAATCAAAAGTCTATAAATTCATCAAAAATCCAATTATACGATAGCAACTAGTTCCAAAACTTACTGTTACTATTAAATCCAAAGTTGACTGTACATCGTTCAAGTAAAATCATAATAATGGAAATTAATCTATCCATTCTCAAATTACATCAATCCTTTTTTAAGTTATGAAGAGACTATTGCACAAGCAGGGGACATGAAAAAGAAGGAAGATTCATTCTTCATTCCTTTATTCAGTTTGTTCAATTTCCTTTTATTATAACATGCTTTCGAAAATCCTTAGATTAGTCATCAATCTTCCAGGCAGGATTCCAAACTACTTCCCATAAGTGACCATCCGGGTCTTGAAAGTGTCCAGAATAACCGCCCCAAAAGGTTTCGTGTGCAGGATCTGTTATAGTTGCTCCTGATTCCTTAGCTTTTTTTAATACCATATCTACTTTTTCCTTACTATTTACATTGTGACCCAATGTAAATTCAGTCGGGTTTAGTGCCGTTTGTATAACGCTTGCTTCGAACGCAATATCTTCTCGTTTCCAAATTGCTAATTTCAAACCACCATTCAAATCAAAAAACGCAACTGCTCCATGTTCAAATTCATTCCCTACAATACCCTCTGTTGGGAATCCTAAACCATCTCGATAAAATTTTAATGATTTTTCCAAATTATCAACGCCTAATGTAATTACGGAAATTCTTGGCTCCATGTTTCAACTTTACCTCCACTATAAATTTTGTATTGCTTACCTGATTTGAAGCTACATATTCTATTTTTTCTTTGCAATATAAAATACATAACTGTAATAATCCTTAAACCTATTATACAAATCAACCTCAACCTTACCTGCTTCAACTGCTTCTAAAAAGCATGAAGTATCTTCTTTTGGAAATAGCTTTGCCCATCTTATAGTTACTAAATGCTGATGTAAAAATAGCTAATTAATATTCTCTGAGGATATTATCTTCAACATAAAGTTTTACAGTTACTTCTTCAGTGACTACTGTTTTGATCTAGGAGATGATTTATACTTTGGTTTTTGTGTTATATCATCAATTAAATCAGCTTTTTCTATTTCTGTCAGATTTTTACCCGCTTGGCGAAGCCTCTCCTCATATTCTTTGATATATTTTCTTATGGTGTCTCGAGCTATTCCAGTTTCTCTTTGAATCTCTCGTTGAGATTTATTATTTTTTATATAATCCAAAATAATCTTTTGTTTATCTTTCAAATTTATCACGCTCGCACATCCTTTTATACTTTATATTATTACCAAATATTATGTGTATAAAAGAATTGAAAAATTCTGTGGTGAAAAAATTTTTAATTAATTTTTGAATTAGTAATAGTTCGTGCTAAACATCAGCGTATAGGCTATATCTTCTATTACAATCCAATATTCATTTTCGTCTTTATGTGACCAGTATAAAGATGGAATATTCTTACGAAATTCCTTTAAAAAAGAGGAACATTTATTATAGAATAAGTATTCCTGGGGTTTTGTCATATGCTTAACTATAATTGAATGGTTGGAAAAACCAACCCTATAACATCCACCTTCAGCTTTAATACCATTTAACTTATTTATAAGAAGAGGTTTCCCATATGATTCTATTAACTACTGTCTTTCTTTGCGATATAAAATACATAGCTGTAATGATCCTTAAATCGATTATACATATCGGCTTCAATTTCACCTGCTTCAATGAATTCTTTTGACTCATCAGCATAATTATATTTTTTCAAAAATTCTTCTGATCTTTCAAGTATCGGCTTATAGTAATTATCAACCCAACAAGAATCATCTAGGACAAAATGTGAAACAGGAGTATATCCACGTTTCTCAAGAATAGAAAGCTACCAATGTTGTAGATTGCCCCCTCTGACCATATTACATCAAAGGATTTTTCTTCAAAATTTAGGCTCTCCATTGTCATTTTCTTTGTTACAACACGATTACTTAGGCCATTATTTTTAATTTTCTCATCTAGTTTTTCTAAAAACTGTGGTAGCATATCTACTGCAATTAAGTTCGCTCTTGTGCTTTGAGCAAGTACCATCGTCTGCGCTCCTGTTCCACAGCCAACATCTAATATTTGAGAGTTTTAATTTAACTGAGGTATAAAACTTAGTGCCTTTTTAGTTGCTTTATCACTCCCTGGACCCAACCTCTTTGTATCTTTATGATATTCTATAATAAGATTCAATAAATCCATCATAATCCTCCTCGTAAATTATCTGTAATATGTTTTGCTTGTTGATTGCCTATACGTCTTTCCTTACAAATTGAAAAGTACCTATTAATGAAGTTATACCTATCCACATAAACAATAAAAGAATACTTACACCAATACCTAATATTTCGTATGATCCTTTCGATGCTGTACCCGATAAACTATGCAAGGATGCCTGCGGTAACAGGGGTAATATTATTTTTTGAATACTTTGGGAGAACATTTTTACTAAAGCTGGAACAAACATAATACCTAAGGAAAAGGTAATTGCCCCTCCACTACTTCTAAAAACAAATACGGCTGCTACAGTTAATATACAGTAAAACACTGGCATAAAGAGGGTACCTAATATAAACTGCCTTAAGAAAGGATCCGTTAAAGAAACCATTGGTCTTCCGTTGATCAAAAGAATCAGCTGTCCGGCGAGATAAGTTAAAACCGTTACAATTAAGCTTATGACTGTACCTAGTAAAAAGTAGGTGATTAATTTACTTAAAAATAATCTTTTTCGATTTGGAGTTATAGCTAATGTAACATGAATCAGTTTTGTGGAAAACTCCTTAGCATTTGAAATAGCTGCAAATATAATTAACATGATTGCTGTTACGTCAACTCCTAGCATGCATGCAGAAATCACATCAATAGGTGGTATTTCGCTAATAGCATTTCCTTGTGTTACGTTGGTTGTTAAAGCAAAAATCAACCCAAGCATTAAGCTTGCTATAATTAGAGCTATTAAAAATATTTTTGAAGATTTAAGAAACGCAATTTTTTGGTACTCTGCTTTAATCAAATTTCTTAAAGAACCTTTTCTATTATTAATTATCATTTTTTAACTTCCTTTCTTTCAATTAATTCCTACTTAGATTTATAATCAACTTTGCCCTCTGTAAGCTCTAAATATAGCTGCTCTAAGGAAGGTTGAACCTTTGTAAGTTCGAAGATTGCAATATAATTTTCCTTAGCTAAAATTCCTATTTTTTCACCCTCTACATTTCTAACCTGCAAAGAACCTTCTTCGCCTTTGCTTATATAGGCTCCATTTTTCTTCAATAAATCTTCTAGCTTAGAATTATCTTCACTTTTTATTCTTAAATATCCACTGTAGCTCTTTTGGGATATTTCCTCCACTGACATATCAGCTAATAGCTTTCCCTGTGCTAAAACAATAATTCTTTCCGCTATTGCTTGCACTTCGCTCATTAGATGGCTAGAGACTAAAACTGATTTTCCCTCTTTTGCCAAATCTTTGGCTAAGCTCCTTAACCACTTAATGCCATCAACATCTAAACCATTAAACGGTTCATCCAATATAATAGTCTCGGGATTCCCTAACAATGCTGCAGCAATACCTAAACGCTGTTTCATTCCCAAAGAATATTCTTCAATTTGCTTATTCTTTACTTTTTCCAACCCTGTTTTTTCAATCATTTCAATTACTCGGTCGCTTGGCATTCCGCTTGCTGTAGCTATCAATTGCAAATGTTGAAGTGCTGTCAACTTTGGATTAAGATCATCAGCATCAATTAATGCACCAATCTTTAAAATTGGCTGATTCAAATCTATATATTGCTTTCCATCAATAATTACCTCTCCTTTAGATGGTTTAACTAGATTTAGAATCATTCTCATGGTAGTTGATTTCCCTGCACCATTAGGACCTAAAAAGCCTGTAACTACACCAGGTTTAATATTAAAAGACAAATTATCTACTGCAACTTTGTCTTTATAAACTTTTGTTAAGTTTTTCAATTCAATCACATTACCTCTCCTTTTCTACTGTTAAATAACTTTCCACAGACTTATCAATAAACTCATCAGCAAACTCCATTAGTCTTCTATCTTCTTCAGGCCATTGATTACGATTTTCATAAGCTACTTTATGTGCTTCAAGTAATTCAAGCCTTCCTCCTGTCACCAGTGCCACCATTTCCATCCACCTTTTAGCAAAATCCTGCCCTTGTCTATCTTTTGGATCAACACCATTAATAATGTGTGCAACAGCTTCTACTACGAGAGCCTTCCACTTCCAATAAGTTTCAATTACTTCTTCTGTTTTTTCATAATGACTTATAAGAACATCATCTGTTTTTTCATCATAATGAACATTTTTATATTCAAAGATAATATCCTTATTTAATGTACTCATTAACTGAACTAATTCTCCTGAAATCAGTGCTTGGTTTCTTTCTAAGTTTTTTAGACTTGCATCAATTAGAGATATACTCATTTTCATATCATTTAACTTTTGATAAAAAATCTGCTTCTGCTTTTGAAGCACATCAGTAACTTGCTCCACAGTAACCGCTTCAACCACAAGTTCTTTGATCTCCTTTATAGGAAGTCCTAATGATTTGTAGAACAGAACTTGCTGTAACTTTGTAATATCTTTTTCTTCGTAGTATCTACGGCCATTAGTCAATTCCTTATTTAACGGAATTAATCCAATATTATCGTAATATTGCAAAGTTCTTATAGTAACCCCTGTTAAATTTGCAATCTCACCTATAGAAAAATACCTCTTTTTATTCATTACATCTCCTCCACAGTATTAATTAAATCATATTACGTAACGTAATATGCAATAGTTATTTTTCATATATTTCTCAAACTTATTTTCATATTTCTTCTTTAGCTTTTTTACATGAATGTATTGCAGTTATAAAATCATTTAATCTTACCTTACATGTCAAACCTTCTCTTTCAAGGGCTATAGAACTCGCATTAACAATTATATTAAGAATATCTTCACCCGATAGACCTTTTGTTTCAAGAATTATACATTCCCAATCAGTTTTAGAAAGCTCTAACAGCATTACCGAACAGCTGACGTTCACCGCATGGTCTGTACTTTGAGTTATATTTGATAATCTTTTTCCAAGGATAGAATCTGCTTCATCAAAAAATAGCACCGCATTTGTTTCCTTTACTTTTTGAAAAACGGCTTTAATATTTTTGGGTGTTTCTCCTACAAACTTAGATTTTATTTCTGCATAGTTTACCCTGATAATATTTCTGCTAAGCTCATTTTATTTATATCATTTTCTGTGCCCTAGGATTTGGAACTCCAAGAGGTTATACATATCTTTCCTCTGTTTGCGACTTAAAATTTTGTCTATTTTCACTTTTAGTATTTATTTTCATATTATCACCCATTTCAATCTCTCCTTATTTTTAATTTATTCTTGTAGAACTTCATATTGACTTTCCAGCCATCTCATCTCTAATTCATCAACATAACAATTTATTGAACTTTGAGGGAAGTTCGGAAGTTCGGGATCAATAGCTTCAAAAACCTTTCTAAATTCAGGATCATAGCTATAAATCTTACCTAATCCTCTTAATACCTCTAAAGATGGCTCGTAAAAGTACTGTAGAGACTGATGCCATTTTATCAAAAGTTCCTGAATCACCTGGCTCTCTGCTCCGGATCCCATATTGTCTGTCAATTCCTGAAATATTGAATTGCATTCCTCCAGTATCTATTCTTTCTTACTCCCACCGTAGCTATTCCAATTATGCACAGATTGTCTAACCCTATCTTTTCCCCATTGATTCATTGCCTGATTCTCATACTGACTTTATTTTTCATCAGTTAATTTATTTAATTTTCCATTTTTTTCATATTCATCACTTGTTTAGCACAAACTATTACTGGTTCTTTCCAGAGTTAGTTGATTATTTATATTTTTCTAATAAAATAACTTTTGATTTTAGCGTTTCAAATGTAAGCGTAAAAGATTTAACGCCTTGGAATATAAGAGGCAATAACTGATATTGTATTAAAATCAGTTATTACCTCTATATTATTTATTTTCTATTTTAAGATTTTCTGGCAGAGTTGCCGACCAAGGCATTAGATCTAATAATTTTTCTTCTTTTAATGTTTCATCTTTTCCATATGATTGCATGTGATTTTTTCAAGGCTTCATTATTTAGGGTTGATACGATATCATAATATTTTCTTCGGATATGCGCTAAACAATAAAGTTGTTTAGCATCACGCTATTATATACTTTATATCCGTCTGTCTGAAGAAATCCAGAATAACCATTCAAAAATGATTTTGGATAAGAACTAAATCTAGTTTTCTGATATTCATATAAAATAATAGAGTTATCATTTCCTCCTGTTTTATATAACCACATATAACATTTATATCTCTCCTATAGTTATTTATTTTCTAACTATAGTAAAACATACTAGAGATAATATTGGTAAATATGTGGGGATTTAATTTTCCCTTTTATGGGTAATTTTATTTTACCACTCACACGGTGAAAGAATCTGGCTACCGCCAATATGACGACGAAAGCTTGCGCCGCTTATGGAGCATTTTATTTTATAAGGAGCTTGGCTTTTCCCTTGACGACATTCGATTAATACTTGATAATCCAAAGGAAATGGAAAAAGAGTTAATGCGACAACATAAACAAATTCTTTTAGAAAGACAGTCTCAATTACAAAAAATGATATTGTCGGTTGACATGATTTTGAATGATAAGTTCGATATTTCAATGCTTAGGGATTTTGATAAAAGTCGAATTGAAACTCTAAAGAAAACATATGCAAATGAAATCCAAGAGTTAATTGAAAGTTCCTTTTTTCTACCATTAGTAAAAAGCGGCGTATTACAGGGCAACGTATCTATTTTTGAAAATGCCTCCACTATGATGACCTTGGATTTTGACAAGCTTATTGCTCTTTGTACTGAGGTCATCCAAAAGTTTGACGAAGCCATGAAGGATGATCCTGAGAGCTTATCAGCAAAAGAGGCTGTTACTATTTTCAGGGAATTAATAACTATTTGGATTCCAAGCGATGATAATACTTTCCGAAAGATCGGGCAGGCGTATTTGAAGTATAAAGAAGATTTGGACAAAAAGACACCAGGACTTGCAGAGTTTGTAAGTGCGGCTATCAGGCATATCTATCCATAATCAGATTTCTTGCCAATATGATCCATGTCGATTTTCTGTTTTGGGTTTTTCACGGTCACGATTATCTCAGAAAATATTATTGGGCCAGCAATTTTGTTGAATCTGCATGATAAAAGTAATCGTGTTTCCACAGAATAATAAAAAAGGAATTTTCGGGACTTTGCTTTTCATAACAAAATCTCGAAAATCCCTTATTTCAAACATTTGTAGTCTTTTTACTTATCTTTCCTTGGCATCAATACTACCGTCTCCACATGTTTCGAGTTGCCTTGATAGCTATCAAAACTGCGTTCTCAACCCCTATGGTTATGGGGACCATATCCACGCTCGTAGATGGAAACATATCCAATATTGGCTCTCGTTTGTGGAAACATATCCATAGGTTTTGCTGTTTATTGAGAAAACTACTGAGGTAGACTGTTACTTTTCAATTATTCTTATGACTCACTACTGTAAATAACGTTATTCTCCTATTCCTTAATGTAATTCAACAATCTTTCTAAAAAGTCACGTGTAACTTTTAAGTTGTACTGTTCTATAATGTGACTTTGCAAATCCATAACTAACAGTAAAGCTTTTTTATAGGCTACAAATAATTCATCCCTATCTAATCGAGCGGTAGTCTTTGCGAATTTTTTATAATTTTCAAGGCTAATTTCTTTTTCAAGATTTTTACTCATGTTAAGCCAATTATCAGCATTTTTTTCTGCCATACGTATAAGTTGTAGTGTGTTTTTTTGAAGTTGTGATAAGAGTTCTAATGAACGAGCATATTCTCCTCTTTTTAGAACGTTGATTCCCATCAACCATAGATTAGAGAAATTACACAACAAAAAATTAGCATTTTCTTCAGTAAGTCTATTAGGTCTTGCACCACTTATCTCTGACAAATAATTTTCTAATTGCCCCGTTTCATCGTAAATAAGCATAGCCTTCGTATCAGGAATATAACCTGAATCTTTAAACGAGGGGATTATGTTCATATCTTTTTCAGAAAGAAAATGAAATTCCCCACGAATAAGATTATCAAAAATAACTACCTCTGTTCCGTACTCGTTTTTATAAAGCAACAAGTACGGAGCTACGTCAAACAACCAGTTGGACGAATCAAAGCTCGAGGTTCTACTATCTTTCAAAAATATATAGAACTCTATATCAGAGTATTGGTCACCTTCTCCTTTGGTAAACGATCCATACATCATACAAGCTGTAATTCGTTCATCTGACTCAGTAAGATTTTTAACATTTGCAATTAATTCTTTTTGTTTTAACATTTCTTCACCCTTTCTGTAAATATCTGTTAGTTTCTGTTGCAACTCAAATCTCTATAAACATAAATTAATATTTTTCGTACAAATATTATTGCAAAAACCATCATCATGCTCCACAAACAATAGTGTAGGACAATATTCCAAAATCATTTTTTCAATTTGGATACGTGAAAAAATATCAATATAGTTCAATGGCTCATCCCATATATACAAATGTGCGCTTTCACAAAGGCTTTTAGCAATTAGTACTTTCTTTTTCTGACCTGCACTAAAATCCTCCATGTTCTTATCAAACTGTTCTCTGTTAAAATCCAGTTTACGAAGAATCGTTTTAAATAGAGTTTCATCCATCTTATTATTATAGGCAAACTCAGATAGATTACCTTTTAAATATGAAGTATCTTGCGAAATATAAGAAATCTTTAGTCCACTTGCTAACATAAAATTTCCGGTAAATTTAATAACATCTCCATTAATCAATTTTAGGATACTAGACTTACCACTCCCATTTTTTCCGATAATGGCAACTCTATCACCAATATTGACTCTGAAATTAAGATTACTGCATACTTCTTTATCCCCATAAAACAATGATAAATCATTCGCTTCTATTAGGCACTCTTTGTGAAAATCAAGTGGCGAAATTTTTAAATCGTCATATTGTTCAATGTTGTGGAGCAGTTCGGATTTTTGTAAAATAGCTTCCTGCTGCCTTGACTCAATATTTTTAGCACGTTTCATCGCCTTTGCCGCCTTATGTCCAACATAACCCTTATCCAGTTTTGAACCAGAATTTGTTGTTCCATCTTTACTTTTTTCTACTTTATTTGACCAGTTTGAACTACGTTTTGCTGCATAAGACAACCTTCCTATTTCTTTAAGGAGTTTCTTGTTTTCTGACAGTTCAAAATTATCTTGTAACGTTTTGTTCTCCCACCAAGAAGTAAAATTTCCTTTTTGGATTTCGATATTCGTTTTATTGATAGACAGTATATGGTCAACGCATTGATCAAGTAAGTTTCTATCATGAGATACCAAAATAAACCCCTTCTTGCGTTTCAAGTAGTTTTGCACCACATTACGTGCATCGATGTCAAGATGGTTTGTAGGTTCATCAATAAGTAGGAAACAACTCGCTGTAAGGAATAAAGCTGCAAGAAGGACCTTTGTTTGCTCACCATTTGACAGTGTATTAAACGGACGATATAAAGCATCTTCTTGAACATCAAGCAATGATATTTCACGAAAAATCTCCCAATCCATACATTCCGTACAAATACTCTTCATTACTTCAATTGTATATAGACTCTTATCTTCCACATCATAAGGAAAATACTCAAATTTAACTGCAGAACTTATATTGCCAGAATACGAATATTTTCCAAGCAGTAAATTTAAGAAAGTAGTTTTACCGCGTCCGTTTCTTCCAATAAAACCAAGTCTCCAATCTGTATCTATTTGAAAACTTACATTTTCAAATAGATTGTCGTAACTTCCCTCGTGTGAAAAAGTTAGATTTGAAACATTTATTATAGACATATATTCTTCCTCCTTTACATTATAATAATTTTATAAGCAAAGTCGGTTTTCGGCATTGATTACTCTATGCAAATACTGCCAATAGTATCCGACTCTGCATAGAGATTGTCATGTGTTATTATAGTATCTTTTTCCATCAAACATCTTCCCTTCTTTTACAAATATTAAAAGCCGCAAGAAAGTAAATTCTTACGGCTCAAAAACAAATACCTATTATTACCTTTTGTAGCACATCAGGCTACTGTAATGTATTATTGAGTGTAGAATACTTAACTTTCTTGCAATTCGCATAACAAAACAAACGGTTCTATCGCCGTTATTTTTAATATCTTATTATGCTTCTAATAATTAGCAAGAAAAGCTATACATTCTTCCACCTCCAAGTCATTTTATTATATCATATTATCTTCAAAAACCCAAGATAATTCTTCTGTTCTTTTTCTAAAAATTACCCTTCTACATCAATCTTGACTTCAGACTTTAATTCAACAGTGAGCTTACCTTCATATATCGTAACTTTTTCATACTTCAATCTCAATTCCAGATTTAAAGCATATTACAAAGTGGTCATCATAAACAGTAACATTCTGGATAATCTTCCTTACTAGGGTATCATCATATCTTAGGGTACGGTATTTGTTAATGCGGATAAATGCAATCAACTCATTGATTCGTTCATTCTCGCCACTGAGGGAGGCATCTTCTACTAAAAGGGTCTGGCGCTTATCTCGCAGTCCATCAATCTCATCTGCTAGATGTTCATAGTCTTGACCTTTATTGGCCTGCTTGATGAGTTCTTTTTGTTTTTCTTCTAGCAAGTTGTTAATCTCTGAAATTTGGTATTCTGTTGTTTCGCCAATCACGGCATGAATATTTTCTTCCAAGGTCTTTATCATGTTATTGCCACCTGCAAGTAGCCTATTAATCGCAGTCATTACAGCACCATAGAGTTCATCTTCTTTTACCGTTCTATTCTTACAGACCTCAGGTCCTTGCTCGATTCTAGTCACGCATCGCCAGACAAATTCTTTTCTGCCGTGAATATTCCAATATGTTCTCCTATAAATATCCCCACAATCTCCACAGAAGGTGATGGCGCTTAAAGCGTATTTGCTGCTATAAATTCGTTTGTTCTTGTCTGCTCCTGTGTAGATGTTCCTTCTTCGATGAATTTCCTCCTGAACTTGCAAGTATAATTCTTTGGGAATAATCGCCTCATGGCTATTTTCAACATAATACTGGGGAAGATGACCTTCATTCTTAACTCGTTTCTTGGTTAGAAAATCTACAGTAACAGTCTTTTGTAAGAGGGCATCTCCGATGTATTTTTCATTTTGGAGGATTTTTTTAACTGATTCCGGTCGCCATCTTGGTTTTCCTGCTGCTGTTAAAATACCATCCTTTTCAAGGGCTCGACCAATGCCCACTAGACTCTGACCTTCAAGGTATTCTCGGTAGATGCGTTTGATAATCTCAGCTTCTTCGGGAACAATGATTAAATTTCCATCTTCATCTTTGGTGTAGCCCATAAATCGCTTATGGTTGACCTGCACCTTTCCTTGTTGGTATCGGTACTGTAGCCCAAGCTTAACGTTTTGTGAAAGGCTCTGGCTTTCCTGTTGTGCCAAAGATGCCATAATAGTCAGCAAAACCTCACCTTTGGCATCCATGGTATTGATGTTCTCTTTCTCGAAATAAACGGATATGTTCTTATCCTTGAGCTGTCTAATGTATTGAAGGCAGTCTAGGGTGTTACGTGCAAATCGGCTGATGGATTTTGTAATAATCATGTCGATATTACCGTCCATACACTCTGCAATCATGCGATTAAATTCGTCACGCTTTTTAGTGTTCGTCCCGGAGATACCATCATCTGCAAAGATGCCGGCAAACTCCCATTCATTATTTTTCTTTATAAACTCTGTATAGTGTGCGACCTGAACCTCATAACTAGAATTTTGTTCTTCCGTTTCTGTAGAAACACGGCAATAGGCAGCAACACGAAGTTTCTTTATCTGTTCTTTTGCGGCTGTACTTCCCACTCTTTTACGAGCAGGAATGACCATTATATTTTTCTCTGTCACTTTATTCCTCGCTTTCTATCAGACTGTATAAGTATTCTGCTCGGTCAAAAGGATCCATGGGCATCTTATTATCCGCTTTCCTCATTTTGAATCGTTCTTTGGGAGGGGGAGAGGTGAAAGCAGCAAGCTCTACCACTCGTCCTAAATCCTTTGCACGTTTATCTCTAACTTCTTCAGCTTTATCAAATATCTCTTTATCAATGATTGCTGGATACGTATCATTTCCAAGGTAGTTGACGTTTTTCAAAATGCGTCCCATCACAGAGTGTGTCTTATCAATACCTGCCTGTTCGCCAGCCACTGTAAGGGATAGTCCTGATATGTATTTCTCAAAGAATACCTTTACTTGACCTGCTGCCTTTTCATCGACAGTAACCTCTCCATCTTGAATTTTGTATCCATATGGAATATATGCCATTTATCTCACCACCTTTTCTTTCAGGGAAAGACCGCATTTCAAATTGAATGTCAGCTCATCCCTGGAATTAACAATGATGTTCTCTACAAATTCTTCAAATAATTCTTCTGTGTAGTCACCATTAAAATTATCTGCTGACACGTAATCAATGAGGTCCTTTATATCGTTTGCTCGTAAAACCCCACTCGTAGAGTTCGTTACCAGGTTTGTTTTTTCAGTTGAAAAATTTCTGATTTCGTTATCTAAAACATTCCGCTCTTGATTAAAAAGTGCAGGTTCAAGGAAACCTTTGGCCATCAATGTAATAAGGGTATTGCGTTCTTCCATGAGTTGCTCCATTCGCTTATCAATAGCATCCATTCTTTCACGGTCGCTTTCTTCATCAATTTGGCTAATTGATTTGAATAGCGGTTCTAAGATTAGCTTATGACTGAAAGCAAGCTTATTCATCATGGTGGTAAATGTGGCTTTTATTTCTCCATCTCGTAGAAACAACATGGAGCAACTCTCTTTGTCTTCGATATGACCGATGCAACTCCAAGCAATGTAACTCCTACCAGCTGAGTAGTTTGTCTTTCTCCTAAAATTGCGACCACACTCTCCACAGACAATCTTGCCACTTAAAGCATATCGATTAAGATAAACGTTCTTTTTCACGCCCTTACACTTCATCTTGGCTCTTTCATCAATGAGATCTTGTGCCTTAGCAAAGTCTTCTCTACTTATAATAGGTTCATGATTGTCCTTGTAATAGTACTGGTCTTTTTCACCTGTATTCGAATGGCGGTTGTAGTTACTATCTGTGTAAGTCTTTTGTAACAAAACATCTCCCATGTATTTTTCGTTTCGGAGCATGTCTATCACCGTGCCTGCACTCCAGTGATTACCTCTTCTTGCTGGGATTTTGTCTTTGTTCAAACCTCTTGCTATAGTACCTCCACCTTTCCCTGAAAGGCACTCAGCAAAAATACGTTTGATGATTTCTGCTTCTTCTGGGACAATTACCATTTCACCATCTATATTGGTATAGCCATAAGGTGGAGTACCAACATAACTGCCGTTTTGAAATCTCTTTTGAATGGACCACTTGTTGTTTTGTGAAATAGATGCAGACTCTTCTGCAGCAAATCCTGAAAGGATAGAAAGCATCAGCTCACTTTCCATATCACCCGTATTTAGATTCTCTTTTTCAAAATAAATGTAAACATCGATATCAATCAGCTTTCTTACTAACTCTAGACAATCTACTGTATTACGAGCAAAGCGGCTGATTGATTTGGTGATAATAAAATCTATCCGACCTTGCTTACAATCTCGTATCATGCGGAGCAGTTCAGTCCGTTTCTCCATCTTGGTGCCGGAGATCCCTTCGTCATAATAAAGACCAGCAAACTCCCATTCAGGATTAGACTTAATATAGCGCTCATAGTGTTCACGCTGTGCTTTAAGGCTTTCAAGCTGTTCATCACTATCGGTTGAGACCCTGGCATAGGCGGCAACCCTAAGTTTCGTATTAGGTAGTTGTCCTTGGGGCAGTTCATCTATTTTTGTTATCTTTTTCATCATCACACCTCGCTTTCATCCATTACATATATCACTCTAAAAGCCACTAATAGCAAGCTTTTTAGGACATAATCTTGGCTAGTCGAGGGGAGAATTTCTCTCGGTTTAATGCTGATATTTTGTGTAATTCATCCGCTGTAATTTTGCCTTCTTTATAAAGCATTTTGATAATGCTCTCCGCCATATGAAAGTCATATTCCCTCTGCAAATCTTCTGTTGTCATCTGTTCTGCTTTGCCCTTGATAGTAGGACAACCGTCTTTTACTTCAAAAATGTTCATAGAAAAACACCTCCTACCTAGTAGCCACGGCAGGAGGTGAAATCTGATGGTTTTATTAATCTTTTTGATAAAAGTCACATTCATAGCCATCGGCATCAAGGAGCAGCCCTTTCGCCCAAGGTGGCACTTGACTCATCTGTTTACATACTTCAGTAACCGATATTTGAGGATTAGTTTCAATAATTACTTCATCATGGACATGAGCCACAATTCTGTAATGACGGAGAGACTTCATTGCGTGCATCAAAATATCACGGGATATGGCTTGAACAATATTCTCTACAAACTTAGGACCGTAACTTTCAAGACGCTCCCATTTCTTTGTTCCACCTACTCCTTCATAGGTCACAGACTCACCACCAAACTGATTCTCACCAATTCGAGGCTTTACATAGGCAAGCCTTCTGCCGGAAGGAAGAACGATAAAAAGCATGCCACTAAAACAATGAAACTCGATGCTATGGGTTTCTTGTGATTTATTTTCCTTTACGCATTGTTTAGCCGCCCGATCCACATCCCACCAGAACTGTGTGATGTTTGGATTAGACATTCTCCAGGCATTCACAAGCGGTTTTAATTCTTCCTCTTCAAGCCCCATCTCTAATGCACCCATGGCTTTTAGCGCACCAACAGAACCACCATATCCAAGTGCCAATTCAGCGATTTTACCCTTCTGTCTCAAGTGACCGTTCACACCATGCTTTTCAACGGGGACTTTAAACATCTGGGAGGCAGATGCACAGTAGATATCGCCACCACTAGCAAATACCTTTGTTCGCCATGTTTCGCCTGCGAGCCATGAAAGCACACGAGCCTCAATGGCTGAGAAGTCAGCCACAATAAACTTATGACCAACTCTTGGTACAAAGGCTGTACGAATCAGTTGTGAGAGGGTATCAGGTATATCTTCATAGAGCATTTCCAGTGTTTCAACATCACCATTTCTGACAATATTTCGTGCCTCTTTTAAGTCTGGCATATGGTTTTGAGGGAGGTTTTGCAATTGCACAAGCCTTCCGGCAAAGCGTCCTGTTCTGTTAGCTCCATAAAACTGAAACATACCTCTAGCTCTTGAATCACTACAGACCGCATTTTCCATTGCTGTATATTTCTTTACTGAGGATTTTGCCAGTTGCTGACGAAGTGAAAGAACTTCATTTAGTTCACCATCGGTTTCCTTAAGTTTCTCAGCGACAGCTTTTTTACCGAGAGTCTCCATCTCTAGACCATTTTCACAAAGCCAGCCTTTCATCTGTTGCACGGAGTTAGGGTTATCGAGATTTGTTATCTGCTGCATGACGGTTAGTAGTTTTTCATGAGATATGTCATCCATGGCGATGGCCTGCTTAACAAAATCCATATCCACCTTTATGCCTCGATCGTTGATTTCTTGGTCGAGATGATACTCAACCCAGATGTCTTCTGGCACTGGAAACTTAATCAATCTTTGTTGTATCTGTATTTCTGCCTCCACATCACGTTTGTTATATACTTTAAACTGCTGCCATTTATCGATTTCATCAGTGGGTAGGTTACGGGTTCTACCACCATTTATTTTTGTTGGAGTACATGGAAGACAAAAATATCGTATCAGGTCTTTACCCTCCGTCAGCTTTTGCTTTTCAAGTCCTAGCACTGCACCTACACCTTCTAAAGAAAGAGGTAACCCCATATAGGCAGACCAAACCATGGAACATTTCCATGAGGAAGGATTTAGATAAGTCCCAGTGGGATAGCCCAAATAACGTGAAAGGCATACTCGCTCAAACTGAGCATTAAATGCCCACTTCGTAATGGTTTCATCGGTTAAGGCATCTAGGATTTCTTTTGGAATCTTTTCTCCATTCTTCAAATCGATGACCTTAACTTCACCACCGTCAACCGCATAACCAAACAGCATCACCTCAAAATCATCTGCTTCTACGTAACGATAAACACCACTCTTTTGTAGATTGGTAGATGAATAGGTTTCTATATCAATTTCTAAGTTCTTCATAGCTACCACCTTTCCTAAATGAAAAAAGGTGGCAGAGGTAAGACCTCCACCACCATCAAGTTTTCTATTCCTTTTAGGCAAGGAAGTCATCATCGACAAGAGTCGTAAAATCATCTACTGCAGAAGTCTTACCGCCTAGAGGTTCTCCGTCTCTAATTTTTTGAATGTTACCAAGACCACAAGCTACACCCTTATTGCCGTTGGAGTTGAAAGCATAGAAGTTAAGAGAAACTCTACCGTAACAACCGCTGTATACCTCGCTACGATCCAGTATCGGCTTAACACTTTTATCTACAATCTGTGGCGCTGTCTTGCTATTTGCATTGATGAAGTAATGGCCTTTATAAGCCTCATCATCACGCTCTACATCACCATCACGCAGCGGTAGTTTAATGGCTGCCTTATTTGGTTTCTTACCACCAAACTTTGCGATACCTTCCTCAATGGCAGCATCAACTGCTGCATGGATGGCATTAATGGTTTCCTTGTCATCCTTTGGAATAAGGACGGATACGCTGTACTTTTCCGCACCACCATTAATGGATATAGGCTCCCAACCGTGGAAGTAAGAGAATCTTGAGTTTACACCTGTGATAACTTTTGTCTTGTTTTGCATATTTGCCATAATATTTAATCCTCCATAATTTCGTTAAATTCGTTTTTAGCATCTGCTACGTTCATTGCCGGTCTTTTATCTGAGTTTGGAACAAGAGTCGGCTTACCCGGTGGTTTGTAAATGAGGTCACCGAGGAGTTCCTCAAATTTGGATTTACCCATCAGTTTTTGCATCTCTGTCAGCGGAATAAGGCTCTTTCTGTAAATGTCCTTATATCCACCTGCCACGGCTTTTTCTGCAATGGCTCCTTCATCTTTGTACTTGCGAACCGAGCGACCTTCCACAACTTTAAAACCGTTCCACTCTTTACCGTGATTGACTGCTGCATCAGTGGCATAGGCTGTTATTTCATTCGCCCACTTGGTAAGGTCGGGAAGAATAAGTAAGATTTCTTCTATCTCAGCATCCGTCAGCAGAGGTGGCATCTTGAATTCTTTCTCTGCAAGTTTTAGCTTTTCTTCGGCTCTGGCCCGACATCTGTTTGCCGCTTTACAGAAGGTACACCATGGACCGGGGATGTATTCACCCTCACCGTTGAAGGCTTTGTCAGCTCTGGGCTTTAGTTCCTCTTCCGCCCAGCCTTTTAGTTCTTCCACCGGTATTGTCCAGGTGCTGACATTTTCTCTTCTAGGCTGAAAGATCGTCATGGACACTTCTTTAATGTCGTACAGGTGATCATAGATTCCAAGTGCTCCTAGGGCATAGAGCTTCATCTGTGGATTGTCCACTGCATCAACTAGCACACCCAGTCCATATTTAAAGTCTACGATGTGAAGTCTGTCATCTGAAATGATTACACAGTCTCCTGTCCCAAAACCATCTGGAACATAACAAGAGAAGTCAAGACGTTGTTCAATAAGAACGATAGGATCTGTGCAAGACTTTCTTGCAAGTTCCACCTGCTCCATAACAAAGTCCACGTAAGCATCTGTACATTCCTCCATCTCATCAGAGTTATACTCAGAGATAGGTCGCTGACTTCTCATATGAAGTGCCTTTTTTAGTTTGTGTTCACACAGGTCATGAGCCGCTGTGCCTTCTTTTGCTGCCTCACCACTTTGGTCTTCAAACTCCAGTTCAAGTCTTGCAGAGGGTAGGCAGTTAAGCCACCTTTGGGATGAGGATGCAGATAATATTGCATGATTACCCATTTCCAAGCTCCTCCGCATCTTTCAAGATGTCAGAATAATAAGCCTTATCAACAGCACTTAACTTGTCTGCACCATACTTCTGAATGAGTCCTCGCACTTCGGCAGTAAACCCAATCTGGCTCTTTTCAGCAAGTACCATACGCACTTTTTCAAGTGGGATATCCGGCTCTTTTACTGGTTCTTGTTCAGTTGTAGCTTTTGCACCTGGAGCAGGATCTCCTTCTGTCATCGCATCGCAAACTGCCTGTATGCTGTCAGCAAGACTTCGCATATCATTGACCACTTCAAGCAGTAATTTTATTTTGCTCAAGGTTAGTTCCTCCTTTCGTAATTTCACAGATAGATAGTTCCTCGATGCTATCTCCAGGGATCACAATCGTTACACGCTGTTTACTCCCTAAAAGAAAGCGAAGAATTCGTTCCCTTACGGACACATTACGGTAGGCAACAAGTCCGCCTGTCTGTGGTTTCTTAGAAACACTAATTTTGAGATTGTGTTTCATATCCATCACCTCTTTCCAAAGGGCGATTTATTTATTGCCCTCTACCTAGTAGCCTCGGGAGGTGATAGAATCTGAATCTCTTCATATATCATGTCAGCTTCACATCATTGATTTCATAGTAGTTGATAAGTCCCCACGAAAAAAAATAAGGGTTTCCTGGTATTAGCATCATGGTAAAAACAATGGCACTAAAGATGCGATGTCAGGAACCCTTTATTTTATTATTATCATTCTTAGGAGAGTTACTTCGAATTCTTTTCACCAACGACACCTATGCTGATTTCGTTAGTCATCTTATCAACTCACCACGTCTTTGCCAGCAATCGTGTCAACTCACCACATCAATATCCACATCATCTTCTTGATCATCTAACCCGCCTATCTTGGACAAGTTCCCACAAAGAAAAATCCCGTGATTATCCTTCCGGCTTGGAGCCAGATCTCAAATCACGGAAACCCTTTATTTATAAAGTTTTTTATCCCTAAAACATCGTATTTACCTTAACCCTTGACATCAATACTACCGTCTCAACGTGCCTTGAGAGGATAATAATGATGTCGTAAGTATCTAGTACCCCCTTGGTGGAAGGGTATGTTCCCAACATCTAGACAAGAATCTTCCTGTTAAATTGAGATCTACTTTTTCGTCAATAAGTTAATAACTTAAGTACCTAGCTCCGTCAAATTTTCTAGCGGGAAATTATTAATCTTTATATTTAAGCCTTAATTATCATAATAAAAAAATAGAGCAGACTTTAAAGTGGACCCTATACAGTAGACGCTAGAAAAAGAGTGTTTACTTGTATAGGGTTTATTTTTATGTAAAAATAGGTATAGAGGAGTTGAATAATTATGAGCAAAAAAATATTTTCTAATAAAGAAA
>NZ_JAHZMO010000069.1 GCF_020748185.1 Terrisporobacter petrolearius | reverse complement strand
GAAAAAACCTTAACGATGGTAAACACACCGCAGAGCATCCGCCGAAAAATCGATTAACTCTGTCCTCGTCAACTTAACCCCCAATACTACTAATAAAAATTATATTATTGTTAAGTTCTGGCGCTTATAAAGTAAATACTAAAATTTTTTTAGTATTTACTTGTAGTTTACGATAATTTTTCTTTTATAAGATTAGCTAAGTTATTAGCTAACTCATTGATTTGACCTTCCTCTTTACCCTCTAGCATAACTCTAACTAATGGTTGTGTTCCAGATGGTCTAATTAATACTCTTCCACAACCTTCCATTAATTCTTCTATTCTTGCTATTTCATTTTTTATTTCTTCAACTTCCATGAATTTATTTTTCACTTCATTTTTTACTTCTACATTCACTAATACTTGTGGGTAAACACTCATTATTGAAGCTAATTCTGATAAAGTTTTATTTTCTTCTTTTATTATCTTCGATAACATTAATGAACTTAAAACTCCATCTCCTGTAGTGTTATAATCAAGGAATATCATATGCCCTGATTGTTCTCCACCTAAGTTAAGATTACCTTTTTTCATAGCTTCTATAACATATCTATCTCCTACATCTGTAGCTTCTAGATTTATACCTTGTTCTCTTGCTGCAACATTTAACCCTATGTTAGTCATAACAGTTATTACTAATGTGTCATTTGACAGTTGTTTTTTCTTCTTAAGATATACTGCACTTAATATCATTATATGGTCACCGTCTACAATGTTTCCATTTTCGTCAACAGCAATTAATCTATCTGCATCTCCGTCATATGCTAATCCTAAGTCTGCCTTATTTTCTACTACAGTTTTTTGTAACATTTCTGGATGAGTTGATCCACATTTATCATTTATATTCTTTCCATTTGGAGTTGTATTTATATCTATAACATTTGCTCCCAATTCCTTGAATACTATTGGTGCAACTTCGTAAGAGGCTCCATTAGCACAATCTAAAACTACTTTCATTCCAGTTAAGTCTATATTTATTATAGATTTTAAATAATCTGCATAGTCTCTTAAAGCATTGTGCTCATGATTTATAACTCCCACATTTTCTCCAGTTGGGTTACAATCTACTTTTTCTATGTCTTCAATATATTTTTCTATTTCTAACTCTATTTCATCATCTAACTTATACCCATCTTTATTAAAGAATTTAATACCATTGTCTTCCATAGGGTTATGTGATGCCGATATAACAACACCACAATCTGCATTATATTTTCTTGTTAGATATGCAACTGCTGGTGTTGGTATAACTCCTACTGGAATTATATCGCATCCAACTGACATTAATCCAGCAATTAGGGCTGACTCTAACATGTCTCCTGACATCCTTGTATCTTTACCTACTACAACTTTTACTCTGTTGTCTCCTTGAGCTAAAACATACCCTCCAGCTCTTCCCAATCTATATGCTAAATCACAAGTAAGTTCTGTATTTGCTACTCCTCTTACTCCATCTGTCCCAAAATATTTTCTCATCAAAAAGCTCCTTTCATAACGAGAATATCTATATCCGTAAAATTATTTTTATCAGTTTATGTATTAAATATTAGTCTTTAATTATAACCATAGGATTATTTTAATACTTAAACGAAAAAAAGACAATAGAATTATTTCTATTGCCTTTTTTATATAATATAAAAATTTTATTTTTCAAATTATGCTTTTACAGTTTCTACTGCATCCATACCTTTTTGTAAAGCTTCTCTATTCATTGGTATGAATTTAGATTTTCTTTCTCCGAAAACTTTTAAGAAAGCTTGAAGAACTGATTCTATATCAACTGATTCAGTAACTTTTAAACAAGCACCTAACATTATCATATTAGCAACTTTAGGCATTCCTATTTCAGTTGCTAATTCATTAGCTGGTATATAAGTTACATGAACATCATCTCTTTCAACTTTTGCATCTATTAATGAACTATTAACTAATATATGTCCTCCTGGAACAACATCGTTAACAAACTTCATAGAAGGTTTGTTCATTATAACAGCACAAGTAGCATCATCTGTTATAACAGGTGATCCAACTGGCTTATTAGATACAGTTACTGCACAGTTTGCAGTACCTCCACGCATTTCTGGACCATAAGATGGTAACCATGAAACTTCTTTCCCTTCAAGCATTCCTGCATAAGTTAATAATTGTCCCATAGACATAACACCTTGACCACCAAATCCTGCACATATTACTCTTGATGTTGACATATTATTTCGCCTCCTCAACTTCAACTTCTATATCTTTTTTGTTTCCTAATTCATAGTAAGACATCATATTGTCTCTTAACCATTGTAATGCATCATTTGGGTTTAATCCCCAGTTAGTTGGACAAGTTGATAATACTTCAACTATTCCAAATCCTAATCCTGCTTGTTGAACTTGGAAAGCTTTCTTTATAGCTTTTTTAGCTTTTCTTACGTTAGCTGGTGTATCTACAGAAACTCTCTCTACAAATACAGCACCAGTTAAAGTTGCTAGCATTTCACTAACTCTTATTGGGAAACCATTAAGCTCTGCACTTCTACCAGCTTGAGCAGTTGTAGCTTTTTGTCCTAATAATGTAGTTGGAGCCATTTGACCACCAGTCATTCCGTAAATTCCGTTGTTTACGAATATAGTAGTTATTTTTTCTCCTCTAGCTGCAGCATGAACTATTTCTGCCATACCTATTGAAGATAAGTCTCCATCACCTTGATATGTGAATACTACATTGTTTGGATGAGTTCTTTTTACTCCTGTAGCTACTGCTGGAGCTCTACCATGAGCAGCCTCATGAGTATCTACGTTAAAATATTTATATGCTAAAACTGAACATCCTACAGGAACTACACCTATAGCATCTCCTAATACATTCATTTCCTCTAAAACTTCTGCTACTAATCTATGGATTATACCATGAGTACATCCTGGACAGTAGTGAGTAGTAACATCTTGTAACCCTTCTGTTCTCTTAAATACTACAGACATTATTTAGCACCCCCTATTATTTCTTTAGCTTTATTAGCTATTTCAGCTGGAGATGGTATCATACCTCCAGATCTTCCGTAGAAGTCTACTGGTAATTTACATTCACAAGCTAGTTTAACATCGTCTATCATTTGACCTAAACTCATTTCAACAACCAATAAGTTTTTAGCATTTGGTATTTCTTTAAATGCTTTGTTAGGGAATGGCCATAATGTTTTAGGTCTTATTAAACCTACTTTGTGCCCTTCTTCTCTCATTTGATCTACTGTTGTTTTAACTATTCTTGAAACAGTTCCATAAGCAACAAATACTAATTCTGCATCTTCTGCATGATACATTTCATATTGAACTTCATTTTCTTCTATTGCTTGATATTTCTTTTCTAATTTTAAGTTGTGTTGCTCTAACTCTTCTGATTGTAAGTATAAAGAGTTTATTACATTAGGTATTCTTTTACCTTTTGTTCCATTTGCAGCCCAAGTTTTTTCTGGTAATTCTCTAGTTCTTCTTTCTTTATCAAAATCAACTGGTTCCATCATTTGACCTATCATACCATCTGCAACAACCATAGCTGGTGTTCTGTATATGTCAGCTACATCAAATGCTTCTATTATCATATCAACTGCTTCTTGAACAGATGCTGGAGCGAATACAGGTGTTCTATAGTCACCATTTCCTCCACCCTTAGTTGACATGTAGTAGTCTGATTGAGATGGTTGTATAGTTCCTAGTCCTGGACCACCTCTCATTATATTTAAAATTACGCATGGTACTTCTGCACCTGCACAATATGTTATTCCTTCTTGTTTTAATGCTACCCCTGGTGAAGATGATGATGTCATAACTCTTGTACCAGTTCCTCCTGCACCATAAACCATGTTTATAGCAGCAACTTCAGATTCTGCTTGTACAAAAGCTCCTCCAACCTTAGGTAGTTCTCTTGATAAATATTCTGGTAATTCACTTTGTGGAGTTATTGGGTAACCAAAGAAGTAGTGGCAACCAGCTTCTATAGCTGCTTTACCAAATGCTTCGTTACCTTTCATAAGAATTTTAGCCATTATTAATCCCCCTTATTTTAAATAATTAATCTCTTTCTACTGTTATAACTACATCTGGACACATTAATGCACAACTTGCACAGCCTATGCATTTTTCTTCATCAACTATTTTAGCTGGGTTATAACCTTTTGCATTTATAACCTCTGTGTCAATCGCAAGTATTCCTTTTGGACATGCTTCTATACATAATCCACAACTCTTGCAGCGTTCTTCATTGAAAATCACTTTTCCTTTAGCCATTATTAAGCCTCCCTTAATTATTTCTTATATTGAGCTCAAAACTACATCCATTCTTCCCTTAGATAAAGTTTTATAGGCAATATATCTCCTTCTAAATCTTTTGGTAACTTATCTACAAGGCTTTCTAAGCAACAAACATACTTAATTGGTATATTTTTAATTTTAGAAACCTCTCTTACAACTTCCTGGCCTTTTAATACATCGTCTACTGTTGTTTCTCTTAGTAGATGAGTATTATTTACAAGGCCTGTTACCTTAAGTTTTGAAGAAGCTTCTATTGCATCTATAAACCCAAGAACCTCTTGTGCAGTTTGAGTTTTCTCCCTGTTAGCGTTAACTACAAAGAACATATCGTAGTCTTCTGGTTTAAAGTGTTCAGCAAATCTACCAACCACTCTTCCACCTACATTGTCTCCACCTACATCTACCACATAGTTAACTTTATCATCATGTAGTGGTCTCATTACTTCTGCTGAAACAGCTGGAACATCAAGTGTTGTTGTTTGAATAGAGCTGTCAATAGGTGTTATTCCTAACTGTCTCATTAAATCTTTCTTTTCTCTTGTTCTAAAATATACATTTACCACATCTAAATCAGCTAGTGCAACTTCTCCATCAACTAATTCTCTAAGCATAGTTACATAGTTCATAGAAACTTCACTTTTTCCACTTCCATAATGACCTATAAAAAGTCTAACTCTTTTGTCGTCTTTTATCATAAAATTTCACCTATTTTCAGTATATATTAATAAGCTGAAGCTTCTTTTTCATAATCTAATGATTCTTCTTCGCCATTTAATACTCTAAGTCCTCCTTGTGCAAGAGCAATCATTTCATCTTCTCCTGGATAAGCTTTTACAGGTGCTATAAACTTAACTCTGTCTTCTATTTTTTCTCTTATTATTTGAGAATAAGCTATTCCTCCAGTCAAGATTATTGCATCCACTTCACCTTTAAGAACTGTAGAATATGCTCCTATTTCCTTGCATATTTGGTAAACCATAGCATCATATATTAAAGCAGCTTTTTCATCGCCCTTAGCAATCATATCTTCAACATCTCTCATGTCATTTGTTCCTAAATAAGCAACTACTCCACCATTTCCTTTTATTCTTTTTCCTATTTCAGCCTTGCTTAATTGATCTCCATAGCATAATCTCATTAATCCACCAACTGGAAGTCCTCCACTTCTTTCTGGTGAGAATGGACCTTCTCCATCAAGACCATTTGTGTTATCAATTACCTTACCTTTTTTATGAGCACCAACTGTAACTCCTCCACCCATGTGAACTATTAATAAATTACAGTCTTCGTAGTTTTTATTCATATCTTTAGCAGCTCTTCTACCAATTGCTTTTTGATTTAAAGCATGGAAAATACTTACTCTTGGAATTTCTGGTACTCCAGATATTCTTGCTACATCTTCCATCTCGTCAACAACAACTGGGTCTACTATGAAAGATGGTATAGATACTTCATCAGCCATTTCTTTTGCTATTATTCCACCTAAGTTAGAAGCATGCTCTCCTAGTACACCAACTTTTAAATCTTCTACCATTGCATCACTTACTTTATAAGTTCCACCTTGTATTGGTTTTAAAAGTCCTCCCCTACCTACTATTGCATCTAAATCTTCTACTTTTAAATTTGCTTCTTTTAAAGCATCTTCTATAACACTTTTACGAAATCCAAATTGATCTGCAACTTTTTCGTATTTACCTATTTCTTCTGAAGAATGTCTTAATGTTTTCTCATATAATAATTCTTCATTTTCAAATACAGCAATCTTAGTCGACGTTGATCCTGGATTTATTGTTAAAATTTTATAATCTCCCACTATAGTAACCTTCCTTTATTTATTTTATATTATTTTTTTGTACTTGCTAAAACCCCTAAAGCTATTGAGTTTAACTTTGTTTTATCACTATCAGCTCTAGATGTTAATATGATAGGTGCTTTTGCTCCTACTATTAAACCTGCATTTTCACATTTTGCAAAAAACGCTATAGATTTATATAATACATTTCCCGCTTCTATATCTGGAACTACTAATACATCAGCTTTTCCTGCTATAGGGTGATCCATTCCTTTATGTCTTGCAGCTTCTTCGCTAATAGCGTTATCTAAAGCAAAAGGTCCCCCAACCATACATCCTTTTATTTCCCCACGAAGGTACATATCTTCTAATTCTTTTGCCTCTACAGTATCCTTCATCTTAGGGTTAACCTTTTCCTTGGCGCATATTAGTGCCACCTTTGGTTCTTCTATATCTAATGATCTTGCGACTGAACATGCATTTTCAATTATTTGCTTCTTAGCATTTACATCTGGAGCTAGGTTCATAGCTGAATCTGTTACAAAGAATAGTCTATCGTATCCTTCTATATCGAACACTGCTACATGGCTTAATATGTTACCTGTTCTTAATCCAACTTCTTTATTAAGTACTGCTTTTAATATAATTGAAGTGTCTACTAACCCCTTCATCACCATATGAGCTTCTCCACTAGATACTAACTCTACGGCTTTTAAACATGCTTCTGACAAATCTTTAATGTCTACTAATTTATAATTTTCTAGGCTTATACCTAATTCATCTGCAATTTCTTTAGTTCTTTCGATATCACCAACTAAAATTGCATTTACTATATTTTCTTTTCTAGCATTTTCAACTGCTATTAGTACCTCTTTGTCTTGACAACAAGCTACCGAAACAGTTTTTGGACCTCTTTCTTTAGCAAATCTAATAATATCGTCTATGTTCCTCATTTTCTCCTCCTAAATTTCAAATATTTAGTTGTTTTAAAACTTGGTTTAATTGATGCTCTTTTGATTTAAATAATCTAAAGATTTGTTTCAACTGCTTTTATATTTTTTATGCAAACTTTAATTTTTAAGTTTTTACATTTTTTTATTTCTACATATATTCTAGCATAAATTATTTATGATTGTATAATATTAAAATGAAATTTTAAATAAATTTTTTAATTATTATTATTTTTGCTGGTTTATATTTAAATTTAATGAGTAAATAAGCGACTTCTGGCAGATAAATATTTTTTTATAACTACTTTTTTTGACAAAAAATTTAAATTTTCAGAAAATTCTAACTTTGTTTTCTTAATATTTTTTTAATTATACTATATTTTATTAAATTTAATTCGATAAATTCTTAACAAATTAAAAAGTGTAACCTGTTAATTTGTATACAAAACATCAACTAGGTTACACTTATTTTTATATAAAATTTTTATTTTCCAACAGTACTTGGTATTATTTTAACATTCTTAAAAGATGTCTCTGATTCATATTTAATTATGTACTCTTTATTTTTATCATACCCATTTTCTAAATCTATATATAAATTTATATCTGATTTAGATAACTTTGTACTATTACCATCCAATTGAACTTCAACATTTATACTGTCAGGAATATTTAGATCTGACGCCTTTATCTCCTTAGTATTGTTTCTTAGTTCTATCTCTGAATTATTATATATTAATCTCTGAATTAAACTCTCTTCATCCTTTGGTTTTACGATTGTAGTAGTTTCTTCAGCAGCTACACCTTCTGGTATGATTAAATCTACTTTCTTAGAAACCCCTATATCAGTAGAATCTATTTTTTGAGTATTTATATAATTAATTTTTTCTAATACTTCTTTTTTACCTTTTATCATTACTATTTCTGGTGTTAACTCATATACCTTAGTATCTGCTTTTTCATCTTTTAATTGAATATTTATAGGTACTTGCTTTTCTTCTAAAAATGTTACTTCTGCATTTATAGTTTTTATATCTAAATTAACCCCTTTAACCTCTTTACCATCTGTATCCACCGGCATTAATTTTACACTTTTAGTTGCTTTATTTTTATCCTTGGTATCTACTTGAATAGTTGCGTTTATATAGTCAACTTGATCTGTTAAAACCCTCGGTCCTGATATATTAACCACACTTTGTTGTAATGTAACTGTGTCTACATCATCCTTATATTGTCCAATTATTTCAGTATTAATATTTTTTTCTTGGTGTACAAGTTTTTCCAATTTAACAATTATAAAATCTGATTTAAATTCATATGATACTTGTTTTGTAGTATTAACTTTTAAATAAAGATAATTTTTACCCTCAATTGGATTGTTTATAGAGCCATATATATGTATATCATCTTTACTTATTTTTTGCAAATTAGATAGTTTTCCTGTTATATAAATATCAGCTACTAAATCTGTTTCTGGATATACTATCAAGTCATTATCTTGTAGTTCCTCTGCATTAGTTATAGTCACAGGTATATTTTCAAAAATTTTTGTATCTTCTGGGTCCACTATAGCCATGACATACATCCACAATACTATAGAACTAAGTAAAGCTATTAATTTTATTCTTGTATTTCTTTTTAAATTATTCTTCATTTAAATATCCCACCTTTAAAGAAACTTTTGTCTTCAGCTGTTGTTTTATTTAAATTTTTCTTTAATATATTAGCCATTCTTTCCTTAGCAATATCTCTATACAGTTTGCCTGATTTAGCTATAGAAACCTCTCCCGTTTCTTCGGAAACTATTAAAGTGATACAATCAGAAACCTCACTTATTCCTACACCAGCTCGATGCCTAGTTCCCAAATCTTTTGTTAAATCTTTGCTTTGACTTAAAGGTAGGAAACATGCCGCTGCTTTTACTTTATTACCTCTTATTACTACTGCACCATCATGTAGAGGTGTGTTTGGTATAAATATGTTTATTAATAATTGTCTCGAAACATCTCCATCAATTATAGTGCCAGTTCCTATTATATCTGATATTTTTGTTTCTCTTTCCAATATAATAAGAGCTCCTATTTTTTGTCTGGATAGCGAGTATAACGTTTCTACAATTTCATCTATTGTCTTATCTAATTTTTTATTTTCAGCGTTTTCTCCACCTTTTCCAATCAAATTAAAATTTGTTCTCCCTAAATGTTCAAAACCAGCTCTAAGCTCAGGTTGGAATATTATGCAAACTGCTAGAACCCCTACATTTAATGCATTCACTAAGATCCAGTACAATGTATGTAATTTAAATACAGAACTAAGTTGAGTTGCAAGTAATAAAACTACTATTCCCTTAAAAACTTGCTCTGCTCTTGTATCCTTTATAAACATAAAAATTTTATAGAATATGTAAGCTACAATTAATATATCTACAACATCATTTATACTCATTCTTAATATTATATCAATAAAACCATTTAAAAAAGAATTTATATCGGACATATTTTATCCTCCTACTCAATAGTTTCTTAACCTTTTACACTATGTATTATACTATAATAATACAACTATATACAAACTATCTTATTTAATTCAATATATTATTTATTATATTTATATTTTATTATTATAAGGTTAATTATATATTTATTTCATTTTTTTATAAAAAAAAAGTTTCACTAATGTGAAACTTTGATTGGTGAGCGCACAGGGATTCGAACCCCGGACACACGCCTTAGAAGGGCGTTGCTCTATCCAGCTGAGCTATGCACCCATATTATTGGAGCGGGAAACGAGATTCGAACTCGCGACTTCAACCTTGGCAAGGTTGCGCTCTACCACTGAACTATTCCCGCATAAAATTTTGTAAAATGGTGGGACCAACAGGGCTCGAACCTGTGACCCCCTGCTTGTAAGGCAGGTGCTCTCCCAGCTGAGCTATGGTCCCGGGAATTAATTAAATTGGAGCGGGTGAAGGGGATCGAACCCTCACAGCC
>NZ_JAHZMO010000068.1 GCF_020748185.1 Terrisporobacter petrolearius | reverse complement strand
TATATTAATTTGTCCTATTAAATTTAAAATCATGGCTATCCCTCCCGGGATAAGGATAGCAGAAATTTGTATAATTTTGTACATTTTTATATTCCATTTTATGTACATCTATATAGTATCATTTACACTTTGAGTAGCTATATTTTCTAATAATTCATTAATATATTTTGTTGAATACTTAGTTTTAAATATAATTACATTCATTCTCCACTGCTCCAATATAATAAGCTGCCTAATTACAGTTTCATACTTATCACGTCTCATATATTTAGGTTTTTTCCAAATATACTTTAATGGCTCAAATGGAAATTCCAAGTCTTTAGGATCTATACCAATACTTTTGGCCAACTTAAACATTTTATAATAAATTAAATCAGTTCCACCTTCATCATACATATTAGTTCTATATTTATATACATTTTCGTTTATGCAACTTCTACATCTAAGTTCATCAGCTTTATTTGAATAATATAATTTCGCTCTAACTTCGCCGCAATAAGGACATATAAAGAAGCTCTTATATCCAAAACCAGTCTTTTGTTTGCATAAATCTATATATTTTCCAGTAAATTCAACTTTATTGCTACCTATTTTATATCTATAAATATTTATTTTATTATCTAATCTTTTAAATATGTAAGTTCTATGCTTTCTTAATACTGGATTAATTATTGTGGTTTTATAAAACATGTTTATTTCTTTAAAGCTTCTTATATCTAAAGCAACCAAAATTATTCTCACTCCTTCTATTCGTTTTGTAAATTATTTAAACCATATCTTGTATTTATATAAATCTGTATTGATATTTCAACATTCATATCTATATGATGAAAATATATCCTAAATACTAAGCGATTTTATGGCAATAAGTTAATTGCCTCACCCTAATTTTCCCCTTATAAGTGCCAATGCCTTATCCCAACCTTGTAGTAACCTTATGGTTTTCGGATTTTAAATCTAAGGGCTTAAGGTTCCTCGCATTTCGCTACCCCTCTAAATACAATGATATTGTTCACTTTCAGATATGCATGGCCGAATTTTCGGCTGTAACCTTTAGTTATGGCTCAAATAACTCCACAACATTGTGGTCACCTATATGTCGTTTTTATAATAGGTTTTGATAGGTTTTTATAGATATTAAATAGTAATGGAGCGCTCCATTAAATCAACGGTAACGTTCCCTTATTCCAATAGAGTCCCATTAAAATTATTTTACTTGCATTTAAACCAATTCCGAAATTCGGAAGTAGTTTAATTTCTTCTGTTTTAGATATTCTTGTAAGCATTCTTCAGTCAGTCTATCTATTTCAAGTTTTATGCCTTCATTTGCCTTCGATTTCCAACCATATTTATAGGCTTTAATACTAGGGTTTACTAGGGTCTTATATCAGATTAATACTAAGTTTTACTAAGCTAAATCATCAATAAAGTACTCCATTAAATCAATAGTAACGTTACTTTATTTATTGGTGACGTTCCTTTATTTTGATGTAAAAAAGGTGCACCCCAAAATAGAAAAGAATGCACCTTTTTATAGTATTTTTATCTTAACTTCTTAGCCAGTTCTATGGTTATGCATAACTCATCTAGTTCTGGACCATCTCCATTAAATACAACTTGTTTATTGTAATGTCTTTCCCCTGCATCTATAAATTCATTTAATTCTTGTTTTGCTTTTTCTAATTTTGATAATCTTTTCTGTGTTGTATCTCTATCCTCATTAAAATTCTTATGCTGTAAGCCTTGTATTTCATCTCTTAGTTGTTCGTATCTACTTTTATATGTCATATTAACTGTCTCCTTTTATAATTATTTTATATAGCAATTGATTTTTTATCTATGTATTCCAGCCATTTTTCATATACTTGCTTTTTATTTTTCAATATAGCTTTCTTGATAGTTCTTTCAATATCTAATATTTCATTAAATCCATACCCTTGTTTTAATAGTTCATCTTGAGTCATTTTATTGATTTTACGCTTATTAAAAAGTTCTATATCTCTTTGATTAAATATTTCTAAACTCAATATGAAGCTAGAGTATTTCTCGAGTTTAAAGTCGAAAGGCATTGAGTCAAATAGTTCCTGGATAAAGTTTAATATATCAATCTCATTTTTATATTTCTTGTAAAGTATTGAATTGCTTTCAAAATAAAAATATACGTTTTCTGTATTTTGGTAAGCTGATATAAGTCTATGCTCTAACTCTTCTTCTTTCATTTTAAGCCATCTATCTCTTATCATAGGGCTTTTATTCCTTAGGTTTCTAAATCCTCTTCTTTGTATATCATGTACTCTTGAATGATGTATTCCATGTTCCTTAGCTAGATCTATAAATTTTATATCTTCAAATAAAGTTTTATAAACTATATCTTTTTCTCTTCCAGTTAATACAAGGTTAATCTCTTCTTTATATTTTTCTATTATTAATTTATTTATAACTGTAGCTTCTACATTTACATTATCATCTGAAATAACTTCTTCCAGATATAAGTCCCCATCTACATTAATAGGTGCATCAAAAGAGGTTGATTTATAATCTGCTTGCCTTTTTATTCTTTTCATATTTTGAAATTCTCTAAATATTTTTCTTTCTATACAATCATAGGCATAAGTTTGAAAAGAAGCTCCTCTATCTTCTTTGTAATGTTCAAAGGCATATATTAAGCCAATAGCACCTATTTGTATCAAGTCATCTATTTCAATTTTATAAATATTATTTCTATACTTATAAGCTATCTTTTTTACAAGTGGCTCCCATTGCAAATATTCCTCATTTGTCATAATAAGCCTCCATCTATCAAATTAAGAACCCATTTAAAAACATAAGTTTTGTAAATACAGAATATAAGTTCTTAATATAATTATATCACATTTTTAACTTAAACATTAATATATACACATTTTAATTGACTTTTTTTAACTATTTTACTTTATAATAACGAATATACACTCTTTTAAATTTTCACTTTATCTACTACCACTATTTCCATATATAACCATGTATGTCTTATATTTTTAATAAAAAAAGAATCCATAATTGGATTCTTCATATTTATATTACGATTTTGAAGTTTGAAAGGTTTGATTTAAAATGGAACCTATTAATCTTCCATATACACAACTACTTATATACCCCATTGCTCTTTCAGCTTATTTATTAACATCATCATTTCTTGAGCTTCTTTTGGATTGTCTTGATTCTTATCAGGGTGAAACTGCATAGACATTTTTCTGTATAGCTTTTTTAATAACTTCTTTTCGTCCTCATTGTAGTTACCTTGAAACGGGTCAAGGTAACTACTGTATTTATTATAATTGTAGTTACTTTTATTATTACTGTAGTAACTACGACTTCTCTCCTCATATTCATCACTGGCCTTCTTTTGTTCCTTTAATTCATCTAATCGAGCCTTATTCTTTAAGTTTCCAAATACGTCATAACACTCTCTATAAGTATCATAGCCATATATGTTATCAAAATTACTTTGTTGCTCCCTAAATTTTTCTAAAATCTTATTATTTTCTTTATTAATCTTATATTCCTCTGTTTTCTTATATTCAGCTTCTATTTTATCTATTAAAGGATCTAGCTTTTTATAAATCATTTCATATAAATTATCTACTGCTATACCTATATCATTAGCTATTTTTTCAATTTTACTCTCTGTCACATAATTAAGCAGACTGTCCCCACAATCTATTATTGAATAATGCTGTATAGTACAGATATACCATTGTTTCTTCTTTATCCTTCCATTTTCTCTATAACTATTATGAATACTTATTTTATAAGCTTTTTTTATCGGTCTTTCAAACCTTCCTTCCATTATGTAACTATATGTTATTCTTCCATTATAATCACATACTATTGGCTCTATTGTCTTGAATTTTCCATAACACTCTATTTTCTTTAAATTTAACTCTTGTATGACACAATACATAGATTCACCATCTTTCTCATACTGTAGTTACCTTATTTATAACCCAAGTAACTACAATACTTAAAATATAAAAGGCTATAATTTAAAATCATAGCCCTAACTCATACTATCTATCTAAAAAATTATTAAATTTAAAACCATCTTTAAAACCTTGCTTATACATTTCAATCTCCATAATGCTATTTTGTGAACCACTATGTTCATCTAAATTATCAATTAAATACTTTTTTTCCTTTGGTAAAAGTTCTTTTATTTCATCCATAAGAGATGATATTAATTTTCCTTCTTTTCTATATTCCGAATCATCTCCTGCAACTAATTGCCCTGCATCTTCTACTCTATTTATTGCAAAACCCTTTATTCTAAATTCTAGTGTTTTCATTATTAAACTCCCCCTATTTTATCAATTTCAGATGTACGAATTTCATACATCTCAACTATTAAAGCGGCTTTATTACTTTTAATTGTGTTTTTTTACACTCTTCCTTTATCTCCTTAAGCTTAGACATTATATCGCCCATATCCCAATTATTGTAATCAGATGCTAATATCATTAACCCTACACCTACTGAAGTTATAAATCGATTTGTATTACACTCCATAACATAATGTTCTACATCATCACTTGCCATTATCTTGTTTAACCCCATTTTATTAGCTTCTTGAATACAGGAATAATAGTCCTTAAAATCAGTTCTATATCCATCATATTCCTTTTCTATAGGGAATAATCTATATACTTGATTAGGTGTCAATCCTTCCAATAAATGCATTATGTTTTCTGTTAGTGAGAATTGAAATGTAAATGTTCTAAATTCTTCCTCATTCATATTTTTTGCACTCAATATATGAGACGGTAATAATCGATTTACTATTTTATAACTATGTAAATTATATTTTGTTTCTAATTTAATTTTAGCTAGTGCTTTTAACTTATCTTCATCTGCTCCTGTTGTATTAGCTTTTAATATATACTTCCATATTTCATTAACCTTCTCTAATTTTCCTATATTCTCATAGTTAAGATTAATACAGTCATATACCAATTTAATATCATTATACTTAAAAGGTATTTCGTCGTCTTTATGTAGCTCTAAATCATTTTGTATCTCAGATTTAAGCTTATTATATTTTCTATCCCCTAACTCACCTTTTTCAAAAAAATATTTATGTGCTTCTGATATTAACGCCACATCATAAAATATATTTCCATAACCTCTCATGTTGCATGTTCTCCTTTCAAACTAAAGACAAACTAGATTTTTTCTTTATTTACCTTATTTATTTTATGTCCCTCATCCACCAATTCTCTTATTTCCTTAGTAATATCATCAACTACAATACCTATTAAATTAATACTTGGCATATAGTTATTATCATTTTTCATGGCTTCCGCTATAGTAAAGGCTGTTGCTGATACACCATCTAATTTTATTTGTAAATCATTGATTTTTTCTAAAATAGAATACATGTTATTCATAATCATTTATCCCCCTATTTTTTATCTATAGTAAATAAAACTTTAATTTCTTTTAATAATTTGCTATTATTTAATCATAAGAGGGTTGGCCAGAACCCTCTCAATATGTATTTCTTAGAGTAAACACTTTTTAAGTGTTTATTTTTTTATCTCAATCTATAATTTAAATCCTTACCTTTAAATAAAACTATGTTTCCGTTAATTCCACCACACATTTCGATAATTCTAGATCCTACAGCTTCATCAAACGCTAAAAGTTCTTTGGGTGACTTTTCTGTGCTTATTATCATAGGTTTCTTTTTCAAATATCTAGTATTAATAACTTCAAATATATACTTTAAATCTGCCTCATTCTGTTTTCCTTTTAAAAAATCATCTAAGAATAAAATTTTAGTATTTGTGTATTTATCTAATTGTTTAATATAATTAATATCATCCATTACTGATTGTTTAAGGACTATCATCATTTTTATATACTCATCATATAAACACCATATATTATTTTCTATTAGATTTAACATTATTGCAGCTCCTAGATGAGTTTTTCCAGTACCAGGTTGTCCAGATAGCAGTATTGACTTATCATACTTAGGATTTTCTTTAAATTTAATACAATAATCTATACCTATGTTTTTAGCTTCTTTTAATATTGGATTATCTGTCTTATATGTAGAAAATGTTTTATATTTAAAAGATTCACTTAATCCACATCTTTCAAGCTTTTCCTTAGCTTCTACTTTATCTTTACACTTGCAAGGTACTGCTTGCCCTTTATCATTGAATGTATATAGTAAATCTTCGCAAATAGGGCAATTATATTCTTTTTTTATATCATCTCTTGCCGGAATATTCTTAACTCTTTCTTCTAACATTTTTTTGAATTGACTATCCATACTTATCAACTCCCTTTATAATAAGCCATACTCTTTTCTTTTTTTCTCTAGTTCATCCTCTATATATTGAGGTCTAGGTTTAAAGTTTATATCCTCTATATTTTCTATAGTCTCATTCACACTGCTCTTAGTAGTAACCTGTTTATTTGTACTTTGATTTAAATAACCTTCAAACTTAGGGCCAAAAAGTGTTTCTGGCCTTAAATACTTTTCATATTTTGTATCTAACCATTCTTTAGTTTTAATTTCTATTACTTTGTAAAAATCTTCTTCTATAAAACCATCTCTTAATCTTGCATCTATGCTTGTCTTTGTTTTTTGAGTAGTAGATTTAAAGTTTTTAGAAGCTTTTTCATTCAATCGAGTTATAACTCGAGTATATATATTATCTTTCTTTTCATTCTCTTCATTCTTATCATTATTGTTCATGGTTGACCTTAGGTTGGTGCTGGGTTGACCTTGGGTTGATTCTTGGGTTCTTTTTTTTAATACATCTTGATATATTCCCCAATTTTCAATGGTTACAAGTGTATAATCCTTGGTTGTTTTTATGGTTGAAAATCCTTGTTTCTGAAAAACAACCCACGCACTTCTAATCATTTGCTCAGTTATTCCTTTACCACATTCTTTAGCAAAATTTCTTCTAGATGTAATAAATTGACCTGGTAAAATAGTAGTTTTTTCACCATTATCCAAAACAATATCTGCTCTCTTATGGTTTGCACTTAACAACATAGTTACCATAATAACTTTTCTATTAGGCGTACAAGCTTTCCAAAGAGAATTGTCTTTTATTTTTCTATGTAGCTTGATATATCCTTGTTGCATCTTATATCACCTACTTAAAATTCCTTGCCTATATTTGATTCAAGCCATTCATCCACCTTACTCCTAATAATCACTATTCTTTTACCAAATTTAACCATAGGAAATCCTTTAGCATGTACTATTTCATAGGACTTTTTCAAATTAATACCATATTCTTTAGAAAAAGTTTTAACATCCATTACTTTGCTGTATTCCTGCATAATTATCCCCTCCTTATACATCATCCTCTGTAAAAAATAATTCTGTTACTGTAGTGTCTAAAGCATCTGCTATTTTCTTTAGTATCGCTACACTTACATTATCTACGTTACCTTTTTCTATTTTTACGACTGTACTTAAACCAACACCAGAAGCATTAGCTAAATCTGTTTGAGTCCATTTTTTCTTTATTCTTTGTAATTTTAATTTCATTTTTTCACCTCCTTATTCTTTTAGAATAACTTAATAGTAGCATATTCTTTTAGAATAAACAACTATATAACATAATTTTTTATTCTTAAAGAATAAATTTATGTTATAATTTAATAAAAATAGTTAATTATAAATTTAGAGGTGAGTAAATGAAATTAGATATAGCAAGTACCATAGGCAATAATATAAAGAAGTTTAGAGAAGAAATGAAGTTTAGCAGAAATGATCTAGCTGATAAAGCTGGTATTTCATCTTCTGGCTTAGCTAATTATGAAAATGGTAATAGGGTTCCTAGTGTAGAGGTATTAATGCAACTTGCAACAATCCTACAAAGACCAATAGATTTTTTAGTAGGTTCTAATTTAAGCCCTTGTTTTGGAGAAAATGGTGAATTTAATTATATGTTAGATAGCCAATTTGGATATTTTAATCCCAACGATGAGGGCTATATTGAGTTTTTAGAAAGAAATTTAAGTTTATCAGATAATTATAAAAATGATAATATTTTTATTTCGCCTTCATATCCTTCCTTTACATCAGAACTAATGACTTCCATAGCTAAGTCTTATGGCAATTGTAATAATACTCCATTGTCTATTGATGGCTTAAGTCAATTTTTAGAAGAACAAACTGACATCCATAATGTTTGGTCTATCGACAATGAAAAAGAATTGCCTTTACCAGAGATTGTAAAGCTTCTACATTTTTACAGACATTATAATTTTAATGACTTTTATGAGTTTATTAATCATGGACCCTTTATTTTTTCTGACTTAGATATTGACATAAAAAATATAATACAAAACCTTAGAAATGATACAAGTAAAAACATTAAATTTCCCGGTGGATTTACATGTAAACCCGAAATAATCGATATTAACTTAGCTTATAAATCACTAGTTGACCTAATTTTTTATATAGGAAAAGAAGATAGTCTTCATTATATAGACGATAAATCATATGAAAAATTACTTATGAAAGCATGTGACTTACTAGAATTTGAATTATTTAAGCTAGAAAAAGAAAATACTAAAAATAAATAAAGAGGGTGTTTTTTATTGGCTAACAAAAGGCAAAGAGCCAATGGTGAAGGCTCTATCATGAAGCGTATGGTTAATGGTAAGCAGGATGGATGGAGAGCTTCTCTTACCATAGGTAGGAATGATAATGGTAGCCTTAAAAGAAAAGATTTTTATGGAAAAACAAAGAAAGAAGTTCAAACTAAAATGGATGACTATAAAAAACAAATGTCTCTTGGACTTCTTATGAATGATAAAATAACAATAGACCAATGGTATTTTACTTGGCTATTTGACTTTAAATCTAAAGACTTAGCTCCATCCACATTTGAGTGTTATGAAGGTGTATATAGACTTTATATAAAAGATAGTGATATAGGTGATATTAAGTTAATCGACTTAAGAACTGCCCACTTACAACGATATTACACTAAGCTTCTTGATATAGATAAATTAGATGCATCCAACGTTAAAAGAATAAATAAAACACTTAAAACATGTCTAAAAGAAGCTATAAAACAAGGGTACCTACAAAAGAATTGGTGTGATGATGTAAATTTACCTAAAGTAAAAAAAGAGGACAATATTAAAGCTTTAAGTAAAGATGACCAACTTAGACTGTTAGAAGCTCTTAAAGGAATAGACTTAGAATTATTAATTACTTTTGCACTTGGTACTGGATTAAGACTAGGAGAAGTGTTGGGGTTAAAATGGAGTGATATTGACTTTAAAGAACATACCCTATCTGTTCAAAGAAGTGTTAGAAGAGTTGTAGAAATTCAAAGAGATGGTACTAGAGAACGTATATTAAAAGAAGTTCCTCCAAAAACTGAGAATAGTTTTAGAACAGTCCCTATACCTAAGACTATATTGAACAAATTAAAGTCTTATAAAAAGGTACAGAACAAACTTATTCTCTCATTAGATGAAGGCAACTATCAAAACAATAACTATGTTTTCTGTAATAATGATGGTACTATTATGGATCCAAAGAAACCAAATAGAAGGTTGTCTACTGTATTAAAATCTAATGATATAGAGCTCATTACATTTCATGGCTTAAGACACACTTACTGTACTAGATTATTTGAAGCTGGTGTTCCGCCTAAAACAGTTCAATCTTTAGTAGGACATAGTGATATTGAAACTACAATGAATATTTATACTCATGTTATGAAAGAAACCAAAATAGAAGCTGTAGATAAAATAAATAGTATATTTGTATAGAAGCTGTAGAAATACAGCTTTTTTCTATGTAAAAAATAACACAAAATACCGCAGTAAAATGAAGTTTTTATATTTTTGTATTTTATTAGATTCTATTCAACATTTTTAAAATGTAGATATATACTCAATTATAATACTATATATTTTTAAATTCTTTTAGGTGAAATTTAAAGTTCCGTCTCCCACATCCGGCACCAATGAAAAAGTAGTTACTAAGAATTTTAAAATGGACCCTTTGTCAAGGACACTAGAAAAAACGACTGGCTAAGCCGTCATTAAAAGTTGACTTCTATACTTATTAGGAGTCAGCTTTTTTAAATTCCATTGACATCTATAATTATTGTAAT
>NZ_JAHZMO010000067.1 GCF_020748185.1 Terrisporobacter petrolearius | reverse complement strand
ATTTCTTTTTTATTTTTCATTTTAATACCTCCAAAAGTTTAATATGAATATTATTCCAAACTTACCAATTTTACATACAAAAAAGACTGTAGGTAAGTTTGTTTTACACAAATCTACCTACAGTCCCGGCGATTTTTAACCTGAGACTTTTTTATGTTCTTTTAACTATCTAACAACTAAAGCCTTTTTCTGATTTTATTGTAAATTGATTCGAATTTAGTCTTACATACACTGTATTTACCTTTTGCAGGATCTGTTATGTAAAAATCATCATCATCAACACCAATAACTGTCATGACATGAAGATTTTTATTTGGTGGCTTTTTCATTTCTTTGGCTATAATAGTTTTTGAAACATTCACACCTTTAAACTGTAGCAACTGATCAAGAGAAGTTGCCTCACATCCAATAGGTGAATCAGGATATTAGCTTATATATAGTACATTTAATATTACACTTTTAGTATTACTTAAATACTCACTTTTAACATAAGTAGTTTTGCCATTATAAGTAAATTTTCTCCCCCATAATTATATTACTTGCACATTACAATATAGGGGTAAATTTACGGCAAAAAAACTAAATATTTTTTTAAATACATGGGGAATGTCTTGACAAATTATGTAAAAATTATGATATAATTATTGCATTGCTTTTAATTATAAGAATAAAATTATTCTTATTTTATGAAATTTTATAGTGATAACTAGTAATACAAAAGGGAAAAGAGGTTTTAAATGAGAAATAAATCTTTTAATACATTTATATTAACTATTTTATTAGTAATATGTACATCTTTAAGCAGTGTAGCAAATGGATTAAATAATACAGGTGATATACCGAGTATAATTGCACAATCGGCAATAGTTATGGATATGGACACAGGAGAAGTTATTGCATCGAAAGATGCAAAGATTCAAAGGCCTGTGGCAAGTACAATAAAATTACTAACATCCTTAGTTTTTGCAGAAAATACTTCTAAGGGAGAAGTTATACAATTTACACAAGAATCACTAAAAACTACTCAAACAGCACTTAATAACTTGAAAAGAATAAATGTGGGTGACAAAATTTCAAGCGATGATCTTATGAAAGCTGTTATGGTTTATTCAGCTAATGATGCTGCATATTTAATGGCAGATTCTGTGGCAGGAAATTACAAAGATTTTGTGAAAATGATGAATGATAAAGCAAAAGATCTTGGAGTAGAAGATACAAAAGTAGTAAATCCGTGTGGCTTAGAAGCTAATGCAGTAGATCCAGATAATAAGGAAATTAATATGTCAACAGCCTACGATATAGCAGTAATAGCAAAAGAAGCTTACAAAAACCAATGGATTAGAGAAACAATATCAGATCAAAGTCCAAATATAACAATTAATATAGAAGGAGAAACTGTACCAATTAAATTAAGAAACAAAATCCTTGGTCAATATGGTAATGTAGGTGGAAAAACAGGTAATGAATCTCAAGCTGGTCATTGCTTTGTTGGTTTCTTCCAAAGCAAAGGCAGAAATCTAGTTACTATAGCTCTTAATTCTGATTATGGAATAGATGGCACAAATGTATTTAATGACACAAAAACTATTGTAGACTATGGCACTGCAGCTGAAAAACAAGTATTTAAAAAGGCTGGAGAAGAAGTTGGAGCAATTGAACTTCAATACAGAAAGTACGGTATAATTGGACCTAAAAAGAATATAACAGCTCCAATTATAGCAACAGAAGATATTATGTATTATAAGAATCAAATTAATGATGAAAATGTAAAAATAGAATACAATAATGAAAATAAAAGTGCCTGGAAGTTGGCAAATAAAGATGTGAAATTTAATTTTACTCTACCTAATTACTCATCAGAGGTAAGTGGAAAGGTGAATTTAAGTAAATTAGGTTTACTTAAAATTTACGCATCATCATTTATTATATTTATAATAAAAACTTTAGCAGTACTTGCAATAGTAGCGTATATTATTAGATTAATAAACTTAAGAAGAAAAAGAATGAGAAGAAAAAAAAGAAACAATAAGAGAAAAAAATAATATTGTCATAGAATTAGCTCCTCCTTAGTTTAACAACTTATAAATTTTAAACTAAGAAGGAGCATTTTATTTTTGATATGAACTTTTGGATTAGTATTAGATTTATTTATAACATCAACTTAGATAGATTTTCCATATAAACATTTATCCATCTCATAGCATGACCCCATAATTTTGTTTTTGTACATTATGCTCTGATTATGGTGGTGTGATGATGATTTTTGTATGAGAGAAGGGCGTAACAAAAAAGATACGACCTGAAAACAGTATTTTACAATACGAATGATATTATAAGTTATATAATACTTTACAATAGATCCAAATACGAATTTTGTATATTTTTAATTTATAATAATAAGAGACTTGGGTTAACACTTTAAAAGTGGTGATATGTAACTAATATGCTATTATTGTAGTAAGGGATTATTAATTGGATAGAAGACATCTAATTGGCTGATGAATATGGTAAAAAAACAATATATAAGAATGAAAGAAAAATTAGATAAAGTATGAAGAAAGAAAAATATGATGCAACTATAAATTTATAGAAACATATTAAATGAAATATAAAAATATTATAAAACTTACAGAACTTTATGGTGAGAGAATTAATTAAAGTTAAGATACAAGGGAGGAGAGTTATATGGAAGATAAAAAAATAAATAGAGCTTTTAATGAGATGTATATAGCAGCCAGGAAACGTTTGGAGAACAAATCACCTGTAGATATTGCTAAAAATACGGGGGTAGAATTTTGTGAAGAAACATCAACTTTTAAAATAAAGAGTTTAGATAAGATTATTGAATTGACTTATCCATCATATGAGCCTAAGGAAAAGTTAGAAGATTGGCATACTTTAATTTTACTACATTATCTAGATATAGGAGATGGCACACCTGTATCTTTTAAGGCAGTTCATTTTGGTGAATTGAAAGATGGACTTATAAGAGGAGCTAGGTTTGATAAAACTGTAGAGATAGAACTAAGTCGTTTTTTAGCTAATAAGAAACCTGAAGAAGTGATAAAAGTGTGTAAATCATTAGGTGGAGAAGTTATAAAATCTAAATTTGATTTATGTGTTGTGTTTTATCTTTTTCCACACTATCCAGTAACTTTAAATGTATGGTTTGCAGATGATGAGTTTGAAGCAGTTGGGAAAATGTTAGTTGACAAAAGCTCAGATGATTATCTTACAATAGAAGATGCAGTTTTAGTTGGGGAACTTATGTTAAGGCGTATTTTGCAAAGGTATGAGGAAATATAACTATAAATTCATAATTTCTACATATTTTAAAAATATAATTAAAGTAGTAAATAGATATTTAGGAGGAATAAAAAATGAGCAAAAAGCTTTTAATTGAAGGTATGAAATGTAAACATTGTAAACAAAATCTAAAAGAAGCACTTACAGAAGATATTGATGGTGTAGAAGTTTTAGATATAAGCATAGAGGAAGGATATGCACTTGTCAATATGAATGAGGATGTACATATTAATGATATAAAAAATATTGTAGAAGATTTAGGATTTAAACTAATTGATGTTAAATAAAAGTAAATAAAGTCGCCTATTCTATGACTTAATTAATCATGGAAAAGGCGACTCTTTTTTTCTTATCTTACCATTAACCATTCTTCAAATAATCCCCAGTTATGTTTAGTACAAAGACCATACTTTAAAGGTGAAATATCAATATTATGAGGATAGAAATTGTTTATAAAAACAGAAATAAACACATTTGCTATATTTAGTTTTGGGATGCTATTGGGATAAATAGCTGAAGTTAGCAGGGCATGATTATAAAACCAATATGATATAACAGATGAAACATATGCCAATGAAAATTAAATAAATGAAATTTATAGAACAGGAGATAAAGTATGGATAAATATTTAGATTTTTTTCAGAGCCACAGACCATGGCCAAAAAGTTTAATACAGAATAACTTTAAAGGGCTAGGCAATGTTTTTGAATCAGAGGAAAGTTTTTATTCGTACTTTATTTAGCAATAACAGTAGTATATTACAAGATATAGGTATATGTAATATATGTAATGAAAAAATATACGTATCAGATTTATCTCATGAAGAAAATGGATGGATATTTAATCAAAACGGTGAGCTAATATCTACAGGATTTAAAAATAGAATTAAAATAAAAACAAAAATAAAATGAAAAAAATGGTGTACTATAGCATATTTTGCAATTAATAAAATTTCAATCATATATTTTAATAAATAGTAGAAAATAAATATATTAAGGATTGAGGTGATTAATATTAAACTAACTAAAAATGTGAACCAAAACTATACCAATATCTTATCCAAACTTAAAGTTAAAAAAAGTTTTGATTTAGTTTCAAGAGAAATAAACATTGGAGGTAGAAAAGCTTACCTATTCTTTGTTGATGGATTTATGAAAGACGAAGTTGCAGAGAGAATATTAAATAAATTCATTTCTATAACAAAAGAAGAAATGGATAAAGTAAATAAAATTACAGATTTTATGAATTCCTATATAGCTCACATTGAAGCGGATAAAGAAAACGATATTGATAAAATAGTGTCTGGTGTACTATCTGGACCAATGGCTATAATTATAGATGGATTAGACGAAGCAATTATGTTAGATGTACGTACTTATCCAGCTAGAGGCCCTGAAGAGCCACAAAAAGAGCAAACTTTAAAAGGTGCAAAAGACGGGTTTGTTGAGACTTTAGTAATGAATACGGCACTTATAAGAAGAAGAGTAAGAGATGAAAATTTAGTTTTTGAAATGATGAATGTAGGCAACAAATCTAAAACCGATGTTTGCATAGGTTACATAGAAGGACTTGCCAAAACAGACAATATTGAATTAATAAAGAAAAAAATAGAAAGTATTGATGTAAGAGCATTAGTAATGGGAGATCAAAGTTTAGTTGAAACGCTGACAAAATCAAAATGGTATAACCCATTTCCTAAAATAAAAACTACACAAAGACCAGATGTGGCATCAGCCCACGTATTAGAAGGTAAAATACTTATATTAATAGATACTTCGCCAAATATTATAGTAGTTCCAGTAAGTATTTTTGATTTTATGCAAGAAGCAGATGATTATTATCAACCTATAATAACGGGAAATTATTTGAGATTTATTAGAAATTTAACATTATTAATCACATTGACTTTGACTCCAGTGTATTTATTGTTAATAGAATATATTGATAGACTACCAGCATGGATAAAATTTATTGAACCAGAAAAAGGCTATGCAGTACCATTAATAATACAGTTTTTATTATTAGAGTTAGCGGTAGATGCTTTAAAACTTGCTTCATTAAATACTCCAGGTACTTTAGGAATGTCAGTATCTGTCGTTGGAGCGCTAATACTTGGAGATTTTGCTATCAAAACAGAATGGTTTGTTCCTGATACCATCCTATATACTGCTATTGTATCCTTAGGAGGATTTGCTCAAACAAGTATTGAGTTGGGATTTGCAATAAAACTGTGTAGGATGCTTATATTAGTTTTAACCTCGTTATTTAAAGTATGGGGATTTATAATAGGATTGATAATTACATTAATACTACTTGCTACAAATAAGACTATAATGGGACAATCATATATTTACCCATTATATCCATTTGATGGTAATGCATTAAAACATTTATTATTTAGAACACCAATAAAATCTAATGAAAAGAAGTGAAGAAATTATTAGAATAATAATTAAAAATATTCCCTATTAAAATAATGTAAGGAGTAAATTATGGAGAAAAAATTACTATATATAAGTGTTAACTCAAAGCCAGAGCACTTATCATCATGCAAAACTGTTGCTAGAACATTTATCAATAAGTTTTTAGAAAAAAATAAAGATTTTAAAGTTGAAGAAGTTGATTTATACAAAGATCATATTCCAAGGCTGGAATATCAATATTTTGAAGATAGAAATTGTATAATAAAAGAAGAAGATGCAAAGAAATTACCTAAAAAAGACCAAGATGAAATAAAAATAATAAGAGACTTATGTGAACAATTTAAAGGTGCTGATATGTATGTAATAGCTGCACCTATGTGGAGTTTATCTTTTCCTGCACCCCTTAAAGAGTATATTGACTGTGTAGTACAAGTTGGAAAGACGATTACTTTTGAGAAGGGCAAGAAACCACAAGGACTACTAAATGATAAGTACAGAGCATTAGTTTATGTTGAATCTGCTGGAGGAAATATACCTTTCTTACTAGATCCTATAATGGACAAAGGTGAAAACTATGTATCAAGCATAATGAAAACACTGGGAATTAAAAAAGTTCATGAACTTAAAGTGGATAATACTGGAACAACAGAAGAAGAAAGAAAAGCGGCTTTAAATAAAGCTGAAAATGAAATAGATGATATGATAAATAGTTTGAAATTTTAATTTTAAAAAAGATTTGCAAAAGAGAAAAAGGGCGTTACATTTTTGTAACGTCCTTTTAAAATATGTTAAAACTACCGTAAAAATTGGTATAATATACATATACCAAAAAGGAGGAACATTATGATTTCAAAAGAAATAGCAATTAAAGTGCTAGAAAAATGCCTAATCACAGGTGGGGATTTTGCAGAAATCTTTGAAGAAGACTGCATAAATAACAACCTAAGTCTTATAGATAGTAAAATAGAAAATGTTCTAGGGGGAAGAACTTACGGAATAGGAATAAGAATTTTTAAAGGATTTAACAGCGTTTACGCATACACAAATGACAACTCTCTTCAATCTATGCTAGACACTGCTTACAAAGCAGCTTTAGCTTTAGGAAAAGTTACGAATGAAGAAAAAATAATAGTACTAAATAATTGTAAAAGAACTACAAACATTAATCCAATAAAACTAAGTCCAAGTAGTGTAGATTATCAACATAAAATAAATGTAATGAAAAAAGCTTATAAAAGTGCAAAAGATTTCAACTCTAACATATCACAAGTAAGTGTAAACTACTTAGACAAAGAACAAAATGTGCTAATTGCCAACACTGAAGGATTATATACAGAAGACAAAAGAGTAAGAACTAGACTTTCCATAACTTCAGTGGCATCAAAAGGAAATGAAAATCAGACAGGACATGAAGGACCTGGAGCTTGCAAAGGCTTTGAACTATTTGAAGATATAGATCCAGAGTATTATGGAAAAGAAGCTTCAAGAGTGGCATATACTATGCTAAATGCGAAAAACTGTCCAGCAGGTCAAATGACTGTTGCCATAGACAACGGATTTGGAGGAGTTATCTTCCATGAAGCTTGTGGACACTCACTTGAAGCAACATCAGTAGCCAAGGGTAACTCAGTATTTACGGATAAAATAGGGCAGCAAATTGCATCTAGCAAAGTTACAGCTATAGATGATGGAACCATACAAAATCACTGGGGTTCTGCCAACGTAGATGATGAAGGAACTCCAACGCAGAAAAATATCCTAATAGAAAATGGAATTTTAAAATCATACATGGTAGACAAATTAAATGGACGAAGAATGAAGACTAAACCTACTGGAAGTTATCGTAGACAAAGTTACAAATTTGCTCCAACTTCTAGAATGACAAATACATTTATAGCAGCAGGAACAGATAAAACAGAAGATATTATTAAATCCATAGACAATGGTCTTTATGCAAAGAAAATGGGTGGAGGTTCTGTAAACCCTGTAACTGGAGAGTTTAACTTTGCTGTGGCAGAGGGATATCTAGTTAAAAATGGTGAGATAAAAGAAGCAGTAAGAGGAGCCAGCTTAATAGGCAAGGGAAGTGAAGTTCTTATGAATATAGATATGATTGGAGATAATTTAGCTCAGGCTCAAGGAATGTGCGGTTCATCATCTGGCTCTATTCCAACAAACGTAGGTCAGCCTATGATAAGAGTGAAAGAGATAACAGTTGGTGGAAGGAGTGAAGAATAGATGGAATTTTTACAATTTAAGAATTTATTATTTGAAAAAGCAAAAATTGCTGGATTTGATGAGTGTGAGATTTATTTTAGTGATGGCGAAAGTATAAGTATCTCTGTTTATGAAGGAGAAGTGGAAAAGTATAATTTAGCTAAGTCTTTTGGTCTTTCTTTTAGAGGAAAAATTAATAATAAAATGGGTTACTCTTATACGGAAATATTAGATGAAGTGGCTATTGATATGTTAATAAACAGCGCTAAAAATAGTGCTACATTAATTGAAAATGATGATGAAACTTTTATTTATGTGGGAGATAAAACATATAGTGAAGTAAAAACTTATTCTAAAGAATTAGAAAATATAGACCCAGGTAAAATGATAGATTTAGCATTAGATTTAGAAAAAGAAGCTAAAAATTACTCAGAGAAAGTTGTAAATATAAATGGTTGTAAAATTTCTTATTCTTCATCAAATTATGGAATTTACAATACTAAAGGTTTAGAACTAAATAATAAAGGTAATATCCTAACGTCTTATGTGGTGCCAGTAGTGCAAGATGAAAGTGGAAAAAATGATGGTGTGGGTTATGTGGTAGCATCTTCTTTAGATGAAGCTAAACCAAGAGAAATGGCAGCTCAAGGTGTGGAGGATGCCTTATCAAAATTAGGTGGAAAAAGCATACCATCAGGAAGTTACAAAACAATTATATATAACGAAGCAATGGTACAGTTATTAGAAACATTCGCATCAACTTTTAGTGGAGATGCAGCACAAAAAGGTTTTTCACTTTTAAAAGGAAAAGAAGGGCAAATGATAGCTTCACCAATTGTTACCATAGTAGATGACCCACTAATGGAGGGTGGTCTTGCATCAGCTCCTTTCGACGATGAAGGTGTGGCAACTTTTACAAAGGAATTAGTTTATGAAGGAAAATTAAACACATTACTTCATAATTTGAAAACAGCTCATAAACAAGGTGTAAAATCTACAGGAAACGGGTTCAAAGCTTCTTATGCTTCATCTGTTAGCGTTAGTGAAAGTAATTTATATCTTAGAAAAGGTGAAAAGTCTTTTGAAGATTTAATGAGTGAAATAAATGAAGGTGTAATTATAACAGACTTAGCAGGACTTCACTCAGGAGCAAACACTGTAAGTGGAGATTTCTCTCTTGCAGCAAAAGGATTCTATGTGAAAAATGGTAAGAAGACTTTCCCAGTGGAACAAATCACACTAGCAGGTAATTACTTTGACTTACTTAAAAACATAGTATCAGTAGGAAATGATTTAAAATTCCCAATGAGCAATGTAGGTTCACCATCTGTAATAGTTACAGGGCTTTCTATAGCAGGAAAATAATAAATATAGAAGGAATCAGTTATGGGAAAATCAGCTGAAAAAATTAAGCTCACTGTAAGATAATGCAGTGGGCTTAATTTATTACATAGCAAACAAATGAGCTATACATATAATTAATGTGACATATAATTATTAAACAATTAACGGGGAAACGTTGACAGCATCGTTAGATTATAATATTCTACAAAGGAATGTATTCAAAAGTTATATTTAAAAATAATTGAATTAAATTATGAATAGGGGGAGTAAGTACAAATGGAGAAATTGTGGAAGTCTATTAAAAAAATAACAATGTTTCTCATAGGGATGGCTATTATACAATTTGGAGTAGCTTTATTTATAAAAACTAACATAGGGTCAGATCCATTTACAGTTTTTACACAAGGAATTGCAAATAGTTTAAATGCTTTGGGAATGAGTATTTCTACTGGAAATGCAAATAGAATAATATTAGTAGTATTATTTTTAATAATTTTACTAATTAATAAAAGTCATATAAAAATAGGTACATTAATATGTGTTATTGGTATAGGACCAATTATAGATATGGGAGTATATTTAGTTTCTAATTTACCAATAGAATCATATAGTTACATAATAAGAATGATTTTAGTTGCAGGGGGATGCTTTTTAATTGCCATAGGATTTTCAATTCTATCTTCAACGAATGTAGGTGTGGCACCAAATGATATCATACCCTTTGTAATAAAAGAAAAAATAAACTTTGAATATAAGTACATCAGAATTCTACTAGATGCAATATTTTTAACTGTATGATATTTTTTAGGAGGAACTATAGGAATAGGAACAATTACAGCAATGTTTGCCACAGGTCCTTTTATACAAATGTGTTTGCCATATGGTCAAAAACTTGTTAATTTTATAGTTATGGAAAATTTAGATTTTAGTAAGGCATAAAATTTAATATTATAATTAGTAGACGTTATAAAAAGATAGTGAATTTAAGAGGATCTCACTATCTTTTTTATATTTAAAAAGGGACTGTAGGTAGATTTGTGTAAAACAAACTTACCTACAGTCTTTTTTGTATGTAAAATTGGTAAGTTTGGAATAATATTCATATTAAACTTTTGGAGGTATTAAAATGAAAAATAAAAAAGA
>NZ_JAHZMO010000066.1 GCF_020748185.1 Terrisporobacter petrolearius | reverse complement strand
AATAGTAACCTTAATGCTAGAAAAGGGCCTAATACTACTTATGATAAGGTTGCTTCTTTAAAGAAAAATACTAAAGTTACTATTGTTGCCAAAACTGATAATGGTTGGTATAAAATTAAACTTAATAATGGTTATGTTTATGTTTCTTCTCAATACATAACTATTGCAAATAATAATCCTAACCCTAGTGAGACTCCTTACTCTGCTAATGGCACTGTGAATAGTAACCTTAATGCTAGAAAAGGGCCTAATACTACTTATGATAAGGTTGCTTCTTTAAAGAAAAATACTAAAGTTACTATTGTTGCCAAAACTGATAATGGTTGGTATAAAATTAAACTTAATAGTGGTTATGCTTATGTTTCTTCTCAATACATAGCTATTCAAACTAATAAACCTGATTCTAGCGAGACTCCTTGTTTTGCAGGGGCCATTATCACTGACAATATTAATGTGAGAAAAGGACCTAGTACTACTTATGCTAAGATTGGATCTTTAAAGAAAAATGCTAAAGTAAGTATTGTTGCCAAAACTTCTAATAATTGGTATAAAATTAAATTTAACAATAGTTATGCCTACGTTTCTTCTCAATATGTGATTCTTACTGAAATTGAAGAGTTAGAATACTCAGCTACTGCTTCAATTTTATCTGATGTTTATGTAAGAAAAGGACCTAACACTAACTATGAAAAAATTGGCACAGTGAAAAAAGATGACAAAGTTAATATAGTCACTATAACTTCTAATGGTTGGTGTAAAATAAAATATAATAACTCATTCGGGTATATTTATGGTGAATACGTTGATATTTTAATTAAATAAGATTGTGTTTCATTAATATTTACTGTATATTTAAACCTAATCACCTTCTTACTCTCAATTATTTAATTACTTTTATGACTAAATTATACATTAAAAGTAAAATTTTCTGCTACAATATAATATATTTACAAAATATTGATCCAAAAGAGGTGCTATTGTATGAAAATTATTACACTAAAAGAACTAAAAAAAATAATTGAACATAGAGACGATTTTGAACAGTTAATACTAAGAGAGTATAGTTTTAAGCATATGGATTTAACTGGTTTTGATCTAAGTAATATAGACTTTACACTAAGCTCTTTTCAAAATGTTAAACTTGATAAAGTAAATTTTCAAAATAGCATTGTAGAAAATGTATTATTTGACGGTTGCCCTCTTCATGGTGCAAACTTTAAGAATGCAACTATGAAAACAGCCTCTTTTAGATATTGTGATATGAGAAAATGTAACATTGAGGATGCTAATTTATATGGTGCAGTTCTAGAGTATGCCAAATTGGACGGAGTTTATTCCAATGAAAATACAAAATGGTTCCGCCTTAGCTGTCCAGAAGTTGGTGCATTTTTAGGATATAAAAAATGCATAAATGATTGTATGGTTCAACTGCTAATTCCCTCAGATGCAAAAAGATCCTCTGCAACACTGCCATCATGTAGATGTAGCAAGGCAAAAGTTTTAACAATAAAAAGTTTTGACTTTAAAGAAAATTTTGATGAAGCATGGTCTTTGGTAGATGAAGATTTTATTTACAGAAAAGGTGAATGGGTAGAAGTGAAAAATTTTAATGAAGATCGTTGGATGGATTCAACTACTGGTATTCATTTTTGGATGTCAAGAGAAGAGGCACAAGCCTATTAAATAAAAAAGCTGTGGATGATTTGTTTTTACAAACCTACCACAGCTCTATTTATTTTAGCAATTAACTAATTCTTTACACGAGAGAAGTTGGCCGAAATACTCTAATAAATCCTTACAAATTTTTAAAGTATTATCATTTACATCTAGCCTTGGATTAAATTCAACAAAGTCCATTGACTTAACAATCCCTGTTTGAATAAGACGTTTTAAAAGATACTTAGTGTCCTCTACAGTATATCCTCCCTCGACTCTTGTTCCTGTACCTTCTACTATAAATTTATCCATAAAGTCTATATCTAAACTTATATGAATACCGTCAATATTTTGTTTTCTACATTTTTTTATTATATCATTAACCACATTTTCTAACCCTATTTTATCTATTACTTTTTTATCATAAAGGTTTACTTTGGAATTGTCTAATAAGTCTTGTTCTCCCTTATCTATATCTCTTCCTCCAATATGGAATACGTTTTCTTCATTTATTTTAATACCATCATAATATAAATTAACTAATCTAGAATCTCCATGGCCACATAAGCAAGCTAATGGCATTCCGTGATAGTTCTTACTTGGTGATGTTGCTGATGTGTTAAAGTCCCCATGAGCATCAATCCACACAACGCCTAAGTTTTTTGAATGTTTACTAGCACCTGTTATACTTCCAAGTCCTATTCCATGATCTCCCCCTAATATTAATGTAAAATCACTGCTATCCATTGATTTATCTACTGCTTTAGATAATTTTAAATTTAAATCATATATACTTTCAAAATATTTAATATTTTTTTCATTTTTAAACTTATCTGATTCCAACACTTCTTTTACATCAATATCTCCAAGATCTACAACTTCTATTTCCCCGTTATCTTTTATTAAATCAATAACATTTGCATTTCTTAGTTTTTGTGGTGAATGTTGTGTTCCATTATTGTCACATCCATAATAAGTTGGAACTCCTATTATACTTAATTTCATAATACCTCCCCCTATCGACACTCCTTGGTGTAAATCTAAATCTTTATTAAATTTAAACAACACACAACATATTAGTTGTTTATAAATAATATTATATAATATAATCTATGATATAGTTTATTTGTTTTATATAATATTATTTAAACTCTTACTTTTTTAATCCAAAATAGCTAATATACCTAAAAAAATGTAGCTATCTTAGGTAACTACATTCCTTTTATAAATTAATCAATATATTAAAAATCACAAAACATACTATACATATAACAAAGTCTAATACTATTAGTTTATACTTTTTTTTAAAAAATGCTACTATAGAAGAAGTCACACTAAAAATTACCACACTTAGTAATAAAAACAACTTACTAAACATACCTCTTCTAAACATTAATTCTACCAAATATAAAATTATTTTTTCATTTATCTTTATAATAATTTATAACATAAAAATAAGGCAGTTGAAAGTCCCTACCTTATTTCTAATCTTATTCTACAGATTTTAGTGCATCGATCATGTTTATATTTTTTAATTTTTTATGCATCATTAACATAACAAGCAAAGCAAAAACCATTGTAATCACTCCTGATATAATATAACTACTAATATCTACCGTTGGTATCATCATCATATTATCCATTTCTGCTGTGCTTACTAAAAATACATATAATAGTTTTCCTAAAACAGAACCTGCAAGTATACCAAGTACTGTTAGTATTATATTTTCTCTAAATATATACATATCAACTTCATTATCATAGAAACCTAATACTTTTATTGTAGATATTTCTCTAATACGCTCTGATACATTTATATTTATTAAGTTGTATAATACTAAAAAGGCTAAACTTCCTGAAGCAGCTATTATAACTATCATAACTAAGCCTAAATCTGCTGCTTCACTCATACTTTTCATTTTAGATGTAAGAGTGACATTTACAACTTCACTATTGTCCATAAGTGTTGATAATAATTTATTTTCATCATAAGTTTTAGAATTAAATTTTAATAACTGTGCATTATATGACACATCTTTTTTAAATATATTCTTGTAATATGATGGTGATAAATAAATATAATGACCAGTGTAATTTTCTATTATATTCTCTACTTTTATCTTTTGGTCATTATTATTTGAATCTGTTAAATTTATATAATCTCCAATAGACACATTTAAAAGCTTTGCCAACTTTTCATTTATAATAGCCCCATCATTACTTAGTTTATACTCTGTACCACTAGATCTATCATTTAATAGGATAAAATTATTTAATTTATCTGTGTTTTCAGGTACATACATCATGGCACTTTGTTTGCTCATATTATCTTTACTAAAAGTAACTGATTCTTGATAAATATTCAAATCCTCTTCATAATTTTCTAGATTTATTAAAGATTTATTATATTCTTCATTTTCTTTTTTTGTACTATTATCATCAAATACAACCATTGCATCGTATTTTATTAGTTTTCCAAATTGTAAATCTGATAAAGATGAATTTGATTTTTCAAGAGATATACCTGCCACAAGCATGGCCATACATCCTGATATTCCAAACACAGTCATAAACATTCTTCGTTTATATCTAAAAAGATTCCTAAAAGTTACCTTTTGATTAAAGTTAAGTCTTCTCCATATAGGCTTAATTCTTTCTAATAATATTTTTTTACCTAGTTTTGGCGCTTTTGTTCTCATTAAATTAGAAGGATTATCTTTTAATTCTTCTTTTAAAACAATAACTGATGCTCCCACTGTGCAAAGTAGTGATGCTACTAAAGATTGCATTATATAAGATGGATAGAAATTTATTATAACTTTAGGTAGTGTAAAGTTAGATGAATAAGCTATATTAACTATTAATGGTAATGCACTACTTCCTGCTAATATACCAGCTATTGCACCTGCAATACTAGCAATAAAAGCATAAACTATATATTTTCTAGCTATTTCTAAATCTCTATAACCTAGTGCTTTTAAAGTTCCTATTTCTATTCTATTTTCTTCTACCATTCTTGTCATAGTAGTTAAGCATATTAGCGCTGCTACTAAGAAGAAAAATACAGGAAATACTGATGCTATTTTATCTAAGCTATCAATTGATCCTTTGTATGTGGAGTAGCCTGGGTTATCATTTCTATTAAAAAAATAATATTTACTATCATCAAGCCTATTTAATTTTTCTCTTTGATTATCTATCTCCTCTCTAGCCTCTACTAGTTTTTCTTTATTTGCTTTTATTTCTTTTTCTCCATCAAGCAGTTTTTTCTCAGAGTTAAGAATTTCTTTTTGTGCTTTGTTAAATTTTTCTTGACCTTGCTTTTTACCTTCTTCAAGTGAATTCTTACCCTTTACTAAATCTTCTTTTCCTTTATCTAGTTTGCTTTGAGCTTGATTTAGTAATGCCTTTCCTTCAGTAATTTTGGCGTTTTCTTTTTTGTATGTTTTCACGCCTGATTGATACTGAGTTATTCCACTAATCAAAGTTTCCAGCTTTGATTTATTTTTACTTGCACTTTTACTCGCACTTTCAATACTTTGCGAAAGCCTTAGTGCTAAAGAGATATTTGATGGGTCTTTTTCTAATGCATTTACTAAATCACTTAATTTGTTTAATCCTAAATTAGGATTAGATATAATGATTTTCCAATATTGAATTTTTTCCATTGGAATTTCATTATTTTCATTTAAGTTCTTTATACTTTCTTTTATATCTTTAGATAGTGCATCATATGTAGAAATCAAAGTATTCAAACCTGATATTTGATTTTCATATTCTTTTGTGTCTTTTGTAGGGTCAATCCCTTGATTTAAGAATACTTGCTTTGACTCATCTAACTGAGTCTTACCACTTTCAAGCTGTTTTTCACCCTGGGCTAAAGTTTCCTTTTTCTTATCAAGCTCTATTTGACCTTTTTTTAATTCAGATTCACTATATTTTAATAATTTTTCATTATCTTTTATTTCTTTTTGATACTTTGCTAAAGCTTTCTCATATTCTACTTTACCATCTAAAAGTTGCATTTTACCATTGTCTATTTTTTTCTGAGCATCTTTAAGCTTATTTTCATTTTTTTCTATTTTTTTATATGCTTTATCAAATTCATTTTGCGCCTCTGACTTAATTTCTTCAATTCTTTCTACCGCTCTATGTGAATATAAATTTTCAAGATATTTATTGTTTTCTTCCATTATATCTTTATAAATATCATCATAAGCTCCAAAATTTTCTGTATTTTTAAATTTCACATAAAATTCACTGTAAGCATCCATAGAAAAATCAGATCTATTTATAAGTGTAAAATAATCTATGCTTCCCTTTCCTACAGTAGTTGTTCCTCTAGACATATTATCTATATACATGGGACTTTGGACAAATCCAACAATTTTAAAAGTTTTCTTTTTAAAATAATTCTCTGTATCCTTGTCTGATTTTATATCATATTTATCACCTATTTTTAGGTTTTTATCTATTTTCAATGCATTTACATCTATTGCAATTTCACCACTTTTTTGTGGTAGTCTTCCTTTTGTAACAACTGGTGTATTCATTTTGTCAGAGCTACTTTCATCATACTCCATAAATTTAACTACATGATTTGTATTACTTAAATTCACATCTACACTATGACTTGCATAATAATCAAGAATTTTATCATTACTTTTTAGTAGTTTTAAATCATTTTCCTTAAGTCCAAGAGTAGATACTACCTTACTATCCATTAAATTTTGTTTTGCAAAATATTCATTGATGGATTCTTTTAAATCTGGACCACAAGATTTTATTCCAGCATAAAAAGCAACACCTAGAAAAATTATTGCCATTATAGAAATAAACCTTCCTTTTGATGATAGTATCTCTCTTTTTATTGATGTTTTATATGCTCTATTTTTCATCTATCATCCTCTACCATTCAATAGATTCCACAGAAATAGGATTTTCATTTATTTGTACATTTTGAACCTTTGCATCTTTAATGTTAATAACTCTATTGGCTATTGGTGCAAGCGCTGCGTTGTGAGTTATAACTATTACAGTTGTTCCCATTTCTTTGCATGTATCTTGTAAAGTTTTTAAAATTTGTTTACCTGTTTTATAATCAAGTGCTCCAGTTGGTTCATCACACAGAAGTAGCTTTGGATTTTTGGCTATTGCCCTAGCTATTGAAACCCTTTGCTGCTCCCCTCCTGATAATTGACTTGGAAAGTTATCTTTTCTATGACCAAGGCCAACAATCTCTAAAGTTTTATCTACGTCTAAAGCATTCTTTGAAATTTGAGTTGCTAACTCTACGTTTTCTCTAGCCGTTAAATTTTGAACTAAGTTATAAAACTGAAATACAAATCCTACATCATATCTTCTGTAATTTATTAGCTCTTTATTACTAAACTTTGAGATATCAACATTATCAATAATTATGTTTCCTTCATCACAAGTATCCATTCCTCCAAGAATATTCAACACAGTTGTTTTTCCAGCACCACTTGGTCCTAAAATAATTACAAACTCTCCTTCTTCAATAGAAAAATTAATACCATTATTAGCAACTACAGTATTTTCTCCAATTTTGTAACGCTTATATTCATCTATTATTTGTATATATGACATTTCTTCACCCCATCATTTCGTTTTATCTGCTCAATGTTATCAAATAGACACTCTGTTTGGTTAATGCTATAATACATAAGTATAAATAATATATAAACTACTTACAATAATCACATGCTATCATATTGTTATTAAATAGACATTTAATCTTTTTTTGTTCATTTAATAACTTGTAACTTAAAATTGTAATTATAAAAATCCGCTGCCATTTTAAGTCTTATGTTGATCAATTAAACTTCCGGTAGCAACCTACTTAAAGAAAGGATTATGTATATGGCTGGTATTAAAGGAAATAGAAGAATTTTATATACCAAGAAAATAATTAAAGATAGTTTACTTGATTTACTTGAAAGCAAAAAAATTCATCAGATTACAGTTACAGATATATGTAAAAATGCTAACATTAACCGAGGTACTTTTTACACCCATTATAAAGATGCTTATGATTTATTACAATCCATGGAAGATGAATTCTTTAATCAAATTTCAGAATATATAGAAGAAACCCCACTTGAAGACTATAAAGATGTTCTATTGCTTAATGCTCTTAAACTTATTAAAGAAAATAAAGAATTGTGCAAAATATTATTTTGTCATCATATAGAAAATAATCTTATGGATCGTATTTTTCTACTGGCAAGAAAAGCCGAAATTGACAAACTTATAAGTTCTTCCAAGGTTGACGATGTGTTTTTAGACTACTTTATAAAATATAACGCTGGTGGAGTTTTTTCTGTCGTTCAAACATGGTTAGAAAATGACTTAAATGAATCACCTGAAGAAATAGTAACTATAATAAACAATATTGTTGCTTTTCATCCATAACATTATAGTTCAATTTATCCAAAATAAATAATTGGGTATACTTTGCATATACCCAATTATTATAAAACTTATTATTTTGCTAATTTGAACTTGTTGGAATATATGATCCTACCCTTAAAGCAAACTCATTCATATTCATTGTTTGAAGAACTACCTTACCTGGACCTGTAAGCTTAGTTAAAAATAAACCTTCACCACCAAATAATACATTCCCAATACCTTTTACAAATTCTACTTCATATTTAACACTATCTTCAAATCCTACTAAATTTCCTGTATCTATTTTTATAACTTCTCCTGGAGCTAAATTCATTTCTATTGCATCACCATCTACTTCTAAAAATGCAGTTCCTCTACCTCTTAGCTCTTGTAATATAAATCCTTCACCGCCAAAGAATCCTGTTCCCATCTTTTTATTAAAAATAGTTTTTAATTCTACTGAAGACTCTGCTGCAAGGAAAGCTCCTTTTTGTATAGTAAAGCGGCCTTCACTTACATTTATAGGTATTACACTTCCTGGTACAGTTGAGGCAAAAGATATTTTAGCATCTTGCATTGCAGTATATGTTGCCATAAACATTGATTCACCAGCAAACATTCTTCCTATACCTTTTAGTAATCCACCTTTTGTATTTGTTTCCATTTTTATTCCTTCAGTTTGGTAAAACATACCTCCACTTTGTGTAAACATGGACTCGCCTCTTGATAAACTTACTTCAACACTTGGTACTACTTTTCCTACAATAACATAATTCATTTAAATTCCCCCTAACATTCATATATATTTATTTATAATTTACTTGCATTTTCTTAGATGTTTATATCCTATAATTTAGGCAATTGTTTTACATAATAAGGTATCATTATAATAGTTCCAATTAAACAATCAAATGTATCTATCATAGTATCAACTAGGCCTCCTGCCTGACAGTCCATTCCTAAAAATTTATCTACTGAAAATTCCATAAGTTCCCAAAGACTAGCACCACCCATACTAAACATAAACATAAATATGACAAAAAATATTTTTCTTTTAGTACTATTTACTTCTATATTTCCAAAATAATTAAACAACACATATGCAACACTGCAAGAAATTAAGCCTGACCATATATGCAAAAAATCATCATAATTTTTTATAGAAGCATAAAATCCAAAAGATGATCCTAAAAGACCTGCAAATAAAACAAATAGGACTAAATTTATAATTAACGTAGTATCAAAGAGCTTATCAAAATTCTTATTTAAGTAAATCAATATAATTGTTCCTGCTAAACTTGCCAAAGCGTACAATGTATTTTCTACTTGATTTGTAAAAACAAAATTAATTATGGAACCTAAATAAATAATATATATTAACTTAGACATCCAATTTAAGACTTTTTTATTATTCATAATTAAGACCCCCTAAAGTTGTGCTACATCAATAATCTATTTGTTCTATTCATAACTATAACACAATTTTTTTTTTACTTCACCTTTATTTATATGGAAATTTGTTAAATATATTAAATAAAATAATAACTCTACGGAAAGTTGATTGAAAATATTAAGCTTAGAGTTTATCCTTATATAAGTGGAGGTGATAGATATGAACTGTGAAAAAGTAGGAAGCCTAATATTAAAACTTAGAAAAGAAAAAAGCATGACTCAAAAACAAGTAGCTGACTTATTAAATATCAGTGATAAAACTGTTTCAAAATGGGAACGAGGCCTAGGCTGTCCTGATGTATCAATACTTACAGATCTATCAAAAATATTTGATATTAATATAGAAAAAATATTATTAGGAGATTTAAATCCCAATGATGTAGATGGAGGAAATATGAAAAGAATTAAATTTTACGTTTGCCCTAACTGTGGCAATATAATAAGCACAACTGGCGAAGGAGAAATATCTTGTTGTGGCAGAAAACTAAAAGCTGCTATTCCAAGTATAATAGATGAAAATCATAAAATAAATATAGAAGAAGTGGAAAATGACTATTACATTACTATTGACCATGAAATGTCTAAAGAGCATTATATATCATTTGCTGCTTATGTTACCTATGACAGAGTTCTATTAATAAAGTTGTATCCAGAACAAAGTTCAACAGTAAGATTCCCAAGACTTATCGGGAAATTTGAACGAGGTAAATTTTATATATATTGTGCTCAACATGGATTGTTAATGAATGGGAAATAATTATAAATATTAAAAAGACCATCTAGATTGATGGTCTTTTTAATATTTAATTTTTAGTTAGGGGAATGTAAAATAAAGTGTGTAAGTTGACAAGATTGTTGTCAGCTTATGCACTTTTTTGATTATAGAGTGTGATACCATTAAGGAAAGGAACTTAAAAAGATGAGGTATGATACTATGGTTAGAA
>NZ_JAHZMO010000065.1 GCF_020748185.1 Terrisporobacter petrolearius | reverse complement strand
TCTAACCATAGTATCATACCTCATCTTTTTAAGTTCCTTTCCTTAATGGTATCACACTCTATAATCAAAAAAGTGCATAAGCTGACAACAATCTTGTCAACTTACACACTTTATTTTACATTCCCCTTTAAAGTTGAAATTCCTCATTTTCATGATTTATTTCTATAATCTTATCTTTATAATTTAAAGCATAATTAGAAGCTTTAAAAATTTTAACTAAAGAGTAGGTCCTCCAAAAATGCATAGGAAATGCTATTTTAGTATTAGTATTCCTCATAAAATAATCAAAACCTAAATAATACTCATTTCCTTGTCGAGAATCTAAAGGTAAAAAAGCAAGATCTATGATTTTTCCTTTTATTTTGTCTAAAGAATCTTTAAATAATTTTTCAGCATAAGCATTTTCTTCAGGAGAGTTCTCTCCCTCCCAGTGCCACCAGTTTAAATCACCGCCATGATAAATGGTTTTGTTTTCAACCTTAACAATAAAGGCCACACCTAAGTCACTAGACTGTAGAGTTTCTATTTCTAAATTATCAATTACTAGTTTTTCATTTGCACCTAAAAGTTTTATATTTTCAGATTTTGGAGAATTTATATCTTTTGATAATATATAAGTCACATGAGGATGTATTTTATTTAGTTTAAAAATACTTTTATTAAAATGATCATGATGAGAGTGACTAGAAAATACATATAGCTTTTTATTTTTATTAAATTCTGGAAGATTTCCTTGGAAATAGTCAAAAAGTAATATGTGATTTTTAAGTTCTACAATAAAGCTACTATGATGAATATATTTTATTTTCATATTAAAATCCTTCCTTATTAATTATTTTATATTTTATGTAAATTATAATTTTATTATATATGAAGTACAATATATAATTTGAAAAATCATATAAAACTACATAAGTTCTATATATTTGTTTAATATAATAAAAACAAATAAAATTAAAGAATGTGATTTATATGTAGTAATATCCTAGGTTAAAAGGCAATAAGAAAAAGAAGAATTATATATATTACAATTTATTTAAAAATAATATTAACTCTTTATTATGGAGGTATTATGGTAGAAGTAGTAAGCGATTTAATTAAAAAGAGAAAAATGTTAGAGCTAAGTGAATATTTTTCTGATCTAAATTCAGTAGATATAGCAAAAGATATGGTAGATTTAAAAGATGAGGAAATAGTATTAGCTTTTAGAATACTAGCAAAAGATAAAGCAGTAGAGGTATTTTCATATTTAGAACCACAGATGCAAGAATATATAATACAGACTATAACAGATAGTGAATTAAAAGACATAATAGATAAATTATTTTTAGATGATACAGTGGATATAATAGAGGAACTACCTTCTAATATGGTAAAGAAAGTATTAAGAAATACTTCAAAAGAAAAAAGAGAACTTATTAATCAACTATTAAAATATGATGAAAATACAGCAGGCTCTATTATGACCATAGAATTTTTAGAACTAAAAGAAAGTATGACGGTAAAAGATGCTATAAAATATATTAGATGCGATACTTTAGATAAAGAAGATGTGGATACTTGCTTTGTAATTGATAACAATAGAAAACTAAAAGGAAGGCTACATCTAAAAGAACTAATATTAAATAATGAAAAGACTTTTATAAAAGATATAATGGACAGAAATGCTATAAATACAAGTACAATAGAAGATCAAGAGATTGTAGCTTCAGAGTTCAAGAAATACGACTTAACATGTATGCCAGTAGTGGACAAAGAAGACAGATTAGTTGGTATAATAACAGTAGATGATGTTATGGATATAATAGATCAAGAAAATACAGAGGATTTCCAAAAAATGGCAGCTATGCAACCAAATGAACAATCCTATTTAAAAACTCCAGTAATAGACTTGGCAAAAAAAAGAGTTATATGGCTATTAGTCTTAATGATATCAGCCACATTTACTGGCTCCATAATAAAAAAGTTTGATGATGTGTTGCAATCAGTAGTAATACTAGCTGCATTTATTCCTATGTTGATGGACACAGGCGGTAATGCAGGTTCACAATCATCAACTTTAGTAATAAGAGGATTGGCCCTTGGAGAAATTGAGTTAAAAGATTATCTAAAAGTGATGTTTAAAGAATTTGGTGTAAGTTTAATAGTTGCCACTATTTTAGCAAGTGTAAATTTTCTTAGAATATATTTCTTAGAAAAAACTGATATACTAATATCCTTAACTGTATGTTTAAGTTTATTTTGCACAGTTATAATTTCTAAAGTAGTGGGAGGTTTATTACCTATAGTAGCTAAAAAACTAAAATTGGATCCAGCAATAATGGCCAGCCCATTAATTACTACAATAGTAGATACTTTTGCACTTATGGTATACTTTACCTTAGCAAAATTATTACTAAGAATATAAAAAATACTATATGATAAAATAGATGATGAATAAAAAATCAGTGAGCTTGTAAATGCATATTTAGATATATAAGAGAGTACTTGTGAATTTGTGTAAAAACAAATTTATGAGTATTCTTTTTTATTATGACTAGAATGTCATATTAAGCAACCTTATTATATTTTTTAACTTATTGTATAATAGTTATAAATGATGAAAAATTTGGAGGTTATTATGATAAAGATTCTTATGGTAGAGGATGATTCTACAATAGCTTTTGGAGTAAAATATGCTCTAGAACAAGAGGGGTTTAAAATAGATATAAGCAAAGACTTAGAAAGCGCAAGACTTAATATAAATGAAAAATCTTATGACATAATCCTTTTAGATGTAATGTTACCAGACGGTAATGGTTATGATTTTTGTAAAGAAATAAGAGAAATAAAAGATATACCTATAATCTTTTTAACAGCATGTGATGATGAGGTAAATATTGTCATGGGCCTCGATATTGGAGGCGATGATTATATGACAAAGCCTTTTAGAGTAAGAGAACTGATATCTAGAATAAAAGCAGTAGTTAGAAGAAATCAAGGGGAAGATAAGGGTAAGAAGATTTTAAAATATGGAGACTTGAGTATTCATACTTTAGAGGCTAGGGTTTATAAAGGTAGTGAAGAAGTATTTTTAACTTCTGCTGAATATAAGTTATTATTAATTTTAATTCAAAATGAAAATATAATTTTAAGTAGAAATCAAATTCTAGAGAAATTATGGGATGTAACTTATGATTTTATTAATGATAACACTTTAACTGTTTATATAAAACGCCTTAGGGAAAAAATTGAAGATGATACAAGTAATCCAAAGTTAATAATTACAGTTAGAGGCATGGGATATAAGTGGAGTGGGAGTGAAGTTAATGATTAAATACAATGTGGAAATGAAAGGTTTTATAAGGCGCTTTAGTGTTTTATTTCTTGTCGCTATTATTATGTGCAGTGGAGTAACATTAATTAATTTAAGAATTATAAAAAAAAAAGTAGTTGAAAATAACCAAGCAATTATAGGAAATATTCTATCCCAAAGACCTGAGTTGGAAGAAGATATTATAGATATAGTAACACAAGGAAATTCCAAAGATAATATGGATTATGGGGAAAAAATATTAAGCAAATATAATTATAATAGTAATATAAGTTTAAACAATGAGCCTATTATAAATGAAAGCATAAGATATATCTTTAATATTAATTGGTTGTTTCTATGTATTATTTTGATTTTGTTTATTATTCTTGCTTTAAGCTATTTTAAAAAAATTTATGAAGATATAAAAGACATGACAGATTATGTTTATAACAGTTCTGAAGGTGTAAGATTTGAAATGAAAAATAGAAATCAAGATGGTCAAATAGGTCTTTTAAAAACAGAACTAATTAAAATGACTAATATATTAAAAGAAAAAGTGGAGCTTTTAAATAATGAAAAAATATTTCTAAATAACACTATTTCAGATATATCTCATCAGTTAAAGACACCTATGACATCTCTAGTAATTTTAAATGATTTAATGTATGAAGATTTACCACAAGAAACAAAAATAGAATTTTTAGATAAAATAAAATCTCAACTAAATCGTATGGAATGGCTAGTAAAAAGCATGTTGAAACTGTCAAAAGTTGAGGCAAAAGTAATAGATTTCGAAAAAAAAGAGGTTAAAATTAAGGAATTAATTAAAAAATCAGTTGCTCCAAGCTTAATTCCTATGGAGATTAAAAACATAGAACTAAGTATAAGTGGAGATGACAATACAAGTTATATTGGTGATATAAATTGGTCTAGCGAAGCTTTTGTAAATATAATAAAAAATTGTATAGAACATACTCCACAAGGAGGAAAAATAAATATTAGTTATGATCAAAACCCTATATACTGTGAAGTTGTAATAAAAGATAGCGGAGAAGGAATAGATAAAAAAGATTTGCCTCATATTTTCAAAAGATTTTATAAAGGCAAAGCTTCAAAGGAAGATAGTGTGGGGATTGGTCTTGCCATGTCTAAGTCTATTATAGAAAGTCAAAATGGAGATATTTATGTAAACAGCGAAAAAAACGAAGGAACTGAGTTCCATATAATTTTTCACAAAACTTATGGTGACTAATTTGTAATTTTACATTCACCAAGATGTAAGTATAAAAATCTACAATGTAAATATAAATTAAAACTTACAAAAGTTAGTGAGATATTATGGAGGGTAATATGGAGATTTTAAAAATTGAAAATTTATGCAAGATCTATGGTAAAAATGAAGCAAAAGTAGATGCTTTAAAAAACATAAACTTATCAATAAATAAAGGAGAGTTTGTTGCCATAGTTGGACCTAGTGGAAGTGGTAAAAGTACTTTGTTACATTTAATAGGTGGCGTAGATAAGCCAAGTGAAGGAACTGTATATATAAATGATGTAGATATATATAACTTAAAAGAAAAAGATTTATCTATATTTAGAAGAAGAAATGTTGGACTAATATATCAGTTTTATAACTTAATACCAGTACTTTCTGTAAAGGAAAATATACTTCTTCCTGCAGAGTTAGACAATAGAAAAATAGATCAAGAGTACTTAGATGATCTATTAAACACTTTAGGGCTTAAAGAAAGGGAAAATCATCTTCCAAATGAGCTAAGTGGTGGTCAACAACAAAGAACTTCTATAGGTAGGGCTTTGGTAAATAGACCTGCCATAGTTTTAGCAGATGAGCCTACAGGAAACTTAGATAGTAAAAACTCAAAAGAAGTTATAGAGTTACTGAAGTTATCAGTTAAAAAATATAAACAAACATTAGTTATGATAACTCACGATCCTAATATAGCTCTTCAAGCAGATAGAGTTATAACTATAGAAGACGGAATGATAAAAAGTGATGAGGTGATATAAATGAACTTATATACATCTCTTACATTTAGATATTTAAAAGAAAATAAAAAAAGAACAATAGTAACAATTATAGGAATTATATTATCTACTGCATTAATTTGTGGTATAGGAAATATTTATAACAGTTTTATGGATTATCAAGTTAGAACAACTGTGGAAAGAGAAGGGGATTTTCATGCCACATTTTATGATGTACAAAAAAAGGATGTAAGCAAAATAACAAAAAGTGCAGGAATTTCCAAATATGCTTATAGTGAAAGATTAGATTTTGGAAAGTATAGTGATGACAAAGATTTATTAGATTTAAAGTCTTACGATAAAGGTGCTTTTGATGGGTTTCAAATATCTTTAAAAGAAGGTAAGATGCCAACAAATAATAAAGAAATAGTAATTAGTGAAGATTCAAGAATACTTAGAAAAAAGAAAATTGGAGATACAATTACTCTTAACGTGGGAAAAAGGGTAACTAAAGATGGTGAGGATTTAACAGGTTATTGGGTAAGTGATGACGAAAAACTTGTTGATACTAGAAAAGAAGAGTACAAAATAGTAGGTATAATAAATAAGCCTGGATTTGAATTTGGAAAACAAGTCACAACAGGTATAACTTATTTGGATATAAATAATATTGGAAGCAAAAAAGGGATTAATGTATCAATTAGTGCCAACAATCCAAAAGAAATTTACGATATAGCTTCCGTAATTGCTAAGAACTTAGGTTTAAAAGCAAAAAATGTAGATGGAGAAGAAGGCTCTTCTTATAATAATGAAAATGTAGTATACTATGAAAATTTAAGTTTTAACGAACATTTATTAAGATTACAAAGTGCCAGTGCTTATGACAATATTAATGGATCTATTGGTAAAATTATAATATTAGTTACATCTTTGGTAATTATTTGTACAATAGCAACAGTGTATAATGCATTTTCCATATCTATTAGTGAGCGTAAGAAACAATTTGGAATATTAAACTCCATAGGAGCTACAAAAAGACAAACTACAAAACTTGTATTAACAGAAGCTTCTATAGTAAGTATTATAGGCATACCTATAGGATTATTGGCAGGTACCTTTGCTATAGACATGGTATTTAAAATAGTAGGAAAATTTTATGGAAGTTCAATGATAGGAGATCTAGGGCTAAGAGTGGTATATAGTCCAGCTGTTATTATATTAAGTGCAGTGATAGTAATAATAACAATATTAATATCAGCAATATTGCCAGCAAGGCAAGCGGCAAGAATATCACCACTTGAAGCCATAAAAAATAGCAGTAATTTAAAAATAGGAAAAGTAAAAGATTCAAAAATAGTAAGGACTTTGTTTAAAGCAGAAGGAGTTCTTGCATATAAAAACTTAAGGAGAAATAAAAAGAAATTTAGGATAACTTTATTTTCTCTTATTATAAGTGTGGTTATATTTATATCTTTTAGTGGGTTTATGACTTTATTTATTAATGCTAATAAAGTACAGTTTGGACAAGTAAATTATGATTTATATTTATCTTCAAACAGCACTATGGATAAGAAATTATTTGAAGAATTAAAAGATATAGATGGAGTGGAAAGAATTGCTGCAGCTAATGATTATGGAATGGGAATTTATGTACCAAAAAATAAAATGACTAAAGATAATAATGATACAATAGATGAGTATATTACAACAGAAAAATTGAACAATAAAATTGTATATGATATACAAAATTGTATGACAAAGATGCCTGGAGATTTTGAAATTAGTAAAATAAATCTTGAAGAGGGTAGTTTTGATAAGAAAGAAGCAATAAAAGAAAAAGGAGTAATACTTGTAAGAAAAAGTTATTTCGAAGAACCTGGGAAAAAATATGAATTAAACTTAACAGATTATAAAGTTGGAGATACAGTTACAGGTTATACTTCAGAATATGATGAAGATAAGGAAATAAAAAAAGAAATTAATTTCAAAATTATGGCTATAACTGATGATATACCAATAGGAAGCTCATCATACAATTATATGGGATTAGATTTTATAACCTACGATGAAGTGGGAGAAAAACTTGGATTTACCCCAATTAGTAATAGTATGTATATCTCTACAAATAGACAAGAAAGTACACGAAATGCAGTAAAAGATATTGCAAACAAATATGGGTATGATGTAACTGACAAAATGGAAGAAGTAAAAGAAATGGAGGATACACTTATAGTAATGCAAATCTTTGTATACGGATTTGTTACAGTAATTTCTTTAGTAAGTGTAACTAATATAGTAAATACAATTAGCACAAATATAAACTTAAGAAAAAGAGAATTGGCCATAATCAAATCCATAGGAGTTACACCTGGAGGATTTAACAAGATGATATACTTAGAGAGCTTACTGTATGGTGCATTAGCCCTTATTTATGGTATTCCTCTAGGAATAGGTCTAGTTATGCTTATGAATATTATCTTAGGTGATGTTATTCAGCTTGGATTAGTACTTCCGTGGGGAGCTATAATTATATCTGTTACAGGGATTTTTATAATTACATTTATTTCATCCTATATACCTATGAAGAAAATAAATAAAGAAAATATAATTGAAAATATTAGACAAGAAAGTATATAGTTTTTTATTTACTAGAAAAGTGGGGATTTGAAATGAAGAAAAAAATAATTAATATATTACTGATTGTACCATTTATATTTTATACGGGATTTCTTTTATGGAATATTCTTTTTAAATATGTGTCACCTCTTGAGGTATTTAGTGGTGATCGATATTTCTCACGTACCATAAATTTAATACCATTTAATGATATAATTCAAGGTAATTATAATAAATTAGACTTATTTGGGAATATAATATTATTTATACCTTTAGGTATTTATATAAGTATACTTTTAGATAAGAATAAAACTCTTAAAAATATATTAATCATATTAATAGTAAGTCTTGTACTTGAGTCTTGCCAATATATATTTGGAATAGGAGCTACAGACATAACAGATATTATTACCAATGCTTTTGGTGGAGTAATAGGTATATATGTTTACAAAATGCTTATATTGTTATTTAAAGATGAGGAAAAGGCAAATAAAATAATTGCTATTTGTAGTTTTATAATGATGTTGATAGTATCCTTACTACTAATAGGAATAATAATAGCAAATTAAATAGAACATTAAAAAACAGATAGCTAGTAATAGCTATCTGTTTTTTAATTAAAAGGATTTTCAACTATATTTATTAAGCCTGATGAATCAACTTTTGAAGCCGTATTTTTATAAGATTTTTTCAATTTACTTTCAGATAAATTATGGATCTTATCTAACTCTGATTTACTTGCAATAGGTATTATTTCATAAACATATTTAGCAGTCTTACTATTATAATATTTATTTAACCAAGTAGGTATACAAGTAACTTTATCAACTTTTGCATCTCCATCATTACTTTTACTTATATCTATATTTAGCATTAAACCATCTTCTGTATATTGACTAAACTGATCTCTGCTTTGGTTAGATAAGAAGTTTCCAAGAGAATAAGCAACTACAGTTTCATGTTTATTATCACTAGACTTTATAGTTGTTACAGGTTGTACAACATGAGGATGAGAACCTATTATAACATCTACACCAGCATCGCAAAGTTTTTGAGCTAGCTTCTTTTGGAAAGTATTCTCTTTAAGAGAATATTTATCTCCCCAGTGCAAATACACTACTTGTAAATCAGTATCCTTCATATTTTTAAGAGTGTAGTTTATGTTGTTAAATGCTATATCTACACTTGTAGAATCAAAAATATTAATGCTGTTTTTGTACTTATCAGATATTTTAACATCATTTAAATATTTGTTATCTCCAATAATTCTTCCATAAGAATAAGAAGTAACCCCTACGTTAATTCCATTGATTTCTTTTACTATAAATCTTTCATCACTGTTTTCTCTAGTTCCAACTACATCAAAGTTTTTATCTTTTAATGTAGCAAGAGTATTTTTTATACTTAAATACTCCTTATCATAAGCATGATTGTTTGCTGTTGAAATCAAATCAAAACCAGCATATTTTAAACCATCGGCAAGCTCATCTGGTGAATTAAACTTTGGTGAAGAGCTATATCTATAAACTTTATTGCCAGTTAATGTTGTTTCTAAATTAACCATGGAATAATCAGCTTCTTCAACATATTTTTTTACATACTCAAAATTATTATTGAAGTTATATTTTGCACTAGATACATCATACTGTGCAGTTAATTGGGCGTTATATACCATAGTATCACCTACAGCTAATAAAGAGGCTTTATTAGCGTCTTCTTTTTTAGGCGTAAATATAGATGCTTCTTGTGATTTATTTTTAGAGAAGATGGATATTTTGTTAATAGTAGCAAAGGAAAAAGCTCCCATGAGAAATATACTTAAGCAAAAACAAATAAGAAATTTCTTAGTATTACGATTGTTATAGTTATACATTTTTTTGCCCCCTTTCTTAAAAATATAAAACATTCATATAACTTTATATTATCTATAAATTAGCATATTTTCAATTAAAAGTTTTATTTTGTATATTTAAGAGTTTTTTTGGAAATAACTAAATTAAACAAAATACAATAATATATAAAAATAAAAGGAGAAACTATTATTAGTTTCTTTTTTATTTTTACAAGGAGATATTATAAAAAAATTTACTTTAATTTTAATGATGATAATTATTTTTATGGGGAGACAACTATAGTGGAACAGGGGGAGGAACATTGATGATATTTAATAATAAATATGATTTGATTTCAAGAACCACAGTAGTCAATATGCCTATAATAATAAGTAAAAACAAAACTAAAGGATACAAAGATATAATGGTAAAAGTAGAAGGTGGGGGAGTGTACAAAGGATTTTACTCTTTACTAAAATACGAAAACAAAAGATACCCATTAAATGCAAGTATGCAAGAAAAAGTTAACTTAGATAAGAATAATATTAAGCGAATTATAAATATGGAAATAACACCAAAGAGTGGATTTAAATTGAACTAAAATAAGTTCCAGTCTTAAAATAAGGCTGGGACTTATTTATAGGGTTTGTCAATAAAAGTGTGTAAGTAGTTTTTATTTTATAAGTCAGGTAGATAAAATTAATCTACCTGATTTTTTAATACTGATATTTTTTAACTCTTTCTTTTAAATTCTCATCCATATCTAA
>NZ_JAHZMO010000064.1 GCF_020748185.1 Terrisporobacter petrolearius | reverse complement strand
CAGTTTTGAAAGTACTAACAAAAGTTAATACTTTATATAAAGATTATGTGGTTATTATAGCAAAGAGGATACACCTGTTCCCATTCCGAACACAGAAGTTAAGCTCTTGAGCGGCGATGGTACTTGGAGGGCGACCTCCTGGGAGAGTAGCACGTAGCCACGTATTTTTTTTATTGAAAAACATATTTATAAGCATACCAAATAGGTATGTTTTTTATTGTATAAATTAATAAATAAAATAATTGTTAAAATAATAAATATTGTTGTAAAAGTAAAGTTTATAAATTATAATAACCTTAAAACAATGATTCTAAGAAACATAAACAATATTAATTGTAAAACTCAAAGGATACAGGAAATGGATTTGGATTTTGTGGTAACGTTACCGAAAACGTTTCCAAAATAATGGGGAATCAGGAGGGGAGATTATCTTTGAATTTATCAAAAATATTAAAGTCTAAGTGCAATAAAGATATTTCATTTTGTTCAAATGAAGAAATCTACTATGCTCTATTAGAAATGGTACAAGAGCTTGGGGAAAATAAGATAAATGAAAACCAAGATAAAAAGAAGTTATATTATATTTCAGCAGAGTTTTTAATTGGAAAGTTATTATCAAATAACTTAATAAATTTAGGTATTTATGATGAAATTAAAAAAATTTTAAATGACAATGGAAAAAGTTTATCTGATATAGAAGAAGTAGAGCCGGAACCATCTTTGGGAAATGGTGGACTTGGAAGATTAGCTGCATGTTTTTTAGATTCTATAGCTACATTAGGTCTTCCTGGAGATGGAATAGGACTAAATTATCATTTTGGTTTATTTAAACAAGTATTTAAAAATAATTTGCAAAATGAGGAAATAAATGAATGGATTGAAAAACAAAGTTGGTTGAAAAAAACGAATGTAACTTATGATATTGATTTTCATGGATTTTCATTAAAGTCTAGGCTATACGATATAAATATAACAGGATATAAAAACACAACGAATAAGCTTCATTTATTTGATATTGAAACAGTTGATGAAACTATAGTAAATGACGGAATTAATTTTGATAAAGAAGATATTAGGAAAAATCTTACTCTATTCTTATATCCTGATGATAGTGATGAAAAAGGACATCTTCTTCGTATTTACCAACAATATTTTATGGTTAGTAATGGAGCTAGATTTATATTAGATGAATGTATTCAAAAGGGTTCTAACCTTCATGATTTATATGATTATGCTGTAATACAGATAAATGATACTCATCCAACTATGGTTATTCCTGAACTTATACGTCTTTTAGTTGAAAAAGGAATTGAAATGGATGAAGCTATAGAGATAGTATCTAAAACATGTGCTTATACTAATCATACTATATTGGCAGAAGCATTAGAAAAGTGGCCTATAACATATTTAGAAAAAACTGTTCCACAGCTTGTACCCATAATTAAAGAATTAGATAAAAAAGTTAGAGCTAAATATGATGAGGAATCTTTATACATAATAGATAAAAATAAAAATGTTCACATGGCTCATATAGATATACATTATACGTTTAGTGTAAATGGAGTTGCATCACTTCATACTGATATATTAAAAAATAATGAATTAAATAAATTTTATAAAATATATTCTAAAAAATTTAATAACAAAACAAATGGCATAACATTTAGAAGATGGCTAATGCATTGCAATCCTGAATTAACTAAGCTAATAGAAGAGTTAATAGGAAATGAATTTAAAGCTGATGCAGAAAAATTACAAGGTATGATTAAATATGTTAATGATAAAGCAGTTCTTCAAAAGTTATTAGATATTAAACATGTAAATAAGGTAAGTCTTAAAAACTATCTTAAAAAAGTTCAAAATGTAGAAATTGATGAAAATTCTATATTTGATATTCAAATAAAAAGATTACATGAGTATAAGAGACAACATATGAATGCTTTATATGTAATTTATAAATATTTACAAATTAAAAACGGAAATGTACCAACAACACCTGTAACTATTATATTTGGTGCAAAAGCAGCTCCAGCTTATACAATAGCAAAAGACATAATACATTTAATTTTATGTTTACAAGAACTTATAGACAATGACAAAGAAGTGAGTAAACACTTAAAAGTTGTGATGGTAGAAAATTATAATGTAACTGCAGCTGAGAAATTAATACCTGCATGTGATATATCAGAACAAATATCATTAGCATCAAAAGAGGCAAGTGGAACAGGAAATATGAAGTTTATGTTAAATGGTGCCTTAACTCTTGGAACAGAAGACGGTGCTAATGTAGAAATACATGAACGTGTTGGAGATGAAAATATATTCATATTTGGAGAGAGTAGTGACAATGTAATCAAACATTATGAGGATGGAGATTATGATCCTCTTGATTTCTATATAAAAAATAAGAATATAAAAGAAGTGGTAGATTTTATTGTTAGTGATAACCTTATGAACATTGGTTGTGAAGAAAATCTTATAAGGTTATATAAAGAAATAATGAGAAAAGATTGGTTTATGGGATTATTAGACTTCCAATCATACTGTGATAAAAAAGAAGAGTTATTCAAAGAATATGAAAATAGAGAAAAGTGGTCAAAGAGAATGTTAGTTAATATTAGTAAGGCGGGGTATTTTTCTTCTGATAGAACTATTGCAGAATATAATAATGATATTTGGAAATTAAAATAAAAAGTCATTGGTTATGTACACTATAAAATATAGATTTATATGTGTACATAGCTGATTTTATATAATTAAAAATATATCATAAAAATTATTGATTTTTAGAAAAATGGGTGTTACTATCTTATTACTGGGAAGGAAAACGTTATTTCGGAAACGTTATTTCGGAAACGTTATCGGAAACCTTTCCGGAGATAGAATAAAAATATGTGAGGGGGAAATATTATGATAAAACTTAAAAAGTATTTAACAATTGCTTTATCTGCAGTTATGGCAACTGTAGCATTAACGGGTTGTTCGTCTTCTGATGATGGCTCCAAAGACGATCAAAAAGGTTCGGTATACTACTTAAGCTTCAAACCAGAACAGGAAGAACAATGGAAAAAAATAGCTCAAGATTATGAAAAAGAAACTGGCGTAAAAGTAAAGGTAGTTACAGCTGCCAGTGGTACTTATGAACAAACTTTAAAATCAGAAATAGCTAAAGAAGAAGCTCCAACACTATTCCAAATAAATGGTCCAGTAGGATACAAATCATGGAAAGATTATTGTCTTGATTTAAAAGATACAGAATTATATAAGCACTTATTAAACGAAGATATGGCTGTTAAAGATGGGGATGGAGTGTATGGTATACCTTATGTTGAAGAGGGATATGGAATAATATATAACAATGCAATAATGGAAAAATATTTTAAATTAGATGGTGCAAAAGCTAAATCTATGGGTGAAATAAATAATTATGATAAATTAAAAGAAGTAGCAGAAGATATGCAAACTAAAAAGGATAAGTTGGGAATAGATGGTGTGTTTGCTTCTACATCATTAACTCCTGGTGAAGATTGGAGATGGCAAACTCACTTAGCTAACTTACCTATATATTATGAATACAAAGATAAAGAAGCAACTGATTTAGATAAGATAGATTTTACTTATGCTGATCAATACAAAAACATATTTGATTTGTACATAAAAAATTCTACTTGTGAACCTACTTTATTAGGAAGTAAAACAGTATCTGATTCAATGGCTGAATTCGCTTTAGGTAAAGCAGCTATGGTTCAAAATGGTAACTGGGGATGGGGACAAATAGCAGAAGTTGAAGGAAATACTGTTAAAGAAGATGATGTTAAATTTATGCCAATATACACTGGTGTTAAAGGTGAAGAAAAACAAGGTCTTTGTATAGGAACTGAAAACTTCTTCTCTATAAACAACAAAGCTTCAGAAGCTGACCAAAAAGCATCTATAGCTTTCATTGAGTGGTTATTTACTTCTGATACTGGTAAAAAACATGTAACAGAAGAATTAGGATTTATAGCTCCATTTGATACATTTAAGGATGCTGAAACTCCACAAGATCCTTTGGCTCAAGAAGTTTTAAGATATTTAGAAAATAAAGACTTATACAATGTAGACTGGAACTTTGTTTCATTCCCAAGTCAAACATTTAAAGATGATTTTGGAGCAGCTTTACTTGAGTATGCTAATGGAAATATGAAATGGGAAGATGTTAAATCTAAAGTAGTTAATGAGTGGGCTAGTGAAAAAGAAGCAGCTAAATAATAACAACAACTAATAAGCCATTAAATACTTGTAAGTGTATTTTTAAGAATTGCTAGATTATTATTTTTTAATAATAATCTAGCCCTATTTTAAAGATAGTAAAATTAAATTAATTCAAGATAGAAAAGGCTTAGTCATAAATAACAGTATATTACCGTTAAACGAAAAAAGGATTGAGTCCTTGTTAAGTAATGAAGGTGATACTATTTATGAACTAAGCTTTTTATTTAGCTAAGATGATTTTATAGCACTTACTTTTTATTAATAATAGGAGGTATAGTATGCAAAAAACTTTGAAAAAATATTTTGCTGTATTTTTATTACCAACACTGATTGCATTTGCTATTGCATTTATGATTCCATTTGTAACAGGATTATATTTATCATTTTGTGATTTTACTACAGTAAGTAATGCAAAGTTTGTAGGTATACAAAACTATATAACTGCATTTGACCCAAGTCAAAGATTTATAGAATCATTTGGTTTCACAACGTTCTTCACCATTGTATCTATAGTAACAGTTAATATAATTGCATTTACACTTGCTTATCTATTAACAAAGAAGATAAAAGGAACAAACTTTTTCCGTACAGTATTTTTTATGCCTAACTTAATAGGTGGTATAGTATTAGGTTACACTTGGCAATCCATGATAAATGCTGTTTTAGCAAACTATGGAACAACTTTAGTTGCCAATGGAAAGTATGGACTTATTGGATTAATATTATTGATGAACTGGCAAATGATAGGGTATATGATGATTATATATATTGCAGGTCTTCAAAATGTACCAACAGAATTAATAGAAGCATCAAAAATTGATGGAGCAACAAAATGGCAAACATTAAGACATGTAACAATACCGATGGTAATGCCATCCATAACAATTTGTCTCTTCTTAACACTATCAAACAGCTTCAAGCTATATGATCAAAACTTAGCATTGACTAATGGTGCACCAATGCATAAAACTGAAATGTTAGCATTAAATATAGTTAATTCATTCTATGGAAGAAGCAACTTTGAAGGCGTAGGGCAGGCTAAGGCAGTTATGTTCTTTGTGATAGTAGCTCTAATTGCTCTTATACAACTCTATTATACAAGAAAGAGGGAGGTAGAACATTAATGCAAAATGCAGTTCCAAGAAAAAAAGGCAGAGGAAATAGTATTACATTTTTAATACTTTGTGCATTAGTAGTGATTTTTTTAGCTCCTATTTTATTTATAGTTATAAATTCATTTAAGGGTAAATTTTTTATAAGTGATAATCCATTTTCAATTCCTACACCAGAAACATTTGTGGGAATTACAAACTATATTAATGGATTAGAAAGAACAGGATTTTTAAGTGCTATAGGATGGTCATTCTTTATAACAATAGGATCTGTTGTAGTAATAATCTTCTTCACATCTATGACGGCTTATTATATAACAAGAGTAAAAAGTAAATTAACCAGTGCTATTTATTATTTATTTGTGTTCTCGATGATAGTGCCGTTTCAAATGGTAATGTTCCCAATGGTAAAATTGGCAGATGGACTAAATTTGTCAAATCCAATAGGTATGATTGCATTATATCTTGGTTTTGGGTCGGGACTATCAGTATTTATGTTTAGTGGTTTTATAAAATCAATACCTTTAGAAATAGAAGAAGCCGCTATGATAGATGGTTGTAATCCGTTACAAACTTACTTCTATATAGTACTACCAATATTAAAACCAACATCTATAACAGTTGCTATACTAAATGCAATGTGGGTATGGAATGATTACTTATTACCATATTTAGTAATAGGTTTATCTACAAAATATAAGACAATTCCAGTAGTAATACAAATGCTTGTAGGATCAAATGGAAATAGAGATATGGGAGCTATGATGGCAATGCTTGTATTAGCAATTATCCCAATAATAGTTTTCTACCTAGTTTGCCAAAAACATATTATAGAAGGCGTTGTTGCTGGAGCTGTAAAAGGATAATAAAAAGTATTATAGGAGGGACATCATGAGAAGAAGTGGGATGTTATTACCTGTTGCAAGTTTACCATCAAAATATGGTATAGGAGCTTTCTCAAAGGAAGCTTATGATTTTATAGATATATTACACGATGCAGGTCAAAGTTTATGGCAAATTTTGCCTCTTGGACCTACTGGATATGGTGATTCTCCATATCAATCATTTTCTACTTTTGCAGGTAATCCATATTTTATAGACTTAGATGAACTAGTTAAAGAAAATTTATTGTCTAATGAAGAGTGTAACAACTATGATTGGGGAGATAATGAAGAATCTATTGACTATGAAAAGATTTATTTATCAAGATTTAAGATATTAAAGGTAGCATATAAAAGAAGTAATATAGGATTAAATAAAAAGTTTAATGCATATTGTGAGAAAAATAAATGGTGGTTACATGACTATGCGCTATATATGGCGATAAAAGATTCTTATAATGGCAAGTCATGGATAGAATGGAGTGAAGATATAAGAGAAAGAAAAGAAGAATCTATATTGGTATATGAGAAAAAATTACAGGAAGAAATTGAATTCTATAAGTATTTACAATATTTATTCTTTGTACAATGGAACAGATTGAAAGATTATGCAAATAAGAAAGGAATTTCTATTATAGGTGATATTCCAATATATGTATCATTAGATAGTTCAGATACATGGGCAAGTCCTGAGCTATTCCAATTAGATAAAGATTGTATGCCCGTAGCTGTTGCAGGTTGTCCGCCAGATAGTTTCTGTGAAACAGGTCAGTTATGGGGCAATCCTTTATATGATTGGGAATATCATAAATTTACAGATTATGAGTGGTGGATAAAAAGAATTAAACAGTCATTTGAATTATATGACATTGTAAGAATAGACCACTTTAGAGGTTTTGACGAATACTATTCTATACCATATGGGGATTTAACGGCAGTAAATGGAATATGGAAAAAAGGACCTGGTATAGAGTTATTTAAATATTTAAAAGAAGAATTAGGAAATGTAGACATCATAGCAGAGGATTTAGGTTTTTTAACAGAAAGCGTGCAACAACTTCTTAAAGATATAGGGTACCCAGGTATGAAAATACTACAGTTTGCCTTTGACTCAAGAGAGGATAGCGATTACCTACCTCATAATTATGATAGAAACTGTATAGTTTATACTGGAACACATGATAACAATACTATTTGTGGATGGTATAAAGAAATCAGTAAAGAAGATAAAAGAATGTCTATTAATTATATGAATAATAAATATACTTGTGATAATGCGATACATTGGGATTTTATATGTTTAGCTATGAGAAGCGTAGCAGACACTTGTATAATTCCAGTTCAAGATTATTTAGGTTTAGGTTCAGAAGCAAGAATAAACATACCTTCAACTCTAGGTATGAACTGGAAATGGAGAATGCAGAAAGATTGTTTCTCTAAGAAAATGATAAAGAAAATAAAGATGTTAACTAAATTATATGGAAGAATATAACTTTAGTCTCTATTATGTGATAAACTGATATAGCCAAAATACAATAATGAAAGGGTAGTGTTAATATGAAGGCAATCACAATTAAAGATATAGCTAAGAAATGTGGTGTCGGAGTAAGCACAGTTTCAAGAGCCATTAACAATCATCCGGACATAAGTGAAGAAACCAGAACTATGATAATGGAAGTTATAAAAGAAAGTAATTTTGTTCCCAACAAAAGTGCTAGAAATTTAAAACTTTTAGATACTAAAACCATAGCTGTATTAATAAAGGGTATAGACAACCCGTTTTTTCAAAACATGATAAAAGTATTTGAAGAAGAGATACAAGACAGAAGATATTCCTTTATATTACATAGAGTTGATTCAAATCAAGATGAAGTTGAAGTAGCTTTAGAACTAATAAAAGAAAAAAGGCTAAAGGGAATTGTATTTTTAGGAGGAAATTTTTCTCATCAAGAAGAGAAGCTAAAAGAAATCAATATACCGTTTGTTTTAAGTACAATAGCTATAGCAGGCGATGTAAATAAAAATTTATATTCCTCAGTATGTGTAGATGATAAAAATGAAAGTGAAAAAGTAGTTAATTTCCTATGTGATAAAGGTCATACAAAAATTGCAATTTTAGCTGCAGGTAAAAGTGACCAAAGTATTAGTAAATTACGTATACAAGGCTATCGCAATGCCTTAATTAAAAGAAATATACCTATAAATGAAAATTTAATTAGACATATTAATGATAATGAAAATATTCAAATCATGGAAAATGGATATAAACTTATGAAAGAGCTCTTAACATCAGGAGAAGAGTTTACAGCAGTTTATTCTATTTCTGACAGTATGGCAATTGGAGCAAGTAAAGCTATACTAGAAAATGGAAAAAGGATTCCTCAGGATTATTCTGTTGTAGGATTTGATGGATTAGATATTACATATTATTATAATCCTTCTATTACTACTATACGTCAACCTGTGGAAGAGATGGCAAGAGAAACTACTAAAATCTTATTTGATTTAATTAATAAGAAGACAAAAAATCAGCATCGAGTTTTCCGAGGGGAATTAATTGAGAGAGAGTCAACTTCAGAATTAAATAGATAATTTTAGTACCATTAAGTATATATGAGGGGGATTGAAAAATGGCAAGCTTATCATTACAAAATATAAGTAAAATATATCCAAATGGTTTTGAAGCTGTAAAAGATTTTAATTTAGAAATAGAAGACAAAGATTTTATAATATTTGTAGGTCCATCTGGTTGTGGTAAATCTACAACGTTAAGAATGATAGCAGGATTAGAAGATATAAGCAAAGGAACTTTAAAAATAGATGATAGAGTAGTAAATGATGTGGAAGCTAAAGATAGAGATATAGCTATGGTATTCCAAAGTTATGCTTTGTACCCACATTTAAGTGTATATGATAATATGGCCTTTGGACTAAAATTAAAGAAAGTCTCAAAAGAAATAATAGATGAAAAAGTAAAATATGCTGCTAAAATACTAGATCTTGAAAAATTATTAGATCGAAAACCTAAAGCATTATCAGGAGGACAAAGACAAAGGGTTGCCATGGGAAGAGCAATAGTTCGTGAACCAAAAGTGTTCTTAATGGATGAACCTTTATCAAATCTTGATGCTAAACTAAGGGTTCAAATGCGTACAGAAATATCTAAGTTACATGAAAGATTAGGAGCAACTATGATATATGTAACTCATGACCAAACAGAAGCTATGACTCTTGGTACTAAAATTGTAGTAATGAAAGATGGTATAGTTCAACAAGTTGATACACCACAAAACTTATACAATTTACCTGAGAATAAATTTGTTGCTGGATTTATAGGTTCGCCACAAATGAACTTTTTAGATGCAACAGTTTGCAAAAATGGAAATGATGTTGTATTAAAAATAGGAAAATATGAATTAATACTGCCAAAAACTAAAGGTAAATCCCTAGTTGATGGTGGGTATATAAATAAAGTAGTATGTATGGGAATACGTCCAGAAAATGTACATGATTTAACTGAATTAAATGAAGAAAGTACAGGAAGAGAAATTGAAACGACTATAAATGTATATGAATTACTAGGATCAGAAGTGTACTTATACTTTAACATAGAACAATCAGCTATGACTGCAAGAGTAAAAGCCACAACTCAAGCAAGAGTAGGGGATAAAGTAAAATTTAAATTTGATATGGAAAAAGTTCATATATTTGACAATGAAACTGGGGAAGTAATAACAAATTAATAAAAATATAAATAAACTGCTATAGTCATGAATATGGCAGTTTTATTTTATATATTTTAAATTAAGAGGAAGGGTTTTTATGGATAATTTATTTAGTTATGATAACAAGTTTTTTGAAATCTTAGGAAAGATAACAGATATAGTTATACTTAACTTGCTATGTATAATTTCATGTTTGCCCATTGTAACTATAGGAGCATCAATTACAGCTGCATATTATGTTGCAATGAAAATGATAAAAGATGAAGAAACATATATAGTAAAAGAATTTATTAGAAGTTTTAAAGAAAACTTTAAAACTAGCACGACAGTATGGTTCATTATGTTAATAATAGGAGTAGTATTGCTGTTTGATTTTTATATGTCTACACTAGTTTCACATGAATCAATAAGTAAAGTATTACAGTTTATATTTACTATGATAGGTATAATATATACTTTTACATTAACATATGTATTTCCTATAATATCTAAGTTTGAAAACACTGTAAAAAACATTATGATAAATTCTGCCCTTATATCTATTCAGAAATTGCCTTATACAGTAATAATAGTAACTTTAAATTTAAGCCCATTTTTGCTAATTAATTTGTTTAGTAGTTATTGGGGGCAGATAATATTCTTGTATACAGTAATTGGTTTTGGAATAATAATTTGTATAAATTCTATAATTTTTGAGAATATATTTAATAAGCTTATAAAATAAAATAACTAACTATGAAGAATTAACGATATTTTTCATAGTTAGTTATTTAAAAAAATTGTGTATTATCAGTGATTGCGTTGATTTTAATAAATAAAAATGAAATAATTAAAAAAAGTTTTGTAAAAAGTATTGACTCTTAATTAATAGGATGATATAGTATTACTTGTCCTTGAGACAGGGACAAAACGTCAACGAAAAACTTCTTAAAAAAGTAGTTGACAAAGAAAAACAGCTTTGGTAAAATAAAGAAGCTGAAACAAGCAAAGAACTTTGAAAATTAAACAGTAGGTTAACAATAAATTAATTCTTAAAGAATTAAACTGAAACAACAAACAAACCAAGCCAGATATTCAGATAATGATTAGTCTGAGCGATGGACAACTTTTTTATGAGAGTTTGATCCTGGCTCAGGATGAACGCTGGCGGCGTGCCTAACACATGCAAGTCGAGCGATTTACTTCGGTAAAGAGCGGCGGACGGGTGAGTAACGCGTGGGTAAC
>NZ_JAHZMO010000063.1 GCF_020748185.1 Terrisporobacter petrolearius | reverse complement strand
GGAGCTTTTCCTAATGAAAATTCACTACTTAAATTACTTTATCTTAGGATAACTGAACTTTATAAAAAGTGGAATAATCGTCCAATTTCAAATTGGGCTCTTGTCAGAAATCAATTAGATATGGATGGGAATTTAAAAGAAAGAGTTAAAAAATATCAGTATTAAAAAATCAGGTAGATTAATTTTATCTACCTGACTTATAAAATAAAAACTACTTACACACTTTTATTGACAAACCCTTAGTTAGCTTACCATTATAAGAAGACACTCCTCCACTTAAGTTGTAAACCTTATTAAACCCATTTTTAGATAAAATATCACAAGCTCTTGCACTTCTTCCTCCAGAAGCGCAATACACAACTATTTCACTATCTTTATATGAATTTAATGTTGATAATTTTGATGAAAGTGCATCAACAGGTAAATTTATAGCATTTGGAATATGCCCTGTTTTATACTCTCCTGAACTTCTCACATCTAAAATTATTATATTGTTGTCACTTGTCATCTTTTGAAATTGAGATCCAGTTATAATAGTGTAACCTCTTTTTCTAAATAATCCCACAACGTCTCATCCTCCATATTTTATGCATCTTTTAAAACTTCTTTTAATGCATTATATGAAAAATCTATTATTTCGCTACAACTTACCTTATTTTTCTTCAGATTAGCGCAAATTTCTGTATTATATTCTTCTCTTACTTTTTTCATTATTTCTTTTGTATATTTTCTAGCTTCATTTGGATCACAACTATCTTCTCTTCCTTTTATGTAACCTGCTACTAAAACAGCTGCATTAACCGCTCCACATAGACTGCCCACTGTTATACCCGTTCCCATTCCACTTCCTAAAGCAACAGGTATCTCTGTTTTAAATTCTTCGTTATAAGATTTTATTAGTGCTTCTGCACAAGTATACCCTTGACTATGATAAATTGATGGTTTCGTCATTTTAATGTCTCCTTTTCAGTTCAATTTAATTATACATACATTATAGCACTATTTTAGTTTTTTTCTGTGACTTTATCACAAACAATATGTTCTTTCATATAATTATAGCCTACTATGAAAAACATTATTTTACTATTTTATCTTAAACATCACCAATTTTCATATCTTTATTAGTATATATATTCTATTCATTTATCTCCTCATAATCATCTACATATTCTAAAATATCCCCAGGCTGACAATCAAGTGCCTTGCATATTTCATTTAATGTGGAAAATCTCACAGCCCTTGCCTTATTATTTTTCAGTATTGATAAGTTAGCCATGGTAATTCCAAGTTTTTTAGAAAGCTCCGTGGCGCTCATTTTTCTCTTTGCCATCATCACATCTAAATTTACAATTATAGCCATTTGATTACCTCCTTAAATAGTTCTATCATTTTCATCCTTAATGTCTATAGCTATTTCAAATAATTTAGATGAAACAAGAGCAAAAACTCCTATAGCAAGTGATAAAAATGAAACTATTACACAAGGTACAATAGTAAGTGCGTAAAAATATATGTCAAATACAAAGTAAAAAATCATATTGATTAAGTTAAAAAGAATAACCTCACTAAATGAGCAGTAAGCAATATTATTTATTAGCTTTGGTATACTCTCACAAAAAGGATTTTTACTTGTTATATGTGAACATAATTTTTTCAAATTAAGTAATGCAATTACATAAGGTGCTGCACAGATGTAAATACCCACAGTCATTACTGTTATATATTTTGATTCAATATTTATGAATGCAGTTTTACTTAGTGAACCCAAAATAAAAGGCAAACCTGCCAACATAATTAGTGTTAAGATTATTCCCACCGAAACTACAATATTTAAAATTTTAGAATAATTATTTTTCATTTTATATTGTCTCCTTTTAGTTATGTTTTTTTAATTTATACACATCATTAATCTTAATTACTAATGCACTTATTATTGAAATAAATAAGAATAAATATGCTATTGGAATTAAAAAGAATGGTTCCTTTAAAGTTCCATCTTCTAAAACTTTGCTTCCTATTAAGTTAAATGATACTACACATAATGCAGTCATTAATAAACATAGTAATGTAATTTTATATTTTTTCATTTTTTTCTCTCCTTTTTATTTTCTATAATTATATTAATACATTATTTATAAAAACACAATAAAAATTTATTGTTTTTCAATAAATTTTTATTGTGTTACTTAAATCATAATCTCAATAATATTAACTATGCATTAAACTTAAATATAAAATGACACTCTAATAGTTGATATAATATAAGTTTTTAACTATAATTTATATAATTTCTCACAACAAATATACTTTATTATCAAATGGAGGCGCTATGAAGAAAATACTATTTGTAACTGACTTATATTACAATGCAAAAGGTAGAAATTACTATGAAGAAGATCTTTTCCTTACCTCTGCACTTAGAGAAGATTTCAAATTAGTTATTTGTAATCCAAAAGACATGAATCACTTTAGTGAAGATTTCGATTTAGTTTTGTTTAGAAATACAGGCCCTGCTGCCAATTTTGAAGAAGAATATAAAATATTTAGGAATGAAGTAAAAACTAATAATTTACTTACTTATAATTCTTTTGATGGTCATGGAGATATGAACGGTAAAAATTATTTAATAGACCTTACAAACAATAATATGCCCGTTATTAAGACTGTGAATAATATTAATGACTTTCATAAACTACCAGATGTAGATAATTATATAATAAAACCAATAGATGGTGCTGATTCTATAGGTTTAGAATTTTTAAGCAAGAAAGAAATTTGTAAAAAAATTAGCTCAAATAATTATGATTTTTTAATTCAACCATTTATAGATTTTCAGTATGAAGTATCTTTTTATTATATAGATAGAAAATTCCAGTATGCTCTTTATGCTCCAAATAAAGAAAAGAGATGGCAAATGGAAGAATATACACCTACAAACGAAGATTTTGATTTTTGTAATATATTATTAAACTGGAACAATTTAAGTCATGGAATTCAAAGAATTGATGCTTGTAGAGATGAACATGGTAATTTACTCCTTGTAGAAATGGAAGATTTAAATCCTTATTTATCTTTATTAGATATTTCATCAACTTTAAGAGATACATTTATTTCTTCATTAAAAGAATCTTTAAATAATATTTTATAATAAAAACAGCAACTATTTTATATTATCTAAAATAGTTGCTGTTTTATTTTATTAAATTAAGCTACTTTTGTATCTTTTTTTTCATTAGATTTTAATGACTTGTCAATAGCTATAGCTGTTGCCATTGTCCCATTAACATTTAACATAGTCCTTCCCATATCAAGAATTGGGTCTATAGCTATTATTGCTCCAGCCAGTGGGAAATACGCTCCCATTCCCATCCCTGAAATTACCACAGATACAGACATAGTTGCAGTTCCTGGTATTCCTGCAATACCCAGTGAACTTATTGTTATAACTATTATTAACATTACGTAGAAAGTAAAGTTCATATCTACTCCAGCCATATTAGCAATCAATACACTAACTAATGCTGGATATACTCCTGCACATCCATTCATACCCATATTTGAACCTAAGCTTGTTACAAAGCTAGCAGTTCCTGAATCTACTTTCATATTCTCCGTTAAAGCTTCTACCGTAACAGGTAGCGTACCTAAACTTGAACGAGACGTGAAAGCTAAAATTAATGCTTTTGATGCGTTTTTAATATAAGTTATTGGATTCATTCCACTTAGAGTAATTATTATCAAATGAACAACAAACATAATTACCACACTTATATATAAGGCAAAGATGAAATCTACCACATCTAAAAGTGAATTAACTCCTCTACTTGCTATGGTACTAGCCATCAATGGTACAACAGCATAAGGCATAAGTTTTATAACTGTTATAGCAACTGAAACTATAATTTTATAAAAAGCTTCCACCATATCTATAAAAGGCTTTATTATTTCTAAATATTTTTTTCTAAGTCTTCTTATGGCAAGACCTATAAAAGCCGCAAAAATTACTACTGCCACTGTATTTCCATCAGCCATAGCCTTTATTGGATTCGATGGAAGTAAATTCCTTATAGTGTCTGGTAGTGATGTTATCTCTCTAAGCTCTTCACTAGTATTAGCCACTTGTACAGAAGCACCTAAATCAAATATATTCGCTACTATTACAGCAATAATAGCTGCTATGGCTGTTGTTGCAAAAAACATTGCCACAGATCTGAATGTTAGTTTTCCCAAGTTATCTTCTTTCATATTCATTATAACTCTAATTATTGAAACTAAAACTAAAGGTATTACTATCATTTTCAATAAGTCCATAAAGCCGTTACCAAATAATCCATACCATGTACTTACTTCATTTATCCATGTAATAGATGTAGGATCTTTCGGAAACTGAGCCAATGCCTGAATTAAAATTCCAAGACCTAAGCCTAAAAATATTGAAATTATCATTAAGTTTGTAAAATTAAATTTCTTGCTTATTTTATTTATTATAAAGAATAAGCCTACTAGTACAACAACCATTAATACACTGTATATATTAGTTATCATTAAAAATTGCGATAAAAATGTATTACTCATATTATCCTCCCAAATATTTATTATCAAAATGATAATTTAAATTATATCATTATCATTTTGATAACACAATACTTTTTTATAAAAAAAAGAAGTATCTCTTAAAAACTTTGAGATACTTCTTTTAAAATTAACTTTTCTTTATAAAATCTACATTGCACTTTGGGCAGTGAATAGAAATCTTACCTTTCCCCTTAGGTACTCTTACCTTCTGTTTACAAGAAGGACATTTAAAAAATGCATATGATTTCTTTTGTTTTTTAATATTCTTTTGTTTATCTAGAGATAACTTCACTTTATTATTAAAATTTAAATATAATGTTCTTTCTGAATACCTTTTATTAAAATTCTTAGAAAACATCCTAAAGTATATAAATATCACCATAATTAAAGCCAGAATGTAAAATATTTCGCCAAATAAACTTGCTCTACCAGTTAATAAAGATATTATTAAACTTATAAATACTAACTTGAACAGAAATTGATTCAATTCATCATTCCCATATCTTCCATACATAAATTTCATTAATTTCTCTTTCATTATTATTCTCCCTTGAAATTTTAATCTTTCGTGTAAAGAATTTTAACATATATAATGGTTTTTAACAACTCTTTTACCCATTAACAAAAACCTTATTAAAAGAATCTTATTTGGGTATCTATTAATTGTATTTATATTGTTAAAACAAATTTCATTTTCAATTGAGAACACAATCTAACAATTTCATTTGACATAATCATGTTTTAACAGTAATATAATATTATTAATTGAGAACGAAAATTTGAGTGAGAGGGATTAATATGAGTAATAGTAGATACGATGAAGCAACAAAAGTCACATTAATATCCATTATATGGAATGTTATTTTAACATTTATTAAAGTTTTAGGAGGTATACTAGGAAAATCAAACGCTATGATTGCAGATGGCCTTCACTCTGCATCAGATATAATTAGTTCAATAGGAGTTTTGATAGGCAATAAAATTGCAAAAACACCAAATGATAAAGAACACAATTATGGACATGAAAAAGCAGAAACTTTAGTGTCTTTTTTATTATCCATGTTACTTATAGGTGTTGCACTAAAAATAAGTTTAAATGGGATAAATTCACTAATCCACTTGAATGATGTGCAGGTGCCTACATTTTTACCACTAATTATTTCTGTAATTTCCATTGGAATTAAAGAATATCAATACAAAATAACTATAAAAGTTGCTAAGAAAATAAATTCCCCATCTTTAAAAGCAGATGCATGGCACCATAGATCTGATGCTTTATCTTCTGTAGCTGCATTCATAGGTATTGGTGGTTCTTTACTTGGATTCAAAGCTCTAGATCCTATTGCTACAGTAGTTGTTGGTTTATTTGTTGCAAAAGTTGGATTAGATATTTTTAAAGATGCAATTAATGAGTTAATGGATTATTCTATAAATGAGAATGATGAATCACAAATCATTACAATTGCAAATGACACAGATGGTGTTTTAAATATTGGTGAACTTAGAACAAGAAAACACGGTTCAATGGCTTATGTGGACTTAACTATTTGTGTAAATAAAGATTTAACAGTTTTACAAGGACATGAAATTGCAAATAAACTTGAAATCTCTATTTTAGAAGAACTACAAATTGTAAAAGGTATAACTGTTCATGTTGAACCTTGTATAAATCGTTACAATTGTTGCAATAACACATTTTCATAAAAATAGCACTGTAAATTGTCAGTTATTTGTCAGTCAATCAATTTATCCACAGTTTTATCCACAGTTTTTTACTAGTTATGCACATTTATAAAAGGCTATGGTATTACGCCCTAGCTTTTTATATTTTATACTAAATTTTTAATTTTAGGAATATTTTTAGTAAGCTTTCGCATATGCTATACTACGCAGTGGTTATTATAGCTTGCGAAGTATGAGTGAGCATAATGAACATGTAGTGGTTAGTATGTTAAGCAATTATGGAGGATTCTGTGCATTAAGAATCCTCTGTTTTATTTTGTATAAATATAAAATAAAACCACCTATTTTTAGATAGGTGGTGGAAGTTTAGTTATAAAACTAGCATAAGCTTTACTTGTTTTTATAAGATTTAACGAATGATATTCTTCAAGATTCAACAAATCAGATAAATCGTAATCATTTCTTTTAAATTCTTCCTCTAATTCTTTATATGCCCTTTTATCACATCCACTAATTAATACGTAACTAGCATTTGCATTCTTTAGATCTTCCTTTGTTTTCTCTGATAATTGGTTTAAATAATGCAATGTAAAAATGTATCTTAAATTGAACTTGGCACTTTGAACCAATTCTTTGCCAATTAGATATTGAGCCATAGGTACTTGAAATATCTCATCTATTATTACAGTGCATCTTTTACATTTAGTTGTATTTCTTATAAGTGTGGCCAACCAAATTTTTGTTATAAAAAAAGTAACTAATATATTCTTGCTTAAACTTTCATTATACTCACTCTCTTTTAATCTAATTAATATTATTTTACCTTCATTCATAGCATTAACGAAATTAATATTATTAGCTGGATTTAAACTATACATCAAATCTATATTTGGGTCCTCTTTCAATAAGTTAACTCTGTCTATAATTCCTTCTATTTTACTATCTTTTGTTCCGCATATAGTACCCTCTTTTTTATCATATTCATTAATCTCAAGCATGTTATCTATATCTTCTTCTAATATGCTTTTCAAGTTATCATTTAGATTGTTTAATAAATTATTTCTAATAACATGGTTTTGTAAACATCTAATAACATCTTTTAGTGAAGCATTATTATTTAAAAATACTATTTTTCCTGCGCTAATTAAATATCTTCTCATTTTGCCAGTCAACCTTTTACCATCTTCATTTATAGAATCAACTAAATTCATAACCTGTTTTATCTTCATATTAGATATTTTTATTTTTTTTAAATCAGTCATATTTTCATTAATACTTAACTCATTGTACGAAAAAGCTTGATAGCATTCAGCATTAGTTAAATCTAAATCAATTAGACGGTCAACAGGCGTTATTCTTCTAATATTATCTGCAAACTCTGTATTTTTAATATAATCAAATACTACTAACCCTTCTCCTTTATCAATTATATTCTTACAAATATTTTCAGATAAAGTTGATTTACCACTTCTTGAACCACCTAGTATAGCGATAGGCAAATTAATTAAAGAAGGTTTAGAGTTAAAATAAGCTTCTTCATTGCCATTTTTATATTTATTTACTCCAAGTTTTATATATCCTTTTTTTAATTCTTCTGGTAAAGTAGACTCATTTATCTCGTTTTTTTCTATTTTACTATATTCACTAAGCAATTCTCTTCCTGGTATTGCAATAGCATTGCTTAGTTTTTTATCTGAGCACTCTAAATTATCTAGTTTGAAATCAAAATCAGTAAATTCAAAGTTGCCTTTAGTAGCTTTAGGTATTAATTTATTATCATCTTTTATTATTTCAAAACTATTTGCAATAGTATCAAGCAGTTTTTCCTGCTGTGTTTTATCCGTACTTTCGCTCAATACTGCTATTTGAGTTTTAATTATTGTGTCTGTTTTTTTCTTAATTGTTGATTTTGATAATACTTTTCTATTCTCTATAACTGAACTAACTTGATTAACCGCTTCTATCTGCATATTTTCTTTAGCAAGAGCTGTTTGTATCTCTTTTATAAAAAAATCTAGTCCTTTAATTAGATTTAAAAAGGCTAAATATATTAAACTTCTAGGCTCTAGTTTTATTTTTTCTATATTTCTATTTTTGTTATAAGCTTCATAGTCCTCGTTATATCTTGTAATCCACGTTTTCTGTTGTCTTGGAGACATTGGCATCATGTTATAAATAATGCCTACTGCATCATTGTCTTTCATAGTATCTATAACAGATAGATTATTAGATAGTAAATCATTATTTCTTTTATCTGTTGCCAAAGATAATGCGTCTTTATTTTTATATGTCATTTGGTATTTACTGCAATTTTCAGAAAAAGTAGGTATTTCTGATACTTCTTCTATGTTTATTTTATTACCCCAAGTGCTGTTAATTTTATTTTTTATTAATGATAGATAGTAATCAGGTACTATAAAATAAAAACTAACATTTTCTTTAGTAATGTATATATAATAAGATAACTTGCATTGAGATGTTATAGTAAGTCTGCTATTTTCTCTTGTTACTCTAAGTTTTAAAGATCTATACATCGAATTGACAATTGCTGCTATATCATCTGATTTATTATTTTTAGCACTTGTATGTGGGATTAGTTTCAGATATCTATATTTAGGATTAATTATTTCATAGTAGTCACTTAGTTTTATATTCTTCATAACTACACCCCCAACATAGTTGCTATCATTTCAATCATAGCCCAAATCAAAATATTACTTACTACTTTAACTTTAGCTTCTTTAGATCCAAACATAGCCAACACGATATTATACATGCAAAGAATAATAAGAACATAAAAACTAAGATTATAAACACCCTTTAAACAACAATTCAATAAATTACATAGACTATTCCACATATCCGCAAATACAGATTCTTTCATAAATTCCTTAACTGCATTCCATAACAATTCTTTCATATCAGCACCTCCTAGAATAAATCCCTTATAATTTCGAATATTATTGGAGCTAAGATGAGAGCTAGATAACCAGTTGCATATTTAAATATGATTTGAAAGTATCCCCTTCCACCTTTTGCTAATTCACTTGCTAATTCTATTGAACACATTATTGTTGCTACAATAGCCATATACATTTGAATTTTATTTAATATGGTGTCACCTATAGCTGTAACTTTATCTGCATATATTATTGAAGGATTTAAAATTAATGCTAATATCAAAACTACCATCATGTATTTATTTTTATCTCTTTTAAGAATTTCAATTTGTTTGTCTATCTTATTTACTTTGTCTTGAGTTAAAAATTCATTAAACGTATAAGTATCTATCTTTTTCATGAATAAAACCTCCCAGATTGTAAATAATTAATAATAAATTATTCGTTCGGAGGATTGAAGAAATGTACACTTTTTATATGGGCATGATAACTGCTGGGATAATATTTGAATGTATAGTAAAAGGATTATAATAGTTTTTATAGAATATATAAAAATGAACACATTTATTTGTCGTTCAATCCACGAAGAGTGCTCTATTAGCTTGCAGGCTGGGGCACTCTTTTATTATTCAGTTTATTTTTAATCCCATTTCCACACTCCTTTTTCTCGCATGTCTTTTTCAACTAACATTTTTATATAGACGCTTATTCCAAATGTACCCTTGACACTATCTTCTAAATAATTGTAAATTGCTACATCTCTTATGTTTTCTTTATAGCTTATTTGATGTTTTAAAGGTTTCTTTTTATCCATTAACTTCACTCCTTTCATTGTAACTTTACTAATTTATATTCAATTTTAAGTATAAAAATTCCTACTTTTTAAATAATTTTATTATAAAAATGTGGAAACTTATATATAGTTTACGCATATGCATTATTAAATAAAAATTCAAGGTGGATATATAATAAAAGAAATATTAAGAGAATACCTTTATAATCTAAGAGGTTATTATCCACTGATTGAGTTTGATAGAGAAATGCTTATAAAAATACTTTTAAATAATAAATTACCAAATATTGTGATATTATTTAATTGAGATAACTAAAATGGGGGGTCTATTAAAATGAAAGAAGTTACAAATAAAAAATACATTGAGTGTCCCAAATGTAAAAGTATTCACGCAGAAGTAAAAAAAAATGGTTTATTTGCTAAAATAGGCATTGGCGGAGGATTAATCGCATCCTTAATTGGAAGTGTTACTTTTAGTGCATCTGTTCTTTCAGTATTAACATTTGGATTAATAGGTATTAGTGCTTTTATATTTCCAGCTATATTCACATTTTTAATTATATTTGTACCTATTGTATTAATAATTAATTACATCGCTGGGTACACAATAGAATGTAATGATTGTCACAGTATATATAAAATAAGTTCTAAAGAATTTTCTGAAATGAATTTATCCAAAATGCATAAAGGCATTGAAGTTAGTATTATTGATACTGAGATTACTAATAAAGATATTGAAGTTACAAATAAAAACATCGAAAATACCAATGTTGATTTAGATTCACATGATAAAGCGAAAGCATTATCTATAACCGTTGGAATTATAATATTTATAATCGTAATTTTTTGCTAGTATAAAAAGTCTGGCTGAGTTAATTTAAAGGAAATTGTCTAATTAGATAGAATTATTTACTTACACAATATAAAATGAATCAAAGGGGATAGTGAAATGAAAAATTTAAAAGATTGGATAAAAAATAATAAAATAGCAACAGGATTAATAATAGTATTAGGGCTAGGGGCATTAGGAAATTTAAACAAAGGTGCAGTTAAGGAAAATAAAGTAGAAAAAACGCCAGTTACACAAGAACAACAAACCGAAACAACACAGGAAGTAGGATCTACAACAGAAAGTAATAAAGAAGATAAAAAAGATAAAAAAATTACAGAATGGAATGGGCACGATCTAGGTAAGAATAAATTTGTTCTATCTAATGACAAATATTGCTTTGTTATAAAAAAAATTGATAAGGTCAAAGATACAATTAGATTAACTTATACTTTTATAAATGAATCTGGAGATAATTCTAGCGCAATTTGGAATTTTCAATGTAAACCTTATCAAAACGGAATAAGCTTAAATGATAATAAAGATTATAAAGGTCATTATTATAAATGTGGAAATGAACAGACTTCCGTAAGAAGTGGATATTCTATAGATGATTGCTGGGAGTTAATTCCTGTAGGCGATGGCACAGATATAGAATGTGATATTGGGGCAGGAATGTGGAATGATACGCATATATTTAAAATAAATGTAGATACCATGAAATGGTCAATTGAAGAAAAATAAATAGATAAGGCTGGTAAGGAACTTTATTTCCCTACCAGCCTTTTAAAATTACATAATTACATGGATTATTAAAATTATAGACATGCGTTAAAGATCCTATACATATTATTATAGTACCTATATTTTATAAATAGAGAATGTCTATAGATTTGTGTAATAATTTTGTTTTGTAATTTATATTACTGGAAATTCAAAATTCCAGTAATATTTTTTTATTTCTAAGAAATACTAATACTAGCATTCTTTTCACAATTATT
>NZ_JAHZMO010000062.1 GCF_020748185.1 Terrisporobacter petrolearius | reverse complement strand
CCGCCAAGTAGATCTTTTAAGGCTTCTTGTATATCTTCAGCGCTTTGAATATCATACTCTTCAATTAAATTTGCTATGATATTTCTTTTTCCTTCGCTAAGCTTTTGTTTTCTTTTTCCCATAATAATTAAATATTATCATAGAAAGCTGTTGAATTTTGTTATTTACAGAGTTTTTTTCACACACTCTTTTTAGGATAAAAATAATGAATTTAGTAGGAATCCTACCCCTTTGGAAATATTCTAATTAAAAATTAGAATATTTTAAACTTATTATCATTTTATACATAAATTATGATTTTCCTACTTTATTTTGTCTTGCAAAGAAAAATAAATACTGCTGAACAAAACTTGATAAATCGCCGAACTTATCTACAGCAAATGATCTGATTTCCTTCACCGAATTACTTTTGTTACTAAAGTATATATCTTCCATTATTCTTTTTATCCATACATCAACGGCAAATACATCATATTTTTTCATTGATAACATTGCAACACAATCTGCGACCTTCTCGCCAACACCACTTAGTTGTCTTAAATTATCTAGACATGATTTGGTATCTAGTTTGTTTAGATTATATAGATCAATATCATTGTTATAAATAACTCTTGATGTAGACCTTATATACTTATCTCTAAATCCAACCTTACACTCTCTAAGTTCATCTAATGAAAGAGACGATAACTTGTCAGGAGTGGGGAATGAGTAGTATTTTTCTCCTTCGTATTCGCCTATATAATCTCCATAACGAGAACATAGGTTATCAACTACCTTCTCAAGCATTTGCATAGAGTTATTGGCAGATAGTATAAGCGTAATTAAAGTCTCCCATTCATCTTGATTAAGAATTCTAAGGCCAGACCCAAAATCTATAATATGAGATAAGTTAGGACATATGTTTAAAATCTCTTTTTTTATTATGGAATAATTAACATCAAGTCCAAAATAATTAACCCAAAAGTTTTTAACATCATCTAAATTAGTATTTTTAAAATAAAGGATATCATCTATTTGAGAAATATTTATAATCTTATCTTTCACTACACAAATGTACGAGTTGTCCTTTTGATTTTTCCATCTAACACTTTGACCACTGGAAAATATATGATGTATATCAAAATCTTTAACATTTTCGATTACAACTGCACTTGAATTTTCATAAATTATCATATTAAGAACCTCCTAAATAGTTAGTTAAATATAGTTATATAACATATAAATATAATACAAGCGAGCTAAGATTTGAAGTATAGATATATGGAAATACAAGATAAATAATCCAATATATAAATATTTTAAGTTACTAAATTTGGCTTCTTTAGATATTTATAAACTCCAAGTCTAAAAGAACTTGGGATTTCGTACGAAATAGGTAACTTAGTATTTACGTCAGAAATTGATTTACCAACTGAATTATGATTAATTTTGATTTCTATTTATAATTGAATGTCCAAATTGTAGAAGAATGTCACATCACACCTATGCTATAATTTTCTCATAGGAGAATGATATTTTGTACTTTGTATATGGAAAAAAATAAACAGAGCATCTGAGAAATTGTGATAAATTGCTGCTGTTTCAATTTACGAAATGCGTGATTTTAAACCTAAGAATATTAAAAGGTGGTGATAGAAACCGAGGATGAAATGTGGAATGAGAAGCATATACTTGATAAAAAACTTAAAAATATAGGTATAAGTGATAGGTGAATAGCAGATATTTTCAAAGAAGAATATGGAATTACGCTTACTGAGTATATTGCAAATTTACGCTTAGAAGAAGTAAAATTTCTTTTAAAAACAGCAGATGATGCGATTATTGATATTGTATATTCCGTTGGTTTTGGAGGGCTATCCTCTTTTTACAGTTTTTTTAAAGGGTTGGAATATCTCCTATGGTATATAGAAGGACAAGTCGTTGTAATAGTATGACAAATAACAAAAATTCTAATTTAACTTGAAAGGAAATACAAATATGAGTAATCAAATGAGTAAGACTATATTGGAAAGCATCAAAATAGAAGATATTGATATGGATAAATGTTATTTTAATCCAGGTTGTGCTATGAATGTATATAAGCCCCATGCAGGAAATGAAATTTTAAAAATATTGAACCAATATTTTGGCACAGTTAAAATGCACAGCCTTTGTTGCCATCATAATCCACAATTACCACAAGGATCTACAATTATAAATAATTGTGCGGGTTGCGATAAAAGATTTAGGTCCCTATATGAAGGTATACAAACAATATCTATTTGGGAAATTTTAGATAATATTGAAAATTTATCATTACCCGATTATTTAGGCCTGGAGGTATCCGTGCAAGACTCATGTGCATATAGACCTAAACCTCAAGTGCACAGTGCTGTTAGAAATCTTTTAGAAAAAATGAACATCAAAGTTATTGATTCAGAATTTAGTAAAACAAAATCTATTTGTTGTGGAGACAGTTATTATCCAACACTACCTATAGGAGAAATACATAAAAAGCAAAAGGAACGTGCTAAGCAAATGCCATGCGAAGATGTAGTTGTGTATTGTGTTTCTTGTATTAAATCTATGACAATAGGGGGAAAAACGGCTCATCATATGTTAGAATTGGTATTAAATCAAAAAACAGAACCTCAAGAATTAAATCTTAGAATATACCATGATGATTTAGAAAAGTATATTGAAGCACATTAAAATTAACTTGAAAAATTTAAATATTTAGGCAAATATACGAAATAAAACTAGTTGCCTTATAAAGCAAGTCACAAATTTATTGTAAAAGATGCCCAAAGGAATGAAATCTTCACCATTGAAATCTACGAAAACACATTGATTATAATAATTAGTGTGTTTTTTATTGACTAAAATTAAAATAAATAATCAATTACAATGTCGAAAAATATCACAAAATAATAAAAATAGCATATATATAAATAATACTTATATGTATTATGTTAAATCAAAAAAATTTTAGGTGATGAAAATGGCAGAAATAATAACTCCTGCGGATGAGTATTATAATCAAGCTAGACTAGTATGGAATAGAGCTATAAATAAATACCCAGAGGAAATCATATACTGTACGTCTATAGAAGATGTCCAAAAAGCTGTAGTTCATAGTGTGAAAAAAAAATTAGAAATAAGAGTAAGAGGCGGAGGTCATAATTATCAGGGATTTTCAATAGGAAATGGTGTGGCTGTTATAGATATAAGCAATTTAAATAGCATAAAAATAGATTATGAAAAAAGTACTTTCACAGTACAAAATGGAATTAAACTAGGGCAACTCTATACCTTTCTAGGTGGAATGGGATTCCCATTTCCAGGAGGTGCCTGTCCAACAGTTTGCATAAGTGGACTAGTCTTAGGAGGTGGATGGGGATACTCAAGTAGAAAATACGGCCTTACATGTGATAGTTTGTTGGAATTGAAGATGGTAAACTATGAAGGTGAATTAATAACAGCAAATAAATGTACTAATTCAGATTTATTTTGGGCATGTAAAGGTGGAGGAGGAGGTAATTTTGGAGTAGTTGTTACTATGACATTTGAACTACCTCTAAAAGTAGAGAAAGTAACTAAATTTGAATTTAGCATTTCAAATCCGAGTAAATATACTCAAATTGAATTTTTAGATGTTTGGCAGCATTTTATTACTAATGCTGTGCCTGAAATTAACATGAGAGGAAGCATATCTAACTCGGTAGCCAATGGAATCAATATAAACTGTAGAGGACTTTTATATGGAACACCAGATGAATTATATAGATTATTAGAACCATTTAGAAAAATTAAAGGGTTTAAGTTAAAATATAATTATGTTTCTTTCTTACAGGCTGTACTTTTACTAGGTTTTGTATATCCTCAGTATCAATATTTTGAGAGCTATTCAGGATTTGTTAAACAATACTATGATTATTGCACATTACAGAATTTAGTGGAGATAATAAACCAACCAAGACCTAGAGGCAGTGAAGAAATTAATTTAAATTTGTATGGATTGGGTGGAAAAGTAAGTGAAGTGGATAAATTTGATACAGCTTTTTATTATAGAGATAGCTTTTATATATTGCTCATTGAAACAATATTTAAAAATAATTGTTATAAAGAAATCAATAAAAATTGGATAGAATATAATATTGACGATATTTACTATATTACGGAAGGATCATATATTAATTTTCCGTATTACCCTATTAAAAAATACATGTACGAGTATTATGGTGAAAATAAATATAGACTTGAAGAAGTAAAACGTAAGTATGATCCTTGTAATATATTTAACTTTAAACAAAGTATTAAATAATATATATTTATAACAAAAAGTCAGTATAAATATGTATTATTTAGGAAGAAAGAAACGACGTTTCTTTCAACGACCCTGTAGTAAAAATTATGTAGAAAAGTGCAAATATAAATGTTGGATATGATTGATGCGATTCGTCTCCACCATTGAAATACACGAAAATACATTGATAAAGTTATCAATGTATTTTTTTGTTAATTTAAAAATATGTTAACATCAATAATAACATGAAGAAAAACACTAATAAAAATAAAGGAAGTTAAATTGCTATAAACGAAAAAACCATGCTTGTAAAGTTAAGATTTCTAATATTACTTATATAGAAATTCAAAAGAGAGATGACAATACATACTATAAATAAAGATACACTATAAAGGCTAGTATGTCGAAAGTGGAAAATGAACTTAGCAGATACAATTTTTATAGATGTCACAAATAAAATTCTAGAAGAATATCGCAAAAATGAAACCATAAAGTTTGAATACATGAATTCTGATATTTTAGATAATGTATTGGAAAGTTTTATCGATAGATTTGAAAGAGAATCAGAAAATAAAATCTAATTATCCTTAACTGTTTTAGGAATAAAGGTAAATGAAGAATAAAACGATAGATAAATATAATACTTGGGTGATAGATGTTGCAAAGTTGTTAATTTTAACTTATAAGGATATTCCTATGTCCAAAGTAAATGCGTTAAGTTCTGTATTATTAGCTACTATCGATGGACTTATCTTACAAAGTTTGATTAGAGTTAATAAAAACAATACCTAAGATATTATAGAATTTTATGAGTTATTGTTAAAAAAGGCAATTCCTGAAGTTATTAATAGTCTCAAGCTTATATAAACTTAATCTATATAAACTTGAGGTAGTCTATAATTCAATATGATTTTTTATAAGATAGAAAAATAATCATCTATATATGCATACATTCGATCTCCTAATGTTACATAGTAGTATGCTGGAGTAAGATAATCAGATTCAAATAATAGTTTGCATCAATGTTATTTGCTTCTAACTGTTTCAATAAATTTTGTTGTTGTCTTAAACTTATTATATAACTATCGGCTATAAATTGAATTTCTTCCGAAAAATACAAATCAGCAAAAGAGTTTTCATAACTAATCCTGTGTTTTGCTAAATTATTTCTCACTGAATTAAGCTCTGTCAAATATGCGTTTATATGTTGATTTGCACGCTTTAAACCTTCTGAATTTAAATCAGCTGTAATATTAATTGTACGCATATTTTCTCGAATTCGTTTTAACTCAGCTAACTCAGATATTAATTTATCTTTACCTTGCAAATTTTCCACTTTGGGATAGCATTTCTCTTGTGCATGTACAAGTTCAGAAGAAAAAGGTACCATAAAAATACTAACTAAAATGATAATAATTAATTTTTTAATCATATATATATGTCTGCTCCTTTTTTAATGACTATTTATTCTAATGTTGCCCTATATTTATATATATCATACTTAATTTAAATACTCATTTTTTCAAACTATTATTGTGTTTTTAAGCTATTATAAATATAATGAACTCTATAGAAAAAATGTAAAATAATTGTAAGAGTGTTTCATTGAGGTAACTAATAAATTCAAAGATAAAGCAAAGGAAATTATTGATGAAAGACTTGAAAGAGTAGAACAAGTAGAATATATAGAAATTCTAAAAAAGCCTTCTATATATTTTTAAGACTATAGTCGTTGTTCAAGCCAGTTGATTTATGTATTATTATAACTTTTTAATAATAATCCAACATGATATATATTTGTAGGGACATGATAAACTGCAATAGATAGAGTCATCATTTACATTAATATACTCTTTGTAGAATAAAGTTCTACGGAGCGTAGATTGATTAGTATGTTGAAATGATATAAATTAATAAATAAAGTAATAATATATATGCGTTAATAAATTAAAAAATAGATTTTAGGTAAGAAAAGGTGTAGAGAATACTAATAAAAGAGGTGATGAATTATGGATAAATTAAAGAAAAAAGAATTGTTACAACAATATAAAGAAATGAAGCCAGAGATGGGTGTATATATGTTTAAGTCTATAAAAACAAATACTGTTTATTTAGGTTATGATAAAAATATAAAGGCAACTATAAATGGAGATAAATTTAAATTAAAGCTTAACAGTCATAAATGTAAAAAACTGCAACAAGACTGGAATGAAAATAAAGAAGAGAATTTTGAGATAAAAACAATAGAGATACTTCCATATGATAAGGACGAAAGTAAAGTAGACTATAGTGAAGAATTAAAAATACTAAGAGAAATGTGTAAAGATAGATTTACAGAAGAAAATGTGGAGGAAATATAGAAATAGAATATTAAGTTATTGCAAAACTAAATTTGAATAAAGTGCTGACAATAAATTTATGTGGACCATACAAAGTTGGAGGAGATTTAGATATTCCTGCACGATATGCTAATTCGCACTAGATGCTGTAATCAAGAGGACTTTACAACTAAAATAGTGGGGTGGCCATTTTTTTGTTTAAACAAGTAATTTGTTAATATATAAATCTCATATACTATTATAAAAAAACAGTAATAGTTACATAATGTAAAATGAGATTATTTGTTTTATACAATAATTTAGATAATAAATAAAAGGGTGATATAGGTGTCGCATATAAGTTCAAAAAATGGATATAAAAGTTTAGAAGAAAGGTTAAACAGATTTCCCCAAGGAGCCCCTCCATCAAAAACTTTGTACAAAATACTAGCTATGTTATTTACAGAAAAAGAAGCGGAATTAGTTGCTCAATTACCAATTAAAGCCTTTAGAGTAAAAACGGCTGCTAGTATATGGAGCGTAAGTGAAAATGAAGCATTAAAAGTTCTAGATACACTTGCTAGTAAAGCAATTTTACTAGATATAGAAGATGATAAGGGAAAACAATATATACTTCCTCCACCAATGGCTGGATTTATAGAGTTCGCTTTGATGAGAACTAGAAATGATATTGATCAGAAACTTTTATCAGAACTCTATTATCAATATCTAAATGTTGAAGAGGATTTTATAAAGGATTTATTTTATTTATCAGAAACAAAATTAGGAAGAGTTTTTGTTCAAGAAGAAGTATTAAGTAGTGATAACGAAGTCACTATATTAGATTATGAAAGAGCCACACACATAATAGAAGAAGCTGAGCATATAGGGGTAGGAATGTGTTATTGCAGGCATAAAATGAAACATGTGGGCAAAGGTTGTGATGCTCCTATGGACATATGTATGACTTTTAATGGAACAGCAAATTCTTTAATAAAATACAACTATGCAAGAAGAATAGATGCTTCTGAGTGTAAAGAATTATTACATCAAGCATATGAACATAATTTAGTTCAATGTGGTGAAAATGTAAGAAAGGGAGTAAGTTTTATATGTAACTGCTGTGGATGTTGTTGTGAAGCATTATTAGCAGCTAGAAAATTTGGGAATATGCACCCAGTATCAACAACTAGCTTCATACCAAATATTAATTACGATTCTTGTATAGGGTGTGGAAAATGTGTAAAAGCATGTCCTATAGGAGCAATAAGTAAGATAAAGGAAAATGATAAAGACACAATCAAAATTGATGAGGAAGTTTGTTTAGGATGCGGAGTTTGTGCTAGAAATTGCCCCAAAAGCAGCATAATACTTTTGAAAAGAAAAGAAAAAATAATAACTCCTGCAAACTCAGTCCATAGGGTAGTTCTAATGGCCATAGAAAAAGGACAATTACAAGAACTTATATTTGATAATAAGGCATTAAATAGCCATAGGGTAATGGCAGCTATACTATCTGCAATACTAAAATTACCTCCAGCTAAGAGAGCTTTAGCAAATGAACAAGTTAAATCAATATACTTAGACCGATTATTAAATATTAAGTAGTAGATTATTTGTTATGTTTAAATATGAAATTCAGTTTATTGACAATATGGAATTTATAGAATATAGTTGATATTAGCAAAATGTTAGAGAGTTTCGATAGGATATATATTTACCATGAAAATACATTGATAAGTTTATCAATGTATTTTTTATGTAAGTAGAAATGAGAGAATGAATTAAATATAATAAATTTATAAACTGTATTATGCTTGTGTATATTATAAAAGAGGTGAAATGCCATGGCTAAAATTGATAATATGATGTTAATTTTGTGGATGTTAAGTTCAGATAAAAAGGTGACTGCAAAAGAAATATCTGAAAAACTAGAAATTAATATAAGAACTGTTTATCGTTATATGGATACACTTTGTGCCAGTGGTGTTCCTATTATTTCTGATTCAGGTCACAATGGAGGGTACACATTATTGAATAATTTTGTTGAAGCACCTCTCTTTTTTCACATTGAAGAGCAAACAGCATTACTTCATGCTGCTATGCTTGCAAAAGAAGCTGGCTATTTTTTTAATGAGGAATTAGATAAAGCAACGTCAAAGATAAAAATGTATTCAAATCAAGAGCAAGAAAAAGTTCTAAATCAACATTTAGCAGGATTTGAAGTAATAAAACCAATTGGAAAATCTTCTGTAGAGTCATTGCTAAAAAAACTTGAACATAATATAGTAAATAAATTATCAGTAGAAATTAAGTATTGCACTGGTAGTGAAGGAAAAGTAAAAGAAAGACTTATTGATCCATATGGGATTGTTTACTGGAATAATAATTGGTATTTAGTAGCATTTTGTCATTTGAGAAATGAAATTCGTAATTTTAGAGTAGATAGAATTATTAGTACTATAGATACACAAATTGCTTTCAATCCTCCAGAACCATTTTCTTCTAGTAAATTTTTTATGAAAACATTACTGGAGTATAAAGAAGACAAGAAAGGTCTTAGACCTTTAATTATAGGAGGAAAAAGAAATGCTCTGGATAATTTATGTCAGAACTGGTTTTTAGCACATCGTATTAAAGAAAGAAACTCAAATGAAGTAATATTTTTACTTCAAGAAGAAGTAATTTATAAATATGTACCTAATTTGATTATACCTTATGGAAAGTCTATTGAGATAATTGAACCACTAAAATTGAAGGAAAAAATGATTGAAGCTTTAAAGGAGTTAATAGAATATTATCAAGTTTAATAACTTCACTGACGCAATATGTCAGTGAAGTTATTTTATAATAAGTTATACTAATTAACTTAAAAGGAGTGGAAATTATGAAAATTAGAAAAGCATATCTTTATGTATTTAATACTATGTCAGATTGGGAAGTGGGATATTTGACTGCAGGACTAAACACAGGAAGATATTTTAAAAAGGGGTTAGATCCAATAAATGTAATTACAGTAGGAATTGATAAAGACCCTATAACAACAATGGGGGGATTGAGAGTAATAGCAGAAATTTCTATGGATGAGTGTAGTCTTCATAGTGAAGATGTTTTAATTTTACCAGGAGGAGAAACTTGGACATGGGAAGTTCACGAACCCATACTAGAAAAAGCAAAAGAAGCTTTGGAAAAAGGTACTTTAGTTGCAGCAATTTGTGGTGCTACTCTAGGACTAGCAAAGAAGGGATTATTAGATTCATCATATCATACAAGTAATGATTTGGAATATCTTAAAATGACAGTACCTAATTATTATGGAGAAACGTATTATAAGAGAGAAGTTGCAGTAAATGATAAAAATTTAGTTACAGCTTCAGGTATAGCCCCCTTAGAATTTACAGTTGAGGTATTAAGATTGTTAAATGTTTTTAAACCAGAAGTATTAAATTTATGGTTAAATCTTTATAAGACTCATGAATCAAAATATTTTTTTGAGTTAATGAAAGAAATAAAAAACGGCTAAAAATAAATGAAATTCCTTTCTATACCATATATTGGGTGTGATAAAATAAATATATGACTTGATTAATAGTCCAATGGATAAAAATACATAAAGTAACTTTAGGTAGAAAGGAAATTTTTAAAATGAAATATAGTATAACCGATTTAGCTGAATTATTAGGAGTTACAACAAGTGCTATTAGATATTTTGAAAGAGAAAATTTAATTAAAGTTAATAAAGAAATAAACGGCAATCGTTATTATAATGTGGTTGATGTGTTTCGTCTTTTATCTTATACCAAGTATAAAAACATGGAAATTCCCATGAAGATGATAGTTAAACAGTTTAGTGGAGAAGAAAACAATCGTCTTATTATTAAAGAAAGAATGGAAGAATTCAAAAATCAAGCATATGAAAAAGCTAGATATTATCAAGAGTTGGCAGAATCAATGGAAGAAAATATGAATAGTATTTATCTTATTGATGAATTATTAGATAAATATGAATTTGATAAATTACCTAAAATATTGTTTTTTTATGATGAAGAATGCGGTTGGATTTCAAAAAATAGAGAATCACAAAAAGTAGTTCACCAATGGGTAAAAGCAATGCCAACAGTACAATTAGCTGTTATAAAACATATGGAAAATAATTGTAGCAACTTTGGATATATTGTTTTAGATGACAAAGCAAATGAATTAAATTTGCCAATGGATTTAAATATTAAAATACTAGAAAGTACTTCCTGTTTGCATACAATACAAAGGGTAGATGATGAACTAACCTTAAATCCAAATGTGGTATTTGAGAAAGGACTGAGCTATGCAAAGTCTAGAGGGTTGGAAATAGCAGGAGATATTATAGGGAAAATTTTGATTGTGGAAGTAGAGAAACCTGCTAAATTACATACATACATTGAGCTATGGATACCCATAAAATAATATACATTAATAAAAAATTAACAATACACTTGCAGATAAAGTTACTTCATATCCTATACTGAATGTTAGATAGTGATTCACTACAAAACAAATTTAGTATTAGGGGAGGATAATATGATGCAAGAAAAGTATAAAGTTTTATTTGAGCCAATAAAAATTGGTAATTTGGAGATAAAAAATAGATTTGTACTAGCTCCAATGGGGCCAGGGGGATTATGTAATCCTGATGGGAGTTTCAATGAAAGAGGAGAAGAGTTCTATGTAGAACGTGCCAAAGGTGGAACTGGACTAATCATGACTGGGGTAACTATGGTTGAGAATGATATTGAAAAATGTGCACTACCATCTATGCCTTGTCCAACTATTAATCCACTTAGTTTTATTACTAGAGGAAAAGCTATGACAGAACGTGTTCATGCTTATGGCTCTAAAATATTTTTACAACTATCTGGAGGTTTTGGACGTGTTAGTATTCCGTCAATAGTAGGAGATGTGGCGGTAGCACCTTCACCAATACCTCATAGATTTTTAAAAGGTGTAACGTGTCGTGAGTTAACAAATGCCGAAGTAAAAGAATATGTAAGAAAGTTTGGAGAATCAGCAGAAATCGCAAAAAAAGCAGGATTTGATGGTGTAGAAATTCATGCTGTTCATGAAGGGTATCTAATTGATCAGTTTGCAATTGCATTATTTAATAATAGAACTGATGAATATGGTGGAAGTTTAGAAAATCGTTTACGTTTTGCATGTGAAATTGTACAAGAGATTAAAAAGAGATGTGGAGAAGATTTTCCAGTATCTTTAAGATATAGTATTAAAAGTTTTATAAAAGACTGGTGTAAAGGTGGACTACCAAATGAAGAATTTCAAGAGATGGGACGTGATATTCCAGAAGGAATTGAAGCAGCTAAAATACTAGTTGATGCAGGTTATGATGCCCTAAATGCAGATGTAGGATCATATGACTCATGGTACTGGAGTCATCCACCTATGTATCAAGAAAAGGGATTATACTTACCTTACAATGAAATACTTAAAAACAATGTAAATGTTCCTATAATTAGTGCGGGAAGAATGGAAGATCCAGATTTAGCTAGTGAAGCTATTTTAGAGGGCAAAACTGATATGATAGGTCTTGCTAGACCACTACTTGCAGATGCAGAAATACCAAATAAAATATTAGCAGATGATTACAAAAGTGTTCGTCCTTGTCTTTCTTGCCAAGAAGGTTGTATGGGAAGATTACAGACTTATGCAAATATATCATGTGCAGTTAACCCAGCTTGTGGTAGAGAAAAAGAGCTAGAAGTTAAAAAGGCAGATGAAAAGAAAAAAGTACTAATCATAGGTGGTGGAGTTGCAGGATGTGAAGCTGCAAGGGTATCAGCACTAAGAGGTCACAATGTGGTACTTATAGAAAAGTCTGAAAGGTTAGGCGGAAATTTAATTCCAGCAGGAGCACCAGATTTCAAAGAAGATGACCTTGCTCTTGTGAAGTGGTATGAGTTAGAACTTGAAAAACTTGAGGTAAAAATAGATTTTAAAACATGTGCTACAGCAGAAACTGTTAAAAATTACGAAGCAGACACAGTAATTATAGCAACAGGATCTAGACCGAGAAAATTATCTATAGAAGGACCTAAAAAGGTATTTACAGCTGAGGAAGTACTACTTAAAAAAGAGGATGCTGGACAGTCAACTATAATTATAGGTGGTGGTTTAGTAGGATGTGAAACTGCCCTATGGTTAAAAGATCAAGGAAAAGATGTAACTATTGTTGAAATGATGGATGATATATTGAAAGTTGGAGGTCCTTTATGTCATGCAAATCATGATATGTTAAAAGACTTAGTTGATTTTAAGAAAATTAATGTAAAATGTGGTGCTAAAATTTTAAAATCGATAGAAGATGGTTTTGTTATTGAAGTGGATGGAAAAGAAGAAATAATAAAATCAGACTCAGCAATACTTGCTATAGGATATAATTCTGAAAAATCATTATATGATGAAATTAAGTTTTTACATCCAGGAGTAAGAATGATTGGGGATGCTAATAAAGTACAAAATATTATGTACGCTATCTGGGATGCATATGAAGTAGCAAGAAATATTTAATAATATTATAAACAATTAAAGATCAAAGTAGTTACTAAAAAATATTAAAATGGACCCTTTGTCAAGGACACTAGAAAAAACGACTGGCTAAGCCGTCATTAAAAGTTGACTTCTATACTTATTAGGAGTCAGCTTTTTTAAATTCCATTGACATCTATAATTATTGTA
>NZ_JAHZMO010000061.1 GCF_020748185.1 Terrisporobacter petrolearius | reverse complement strand
TTTAATAGTGATTTTAATATTTCGCTTTTATTAAACATAAAAAGTGTGCACCTTCCTTTTGTAATGATTTTTAATATCTAAATTATCACCACTTTATGGAAGAATACACACTTTATTTTAAAGACCCTAATATAATATAATAAAAAAAAATAAACTAAAAGATGAGCTAATTTATTTTACGCCATTTCAGATTCAATGCTTTTATATATGTTCCCTTATAATTATAATCTTCATTTTCTAATTCATCATCTGCCCAAAATACACTTTCATCATTAACTATTAAAGTTGCAGCGTATATCTCTCTTGTGCGATTTTCTCCTAGACCTCTCAAATTTAATGCAATAAGCCCTTCAAAACATAATTCAACAACTCCATGCCAACTAGAATTATCGGATTGCACTTTTAATTGTGTTTTCCCATAATCCTCTTCATATATCAATTTATCCAAACAATATTCTACCCTTGCGTAATAATTTAAGAACATTACGTCTTAAGTAAAATATAGACATTGCGCATAGTTTTCAAAAACTTTGTTATTGAGTTATTGCTCTATTACTATTTCTCCTTCATTCAATGGTTCTTCAAATCCATGGAGGTAAGCAGTTAAGATATCATCTGTGATTGGAAAAGCAGCATTGGCATCAAAGCGCTCACTTCTTTTTTTTAGTCGTGTTTGCAAAAGTTCAGGGGTAGCTTTCATATAAATTAATTTCCACTGGCCCCCCGCTTTTTCAATAAGTGTTTTATATCTACCACGTTTTGCACGTTGCCAAAAACTAAAGTCAATAACTACATTTTTTTTCTGTTGGATAAGAATTGTTAACTGTTGAGATAGTTTTTGCTCTACAATCTCAGAATATTCGTCATACTTCTCAACAGGATAATCTATTCCATAGCGTCCATATGTAGACCATAGTTTTTCATCAATAGAAAGACGTATATACCCCTCTTTTTCAAGTTGTTGTGCATAAGTAGTCTTACCTGAACCTGCTACTCCACACATCATTACAACAACCGATAGCAAATCTTTGTTACTCTTTTCTATCATTTTTATACCTCCTATACATGTTTGACTGAATATCATATATCTACTTCAGTTCGTACTTTGTAACTATTGTAACATTCATTATCGCTCTAAGAAGTTCATAAATAATTTATGTGTGTAATTTTTTAAGCATAAAAAAGAGGGTATTAGGCTAATACTCTCTTTCTTCTCAATATATTAATGATTCGTGTTAACATAAGTTGCAGTTACACCAAAACTTAAGAAAATTATTGACTAAATTCAATAGTTATATTAAATAACACTAATAAATATATTCAGTAACTAAATCAGTAAAAAGTATGCCTTCTAAATGGTCTATTTCATGACAAAAGCATTTTGCTAAGTCTCCTATCCCTGTATATATAACTTCCTCTCCATTTTCATTTAATGCTTGTACTGTTACTTTCCAAGGTCTTATTAACTTTCCACATTTATTTGGAATGCTCAAACAACCTTCTATAACTTCTTGTGTTCCTTCTTGTTTAATTATCTTTGGATTAACTAACTTTATAAGTCCTTGCCCCATATCAATCACAACTAATCGCTTCAATATACCTATTTGCGGGGCAGCTAATCCTCCACCATTTTCCGTATTATACATGGTATCTGCCATATCATTCAATATCTGTCTTATTTTATCATCTACAGTTTCAACTACTCTGCTCTTTTTTCTCAGTATGTCATCATCAAACAGTCTAATTTGCCTTAATGCCATTTAAATTACACCTCTACTTTGCTCTGATCTTGATTTTCTCTCACTTTCTTCAAAAATAAAAATTTTTTCTATTGTACTATGAAATATCCTCGCAATATCATAAGCCAACCATATAGACGGTTCAAATTTTTCCGTTTCAATTGAATTAATTGCCTGTCTTGACACACCTACAAGTTTACCTAATTGTTCTTGGGTTAGCCCTAATTCTTCACGAAACTGTTTTAATTTATTTTTCATAAATATCACTCCTGTAATGTTTACCTTACATTTATAATATAATATTGTTTTTTGTATGTCAAGTTAACCTTACACAACATATGCCAAGTAACTTACCTTAATTTATTTATATAAATTAAGGTAAAAGTACAACTCGATATTATGACGTATTATATAACTATTGTTCACCAAATCGGGTCTATAAATCGGAATTTACTAAGATGGATATTGTTCTCATAATCTATAGTTATGAATTTTCATTTTTACTCCGTTACGCACAAAATCATGCTTTTCTGAAATAAATTTAAATCCAAAATGTTGAAGAATTTTTTCACTTGCTATGTTATTCTCTACTACATCAGCAAATAAAGTAATTTGATTGTACTTTTCCCTCATAAATTCCAATAACCACTCTGTAGCTTTTGTTGCATATCCTTGATTCCAATATTTCTTTCATAAATGAAAGCCTATTTCGTACTCATTAGATCTACGAGGCCTCAATCCACAACATCCTATCAGTTCATTGGTATCAAGCTCAAATATTGGCCAATATTGAACTTGATATTTCTCTAAATTAGATATTTCAATATTAAGACGATTAATAATATCTTTCTGAGAGAATATTTATGTGGATTATTCCCCGGTACATACAAATCTCTAGTAACTTTTGACTGTTTCAAGACTTCTTTGATCTCACTAGAAAATTTTATCAATTCTTCTTTGTCTTGTAAATTTGGTCTTCCAGTGGCAAATTTATGCACAATAAAATGTTCTGTAACAGAAGCTATTGCTGCAATGGAGAAAAATCCTAATGTTATTAATGTATCTTTCAATTCTAACAATATATCTTCATATGCTCTCTTACCGTATGTTGCTACTAAAATAGCTTTTGAACCATTTCCCTTTAGCTTCTCTTAATATTAGCCATTGCTGCCATTGGTACACGGCCACCAAAAGACGGAACTGCTATAATGCAAAGGTCTTATGTAGATTTCGAGAAATCTCCCATTCTATTTGACAAATCTAATTCTATTGTTTCAAAATCAAATTGTCTACTTATTAAATCTGCTACTTTTTTAGTTCCACCTGGGGGACTAAAATAAATTTTAAATAATTTCATATATGCTATATCTCCCCCTCTAAATTTGAAATTTATTTTTTTAAGAATGTAGGTTTTAGTAATAATCGAGATGCTATCATGAGAGTAAATAAAATTATAAAGTATGGTACAAATCCAGGTAAACTTACGGGTAAGGATGTAAATATAGGCTCCATTAATAAAACTCCAATAAAAACCATAATATCATAACTAAGCATCCCCTACATTAAAATTGTATTTATAATTCATATCTCATTAAAATTAAAGACTAATTTGTATTCTCTTTTTTACTTTTGAGCACCAATTTTACTTTTAATCATATTTATATTTTCCTTATTATAACCCAATTCACTACTAATTCTTATAATCCTATTATCATAAACAACTATCCTAGCATCCATAAAATCTGATACATAAACTTCTTTTGCTCCTCAGTTTTTTAATTCATCTTTATCCGTTAATTTTTTATAATAAACATCATAGTCACTATATTCGTCTAAAAAAGAATCTAAAGCCTTATTTATGATTTTGTCATATTCACTCTCAAATATTGAGTATAATATACTAGCTGTATACTCATGTGAATATTCGTTATAATAGCTATTGCTTGCTTCATCATAAGCTTTTTGAACTGTTTCTTTATAGGTATCATCATAATACTCAACATACTTTGCAAAAGGAGATGAGGAACTTGATTTAGTACACTCTCTTCCTTTTTCAATATCCACATTAAAATCCTCCAAGGACAAAGGCATCTCCTCTTTTGAAATATTGCTGCTGTTATCAAGTTGTAAATACCCTATACTTATATAACCCAATACTAAATAGGGCATCATTATAAAAATAGTTATTGCTATTGTCCAAATTATAAAAGACTTGTTACTTATAAAAAGTATAAAAAACTTTGTAGATGATAAATAATTTAATAAAGAAAGCAATATTATTAAAAATATATTAATTAAAATTCCAAATTCACCCATAAACACTTTGCTAAATTTCAATTTTTTCTTCTCTATTCTTTTTGGGCTACCTCTATTTATGAATATTTGTAAATCATCATTGCCACAAATATGTTCCAAGTTTTCTTCCTTAGCAGAATCTATATATTCCTTGGTTGGAACATGTTTAATTTCTAATGGATGTCTATCTGTAATGTCTACAAAGAATTTTATAGGTTTAGGATCTGTTTTTTCAAAGGTTAAAAGCATTTTGCTTACTTTACTTATCATCCATCATTCTAGTGCCTTTTTACTTAGATATTCTTCTAGGCTTTCTGTATCTAGCAGGTCAAATGTGTTTATTTTTAGCAATTCATTTTCTCCTATTTTCATAAAATCCCCCTTTTTAGTTATCATCCTTTTACTTTATATAAATATATCATTTTAGTTGCATACCCTTTACAATATAATAAATTTGTTTATTTATTATTAAACTTAATATTACTTATAATTAAGTTACATGAAAATACTATGAATAAAATAACTCCAACGAAAGATATCACCCCAAATACTCTATATAGCAACTCTGTAAATAAATTAGCACCTACGCTACCATCAAAGATTGCGTACGTTGCCTGAATAAACATTGGCGTTTGAAGTAATGTAAGCATAAAACTTCCTAAAATACAGTATAGTAATTTAACATTTTTTGAATTATTCATTTATTTATTCCTCCCCCCTCTTTTACATAAAAAAAGAGCATCTTGTAACATTATACTGCTTTTCACTTCTTAGAATTTTGGTCTAACAATTGTGATCAGTACAACATATGATCTCTTACTTTCAAATATAAAATTACAAATTTAAATTAGCTATTTAAATAATTTGAAGATTTATTTGATTTTTTCAATATATCTGTCCACCATGCAGTTCAACCAAAGACTTTACAAGAGAAAGGCCTATTCCAGTTCCCTGATTGTTTCTTGCAAGAGTATCATCTACCTGTTTATATATACTACTAAAATTTTATATTTCCTTGTTTTTTTAAAAATATTTCTGAATATTTCTCCATTATGCTTTAATTCAACAAAAATAGATAGCATGTTTTTGACATAAATTATCAAGAGCTGCACCCTCGGCAGGCTGTGCATCATAGTCAAGGTATTCCAATAGCTTGACTTGCCTAACATGAAAAATCAATGAACACCATATAATCAACTTGTAATTATTTTTATATATTAGATAAATATATTACATGTTAAAATAAAGTTATTAGTGATATCATTAATAATAGGGTTCATCAATTTTTATAATATGATACTCTTCATGTTTACACCCTTTGTACTTAAATTTCTAGATGCTCACAATTAGGAAAGAATATATAGGTAACTTGAACCTATATATATGTAAAAATTGGTTTATTAGATATAGATTAGATAGGAGGTAGCTTAATTGATAAAAAAAAGTTTCATTAACATTTCATGCTTTTTACTATTATTAACTTTAGTTGGATGTAGTTCTTTTGTTTCTCAAATTGATTTGACTAAGTTAAGTAGTGCTGATGATGTTAATAACGCCTATAGTCAAAATTTAGATAAAATAAAAAATAAAGAGCAAATTCAAGAATTAAATATAACATCCTTAGATCAAATTCTTAAGTATGCACAAAATGCAAAAAACATTTCTTCAGAAAGTCAGAATTCATCAGATAAGATAGAGTTAATAAATAAACTTGTTATTTTAGATGATTTATCTGTTAATACAAATCAAAATTTAAAAGATCAAACATTACAATATTTAGAATCAGAGTATAAAAATAACAAATTTAAAAATGATTTAGAAAAAAATTATTATTTAACATATTATCTTGTAAACACAGTTTCTTCTGAAGGTAACCATCCACATAAGATAATTATTGCTATGAATGATTTTATAGAGAATACTATAAAGTTAAAAGACTCACAAAATGACAAAGAAGCTCTAGAAAGATTGATAAAAGATAATAAAGAAAAAATTAACAAATCTGTTTATACAATTACTGAAATGTATGATTCTAACGGCAATAAGATTGAATATTAAATAATAAAAAACTCCTACGACAAAATAATTTATGTAGGAGTTTTTTATTCAAATTACATTTTTATATTCTTTACCAATTACCTTTAACTTTAGGGTTTCTAGATGAAATTTTTATTCTTGTATCAACATAACCTACGCCATTAGAGAAAGGTGAATACCATCCATTAGCAAATACTCTGTCTATATCTTTAGCATATATGGATTTGCTCTTTTGGGTTTTGAGAAGTACTCGTTTAATAATACATTTCAAAACTCATGTTCATCTCAAATTATCCCCCATTTTAAATAATCCCATATAATTACTATTTTCTTTTTAAGTAAATACAAATTGTCTTAAATACATTAACTAAAAAAGTGTCCACTAAAACAAATATTTTCGCGAAATCATAAAATAATTATAATATTTATTTCATAATACATTAATATTGTTCATAAAAAATTAAAAATTTAGCTAAATCTAAATACAATATTATTTATTAAAATATGCCTCATATCCACAAATTAATAATCCTACGACTAAAATAATAAATGAAATAATAAAAGGTATCATCAAGTCATTTACAAGCAATGAACCAATTAGTCCTTCTATATTATCATAAACTCCTGGATTTATTATTGCATAAGCAAAACAAAATGCAAAAAATACTATTCCTAAGAAAGATATGATTACCCCAAATAAAAATCTTTTCATTATCTTCTCCTCAATTCCATAAATACATATTTATACATATGTTATCATATGTACAAGTATTTCGCATTATATAATAATTGCAGCTATTGGAGATTTAAAAAATAGCTTTACCTTAGTATTTGAAGCCTTCAATATCTAAGGTAAAGCTATTTGTAAAATAATTCACTTTTATGATAATTCAATTATGGCATTTATATTGTCATTACTTTTAGCTGTAACAACATATTTATTATCTTGTTCTAAATAATAGCATTCAACTTTTTCTCCATAAACTATCTCTTTTTTGTATACTATTCGCACATTATGGAAAACTTTATTCTTATAAACTTCATCTGGTAAAATTTCATAAGCCATATCTAGATAGCTTAGATTATGCATATGTTCATTTATATCTATATCTCTTCTTTGGATATAATAGTCTTTTTTGAAAATATAATCTTCGTATTTAACATCTTCCATTTCTTCTTCAAATACTTTTTTATCTGCTTCTGTTTCATATAAATTAGCAATATCTTCTGTAATTCTTAATGGTCTTCTCCTATCTATATCAACCAATATCCATCTTGATGTTGCAACTGCGATTACATTTCCTTCTTCATCTTTTATTTGAAAATCACGATATGCATATATTCTTTTAACTCCTCTTGACCAAGTCTCTGCTATTACCTTGTCATTATACTTAGGTCTTTTTATAATTTTCAGCTTCCAATCTAAAATCATCCATCCTACTCTTTTAGTTTCTACTTGAAAAAGTCCGTATCCAACATAGTCACTATGAAGTCCAGATACATCTTCCATTATTGCAAGTATGGCTTTATTAGTGGCTTCATTATTTACTCCTATTTCCTCCATACCAATTCTATAGTTGCTACTGTATATCATAACTATTCACCTTTCTATTAAATATATCTATTTTTTACATCTTATATAGTATTATAATTATATCTGTTAATTATTAAACTTCCATACATATTCATATACATATTTTTTCATATAGTTATACATAAAAAAATTGTACCACTATTTGCCCTTCTTTGAAACAGTAATAAGTTCTTCATATAAACTATCAAAAACTGTACCCCTGGAGAAATTCTAAGACACACATTTACTCAGTTGCTATCCATGACAACAATTTAAAGTTAAAATCATACAGTATTAGTAAGCTTATAAAAATATGTGAAAGGATAGATTAATTTGAACAAATCATTACTAAATTCACTTAGGGGTGGCGGATATATACTATATGCAAGGCATGGGGAAGCAACAGTAGGAATAGATCAGCCTAAATTTAATTTTTCAAATTGTGTTACACAAAGAAATCTTTCGGATATGGGGAGAAAACAGGCAGTTTACTACGGAAATTTTCTCTACTGTTTGCAAGTTCCTATTAGTTATCCCGTCATAGCCAGCCCCTTTTGTAGAACCATAGAAACAGCACAATTGGCCTTTGGGTGGCAAAACCTGCAGGTTGATCCCTTTTGGTTTGAAATATATAGATTGAGCGGAAATTTATTTAATGCTGAACAAAAAATGATATTAGATACTCTTGAGACAAGGTTAGAAATTCTACCGCCACAGGGAAGCAATAAGATTATTATTGCTCACAGTTTTCCAGAGGGAATTGGATTGGGTCCAATATCCAACATGGGGACAGTAATTGTTAAGCCGAAAGGCCAGGGAAAGGGTTATGAAATTGTTAGTAAATTATCTTTATTAGATTTAGCAAACTTACCTAGATAGCTTCTATCACTAATACACCTTCTAAATATAACTAAATATAGTTATATTTAGAAGGTGTATTAATTGTAATTTAACTGCAAATGAAATATCGAGTAGGAGCTAAATAATTATTTTATTTAGCGTCCTCTCACACCACCGTGCGTACCGTTCGGTACACGGCGGTTCATTAAGTTCCATGCACTTTTAAATATCTCTTGGAAATACTCATATATCCTATTTCTTCTAGGTATTTATTTGTAAGTGTTTTTGATAGGATTGGGCTACCGGATATTCTCCAGTAGCCTTTTCTTGTATTTGAATATTGGTAGGCCTTATATTTATCCATTCCAAGTTTAACAAGATTCTTACACTTCGTCCTTGGTAATTTCCATTGTTTCCAGATACATGCTCTAAGTCTTCGCCTAATCCATTTTTCAATATTTTGTATATTGCCTTTAGCTTTCGCTATGCCAAAGTAATTAATCCAACCTATCATAAGTTGATTAAGTTTCAACATTCTCCATCCCATATCTATTCCTTTATTTCTATTTGTAATTTCTATTACTTTAGATTTTAGTTTATTATATGAGCTTTCATGTATCCTTATTTGGGCGCCGCCCTTTGTAAAATAGAATGAAAATCCTAGAAATTTTCTGCGACTAACTAAGTCAACGGCACTTTTCTTTTCATTTATTTTAAGTTTTAATTCATTTTCAATTAATTTCTTAATACTGTTTAAAACTCTTAACCCTGCTTTTCTACTTTTAACGTAGATATTACAGTCATCTGCGAATCTACAGAATTTATGACCTCTTCTTTCTAATTCTTTATCAACCTCATCAAGCATTATATTTGATAGAAGCGGACTTAATGGTCCTCCTTGGGGAGTTCCTTCTTCATTTGATACGATAACTCCATTTAACATTATTCCACTTTTAAGATATTTCCTTATTAAGTCTAATACTCTTTTATCTTTAATTTGTCTTGATAATCTATCAATTAAAATGTCATGATTTACTTTATCAAAGAATTTCTCTAAATCCATATCTACTACCCATTTATATCCTTCATTTATATATTCTAAGGATTTCTTTATTGCTTGATGCTGACTTCTGTTTGGTCTAAAACCATAACTACTATTAGAGAAAATTGGTTCATATACAAATGTCAACGCTTGTGCTATTGCTTGTTGTATCATTCTATCTACTACTGTTGGAATTCCAAGCATCCTAGTCCCACCGTTAGGTTTAGGTATTTCTACCCTTCTAACAGGTGATGGTTTGTATGTTCCATCTAATAATTTAGATTTCATTGTAGTCCAGTGCTTTTTGCAATAGTCGTGAAGTTCATCAGTCTTTATTCCATCAACACCGTGACTACCTTTATTCTTGATTACTCGTTGCATAGCACGATACATATTATCTTTTGCTAAGATTTTATCGAGTAAATTATTAGTAGATATTTTTGCACGGTTCTCTATTTCTACCTTCGGTAATACCGAAGCTACGCTATGCACTCCATGTTTATTTCCAGTTTCCAACTTTACTTCCACACGGTAGCCTGAATATTCAGTTGTCTGCACTTTATCCACGTTCTTCAATTTATCCAAAGTTGAAAACCTCCTTAATGTTCAGTCCTTCCTATTGATTGCGCAGTCAATAGTACTATGACGTCTGCTGACTTCTGATAGTTCAATTACATATCACTATGTAGGTTATCATCTAGGAAGTTCATCCTCTATTAATGATATATCTATCAGACCTCCCCAGGTAAGAGCAACAGCCTTCATCTCATATATCTGCTACATTTACTATTAGAAATTTTGGATAGTGTTGGACTTTGTCTTGTTACGCAAACTCGTCCGTTTCCAATAGCCTCATATGTAGTTCGTGTTCCTCAGACCAAGACTTTGCCGTAGGCTTCCTTCAGATTCCACCTCACGATGGACACCCTTGCCATTAGCTAGCGGTTCCCACTATCAAGCCCGCAACGGACTTTCCCCGTCAAGTTGTTGCCCATGCTGGGCACACATAAAAAAGCTACTGATAAATATATCAGTAACTTTACAACTTGTACTTATATTAAGGTTAATATCCCGTAGCAAATTCGTAGCATAATCTTGCACAATGCATACAAACCATTGCACAATGTTGAGAATGATGATCAGAGAATTTTGCACATTCTTGTCCGCAACATTGACAAATATTAGCGCATAAACCAGCTATTGATCTATCATACATACTCATACGTGCAACAAACTTAGCAGTTAACATACATATATCTGCACAGTCATGAAGAAGGCTAAGTTGCGTCATCCTTTCTTCGCATCCATGTCTTCTTTTTATCATTGTCTTTGAGTGTTCACAAACTGATTCACAGTGTTGTAGAGCTTCTATTAAATCTTCATGCTGATGTTCCATCATGTGTTCCATCCCCATTACACTTCCATTATGGTCCATCATACCTTGCATTCCCATTACACAATTATTGGATCCCATTATGTCTTCCATCCCCATTACATCTGTATTATTTCCCATCATGTCACTATACTTGTGACAATAGTTTTTACAATCCTTTTTCATATAGCTACCCCTTTTCATATATTTGTATAGAAATAAATCTAAAACTTATCTCTGTATAAATATATGAAAATTGGACAAAAAGGCTCTTTTTACTATGCAAAATCTTTTTGATTGGGATGGTTCTTTGCAATACCTCCTATTTGACCAAATGGGCTAAAGGTATCAAATGTATTTCTATTTGTGACATAGTGACAAATGGTTTTTTAGCTACAATTCTGTGTTATTGCAACTTTGCTAATCATATTATTGTAATATAAATAAATAATAATAAGGAGTATATATTAAATGAAAAAAATTAAAGTTAGTTTACAGCCTATTGTTCATAAAATAAATTTACCTACTGTTTTAAAAACAACTGTCATGCCAGGTGATTCAAGTGAAAGTTTATTTATTGCAACTCAGGTAGGAAAAATTTTTTACATCTCAAATGGAGCTATAAATACCTTTTTAGATATTCAGTCTCAAATAATAAAGCTAGGTACTTCTAATGGTGGATATGATGAGCGAGGATTACTAGGCCTAGCATTTCACCCATCATTTTATTATAACGGTCTGTTTTATCTTCATTATTCTGTAGCAGGAACACAAGGTCCTGGTGCTCTTTCAAAATCTTTTAAACCTAATCCTTGTGACTCAGAAACTTTAAATCTACAATGGACAAATAGAGATACTCAATATGATCATATTGATACAGTTGAAGAATGGATTTTACAACAAAGTGGTCAACCTGAAAAAAAACGAACATTACTTAATCTGAGAAGACCATTTTCCAACCATAATGGTGTCAATAGTTTAAACTTTTCCCCTGAAACTGGAAGACTTATTTTAACAACTGGAGATGGTGGCTCAGGCTATGATCCTTTTAACTTAAGCCAGAATAATATGGAAATCTGCGGTAAAATAATTGAAATTGATGTAACTAAGAATACATTAATTAATAATCCACCTGTAGTCACACGTTTTGATGAACTTCCTATATCTATTCAAGAAACCCTTACAATAATGGCAAAAGGAGTTCGAAATATACCTGGCATTTCATTTCAGAGGTTTTATAACCAATATATAAAATATGCAGGAAATGTTGGGCAGGATTTGGTAGAGTCAATTTTTTCATTTGTTAATTATAGACCAATGCCAGTTACTCAGCTTGTTCAATCTTATTTAAAATCCCAACCTGAACAAGAAAAATTTATTAACTTCGGTTGGCGAGGATGGGAAGGTACTTTACCTACTTCACTTATAGGAGATTGCTCTGATAGTCCTACTTTGAATGATATAAGAATTGCTTATTACAATGAAGCAGTAAAAACTTCCCCACATCGTCTTTCACCTCTAGTTTGTTATTTTCATAAAGATTCACGAACAGACAAATTTACTGGTTCTGCACTTACAGGTGTTCAACCATATATGGGAAATCTAATTCCTGATTTAACAGGAAGTGTTGTGTTTACTGACTTTGCACAAAATGAAAGATCTGAATCTCCAGCAAGAGGAGTTTTAGCTTATACAAGGGCAGCAAGAAGTTGTAAGCTAAATGATTTTAGTATTATTGATATTGATTATGATTTTGGGTCCCAATCATCTTATTATGTTTGTCTGGGAACGAACATGAATCAAACCAGACTTTATTTAGGTGTTTATGGTTCTGCCAAGGTATCGAATTTTAACAAGGGTACTATTTTTGAAATTATTCCTTCTTAAAGTTCATTAGATTATTAAAGGTTTTCTATCAAATGTTATAACTATATTGTACAAGGAGGCATTAAAATTGAATAAAATGAATGCAAGCAGTTTTGTCTGTGTTGGAGGCATATTAACAACATTAGCTGTTTTATTCCAATCGTCACCTATACTTTTACCAGCTATTGGCTTGTTCTTAAGTCCGTTAAGCACTCTACCGATTACAATAGCTGCTGTGTGTAGTATTCCTCTTGGTTTTGCTGTATTTCTTTCCTCTGTATTAATTCTTACTATGATTAGTATTCAAGAATCAATAATTCTGCTTTTCACCACAGGTTTGCTAGGCATTGTTATGGGGGGATTGCTTTTTAGGAAGGGAATAATAAGTTCCATACTATTTTCAAGTGTAGCACTATTAATTGGGATGGCATGTTTAACTTATATAGTAGGTATTCCAGCCTTTGTAGATTTAGCTAATTCATTTTCAACGGCTTTAACTTTTTTCATATTTTTATTATTTTCACTTATTTATTCAAGTATTTGTAATATTTGCATTAGTAAATTTATAAATTATCTTAAAGAAATAAAAATAATTAGTTAACTATTGTGAACTTCTTATCTAATGATGAACCATAGCATTAAGAATGCTAATGTAACAATGGTTTTTCAATTCCTAAGTAATTTATTTAAAAGTGTATCATATAATACTATAAAAGTTCATAAAAGGGGTGATAAATAAAAATGCCTAATATACCGAACCAGTATCCATATCCTTGTATTATTCCACCGCAAATGTACAACATGTACCCATACCCTTTTTGGGGTAACCAACAAATGTATTATAATATATATCCCTACTATTTTACACACACTAAAAAAACATCTAAAAGAGCTGATATTATATTAAAGGATTATGGTCCAAATCCTATTGTTTTTAATATTGAAGATGTAACCAAACAAAACAATACTTTCCGTACAGTCTTGTGGACAGGATCACATTTGCAAGTTACTCTAATGAGTATTGATGTGGGTGATGACATAGGTCTTGAAGTTCATACAGAAGCAGATCAATTTATAAGAATTGAAGATGGTGACGCCCTTGTTCAAATGGGAGATAATCAATATAATCTTGATTTTGAAAGAAGAGTCTCTGCTGAATATGCTATTATTATACCTGCTGGAAAGTGGCACAATATTATAAATATAGGAAATAGACCAATTAAACTATATGCCATTTATGCTCCACCTGAGCATCCAAAAGATACAGTACATCCAACTAAAGCAGATGCAGAGGCTGCTGAGTCTAGGTGGAATTAATCCATATATTAATTTCACAATGTAATAGGAGCTGAATAATTTATTTTATTTAGCTCCTATTTTAATAACATCTGGGAATGTAAAATAAAGTGTGTAAGTTGACAAGATTGTTGTCAGCTTATGCACTTTTTTGATTATAGAGTGTGATACCATTAAGGAAAGGAACTTAAAAAGATGAGGTATGATACTATGGTTAGAAA
>NZ_JAHZMO010000060.1 GCF_020748185.1 Terrisporobacter petrolearius | reverse complement strand
GAAGCAACAAAAAAATGGACCTTACCCCTTAGAAATTGGGGCAAAGTTTATGGTGAATTATCAATAATGTATGAAGGAAGACTTATTTAAAAAACAAATTATTTCTAAAAAAAACACCTTTTTACAATGTGTACTTGACATGCAATTAAATTGGAATTACATTCAAATTAAGGCATGGATACATAATTTTCATATCCATGCCTTAATAAACTTATCATAGAAAGCTATTTACAGAAAAAACTTCACAGTCTCTATAAAAAAGTTGGAGATAAGGTTTTAATTATCTCCAACTTTTATATATATTAATGATAAAGTAACTTTTTAAATTTAATACATATTCAAAGTTGTTTACTTGAACACTGATTACTTTTATTCCCTTTTCTTCAAGAGTTTTTATATCTTCACTTTCAGATCATACTATGACAGCATCTGGTTCTAGAGCTACTATTTTTTCAATATTTCCATCAACTGCTGGTAAACTCTTATCTTTTACTCTTCCATCAATTTTAGAAGTAGTTTCATATATGTCTTTTGTATCATAAGTCCATTTATCTATACCAACTACTTTGTCCTTGCAACCTAGCATATACATATCATTTAACCCACTATTAAGCAAGCAAACAACTTTTTCTACAGGAACATTTAAAGTTATGCCTTTCCCCCTAAAATCTGTTATAGTTACTTCTTTTTTTGATTTTTCACTTTCATTTCCCTCAACATTTGCCTTCTGACATCCAACTATAGAAGTTAGTGTTAACATACTTATCATCAGTATGCTCATTAGTTTTTTTCTCATAATTTCTCTCTGTTTATAATAATTAAATAAAAAAATACCACAAAAGCACCCAATTTTATCAGGATACCTTCATGGTATTATAGATTAAATAATAGCGAATATTGGTATTTATGTAAATTTTATAATATTTTTATTTCTTACCATATGTTATAAAATCACATTCTTTATTCTTTTCTTTAAATCGATCAGCAATTTTCTTTTTATCTTTTATGCTATCAGTAGTATTAATAGTAGCTAAAACACCCTCTACCATCGATGTAAATCTTTCAAAAGGAATTCCTATAGCCATTTCTTCCATTTTCCATTTTGCTAAGAATCTTGTACTTGGACATAAAGTTGATATATTCATTCTGCCTTCTAAATATGGCTCTACTGTTACTTCTGAGCATATTCCCTGCATAGATGATAATGTAGGTTTTATTCTCTCTCCTGTATGGTAAACATATCCTTGTTGAATTCTCATTGATTGATAAGGATTTATTATAAATATTACAATATCAGGAGTTATAGTAAAATCTTCAAGCGGTCCTACTGCTACTCCAAAAGTCTTTGCACCTGTTCTATATAAACCTGCAACACCGTTTCTAACTCTTCTAGCTGTTGCTACTGTTGAATACAAGTTATAAGAAAAGTACTCCTTACCAGATTCTATTCTTGTATTAGAGTCTTCTAATCCTAAGGCCGTTGTTCCTCCATCACAATTCATATGATTTAATCTAGCCTTAAAGCATCTTCCTCTTGTCGCTTTTTCAACTAAACAGCAATACGATAATTTGTCTTTAGGCTCTATCCATTGTAACTCATTGTATTCCTCTTCATCAAAAAACAACTTAACTGCTACTGGCTTTCTTTCTAAATTAACAATACAATTAAGATCCTCACAGTACTCTTTTATTAAATCATTGTTAAATTTGTCTTGAGGTAGACCGTATGATATTGACTTATGTTTGAATGGCATATTCCTGCCCCCTTTTTATATTTATGATAAAAATCTGAAACCTAAATTTGTAAGACCAATCATAGAAAAAATAATTGTAATAGAAATTACAGCAGTAATATAAAAAATAGATCCTATTATTTCATCTTTTTTTATTTCTAGCTGTCTATAATAAGTACGACTTTTGTACTTTCCAAATGCCCTAGTTTCCATAGCCATAGATATTCTCATGCCTTTTCTAACTGCTGTAGCCATCATAGGTATCACATACTTTTTCGTATTCCATATTTGTAAAAATACATTTTTATCTTCAACTACACCTCTAACCTGATAAGCATGCTTTATAATTTCAAATTCATCTTTAAAAGTAGGTAAAAATCTATATGCAGTTAAAAATGCATATGCATATTTAGGTGGTAATTTAAAATATTTTATTAATGATATAGCTAATTCTGTTGGATCTGTGGTTTTTACAAAAATAGCTGTATATACGCTTATTAATACTATTTTCAACCCTAGTCCAAGTACAGGCACTACCATTAATTCTTCTTTACTAATAAATCTTGAAAATAATATAAAACCCATAAATCCTAGAGACATTATAATGAATATTTTCACTGAATTTAATAATTCTTTTATACTTAAATCACTAAATATACATGTTGTAATTATTCCTATTAGAATTAGTGTACTTGGTAAGTATGGTTTAAATTCCAAAGATCCTATTATGGTTATAGTAAGCAAAATTAATATTTTCAAAAAAGGATTCATTCGATTTATCAATTTACTATTGTTCATTTATAGCTCTCCTTTTTTGTAGGAATAACTCTTCCACAATATCAATGTCTCTACCTTCATAAATTATTTCACCTTTATCTAGATGAATTACTTTATCACAGCAACTACTTACTAAGTCCATATCATGACTTATTATAAGGATAGATATTCCTTCTTCATTTACCTTGTACAAAAGTTCTACTAGCTCCTTCATATTATCTTTGTCCTGTCCATAAGTTGGCTCATCTAGTACTAATATTGATTGACCATTTATCATCATACTTGCCGTACTTAATCTTCTCTTTTGCCCTTGACTTAGTAAAAATGGATTGTCTTTACTATTTTTCAATAAATCAAATCTTCTTAAATACGATTTTGTCTTTTCATTTATATCCTTTTCATCTAGACCTTTAATTTCTAGACTTAAGGACAATTCTTTTTCTACAGTCATTTTAATAAATTGATGCTCTGGGTTTTGGAATACTAAGCCCATGTTCTCACCAATTTCTCTAGGGTTTAATTTATGTAATTTTTTGTTATTCAGTATTATTTGTCCTGTAAATGGTTTAATAAAGCCTATTAGTAATTTGGTTAAAGTTGATTTTCCTGCACCATTATATCCAACTAAAGCAGTTATTTCTCCTTTATTCAAAGTGAAATTAATATTATTTAACACATTGTGGTTTTTGCTATATGCATAACACAAATCTTTCACTTCAAGAACAGGATCTTTTGTACTATATTTTTTATGTTCCCTTATGGGCAATACTTGTGACTCTTTATATTTTTTTATGTATTCACATTTATCTACTATTTTTGCTATTTTATTTTCCACCTTTATTACATTGTCTATAATATGTTCAAATTCTTTGATTTTGTGTTCTATAATTATTATCGTTTTTCCCATTTCATCTCTTAGTTTTTTGATTAGATTTACTATTTCAAAAGTCGAAACAGGATCTAAATTTGCAGTAGGTTCATCCATTAAAATCAACTTTGGGTTTATAGCTAATATGGATGCTAATGCAACCTTTTGCTTTTCTCCACCAGATAATTTATTTAGTTGTCTGTATTTTAAATTGCTTATCCCAACTAAATTTAATGTATTATCTATAATACTTTCCATTTTTTTTTGATCTACATTCATATTTTCTAGGCCAAAAGCTATTTCATCTTCCACAGTAAAAGTGCACAACTGACTATCTGGATCTTGAAACATATAAGCTATGTCTCCAGATACATGTTCTGAATTTTTATTTTCTATATTTTCTCCTTGAAATAATATTTCGCCTGTCATATTTGCCTCTATCGTTTCTGGTATAACTCTAGCTAAGCACATCAAAAGAGAACTCTTCCCACATCCACTTTTTCCAGCTAATAAATTTATTGTATTTTCTTTTATATGGAAACTTATGTTATCTATCACTTTTTCATCAAAGAAAAAATCTAAAGATAAATTTTTAACTTTTAACATATCTGTCAAAATTATAAATTTCCTTTATAAGTTACATTAAATCCACTAAGGACTCCTGTTGCTTTTAATGCATTTCCTAAAGCCATAGAAAAAACACCTCCAAGAACTATTGCACTAACTACTCTAGCCGCTAACATCATCGGTATCATTCCTGCATATAAATCGAAACCAAATATAAAATAATCTCTAACTGTAACTAAGCTAGTTGCTAGTACAGCGGCTAAAGCCATGTATATAAACGAAAACTTTTTATATTTCCCCATTGCAAAGATTGCCTCTGCCCCTAAACCTTGTAATGCAGATGCTATTATTATATGTATACCATAAGGACTTCCTAACAATAAATTCATAACTCCTGTAAATAACGATCCCATTAATGCTGCTCCTGGTTTTCTAACTATAAATGCTGGTATTAAAGCTGATAAGAAGTAAATTCCTCCTATCATATCTCCTCCTAATGAACCTAAAACTGCTTGAATAGGTTGATAAATACTATCTAAACCTGTAAATACTACCCCTAAAATTGCACTTAGCATTGCAATTACTACAACTTCTTTTAATTTTAATTTTTTATTCATTGTTTACTCCTCCTTTTGTCTATTTTTGTAAATTTTACTAGTATTATAACATTGTAATTTTTTTTATACAATTTACAACATAAGGATAGATCATTGTATTTTTCTATGTTTAGAGCATCTTTATTCGTTATTTTTATGAATTATTTGTTGTTTTAATAAAATTGATACATTTAAAAATTAAAAAATAGCCAAGAAAATTCTTGGCTATTTTCATAAATATCTATCTCAAATCTTGTAAATTATTTTCTATACTCATACATCCTAAAACGCTAGGTAGAGGTAATTTTTTGGCCTCAATTCCACTTCCAAAGTCCTCTAAAGACTTTTCCATATCCTTATTATAAGTCTTCATTATACCTTCTTCTAACTCATTTAAATGAATAAACAAATATTCTTTCACGTCATCAATATTTTTCAATTTATTGATTTCTTCACCGCGTAGTATATGCTTAAATATAGCAAATCCTTCTCCTCTAGAAGTCCATATAAATATATTAAAAGTTACAAAAGATTTTTCCAAATATAATCCTGTACTAATGGAATTCATATGGTTAATATCTTCATATAAATGATGATTAAAATCAATAAACCCACTTGGTGCCACTTCATAAGTTTTATTTTCATTATACTGAATATCGCTACTTTTTAATCTTTCATGAAACTCAGAATAGTTTTCACTTGCTAATAATATTTCAGCCAACTTAGTCGCATTGGCAAATATTTTTTCTTTGTTTATAAAATTTGTCATTTTTATTCTCCTTTAGTTGTTTATTAATTTATTACAAATCCTCCATTGGAACTTATTACTTGACCTGTTATAAAATCGCCTCCATCACTGGCTAAAAATAAAGCACACTTAGCTATATCTATAGGTTTTCCAATTCTCATAAGAGGTGTTTCATACTTTAACATTTCTACTATTTCACTGTCCACATCTTTCATCATATCTGTTTCTATAACACCTGGTGCTATGGCATTTACTTGTATGTTTGATGGTCCAAGTTCTTTTGCTAGTGCTTTTGTCATTCCAATGATAGCTGCCTTTGATGTGGAATAATGAACTTCATTGGCAGAACCTACAAGTCCCCAAATAGATGATATATTAATTATTTTTCCACTATGCTGCGGTAACATATATTGTAATGCTTTTTTGGTAACATAAAAAACAGAATTTAAATTTACATTCATTACATTATGCCACTCCTCATAACTTATATCTGTAAAAAGATTATATTTACTAATACCTGCATTGTTAATTAATACATCTATTCTTTCAAACTGACCAATAGTATAGTTTACCAAAGCATTTGCTTCATTTATATTTGAAATATCTGCCTTAAAAATTCTAACACTGTAATTTTCATTTGTAAGCTCTTCAAGCAATTCCTGAGCCTCTTTTTCTGAATAATTATAGTTTATAACTACGTTATAATTGTTCTTAGCGAATAGTTTAGCCATTTCTCTTCCGATGCCTCTTGAAGCTCCTGTTATTAATGCCGTCTTTTTTGTATTCATTTTAAACCTCTTTTTTACTAATATAATTTTTACTTCTTAAGTATTTCATCTTGTTAAATCTACAATTATAATCACAACTTTTACACTGTAACTTTTTATTAGACAATGGTGAAAATCTTTCAGGGTGTCTTTTTATCATGTATTCCCATTGAATAAATGCAAAGAAAGATAGCAAAAACAAACTGTAAGACCAAAAACTTTTTATAAGTAATAAGGGCGTACAAAACATAAAATGATCCCAGTTATATATTCTACATTCATTGCAACATTTACTTTTAAAGAATAATTTATGAAAAGGACACCACACATTAACACAAAACATATCAGTCCAATAATAAATCATAAAGACTAAAAATATATATGATGTACTTAGATTGTAATTATAATAGATTATAAATAATACCACATTTAAAACTATCCATGCCACAAATACACTTCTGGCATGTTTATTATTTTTTTCTATATATTTATGTAATTTTTTTTCGTCATAATTTTCTACTGGTATATAATGTTTTAAAAACAATTTTCCATTATAAGAATGATTATTTGTATATGGAACAATTAAAATTACTGTTTCTAACATTAAGTATAACCAAATTAAATGATATAATTTTATGCTATATATTATTTTGTAGTTTAATATACTTATTATTTTATTTTTATCTACCATAAATAATATAATAAATATAATTAGTAACATGGTGCGAAAAATAAACCTAAATCTTGATTCTTTTCCCATAACTACCTCTCAATTATAAATATTATTATAAAACTTCTATATTATAACTTTAGCATTTTAAACTATATATAACAAACTTTTCTCTAGGATCTTTTTCGTATAACTTGGTTAAATTAACCTCTTTATTCAGTATAAAAGGTGTTTTGTAATCTAGAAAATCTAGGTACTCACTAGATGGATAATACATAATTATATCCATATCTCTAATATTATTTTCATATGACTCCAATATATTATCAACAACTTTTGAAAAAATCTGAATAGAAAAAGGATTAAAGAAATAAAACTTATTATCTAAGTGAGAAATTTTGTATTGTTGTGCTAAATCACAATAAAAATTTATTTTATTCATATATTTTTTATTTTTCTTTTCATAATTAATTTTATTTATCAAAGCTTCTTCATAATATCTTTCGTTAATTTCCACACCCTTTGCATATGATTGGAAATGATAATTTATATAAAAAATTAATCTCCCCATTCCACATCCAAAATCTACTATATGATCATCTTCTCTTAACTTGTAGTTTTCAAATAATTCTTCTAAAGCTATGTATATAGTTGGTTCATAAGGATGATTATGAGATGACGTGTTTTTCCAGTTTTGATTTCCTATTGTATTTATATTTAATAGTTTATCATAGTATTTTTCTTTCATATTTACTCCTATTTTATTTATTTTGATTTAAAATTATTCCCTACTAGGTATTTATGAATTCAATAAGAAGGTAATAAGTTGTACATATCTTACTATATTATAAGTTTTATTATAGATTCAAGTCTATATTAATTTCTAAATATAATTTTTTTTGTAAAATTTAATAAAGCCATTGTATAATACTCCAATGGCTTTATTACTATAATTAATTAATTTGTAATTTTAGACCTACTCCAACCTCTGTTATAGGAATAGTACTGTGAATATAACTTTTCACCTCAAAAGATGTGCAGTGACAAAGATATAGTTTATTAATATTATTATCTTCAAAATATTCTAAAGTCTTCTTGGCTCTATCGTTGTATTCACACAGATGAGTTCCCCCAATTATACCAATTACTCTGTTATCCTTGCATACTTTTTTAGCATATTCTACTATATTACAAATTCCACTATGAGAACATCCAGCAATAATAAATAAACCTTCCTTTCCTTTATAAACTAATGCTGTGTCATCGTAAATAAAATCTTTTTCATACTTATTATCTATTTCTATTTCTCCAATAGAATATCTAGGTTCAAAATCTATAGTATTTGGTATTTCTCCTAAAAAATAAATATTTTCACTTATTTTAATAGGTTCTTTACTTAATTGTATTTCTCCCATACTTTTTATTTCATTTATATCTAAAGGTGATGATATACATTGATTGTTTTTTATTTTTTTATTAAATACTAAGCTGTGTCCTACTATTTTTAGATTTGGATTTAACTTTTTATGTGCTAAATATTTAATTCCTCCCACATGATCATCATGTCCATGAGAAATTGCCAAAACATCAATATTGCATGCGCTTAGATTTAGTTTTTTCATATTTTTAATAAATACATTGGAGTATCCACAATCAAATAATATTTTTATATTTTCATCTTCAATATAAAAAGAAAGACCTGGCTCTCCTATGTAATATTCATCAATTATGGTATTATTCTCAACTAAAACTGTTAAAACCATATTACACCCCTTTATAGTTTGACTTGATTTTAAAAACATAATAGTATAAAAATAAAAATTCTTCCATGATTTATAAAAGAATTTTTATTTAATCTATAAATATTTAATTACTTCTTCTGTAAATTCATCTGTACTGGCATTCCCACCTAAATCTACTGTTAGTTTTTCTCCTTTTAAAAATACTTGTTCTAAAGCTTTTTCTATTTTTTTAGCATATTCTACTTCTCCCAAATATTTTAACATCATAATAGCTGATTGAATTATTGCTGTAGGATTAGCTATGTTTTGATTTGCAATTTGTGGTGCAGAACCATGTACTGCTTCAAAGACTGCATAATCTTTGCCTATATTTGCACCTGGAATTATTCCAAGTCCACCAACTAAACCTGAGCATAAATCAGATAGTATATCGCCATATAAATTAGGCATTACCATTACATCATATTTTTCTGGATTTAAAACAAGATTCATAGCCGCTGCATCTACAATTAAGTCATCTGAGCTTACATCATATTTTTCACTAACTTCTTTAAAAGTGTTTAAAAATAATCCATCGCTAAGCTTCATTATATTTGCTTTATGAACACCTGTTACTTTTTCTCTATTATTATCTTTTGCATATTGAAAAGCAAATTCGCAAATTCTTTCACATGCTGGCTTTGTTATTAGCTTTATACTTTCTGCTCCATAGTCTCCTATTTTGTGCTCAATCCCTGCATATAGATCCTCTGTGTTTTCTCTAACAATTACTAAATCCACATCTTCATATCTTGATTTTATTCCTTTAAAGCTTTTTATAGGTCTTAAGTTTACATATAAATCAAGACTTTGTCTTAGAGTAACATTTACACTTTTGAACCCTTTACCTACAGGTGTTGTAATTGGACCTTTTATTGCTATTTTATTTCTTTTTATTGATTCTATAACATGATCTGGAATGGGAGTATTATATTTTTCAATAAGAGCTTCACCAGCTTCTACTTCTTCCCAATCTATTTTAACTCCTGAAGCTTCTACAACCTTCACCATAGCTTTTGTAACTTCTGGACCTATTCCATCTCCTGGTATTAACGTTACTTTATACATTTTATTATATCCTCCAGTAAAATTCCTCTTATTCATATAATTAACTTTTTTTCTTTATATAAAATCATTATTTTAGCAAGTTACTTTTTCAAGTAAATTTTTAGTATAGTTTAATTTTCCTCCAGCTTTTACAACTTCCACTTCCTTAGGTGATAATTCAACTTTTGCATAAAAGCTTTCATTTTTACTATGATTTATTATTTTTACTCTGTTTTCTATTAAACAATTATATAAATCACAAATCTCCAATTTATCTTCTAAACTTATTTTTTCATAATCTTCATCACATTCAAATACCATTGGTATTATTCCACTATTGATTAAGTTAGCTTTGTGAATTCTTGCAAAACTTTTTACTAGTACTCCTTTTATTCCTAAATACAAAGGAGCTAGTGCTGCATGTTCTCTTGAAGAACCTTGACCGTAATTATCTCCTCCAACTATAAAACCACCCTTATTTTTTATGGCTCTTTGAGGAAATTCTTCGTCTACAGTATTAAAACAATAATTAGATAAATAAGGTATATTACTTCTAAATGGTAGTAATTTTGCATTTGATGGCATAATGTGGTCAGTTGTTATATTATCTTCAACCTTTAACACTACTTTTCCATTTATTGTTTCTTCTAAAGCAGTGTTTAAAGGGAAAGGTTTTATATTTGGTCCTCTTACTACCTCCACATTATTTGAACCTTCCACAGGACTAATTATCATAGAATCATCTATTATAAACTTTTTAATGTCCAAATCTTTAAAATCAACTTTCATTTCTCTTGGATCTGCAAGCTCTCCCTTTATAGCTGATACCGCTGCTACTTCAGGACTAACTAAATATATGTTAGCTGACAGAGTTCCACTTCTTCCATAAAAATTTCTGTTAAAAGTTCTAAGAGATACACTATTTGTTCCTGGTGATTGACCCATACCTATACATGGACCACATGAGTTTTCCAATATTCTAGCTCCTGCGCTAATTATATCTCCTAGAGCTCCATTCCTAGATAACATCTCCATCACTTGTCTAGAACCAGGTGCTATAACTAAACTTACATCTTCATGTACTTTTTTGCCCTTTAGAATCTGTGCTACCTTCATTAAATCTTCATAAGATGAATTAGTACAACTTCCTATTGCCACCTGATCCACTTTTATTTTTTCCAAATCTTTTACTTTTTTCACATTGTCTGGAGAATGTGGAATAGCTGCTAATGGCTCTAACTCACTTAAATTTATTATAATCTCTTCATCATATATGGCATCTTCGTCAGGACCTAATTCTTTATAATCATCTTCTCTTCCTTGTGCCTTAAAAAATTCAAAAGTTTTTTCATCACTTGGAAAAATTGAAGTAGTGGCACCAAGTTCTGCACCCATATTTGTTATTGTAGCTCTTTGTGGAACAGATAAGTATTTTACACCTTCTCCTGAGTATTCAAATACTTTTCCTACTCCGCCTTTTACACTACATTGTCTTAAAACTTCTAAGATAATATCTTTAGATGAAGTCATGTATGGAAGTCTTCCAATTAAGTTTACCTTTACCACTTTTGGCGCTTTAATACTATAAGCATTACCTGCCATGGCAAGGGATACATCCAGTCCTCCAGCTCCAATGGCAATCATTCCCACACCACCTGCTGTTGGTGTATGACTATCTGATCCTAATAATGTATGTCCAGGTGTGGAAAATCTTTCTAAGAAAACTTGATGACATATTCCATTACCTGGTTTAGAAAAATATATTCCGTGTTTTTTTGCCACTGTTTGAATATATTTATGATCATCTGCATTTTCGAATCCTTGTTGTAACATATTATGATCTACAAATGCTACACTTCTTTTAGTTTTTACCTTATCAATATCCATAGCTTCCAGTTGTAAATAAGCCATTGTACCTGTTGAATCTTGAGTTAAAGTTTGATCTATTTTTATTGATACGAAATTTTCTGGTATTAATTCACCTTCCACTAAGTGTTTTTTCAATATTTTATACGTTAAATTATCTCCCACTGTATATCCTCCCATATTTGCTAATAAAATTCATATTACTAAATAACACTTCTATTATTTTTTAAATCTTTATATATTGCCACAAGTTCCTTATCAAATAAATTTCGCTTCATTCTAACAGAAGTTTGTCTTACAAGTTCTAGCATAGCTTCTGCTTCATCTTGAGAAAGGTCTATAGCATATTCTTCAAACTTATTAATTATGGCAGCTTTTCCTGAATGTTTCCCTATTACGATTTGTCTTTCTAAACCTACCTCACTTGGATCAAAAGCTTCATAGTTTTTAGGGTTTTTCATTGCACCATCAGCATGTATTCCTGATTCATGTCTAAACATATTTATTCCAACTATAGCTTTCCAATCAGGTAATTGTCTACCAGATGCTTGTGAAACATATTTTGAAATTTCTCTAAATCTTGTAGTATCAATATCAGTTTCATATCCATAAACAAATTTTAGAGCCATAATAACTTCCTCCAAGGCAGCATTTCCTGCTCTTTCTCCTAAACCATTAACTGTTACTCCTATATGATTTGCCCCACCTACAATTCCTGCTATAGCATTAGCTGTAGCCATGCCGAAGTCATTGTGTGTATGCATTTCTATATCAAAGTTTGTAGCCTTGTGTATTTTTTCTATTGTTTCTCTTATTGTAAAAGGTTCCATAACTCCCACTGTATCACAATATCTAAATCTATCTGCTCCTGCTTCTTTAGCTAAATTAATAAATTCAATTAAAAAATCTGTGTCAGCTCTAGAAGCATCTTCTCCATTAACAGATATATATAATCCATTCTTTTTTGCATAAGTTACTGCATTATACATATTATCTAAAACCCATTGTCTAGATTTTTTGAGTTTATGCTCAATATGAATATCTGAAACAGATAAAGATATGGCTACTGCATCAACACCACAATCTATAGACTGTTCTATATCTGTAATAACTGCTCTATTCCAAGCCATAATACTAGAATTTAAATTTCTCTTACATATTGCCTTTATTGTTGCCTTTTCATCACCACCCATAGTAGGTATTCCAACTTCTAATTGATCAATTCCCATATCACTTAAAGTTTGAGCTATAGTCACTTTTTCATGATTGGCAAAAGCAACACCTGCAGTTTGTTCACCATCTCTAAGAGTAGTGTCTACAATTTTTATTTCTTTTTCTTTTATCTTATCTAGCACACACATATCCAGTTCCCCCTTTTAATTATATCTGCATTATTAATTCATTATTTTTCAATTATATGAAATAACACAAAATTTTTTCTTTGACAATTATCGCTTATTCACAGTTTATAAGTCATTTAAATTTAATTTAATTATAATACGCTTTTCTATATTTTGCATTATTTTTTTTAAAACTTGCATAATTAATTAAAAATCAAAGTGTTTCATCTTTAAATTCTTAATTTGCTTTATTTTAATATACAATAGCTTCTCTAATTTTTATAAACAAAATTTACTTATCTAAGTTTACTAATTGATTAATACTTAAATATCAAAAAAAGGATAATAAAATTTATTATCCTTTATATACTTTAAACTCAATTCAATCACAGGCCTTTGCAGTATCTTTTATAAAATCCCTTTTACCATATGAACTATCTGGTGGGATAAATATTGCATAGGTGCTTTCATCTATAATTGCAACCTTAAAATAACATCTAGTTCTTATTGAATTTTATTCATTAATATTTTATTTTTAAAAAACAAAAAGCCCCTTAGTTATAAACTAAGAGGCAAATATCCGCCGTACCACTCTAATTGTTAACAATATTAATCATTTAGGCATATAACCAATTATTATACTTCCTTTTCTCTCTTATTCACTGAATTTATCATATTTTTATTAATAAAAGCAAGTGTTGGACTCATTGTCAAATAGCAACCATGGAATGCATCAAATATACTTGTTTTGCCTAGTACATTTTCCCCTTTTATATTTGTAACCTTAGCAAAGTCTATGCTTAGGCTTGATATTCCTTTGAAGTTATTTATTTCTATTTTATTTAAAGTTATTGATTTCATTTTTCCTCAAATTCGTGGTATAATAATACCCTCAATCAAAATTTTTTTACTTGGAATTTAGTCTATTCGCAGTAGGCTCTTTTCTTCTTTTGCACAATTAATATCTAGTAATATTTCTTCTAGAAAATCCGCTTGCTTAGTATAATCCTCTAATCTAACTCTGTATATTTTTCTATTTCCTCTTTGTACATTGCATTCTTACCTTTTTCTGCTATATATGCTGCATTTCTAAGATTGTTTGTTTTGCATTGCATCTTTTCAATTACAGCATCTTGATTTAACCATTCCATGTTAAATCTCCTTGTTTGTTTGAATTAAATAATGTTTACCAGTATTAATATCTTTCACTGATAATATAGGACCTAACTTTTCATGCTTATAAACTACTATTCATAAATTGTTTTTCTCGTACATAAATTGTATTAAGTCTAATAGAAGGGTGGTGATTTTATGAAACACTACTATTTCAGCAACTTCGTAGATGCCAACGGCAGACATGAAATTTATGCCGAAGATAATCCTTACATACCTCCTTTATTAAGTAGAACTTATATCGGTTATTTTAATAACTGCAATGACGCACTACAGAAAGCAATATCCCTATATCCAGAAAAATCATTTACTTGTTGTCCTTTGTACCCTCGATGCTAATTTTATATCAATAGACTAAGGTAATTTTTAGTCTATTGATTAATATTTTTTACTCATTAGTTGCACACTCCTTGTAAGGTTTTATTTGTAGCACACCATCCAAGAATATAATTTCCATTTTAGAATTTGATTTTAAGAAATAATAAAGATAGCACAAGCACTAAAACTAAACCCTTGTGAATTAGGTGCTGGTTTATTAATAAAGAATTAAATAGAGTTGAATTTTCAAAAGAATTAGAGGTGTTTCAAATTGGACAATATTAAAAGTACTTTTATTAGAAAAAGAGGTAATAACTACAATGTATATATAGAATATGTAGATAAAGATACCGGAAAATTAAAACAAAAAAGTATTGCTAAATATGGATTAAAGAAAAAAGCAGAAAGACACTTGATACAAATAAAAGCCCATATACAAAATAAAAAATATATAATTAGTAAAGATGTAACTATAGTAGATTTTGAATTACCCATATTTCTTATAGCTCTTTTAGGCCTTAGAAAAGGCGAAGTTTGCGGTCTTACATGGGATAATATATACTTTAATAATGATACTGTGAGTGCCGATAAAATATATATATAATTAATTTTTAAAACTCCTAAAACAAAGGTTAGTAAGCATACTTTAAGCACTCCAACTGTGCTTATGAAGAAATTAGAAAAAGAAAAAACAAAGCAAGAAAAACTCGAAAAACAAGATATATTAGATAATGAATATAATTTAGTTTGTTTAAATAGACAAATAGAAACGTACAAAGGTGATGATCTAAATAGATACTTTAGAAAATTTTGTAAGTGATAATTTAACTAATTTATTATTTAAAGAAAAGTAAACAGGTAATTAATTACATTTAAAAACACGTCCGGCAATTGTCAGCACGAACTAAAATGTCAGTTAATTGACAGTATAAAACTTGCCAAATATTACAAAATCATATTAATAAAAGCAAGTGCTGGATTCATTTTTTAGGGAATGTAAAATAAAGTGTGTAAGTTGACAAGATTGTTGTCAGCTTATGCACTTTTTTGATTATAGAGTGTGATACCATTAAGGAAAGGAACTTAAAAAGATGAGGTATGATACTATGGTTAGA
>NZ_JAHZMO010000005.1 GCF_020748185.1 Terrisporobacter petrolearius | reverse complement strand
TGATGATATGTTTGCAAGTATAACAGCTGTTGTACCAATGCAGCTACTTTCATATCATGTAGCCCAAATGAGAGGGTGTGACATAGATAAGCCTAGAAACTTAGCTAAGTCAGTTACAGTTGAATAAAAATAGAGTTTAAAAGAATAAAAGGTATTGTATTGAGATGTTTTTAGCATTAAAATTCAATACCTTTTTTAATTGTAAGGAAACTTTATAGCTTGAGCAACGGGACAAGCCATTGGCGACATAAGCGAAGCGAATTTTTTATGTTTATAAAAGGCTAAAGAATAATTATATAGGTGATAATTATCAGCCAATATTTGGTAATAGTTTAAGTGATATGTACAAACCATTTATTATATTAGTATAATATCATCATAGAAACATTAAATTAAATTGAATAAATTATAACTGAGAAATTCTTCTACCGGGAAAAAGATGATATTAATTAAAATTAGCATATTTGGTAGACTTATCTTAACAAATAATAGATAAGGAGACAAGCGAATGGAAAAATCATGGTTAAGTTTAGAAAATAAAACAGTCCTTGTTACAGGTGGAGCTTCAGGAATTGGGAGAGCCGTTGCACAGGAATTTTTAAATGTAGGGGCAAATGTAGTTGTATGTGATTTAAATCCAAATGAGCCAGAATTTCAAATAGAAGAAAACAGTGGCAAAATGTTATATGCAAATATGAATGTAACAGATAAAGAAAGTATAAGTTCAGCAGTAAAAAAAGCTAAAGAAACTTTTGGAAGCGTAGATGTATTAGTAAATAATGCAGGTATAAATATACCTTCTTTACTAATTGATGATAAAGAAGAAAATAGTAAGTATGAACTAAATGATAATATATATGATAAAGTAATGGACATAAATGTAAAGGGAGTATATTTATGTGCACAAATTGCAGGAAGAGAAATGGTAAAACAGGGACATGGTGTAATAATAAATATGTCTTCTGAATGTGGTCTTGAAGGTTCTGAAGGGCAAGGAATATATGCAGCAAGTAAAAATGCAGTAAATTCATTTACAAGATCTTGGGCAAAAGAGCTTGGTAAAAAAGGAGTAAGAGTTGTAGGGGTGGCACCAGGAATAATGGAAGCTACAGGATTAAGAACTTTAGCATATGAAGAAGCGCTTTCATATACGAGAGGAATAACAGTAGATCAATTAAGAGCTGGTTATACAAAGTCATCGACTACTCCAATAGGAAGAGATGGAAAACTAAGTGAAGTAGCAAATACAGTATGCTTCTTAGCATCTGAAAGAGCTGGGTATATTCATGGGGTTACTGTAAATGTAGCTGGTGGAAAGACTAGAGGATAATCATAATATAAATCTGCAATAGGGAGGGCTATTGATGAATATTATAAATGAAGAAAATCGCTTATGTAAAATATTGAGAATTATAGAACAAAGTAATTTAACGTCTTCACAATCTATTGCAGATAAATTAGGTGTTAGCACAAAAACTGTAAAAAATGAGATAAAAGAATTAAATAGATTGCTAAAAGGGTATGCGGTGATTGATATTAAACAAGGTAAATATGTGCTATATATCATTGATCAACAAAACTTCGATGTGGTAAGGCAAAGCTTAGGTATACAAGATGACTTTTTTAATTCACAACAAAATAGAATGTCATATATTTTGTATAAGCTAATGAATAGTAATGTACCTTACTTAACAGATGATTTAGCTGAAGAAATGAATATAGGAAAAACTACTTTTATAGGTGATCTAAAAAAATTAAGGAATAATATACAAAAGCATAATTTAAAAATCGTTGGAAAAACAAATACAGGATTATTTCTTGAAGGAAATGAAGTAGATGTTAGAATGTGTTTATTACAAGATATGTATGGTTCAATTTACAAAGAATTCAAAATTGATGAAGATATAATTGAATCAATATCTAAAACTTGTAGAGAAAATGCTTTAGGAAGTGGAGATATAGAAAACTTTATAAAATTCTTTACAGTTATGATAGATAGATTGCTAAATGATTATACAATTAAATATTTAGATGATAAGTATATAGAATTAGAATCTACCAAAACATTTGAATTTGTAGACAAGCTTTTAGATGAGGTGGAAAAAATTATACCTGTAAAAGTTCCTTTAAATGAAAGAATATTTATGGTCTTACCTATAATTAGTATGAGAACTCCAATAAACTCTCAGGGAATAAAAGAAATTGAAGTGTCAGATGAGACAATTGATTTAGTTCAGGAAATAATAACCTTAATAAAAAGCCAGATGAATATAACCATTATGCCAGGTGATTTCTTTGATGAATTTGTATATCATATGTTTTTTATGATAAATAGAGTGAAATTTGGTATAGAAATTAAAAATCCTATTTTGGAAGATATTAAAGAAAAATATTCAGTGGCATTTAAAATGGCAGAATTATCTAAATGTATAGTTGAAGATAAATTAGGTAAAAAAGTATCTAAAGATGAAGTAGGATATATGGCTATGTATTTCGGAGTTTTTATATCAGAGAATTCATATAAAAATAAAATCTATAGAGTTGCTATTATATGTGGTAGTGGGGTATTAACTGCAAGAATTATATCAAGTCAGTTAAAGAAAATTTTATCTCCAGAATCAGAAATAGATATGTATTCTAGTACAGAAGTTAATGATGAGTTATTAAATAAATATGACTTAATATGTTCCACATATAAATTAACTTGTGATATAAATACACCAATAATATATATGAAAGAGATATTTGATGAACATCAATTTAGAAAGCAAATAGAACAAGTTAAATATACTCAAAAACTGGAGGTTCCTTTATTACAAGGAATAGATTCCATACTTTTAAATTTATTAGATGAAGAAAAGTTTTTCGTGTTAGATAATAATTTAAGCTACAAAGAAAATATAAACTTAATGGTTGATGCACTTGGAAATAATGGGTATGTGGATGATGGATTTAAAGAAAGACTTGAAAAGAGAGAAGACAATTCTACTATGGTTTTTGATAAACATATTGCTATACCACATGTTGTAAATTATGAAAGTGATAATATTGTTTTAGCTCTTGGAGTATTTGATGATAATTTAATTATTGATAAAGATAGAAATGTAAAATTAGTATTTCTACTTGGTATCCCAGAAGAGCTTGGTGAGAATGAAATGCTACTAATTAAAATTTATAACGAAATCATTTCCATTGCTAAAGATGAAAATAAAATAAAAGAAATATCTAGGTTAAAAAAATATAAAGATTTAGTTCTTTATAAGATAAAAGAAGAGAGTACTTTTTAAAGGATGAGGTGAAAAATATGATATTTTGGGCAGTAATTATAAGTTTAGGTGCAGCATATGCAGTGCAATTTTTATTAACTATGATGCAAATGAAAAATTTCAATCTAAACTTTAGAGATTTAAGACGAATGGGTCGAGTTGCCATAGGGAAGAAAAAAGGTGGATTTGTAGCAGGGTCAATAGCAATGTTTGCAATAGACGATAAAGGAATTATCTTAAAGGGAATGTGTTTATCTGGCGTTACAGTACTTGCTAGATTTAAGGAATTTAGTGATTTAAATGGAATTGATATTGCTACTATAACAAAAGACCATGTTAAATCTTATTCTAAACAAGTTCAAAAATCAATATTAGATGCCTCTTCAAACTATATCACTATAACAAGTGGTGGTAGTATAGAAGATCCTAAAAGTCCTTTTGAAAAGGTTGCAGGATCAATACAAAAAGTAGCAACTCAAAAATAAATTAATGGAGGTTTGAATAATCATGGATGTAATTATAAAATTCGCAGAAGGTTTTATGGGGCTATTTGCTTTAGGAGCAGAAACTTTTACAAGTTGGGTAACAGGAATAGTACCTCAAGTATTATTATTATTAATAGCAATGAACACTATAATAAGATTAATAGGAGAGGAAAAAATAAATAAATTTGCTAAGTTTTCCGCAAAAAATCCTATACTTCGTTATATGGTAGTTCCTTTCTTAGGTGCATTTATGTTAGGTAATCCAATGGCTCTATCTCTAGGTAGATTTATGCCAGAAAGATATAAGCCAAGTTACTATGCATCTGCAAGTTATTTCTGTCATACAAGTAGTGGTGTTTTCCCACATATAAATCCAGGTGAAGTATTTATATTTTTAGGAATAGCAAATGGAATATCAACATTAGGACTAAGCACAATGCCATTAGCAGTAAGATACTTATTAGTAGGTTTAGTATGTAACTTTATGAGTGGTTGGGCAACTGACTTAACAACTAAAATGGTTATGAAACAACAAGGTATTGAATTAAGTAAAGAAGTTAAGGCTGTAGCAGCTTAGGACTAAATCTAAGGGAGGATATAAATATGTCAAAATTCGGAACAATTGAGATAAAAAAAGGTAATGGAGGATTTGGTGGTCCTTTAACAGTAACACCAACAGAAGAAAAAAATAAACTTTTATATATAACAGGTGGTGGAGCTAAACCAGATATAGTAGATAAAATAGTAGAACTTACTGGTTGTGAAGCGGTAAACGGTTTCAAAACATCTGTACCTGAAGAGCAAATATTCTTAGCAATAATAGATTGCGGTGGAACACTTAGATGTGGTATATATCCACAAAAAAGAATACCAACTATAAATGTAATGCCAGTTGGGAAAAGTGGTCCTCTAGCTAAGTATATAACTGAAGATATATATGTATCTGCAGTTGGACTTGATCAAATAAGGTCAGCACAGGGAGCTGTAAATAAACAAACAACTTCTGACGAAGATCAAAAATCAAAAGAAACAGAACAAAAAAGAGAATTCAAATATAGTGCAGATAAAAAAATAACTCAAACTACTGAAAAAGATGGAAGTACTAGCTTATTGACTAAAATAGGTATGGGAGCTGGAAAAGTAGTAAACACTTTCTATCAATCAGCTCGTGATGCTGTGCAAACTGTAATAAACACAATATTACCATTTATGGCATTTGTTGCATTATTAATAGGTATAATTCAAGGTTCTGGTGTAGGTGATGTATTCGCAAAAGTAATGACACCTTTAGCAGGAACAGGAATAGGTCTTGTATTAATAGGATTTATATGTTCATTACCATTTTTATCACCACTTCTTGGACCAGGAGCAGTTATAGCTCAAGTTATAGGTACATTAATAGGTGTGGAAATTGGAAAAGGAAATATAGCACCAAGTTTAGCTTTACCAGCATTATTTGCAATAAATACTCAAGGTGCATGCGACTTTATACCAGTAGGACTTGGACTTGCAGAAGCAGACCCAGAAACAGTTGAAGTTGGTGTTCCAGCTGTATTATATTCAAGATTTTTAACTGGTGTGCCAAGAGTATTAATAGCTTGGGCAGCTAGTATAGGACTATATGCGTAATATAAAATAAAAATATAGATTAAAATATATGTAAACTTTACGTAAACTTAAGGAGATTTGAAATGTCAATAATATACAAAAATAAGATAAAAAATATAGGTTCAGAAGTATCAGCTTTTGAAGGGGAGCCAATGTTTATATTATTTGGGGACAATGCTCCAGATACATTAAAAGATTTCTGCTATACAGTAGATATACAACCAGTAAGCGAAACTATAGAGGTTGGTAATATAGTTGAAATCGATGAAAAAGAATATAAAATAACTGCAATTGGAAATATTGCAGAGAAAAACTTAGTAAGCTTAGGTCATGTTACTATAGTATTTGATGGGTCAACAGAAGCTTCTTTACCAGGAAGTATATATGTTGAAAGTTTAGATGTACCAAAACTATCAATTGGTAGTGAAATATTAATAAAAAAATAATTAATACTTTATATTGAAAAAAATCAGTTGCTTCTGTATAGAGGTAACTGATTTTTTCTAATAATATATACAAAATTTAGGAGGTAATTATGGAGTTAATATTAGATACAGCAAATTTAAATGATATAAAAGATTTATGCACTCATTTATGTATAGATGGAGTGACTACTAATCCAAGTATAGTTTCAAAAGAAGGAAAAGACTTTGAAATACTAATAAAAGAGATTGATGAAATTATAGGTCAAGATACGCCAATACATGCGCAAGTAGTAAGTACAAAATTTGAAGAGATGATAGAAGAGGCTTTGTTTATAAGTGGTCTAAGAAAGAATATGTATGTAAAAATACCAGTAACAAAAGATGGACTAAAAGCTATAAAAGAACTTAAAAAACAAGGAATAAAGATAACCGCAACAGCAATATCTACTGCTCATCAAGGTTTTTTAGCTGCAAAAGCTGGCGCTGATTATGTTGCACCTTATGTTAATAGACTAGACAATATTAGTGCAGATGGAGTATCGGTAGTAAGCGATTTAGTTAGTATATTAGATGCTTATAATATGAAAACAAAGGTACTTGCTGCTAGTTTTAAAAACTGTCAACAAGTTTTAGAATTAATGAAATCAGGAGTCCATAGTGTTACTGTGCCAGCAGATATATGCAGTGCAATGATGAACCATCCTTTAACTAATTGGAGTGTAGATAAATTTACTGAAGATTGGTATGGTGCTTTTGGAGAAGATACAACAACAAAGAAAAAATAATAAATAGGAGGAAAGACGATGTATTATGACTATCATATGCACTCAAGTTTTTCTGAAGATAGTAAAACACCCATGGATGATATGATAAAAAAATCTATAGAATTAGGGTTAAAAGAGATATGTTTTACTGAGCATATAGACTACAGTGTAATAATAGATGATGAAGAGAGAGATATTAGTGTAAACTATAAAGACTATTTTTCTAAACTGAATTATTATAATGAACTTTACAAAAATGATATCACTATAAAAAGAGGAATAGAAATTGGACTGCAAGACCATGTACTAGATAGATGTTTAGAAGATGTTATTAATAACGACTTTGATTTTGTCATAGCATCAATTCACACAATTGATAAGTATGAGCTGATAGGAAAAAAATTCTATCAAGATAAAACTCAATTAGAAGCCTATAGACAGTATTATGAAACTTTATATAATATGATGAAAAAATTCAAAAATTATTCTGTACTTGGCCATGTTGACATTGTTAAAAGATATGGTGATTTAAACAATATAATAGATGATAAGATATTTGGTGATGAAATTGATGAAATATTAAAAATGGTAATTTATGAAGGCAGGGGAATAGAGATTAATACATCTTGTTTTAGATACAAATTACCAGACTTAACTCCTTCATCATATATATTAAAAAGGTATAGAGACCTTGGAGGAGAAATTATTACTACAGGTTCAGATTCTCATAATCCAGCTCAAGTAGCTCATGAATTTAAAAGAATTTATGAAAATTTAAAAGATATGGGATATAAATATGTTTGTACTTTTGACAAAATGAAGCCTAACTTTATAAGTTTATAGACAACAAGAAGGTGGTATCTTTTTTGATACCACCTTCTTGCTAATACATTTGTTTGAAACCTTCCCCAAGTGCTTCGTGAACATCTGTAATAACTACAAATGCATTAGGGTCAACACTTTTCACTATTCTTCTAAGGGTAGATACCTCTCTTTTACCTACAACAACAAGCAAAGCATCTTTTTCTTCTTTTGTATAACCGCCTTTTGCACTTAAAATAGTAACTCCTCTATTCATTTTTTCTAATATAGCATTAGATATTTCATCTGGTGAATTTGATATAATAGTAAAGGATTTGGCACTATAAAAACCTTGTACAACCATGTCACTTACTACAACAGCAATGTATAATCCTAGTGCAGAATATAAGCCAATCTCTATTTTACCTGTAGCGAATATTGATGACATAACTACTATAAAATCTGCTACTCCCATTAACTTGGGAACACTAATAGATGGAAGCCATCTGTTCAATATTAGACCAATCAAATCTGTACCACCTGTTGTTCCATTGATATTAAATATTACACCAAGCCCTAATCCTAAAATTACTCCACCAGTAAGAGTTGATAATAAGACGTCGTTGGTAATTTGAAAATTCGCAAAATTTTCGAATAAATTTAACGATAAAGTAAAAAAAACTATTCCTAATAACGTTTTCAAACATTCTCTCTTTGTTAAAACTTTGTATGCTAAGATAAATAATGGCACATTAAAAATTAAGTTCACAAACCATAAGGGGATATTAAATAAATAATTGATTATTACTGCCAATCCTGTTAATCCTCCAGGAGCAATTGAATGAGGATCAAAGAATAATACAAAAGACAATGCCATCAAAAGACATCCCACAATAAGAAGGAATGTTTCATACAAAAACTCTTTAAAACTAATTTTTTCTTCTCTCATAATAAACCTCCATATTAATATAATCTATTCTAATATTTCATCGGTTATAAGTAACATTCTAATCTTTATTTTAAGGAAAAACAACAGTTTGAAGCATAATTAAAATTTTAATAATTTCTACTTTATTAATATAACAAATTAGAATGTATGTATATCTAAATAGTGTATTTTTAAATATTTAAATCCATTGGGCAAAACTTAAAATAGGTAGAAAATACCAGTAGTATAAAAATTTTTTTATAATGAAAATAATATTGTTCTCAATTACAATATAATTACAAACATATAAAGGGGTGTCATAAAATGAGTTTTTTTAGTGGGGAATTAAGAACTTTTGATTTATGCAAAATGAATGAGGAAGTATGTAAAAAAGCTACTGTGAAAACATGTTATAAGGGTATAAGCACATGTTTAAAGGAAGATGAAAAAAGCAAGCAAATTGAAGAATTATTAAAGTATAAAGGGCAGATTTACTATTTCTTTGGTAGACGAAATGAACAGTATTTATCATGTATAAATGGTGAAAACTACCTTATTAATGATGAGCCAAAAGAGAATTCACAAGGTATTTATATGTCAGATGCATACATCAATGCTTATGAAGATATAAATTTAGGATTTTTAATTTCATGTAATGGTGAAAATATAGAAATACATCCGGCTATAGAAGGGGAATCTATAGAATGTCGTAGATGCGAAATTGTAGATGATTGTGGGGATTTGAATAAAGAAATGAAAGCTTTTATAAGTAAATACATATTATAAAAACAGAGGAATATGGGTTTTGCCATATTCCTTTATTTTATGGAAAGATAAATAAAGCTATGGGCATAATATATATAAAGTAACTTTATTTAATGATAATCATATATAGATAGGTAAAGTATAATTTTTCAAGAAGGGATGCTAAATTTATGGATATATATAATAATTATAATAAATATAGAGATTTATTTATTGGAGTAGATAACCCAGTTCAATTGGCTGATGGAAATATGGCTATGCCCATAGGATTTGATAATGGTGCAACTACACCATCATTAAAATCATCATATAAAGAACTATGTAAAGGATTAATAACATATGGCGCAGTAGCTAGGGGAACTGGGCAGAAAAGTGAAATAACTACTCAAAAGTATGAGGATGCAAGACAAATTATATTAGATTTTTTTAATGTAGGTAGTGATTCAAAATACACGGCGGTTTTTGGAAAAACTACAACTGAGTGTATGAATTTACTTGCAAATGTGTTAATAAAGAGTAAAGATGATAAAATAATTACTACAAGAATGGAACATCATGCAAATGATTTACCATGGAGATATAGTGCTACAGTAGAATATATTGATGTTGATAAAATGGGTAGAATAAGTCTAGATGACATAGAATATCAGTTAAAAAGAAATAATGGCAGAATTAAATATGTAACTGTAACAGGTGCATCAAATGTAACTGGATATATAAATCCTATACATGAAATAGCAAAGATATGTCATAAATATAATGCTAAAATAATAGTAGATGGTGCTCAATTAGTTGCTCATAAAGAAGTAAATATGAAGGGGCAAAAGCCAGGAGAAGAAATAGACTTTTTAGTTTTTTCTAGTCATAAAACATATTCACCTTATGGAACAGGTGTAATAGTTGGGCTTAAAGAAGATTTATCTAATATAACTCCATTTTTAAAGGGAGGAGCATGTGTAAAGGCTGTTACAGATTACGAGGTTATATGGGATGAACCACCAGCTTTACATGAAGCAGGTAGTCCTAACTCATTGGGAGCTATGGCCACAGGTAGAGCATTACAAGAATTAAAGCAAATTGGGTTTGATAACATATATGAACATGAAATGATGTTAAAAAAATTTATAATTTCAGAAATGAAAAAAATAGATAGAGTTATATTATATGGAGATAATGAAAATATAGATGATCGATTAGGTATTATTGTATTTAATATAGATGGTGAAAATTATAAGACAATAGGCAAAAGATATGCAGATGAAATGGCAATTGCTTTAAGAACTGGAAAGTTTTGTGCTCACCCATATGTTAATAGATTAATGGGAGTTAAAGATGAAATTGCATGTGATAATGCTTATAACAATAAACCTACAAATGGAATGTTAAGAGCTAGCTTAGGTCTTTATAATACTGAGGAAGAAGCAAGGGCATTTATAGCATACACTAAATATTTAGTATCAACTTTATAATTGTTTAGTTTTTAAAAGGATAAGTATTTAAAATACTTATCCTTTTTTTATTTGTATATAGTTATTAAAGAAAATAAAATTTTTATGAAAAATAGTTGCAATCACAACTAAATATGTTATACTAGTATAGTTGCATACACAACTAAATGAAGAAAGGGGAGAGGTATATGAAAAAAAATAATTGTGACAATATTGGAAAATATATTTCTCAAATATATAGAAAAGGCCGTATTTTTATAAGCAAAGGCCTTGAGGAACATAATATAGGTCAAGGTCAGTTCATGTACTTATTAGAACTTTATATGGAAGATGGTAGAAATCAAGAGGAATTAGCTGAAGTCCTTAAAATAGATAAAGGAACTACAGCAAGAGCTATAAAAAAGTTAGAGGAAAATGGATTTGTAAGAAGACAAAAAGATGAAAATGACAAAAGATCTAATAGGGTTTATTTGACTGAAGAAGGAAAAGGAGTAAAGAATGATATATTCTTTATTTTGAATCAATGGGATGAAAAAATGAGCGAGCAATTAAATAAAGAAGAAAGAGAATTAATGATAAAACTACTTAAAAGAGTTTGCTCTAATATAAATATATAGGAGGAAAATACATGAATAAAAATCAGGTAGAATTAGGAACACAATCAGTTGGAAAATTATTATTAAAATATTCTGTACCAGCTATAATAGGAATGATGGTAAATGCATTTTATAATGTGGTGGATAGAATATTTATAGGAAATATACCTGAAGTAGGCTCAATGGCTATAGCTGGACTTGGTGTTACAATGCCTATACTCACAATAGCACTAGCATTTGGGATGCTTGTTGGTATAGGTTCGGCAACAAATGTTTCTATAAAATTAGGACAAGGCAAAAAAGAAGAAGCACAAAATATAATAGGTACAGGTATGTTATTATCAGTAGTATTAGGTGTTACACTTACTGTATTAGGACTTATATTTTCAAAACAGATACTAATATTATTTGGTGCTAGTGAGGCAACTTTATATTACGCAAAATCATATACAGATATAATTATTGTAGGAACAACATTCTCTATAATGGCCATGTTCTTTAACAATGTTATTAGAGGAGATGGAAAGCCTATATTATCAGCAATTATAATGACAGTTGGATGCGTTGCAAATATAGTATTAGATGCATTATTTATTTTTAAATTTAATATGGGAATCAAAGGTGCAGCAACTGCAACAATAATATCACAAGCTATAACAGCTATGTGGGGACTTTCATATTATTTAAGAAAAAAATCTAATTTAGAATTTAAGTTATCAACTGTTAGATTAAATAAAAATGCAGCAAAATCTATTTTAGCAATAGGTGTATCTCCATTTGCAATTCAGCTTGCAGCAAGTTTGGTTCAAGTTATAAGTAACCAAAGTCTAAAAATTTATGGTGGAGATTTAGCAATAGGTGCTATGGCTACGATAAGTTCAATTTCAATGATATTTTTAATGCCTTCATTTGGAATAAGTCAAGGTATGCAACCAATAGTTGGATTTAACTATGGTGCTAAAAAATTTGACAGAGCAAAAAAAGCATTACAAATATGTTTAATAGCATCTACATGTATATTTGTTATAGGTGCAATGATAATAAATATAGCACCAGAGTTTTTAGTAGGAATGTTTAATAGTGATCCAGAGCTTATGGGTATAACAATAAATGGACTTAAAAAATACACAATGACGCTACCAATACTAAGTGTGGGAATTATAGGTACAAACTACATTCAATCAATTGGTAAGGCAAAAATGTCAATACTACTTAGCTTACTAAGACAATGTATATTCTTAATACCTTTAATAATTGTATTACCAAAGTTCTTAGGATTAGATGGCATCTGGTTCTCACAACCAGTAGCTGATATTATTGCTATAGTTATAATAGCATCAGTATTAGTTAAGGAAGTAAAAAGTTACACTAAAGTAAATAAAGAAAAAGCAGTAGCTTAAATATAAAAGTCGGCATTAATTAGTAATGCTGACTTTTTTGTTTTGAATAATATTAATTAGACAATTATAATAATAAGAGATGTATGAAATTAAGGAGATAAAAATGAATAATAATTTTGAAAATTTTAATATAGATAAAAAGATAATAAAGTCATTAAATAACTTAAATTATAAAAAACCTTCAAAAGTTCAAATTGAAGTTATTCCTAGTTTATTGGAAAAAACAGATGTAATAGTAAAATCTAAAACAGGAAGCGGAAAAACAGCATCTTTTGCCATACCAATGGTAGAAAAAATTGATATATATAATAACAAAGTACAAGGATTAATAGTAGCTCCAACGAGAGAGTTAGCATTACAAATTAAAGAGGAAATACAAAATATAGGAAGAATGAAAAAAGTTAGATGTAGTGCAATATTTGGAAAGCAACCACTAAGGGAGCAAGTAACAGAGTTAAAGCAAAGGGTTCATATAGTAGTCGCTACACCTGGAAGAATAATTGATCATATTGGTAGAGGAACTATTGATTTAAGTAATATAAAATATTTTGTAATCGATGAAGCTGATAAAATGTTACATAAAAGCTTTGTTGACGATATGGAATTTATACTGAGTAAATTACCTAAAAGATCATGTAAGGGTATGTTTTCAGCAACTATAGATGACAATATAAATTTAATTTGTAATAAATATATGGAAAATCCACTTATGATAGATATTAAAGATGATGAAAAAATAAAAAAACAAATTAGTGAATATTTTATTAAAAGGGAAGAAAATGATAAGTATGAATTGTTAAAAAGAATTATTTATAAGGAATGTCCAAAATCTTTAATCATTTTTGCAAATACAAGAAATAAAGTAGATGAAATTTACAAAAATATGAAAAAAGACAAGTTCTCTGTTGGAGTAATACATGGTGATATGTCTCAGGATAAAAGATTATTTATCATCAAAGATTTTAAAAATAATAAATTTAATATATTAGTAAGTAGTGATATTACAGCTAGGGGTATTCATATTGAAGATATTTCTCTGGTAATAAATTATGATGTTCCAGGGGACAAAGAAAACTATGTTCATAGGATAGGAAGAACAGGAAGGGTAGATAAATGGGGAAAAGCTATTACAATAGTTTCACCTAGAGAGGAAAAATATCTTCAGGAAATAGAAGAATATACGCAAGATAAAATACAAGAAATAGAAAGTATTGATGACAACGAAGTGAATATGGGCAAAATTAAATTTACTAAACAACAAAATAGTTTATTAAACAATAAAAGAAATAAAAAAGAAGAAGTTAAAAATTTAAATGAGGAAATAACTAAAGTTTACTTGAATGTTGGAAAGAAGAAAAAAATAAGAGTTATAGATATAGTTGGAGCATTTAGTAATATTGAAGGAATAAATAATGAGGATATTGGTGTAATTGAAGTAAAAGATACATGCTCTTATGTAGACATTTTAAACTATAAAGGGAAATCATTTTTAAAAAATTATAAGGAAATTATGATTAAGAAAAAGCAGGTAAAGGTTAAGAGAGATAATTCATAGGATTAACTAGGCTAATTATTTTTTAAAATTAAGAAGAATTTATTAAAAGAGGCATATTTATATAAAACTTATTGACTTGAACCTTACGTATACCAATACAATTTATGTAAAATAAGTAGTAAGGAGTGAATAATATGCAAATAAATCAAGTTGTTCAAGTTGTTGATTTGACAAAGCGTGCAATTAAATATTACGAGGAGCAAGGACTTTTATCAGTAAGTAAAGATAAAAATGGATATAGAAACTATACTGAAGAAGATATAAAAATTTTAAAAGAAATTTCTGTTTATAGAAAGTTGGGGATTAGCATAAAGGACATTAAGATTCTACTTGAAAGTAAGGATAAGCAATTCTTAGAAAATATATATAAAGAGAAAATAAGCAAGCTTGAAGATTATAAGAAGGAAGCCGAATCTTTAAAAAAATTTATTGATAACAATGACGTGGAAGAAATATACGAAAACTTAGATTATGAAACTTTAGGAAAAGCAATACAAGATATGATTCCAGGATTCTATGGATATTATTTTATGAATCATTTTATGCCTTATTTACAAATAAAAGTTGAAACAAAAGAGCAAAAGGATGCATATAAGAGAATAATTGAATTTTGGGATAATGCAGAAATTAAAATACCTTTATTGATAAAAATTAACAGTTTTATTATGTATAAATTATTAGCTAAACAGGATATGAGAAAAATGGTAGAACAGATGGATGCTAAGACTAAAGAATATACAAATATAAATGTTGAAGGATATGAAAAGTTAAAAGAACAGACTGCAAAAGGTGTTAAAATAAAAAATAGTTTCTTTTTTAAATATCATCCTGCATTTATTTCACAGAGAAAGTTTATGCAGCGTTTACAAGATAGTGGTTATAACGATATATTTATTCCTAATATGATTTTATTATCACCTAAGTATAAAGAATATCATGAAGCTTTAACAAAAATTAATAAACGTATTTGCAATGATCTGGGATTGCATTACGATTCAAAATACAATTTAATTATGAAATGATAAAAATAGGAGTAGCTTTACTCCTATTTTTTAGGTACAAATTTTTAATAAAATAAAAAACATAAAATATATTGTAACAAAATGTGATTTATAGTCACTAATAATATGAAAGGAGGATTTATGTTAATTATTAGAAATATATATGAAGAATATAAACATGATGTTTTTATATATCTTGTAAATTTAACAAATGATGCCTCTCTTTCTGAAGATTTAGTGTCAGAAACTTTCTTAAGTGCAATTAAGTCAATACATAGATTTAAAGGAGAATCCAGTATTAAAACATGGCTTTTTTCCATAGCTAGAAACAAATGGTACGAATATCTTAGGAAAAAAAAATCTACGATTTCTCTAGATGATTTGGCTTATAAGTATATTGTAAGTGAATGTAACTTAGAAGAAGAAGCTATACATAAAGATATTTCAAAGAAAATATTATATTTACTTGATAAGGAACAAAAAAGAACGAAAGATATTGTACTTATGAGAGTAGAGGGATATTCTTATTTAGAAATATCACAAAAACATGAAATATCAGAAAGTTCAGCAAGAGTTATTGATTATCGTGCTAAAAAGAAGATAAAAGATATATTAATAAAGGAGGGAACTGTTCATGAATAAAATATCCTGTGATATTTGTGGAGATTTAGTACCGCTTGTAAAAGATGGTATTGCAAGTGAAGATAGTTGTAATGCTGTTATAAAACATACTAATGAGTGTGAAGCATGTAATTTGTTATTTAATGAGTTTGAAGAAATAAATAAAATAAATAAAGAAAATATTAAAATGAATGATAAAAAAATTATTTCAAAAATAAAAAATCAGCTTGTAATCGGAGCTATGGTAATGATTATATTAGGATCATTTATAGGCGTAGGAATTTCTGAAAGTGAATGGATGTTTTATAACATAATTATTATGCCCATTGTTGGTGGATTGGGATATTATGCTTTTAATAAAAAATCATATATGGTTCCTATAGGAATATTTATGCTTACGTATATATGGAATTTGATAAAATATATTATTGAAGGTGTGATCACGGTAGAAGATATGAGTTCAATAATAGTAGTACCAGCCACATGGGCAGTCATATACACTGGTCTTTGTGCTCTAGGTGTTTTAATTGGATTTTTACTTTATATTGCATTTAAAAAGGAGAATAAGTAGTATGAAAAAATTGGTGAAAATTTTGGCTGGAATAACGGCATTTGTTTTAATTGGAGGAATACTTTGGTTTGCCAATAGTCTTTTGGGAAATCCTATTTCTAAGGCACTGGCAAATAATACAGCAAAAAAATATGTGGCTGAAAACTATTCTGATATGAAATTAGACATATCAGAAGTATCTTATAGTTTTAAAGATGGAGGATATTATGCAGATATAAAATCGCCTACAAGTAAAGATACATATTTCACTATAAGTATTTCACCTTTAGGTAAAATAGGATATGACTCTTATGAAGATAACGTAGCAAAAAAAATTAATACGTATAGAAGATTGGATGAATCTTATAGTGCTAAAATTAAAGATGTTTTTGAAAATAAAGATTTTACATATAAAAGTGATATTGCTTTTGGAGAACTAAAAGAAATGCCCTCAGAGTATTTAGATAGGGAATATACTGATTTTGGACCTTCATATGGGGTGGATTTAAGTGAATTAGAACTTGATAAAAATTACGATATAAATGAAATAGGCAAAAAATCTGGTCATATTGTTTTTTATGCACAAGACAAAGAAATAAGTATAAAAAGAGCCTGCGAAATTTTACTTGATCTAAAAAGAATTTTAGATGATAGGAATGTATCATTCTATGCAATTGATTTTACTCTTGAAAAAGATCATAAACAGGATGAAAATGTAAATCCTAATGAGGAGTCTATTAATATACAAGAATTTTTATATAGTGATATTTATGAAAAAGGATTGGAAAAACGTATAAAAGATGCTTCTGATAAGTTACAAAAACATTATAAACAACAAGATAAAATAAAGCAGCAATAGGTGGAAGAGATTGAAGTACAGGAGGAATAAATTGAAAGAAGGGTATAAGGTAGGAATCATTTCAGACACTCATGGATTATTACGAGAAGAAGTAATCAATTATTTGAAAAAGTGTGACTATATAGTACATGGTGGAGATATTAACTCAAAGGATGTTTTAAAGGAATTGCAAAACATAGCACCTGTATATGTGGTGAGAGGTAATAATGATAAAGGTGAGTGGGCAGAAGAACTTCCAAAAGAATTATATTTTAATATAGGAAATATTAAATTTTATATGGTTCATAATAAAAAAGATATTTTGTCAAATTTGAAGTCTGTTCATGTAATTATTTTTGGACATTCTCATAAATATTTCTGCGAAAAAATAGAAGATATACTTTGGTTAAATCCAGGTAGTTGTGGTAAAAGACGATTTAATTTGCATATAAACTTTATAATTATGACTATTGAAAATGATAGTTACAATATAGAGAAAATTGATATTATATTTAACTAGTATAACGCTCTGATTTATAAAAATCAGAGTGTTTTTTAATGAATAAATTACAAATACTAATAAATTAATACAAAAATATTAATAAAATTACAAAATAGGTATTGAAAATCATTATCAATTGTTGTATGATATAAATATCAAAATGATAATAAATATCATATGAATATGAAACTTAATTTCAAAAACAAGTACAGCAGGAGATAAAAATGAAAAAAAGATATTTAATCATAATGTTAATTGGGTTATCTTTAGTTTCTATATTTTTAGGAGCTAAAAATATAAATATAATGAATGTTTTAAGTGGAAATCAAGATGCCATACATCTCATGGTGGTAAGTAGGCTTCCAAGATTAATAAGTATATTAATGGCAGGAAGTGCTATGAGTATATGTGGGTTAATAATGCAACAAATAAGTCAAAATAAATTTGTTTCTCCAACAACAGGAGCCACAATAGATTCAGCTCAGCTGGGAATAGTTACAGCGATGGTTCTTATACCAGGAGTAACAATAATGCAAAAAGCTATGATATCTTTTATATTTGCTTTGGCTGGAACATTAATGTTTATGACATTTTTAAGAAATTTAAAAGTTAAAAATGTAATATTTGTACCACTAGTTGGTATAATGTTTGGAAATATAATAGGATCTATAACAACCTACATAGGATATGAATTTGAGATAATGCAAAATGTTGGCTCTTGGATGCAAGGTAGCTTCTCCATGATTTTAAAGGGAAATTATGAATTGTTATACTTAGCTATACCACTTATGATAGTAGCGTTTTTATTTGCTCATAAATTTACAGTGGCAGGTATGGGAGAAGACTTTGCAACAAACTTAGGTCTTGATTATAAAAAAATAGTTAATCTTGGTCTTGTAATAGTTTCAATAGTTACAGTATGTGTAGTAATAACAGCAGGAGAAATTCCTTATATAGGATTAATTGTTCCCAATATAGTTTCTTTGTATAAAGGTGATAATGTTCATGAAAATATATGGGATACAGCCTTATTTGGAGCCATATTTGTTTTAGTTTGTGATATAGCAGCTAGAGCAATAATTTATCCATATGAACTTTCTGTTGGACTTACAGTTGGAGTTATAGGAAGTGGAATATTCCTTTATTTAATATTAAGGAGGAAGTCATATGCAAGTTAATGTACAAAATAAAAGCTATGCAAATAAAAAAATAAAAAATAAAAAGCAAAATTTAAATATACCTATAGCTATTTTATCTTTATTAATTTTAATTTCTTGTGCATTATTCTTAACTCTAGAAATTAATTCGGGAAGTATGGAATATGCTTTATCAAAAAGAATACCAAAATTAATAGCAATAGTAGTTACAGGTGGATGTATTGGCTTTTCTACAATAATATTTCAGACTATAACAGATAATAGAATACTAACACCTAGTGTAATGGGTATAGATTCATTATATGTAGCAATACAAACAGTAATAATATTTGTTTTTGGATCAAGTAGTGTATTTTCATCAAATCGAAAACTAAACTTCTTAATATGTGTAGTATTTATGGTTTTGGGTTCTATGGCTTTATACAAAATGGTATTTAAAAGAGAAAATTCTAATATAATGTTTGTACTATTAGTAGGAATGATTTGTGGAACATTCTTTAAAAGTTTGTCATCATTTATGCAAATGGTAATAGATCCAAATGAATATTTAGTACTTCAGTCAAAATTATTTGCAAGTTTTAACAATGTAAATGTGGACATATTACTTTTATCTATAATAGTAATACTTTTAATAATTCCCTTTGTAGTTGATGATATTAAGTACTTTGATGTAATGAGTTTAGGAAAAGATCAAGCCATAAATTTAGGTGTAGACTATGATAAGATAATGAGGAAATCATTAATAATTATATCAGTATTAATAGCAGTATCAACATCTTTAGTAGGACCAGTAACATTTTTGGGATTATTAGTAGCAAATGTTACTCGTGAAATGATGAAAACATACAAACATAGTTATTTAATAATTGTATCAGTACTTGTTAGTATATTTGCTTTAGTATTTGGTCAATTGATGATAGAAAGAGTATTACATTTAACTACACCAGTTAGTGTAATAATAGATATGATAGGTGGAATCTACTTTATGTATCTACTTTATAAGGAGAGCAGAATATGATTGAAGTAAGAAATTTAAGTAAACAGTATAATGATAAAAATGTGGTACATGATGTATCTCTTAAAATAGAAAAAGGAAAGATAACTTCATTTATAGGTCCTAATGGAGCTGGTAAAAGTACTGCTCTTTCTATGATAACAAGACTTATGAAAAGAGATAGTGGACAAATTTTTATAGAAGGAAAAGAACTTGAAAGTTGGGATAAAAAAGAATTGTCTCAAAAGATAGCCATATTAAAACAATCCAATAATATTAATATTAGACTTACAATAAAGGAGTTAGTAAGCTTTGGAAGATTTCCCTATTGTGATGGAAAACTAAGAAAAGAAGATATGAAATATGTTGAAGAAGCTATAGACTATATGAGGCTTACTGATATGCAAGACAAATATCTAGATGAATTAAGTGGTGGTCAAAAGCAAAGAGCTTATATAGCAATGGTTATAGCCCAAGGAACAGAGTATATTTTTCTTGATGAGCCACTTAACAATTTAGACATGAACAACTCTGTTCAAATGATGAAGGTTCTTAGAAAACTTTGTGATGATTTAGGTAAAACAATAATACTTGTTATGCATGATATAAACTTTACATCTTGTTACTCAGACTATATTATCTGCTTAAAAAATGGAGTTATGGCTAAAGAAGGAACTGTAGAAGAAATAATTAACAAAGAGACTTTAGAGAGCATTTATGAAATGGATTTTAAAGTTGAAGAAATAGATGGAAATAAAATAAGTATCTATTTTTAATAAGGTTTAAAATATACTGGCTGAAATGCCAGTAAAAAAATATAAAATAAATGATAATGATTATCTATATAAAAAAGGAGAGATGACAAAATGAACAAAAAAATAGCACTAATAATTAGTATAGTACTAATAGCAATAATAGGTATATTCTCAATAGGAATGAAAAAACAAAAAGATACTGACTCAAATAGCAAAGCAACAACTAAAATATCAGTGACAGATGCTAATGGTGAAAAAGTTGAATTAAGTAAAAATCCGAAAAGAGTAGTAGTATTTGATTATGGAGTGGCAGATATATTAAAAAATTTAGATGTTGAGATAGTTGGACTACCTAAGAGTGGAACTTTGCCAGAAATATTATCAGTTTATGCAGATGATAAATACGCAAATGTTGGTGCTTTAAAAGAGCCTGACTTTGAAGCAGTAGAAGCATTAAATCCAGACTTAATAATAATAGGAGGAAGACAGGCAGAGCAAATAGATTCATTTAAAGAAATAGCGCCAACAGTATACTTAGAAGTAGATGGTCAAAACTATATGGATTCATTTTCAGCTGTTGCAACAGATATAGGAAATCTATTTGATAAACAAGATGAAGTAAAAAAAGCATTAAATGAAATAGAAAAGAAAGTATCTGATTTAAAGAAAGAAGTAAGTGAAAAAGGAGTATCAGCTTCAGTAGTTATGGCAAATGAAGGTGGAGTAAGTTTATTCTCACAAGCTTCAAGATATGGAATAATATATAGTGACTTAGGATTTAAACAACTAGATAAAAATATAGAAGAATCTACTCATGGACAACAAATAACATTTGAATATTTCTTAGAAAATAATTCAGACTATGTGTTTGTTGTAGATAGGGGAGCAGTAACAGGTAAAGGTGAAAGTGCGAAAACTTTATTTGATAATGAAATAATGAACAAAACAGATGTTGCTAAAAATGATAAGATAGTATACTTAGATTCTGCAGTATGGTATACAATGACTGGTGGTATCGAATCAACAAACATCATGATAGATGAAATAGCAAAGGCAATAAAATAATACACTTATCTGATTAAAAATTAAGATTATAATGCAAATAAACTTTAAAGACTATGAAAATTACCTAAATTTCATAGTCTTTTTTACATTTAAGGAAATTATAGTTAAGTTTACGCTGTTGATAAACTCTGGAATCAAGTTATATCAAGTCATTTAGGAAATGTAAAAAATGTATTTTTGAGCAACGGAGTTGCCTAAAGCGATAGCGAAGGCATCTCGTTGGCGACATGAGCGAAGCGAATTTTTTACTTATAAATACTAAAAAATTTAAGTGATTTAGTTTTTATGATATATTATTTAATAATGAGTATATTTATATAAAGAGATAGATGGGAATGGAAAATAGACACTTGGGAGATAGGCGGTCATTCACTTGGTGGGGTGATAGTATCAAAGTATGGAAGTACTCATGATAAAATTAAATAATAAAATTTGAACCTTATTATAGAAAAAAAGAGGGTATCTTGGTACAATTCTAAAACATCTATAATAAGGATTTTTTTGTCTTGAAAAATATTACTTAAAAAAAGGCAAAATAATAAGATGATATATTCTAAATATAAAGCGAGGTGTATATTATGGAAAACATATTAAGATATTACTTAATGCCCCATCCACCATTGATAATCCCATCTGTAGGTAAGGGGCAAGAAAGAGAAATACAAAACACTATTGATGCTTGTAATCAAGTAGGAGAAGAAATAAGTAAATTAGAGCCAGAAACTGTGGTAATTATAACTCCTCATGGAACTATGTTTTCAGATGCTCTTGCAATTTCCAATGAAGAACACATAAAGGGAGATTTTAGTCAATTTAGAGAATTTGACACTTACATAGAAGGAAGAATTGACAAAGAATTTAATGAAGTGCTTATCGATACTTGCAATAGACAAAACATATCGGTAGCAGGGATAGATTCAAATATTTTAAAAAAATTCAATAGAAAATATGAACTAGATCATGGAGCCATGATACCTATGTATTTTATAAATAAGTATTATAAAAAATACAAAATAGTTCATGTTACATATGCAGCCCTTAGCCATATTGAGTTGTATAAGTTTGGTATGGCAATAAGAGAAAGTGCTAAGAATTTAAATAAAAAGATTGTGTTAATTGCAAGTGGAGATTTGTCTCATAGATTAAGTGAAGATGGGCCTTATGAGTATTCTTCAGAAGGTTCAAAATTTGATGAATTATTGTTAGATAACTTACAAAAAGGTGATGTGTTAAGCATATTTAATATGGATAAATATATGGTAGAATGTGCAGAAGAATGTGGGCTAAAATCTGTATTTATAATGCTTGGAGCTATGGAAGGAGAAAAAGTTAGAGGTAAATTATTATCTTACGAAGGACCCTTTGGAGTAGGATATGGAGTAATGGCTTTTCATAATGAGTTAAACAACCATAGTAATTTTGAACAATTAATTAATATGAAAAAAGAGCTTTATAGTAAAAAATTATCCAACAGTAACTTATATGTAAAAATAGCTAGGGAAAGTTTAAATCATTATTATACTTATGGTCATTTTATAGCAAAACCAAGTGAATTACCAAAAGAACTTAGCAAAGAAAAGGGTGGAGTATTTGTATCTTTAAAAAAATTTGGAAATTTAAGAGGTTGTATTGGAACTCTTTTGCCAACAACAGATTCCATAGCGGAAGAAATAATAAAAAATTCAGTGGAAGCTGCCGTTCATGATCCAAGATTTCCAAGTGTTACAGAAAATGAGTTATTAGATATAGATATATCAGTAGATGTACTTAGTAGACCTCATAAATCTACAAAAGAAGAATTAGACCCTAAAAAATATGGAGTTATAGTTATTCAAGGTCATAAAAAAGGATTATTGCTTCCTGACTTAGAGGGAGTAGACACTGTAGATTATCAACTTCAAATAGCTTGTGAAAAAGCTGGAATAAATCCAAAAGAAGAATATGAAATAGAAAGGTTTCAGGTAACAAGATACAAAGAAGGTGAATAGATGGAAGAAAAGCTAAGATTTTACAAATAGGAAGACAGTTGTATAGAATGCTATCTTTGCCCTCATAGTTGCTTTTTAAGTGAAGTAAAATACGGAGTATGCAAAATTAGAATTGTAAAAAACAATATACCTATTGTCCAAACTATGGATATTTACACAACAAATTCTCATGTAAAAGGTGATAAGTGCCCTAATTGTAAGGAATATATAAACATAGTATTTTAAAACAAGGTCCTCTTTTTAAGTAATTAGGAAATAAAAAAGAGGGCTTTTTTAGTGCAGAAATAGTAAAGATTTTTGTATGAGAATAAAACTTCCTAAGTAGAAGTATTTGATTATAACTTAAAATATAATATAATGAAGAAGAATATAGTTACAATAAATTAAAAATGTTATATAAATTGAGGAGATGAGGATGAAAGTTACAATTAAAGATGTAGCCAAAGAAGCTAATGTTGCTGTTTCTACAGTATCTAGAGTACTTTCAGATAGTAGCAAAATTAGTAAAAAGACAAAAACAAAGGTTTGGGACGCAGTAAAAAAACTAAACTATGTTCCAAATGAAATGGCAAGAGGTCTGGCAAACAAAAGAACGAAGATATTAGCAGTAATTATACCACAATGGATTTGTGATTCCTTTTACCATCCTTTCTTTCTTCAAGTTTTTAGAGGTATAAGCAATTGTGCAAAAGATAGAGATTATTTTATTATGTATGCTTTTAAAGAAGATGATGATACCTGGATTAATAGGTTCATACAAAGTAACTTTGTTGAAGGAATTTTATTATTTCATGAGGAAGAAGATAAAGTTACTACTGAGTTTTTAAAGGATACAGAGTTTCCTTTTGTTTCAGTAAGTATAAATCAAGATTTAGAAAATGCACTGTTCTTTGAAGATGAGGATGAGAAGTCCATACATGAGGCAAATGGAAAATATTTAGGCCAATATGTAGCTAAAATAATGATGGATAAATTGGAAAGTAAAGATCCAGGTGAAAAATACTATATAATAAACACAAAGTTAATTGAAAAAGAATCTTTAGTAGATAAAATGAAAAGTAAGGTTTTATATAATAGAAATATTTAAAGTTAAATCAATCAATAAATATAGCAAATAGGAGGGGTATATATGAAGAAATATTCGTTAGGAATTGATATAGGAGGAACTACAGTAAAACTTGGTTTATTTAATATTGAAGGTGAATTATTGCATAAGTGGGAAATTGAAACTAGAAAGATAGATAATGGAAAATATATTTTATCTGATATTACAGAGTCTATAAATAGCTTATTAGAAGAAAGAAATATATCTAAAGATGAATTATTAGGAGCAGGAGTTGGAGTGCCAGGACCTGTGAAAGATGATAGAACTATATTGGGAAGTGTAAATTTAGGATGGCAAGTATTTAACGTGTCAATAACTTTAGAAGAATTATTGAGAATTCCTATAAAAGTGGCAAATGATGCAAATATTGCTGCACTAGGTGAAATGTATAAGGGTGGAGGAAAAGGATACAAAAATATGATAATGGTTACTTTAGGAACTGGAGTAGGTGGAGGAGTTATTATAAATAATAATGTAATAGCTGGATACACTGGTTCTGGTGGCGAGATTGGTCATATGAATGTTAATCCTCATGAAAAAATAAGTTGCAATTGTGGTAGAAAAGGTTGTTTAGAACAATATGCTTCAGCAACTGGAATAGCAAGATTAGGAAGAGAAATTTTAGAAAAAGAAAGTTGTGAATCTAAATTAAGAAATATTGAAAATATTACAGCTAAAGATGTATTTGATTTTGCCAAAGAAAATGATGAATTGTCTGTTAGAGTTGTAGAGAAGTTTAGCTCTATATTAGGTCGCGCTTTATCAAATATATCTTGTATTTGTAACCCAGAGGTTTTTGTTATAGGTGGTGGAGTTTCAAAAGCGGGAGATATGTTATTGGAGAATATAAAAAAACATTACTCACAAAATGCTTTCCATGCAACTGCCGATACAGAGTTTAAATTAGCAACATTAGGAAATGATGCAGGTATATTTGGAGGAGCAAAATTAGCAAGTGAAATTTAGTTAGGATACTAAAAATATTAATGTAATGAAAGTTGTGAAATAAGGAAATACTATATTTGAAGCTTAGTTTAATGACTTAACCACATATTAAAAAGGAATATCACGGATAAGGTTTTACTTGTACTGTGATATTCCTTTTTTATTGTTATAAAAAATTAGAAAACTTATTGAAAATTATAGAAAATATTTATATAATATAAGTAATATAAAAATAATTTATAAAACAAGTGTAAAAAATTTTTATATCCTATTTTTCTAATAAACAAATATGTTATTAAAAATACATATTATAAAGGTTGATTACTGCGGGAGAGACTTATTAAATTAAGAGCCGAAGGAATAATTTAGTGCTAAGCGAGTGCTTAAGATGATCTCAGGCAAAAGGACCGTAGCAGGACTTAACTCTGGAAAGCAAATAATACAACAGGATAAAGCATATTGCACCGAAGGGGCAACTCTTTTAGAGGAAACTCTCAGGTTAAATACAGAGCAGAAAGCTATCTTACTTTCTGCTTTTTTTGTTGCAAAATTTTGATATTTTAACACATCTGTCCCATGTCGCATATAAATTATTTCAAAAGATTTAAATAAAAAAGATTTATAAGTCTTAAATGGACTTTTAAATAATCATGTTAAACCTAGTTAGAAATTAAAATATTTGGAGGTGATTATTTTGAAATTAGAATTAGGATATGTAAAGGTAAATGACATATGCTTTTCAGATGTTTCAAAAGTAGAAAATGGTGTTATCTATGTTAATAAGCAAGAATTAATAGACTTATTAATGGAAGATGAAAATATTAAATCTGTTGAATTAGAGATTGCTAGACCGGGAGATAGTACACGTATAATGCCAGTTAAAGATGTAATAGAACCAAGGGTAAAGGTTGAAGGACTAGGAGGAATATTCCCAGGTATGATTAGTAAAGTTACTACTGTAGGTAGCGGAAAAACTAATGTACTTAAAGGTTCAGCGGTAGTTACAACAGGTAAGATAGTTGGATTTCAAGAGGGTATTATTGATATGAGCGGCGAAGGTGCAAAATATACTCCATTTTCTAAGCTTTGTAACTTAGTAGTAGTTTGTGAGCCAATTGATGGATTAAAACAACATAACCATGAAGCAGCTTTAAGATTTGCAGGATATAAAGCAGCTATATACTTAGGAGAATTAGCTAAAGATATAACTCCAGATGAAGTAGAAGTTTATGAAACAGATTCAATAATTGAAGGATACAAAAAATACCCAGAACTACCAAGAGTAGCTTATGTGTATATGCTTCAAACGCAAGGTTTATTACATGACACTTATGTATATGGTGTAGATGCTAAGAAAACAATATCTACTTTGATTTATCCAACAGAAGTAATGGACGGAGCGATAGTAAGTGGTAACTGTGTTTCTGCATGTGACAAAAACACAACTTATCATCACGTAAACAACCCAGTTATTCATGATTTATTTGAAAAACATGGTAAAGAGTTAAACTTTGTTGGTGTAATAGTAACAAACGAGAATGTTTATCTTGCTGACAAAGAAAGATCTTCTAACTGGAGTGCTAAATTAGCAGAGTTCTTAGGAGTTGATGGTGTAATAATCAACGAAGAAGGATTTGGGAATCCAGACACTGACTTAATAATGAACTGTGAAAAGATAGAAGAAAAAGGAATAAAAACAGTAATAATAACAGACGAATATGCAGGTAGGGATGGAAAATCTCAATCATTAGCTGATGCTGATCCTTTAGCAAATGCAGTTGTAACAGGAGGAAATGCAAACGAATTAATTACACTTTCTCCAATGGATAAAGTAATAGGATATCCAGAGGTTGCAGATGTTATAGCTGGTGGATTTGACGGAAGTTTAAAACCAGACGGTTCAATAGTTGCAGAACTTCAAGTTATTACAGGATCTACAAATGAAATAGGTTTCAATAAATTAAGTGCAAGATAGGTAGAATGGGGGTTTGAAGATGATAAAAGTTGTTCAATATATAAATCAATTTTTCGCACAAATAGGTGGGGAAGAAATGGCTCATGTTAAACCTGAAGTGAGAGATGGTATAGTAGGGCCAGGTGCTGCTTTTAATGCAGCATTTAAAGGAGAGGCTGAAATAGTAGCTACAGTAATATGTGGAGACTCTTATTTTAATGAAAATTTAGAAGAAGCTAAAAAAGTAGTTTTGGATATGGTTAAGGAGTATAATCCAGATGTATTTATAGCAGGACCAGCTTTTAACGCAGGTAGATATGGTGTTGCTTGTGGAACAATAGCTACTGCAGTTAAAGAAGAATTAGGAATACCTTCATTAACTGGTATGTATGTAGAAAACCCAGGAGCAGATATGTTCAAAGACAAAGTTTACATGGTACCAACAAAAAACTCTGCAGTAGGTATGAGAGATGCTGTTAAAGTTATGGCACCTCTCGCTCTTAAACTGGCAAAGAGAGAAGGAATAGGTGCATCTATTGAAGATGGATATATGCCAAATGGTATAAGAAAAAATTTCTTTGACAAAGAAAGAGGATCTAAGAGAGCAGTAAATATGCTTATCAAAAAATTAAAAGATGAAAAATTTACAACTGAGTATCCAATGCCTGATTTTGATAGAGTAGCTCCAAATGTAGCAATTAAGGACTTATCTAAAGCTAAGATAGCTCTTGTTACTTCTGGAGGTATAGTTCCAAAAGGAAATCCAGATCATATAGAATCTTCAAGTGCATCAAAATATGGTAAATACGATTTAGAAGGATTTAAAATATTAAGTAGCGCAGATCATCAGACCGCTCATGGTGGATATGACCCAGTTTATGCCAACGATGATCCAAATAGAGTATTACCTGTGGATGTGATGAGAGAGTTTGTTGAGAAAGGTGTAATAGGAGAACTTCATAGATATTATTATGCAACAGTAGGAAATGGAACTTCAGTGGCTAATGCAAAAGGATTTGCGGCAAAATATGCAGAGGAATTGAAGTGTGATGGCGTTGACGCTGTAATTCTAACTAGTACGTGAGGCACTTGTACTCGTTGCGGAGCAACGATGGTAAAAGAAATAGAAAGAGCTGGAATACCAGTAGTACACATGTGTACAGTAGTACCTATTTCTTTAACAGTTGGAGCTAATAGAATAGTACCAACTATAGCAATACCTCATCCTCTTGGAAATCCAGCACTACCATTGGAAGAAGAAAAGAAAATAAGAAGAAATCTTATAACAAAAGCTTTTAAAGCATTACAAACTGAAATAGAAGATCAAACTGTATTCGAATAAAACTTAAATCATGTTTACATTGGGCAATATCTTAACTACTTGCCATGCTCAATGTAAACATATAAAAATAAAATTTAGATCAGGAGTCCAGTTAGGACTTCAAGTATATCATGCTTGTGAACCGGAAATAAAAAAAGAATTTGAACTAAATGTATATGATGATCAAATAGGGATGATGGAAATGGTACTTGATGTGGACGATATAGTTAATGAAATGACTACTATAAGAGAGCAATTTTGTAAGTACTAAAAGTTGAAAATAAAAGGTTATAAATAGTCATTCTTAACATATAAATTAATAAATATGAAAAAAAATAAATATATTGAAAAATATAAAAAAACTTGTTGCTTATTATAGAGATAATTAATTATAATCTAATTAAAATAGAAAAAAGTTATAAATAAATAGAAACTTTAAATGAATGAATAATAAGACCATTATTATATTGCACAATAATTAGAATAATACAATTATTATATTAAGGATGACTATTACGGGAGAGACTTGTAAAAAAGCGCCGAAGGAATAAGCCAACATTAAGCGGATGTTGGTGATGATCTCAGGCAAAAGGACCGTAGTACGACTTAACTCTGGAAAGCAAGACATCATTAAGTTTAATCTATAAATATATGCACCGAAGGGGCAACTCTATGCAATCTATGCAAATAGAGGAAAACTCTCAGGTTAAATACAGAGCAGAAAGCTAGGGGCTTTCTGCTATTTTATTGCAAAAAAATAGAACTGTTCTGGGGGGTATAAAATGATAATAACTAACAATAATAAAGTATATGAAAAATACAAAAGTGATTATAAGGTTTATTATAAGGAATGTTCTTTTAAAGAAATCTTACTTTATGTAAGAGATAGAATTCATGAAGGACATATACTGTTAACTCACCCTCTGTCTAGTAGCATAAAACCAAATGAAACTCCATATAAATCAGTCCTAATATCTGATTATAAAGAATCCCTAGATTATAAATCTTTGACAATTATTGAAAATGCAATTTTAACATATGACAAATTTAAAAAAGATAAAGATTACACTGTTGAATTAACCAATAGAATAGTAGATGATTTTAAAATTGTAGATTTATCAATAATTGAAAACGCCCTCAAGTAAATAGAGCATATTTAGCATAATTTGTCATTCCATAGAAATAGTAATATGTTTTAATAGCACTTATTTTGTGCTTTTAAATAAATACCTAGTTCAAGTAAATAAAATTTTTGTAAGTCAAATAAAATTTTTGGAGGTGATTTTTTTGAAATTAGAATTAGGATATGTAAAAATTAAAGACATATGTTTTTCTGATGTTTCAAAAGTGGAAGATGGAGTAATTTATGTTAATAAGCAAGAGTTAATTGACTTATTAATGGAAGATGAGAATATCAAATCAGTAGATTTAGAAATAGCAAAACCAGGGGATAGTATTCGTATTATGCCAGTTAAAGACGTTATAGAGCCAAGAGTTAAAGTTGAAGGGCCAGGAGGAATATTCCCTGGCATGATGAATAAGGTAACAACAGTGGGCTCGGGAAAAACTAATGTACTTAAAGGTTCTGCTGTAGTAACAACAGGGAAAATAGTAGGTTTCCAAGAAGGAATAATAGATATGAGTGGAGAAGGGGCTAAATACACACCTTTCTCAGGGTTAAATAACTTAGTAGTAGTTTGTGAACCAGTAGATGGTTTAAAGCAACATAATCACGAAGAAGCTGTAAGATATGCTGGATATAAGGCAGCTATATACTTAGGAGAGTTAGCTAAAGACATAACTCCAGATGAAGTAGGAGTTTATGAAACAGATTCAATAATTGAAGGATACAAAAAATACCCAGAACTGCCAAGAGTAGCTTATGTGTATATGCTTCAAACTCAAGGATTATTACATGACACTTATGTTTATGGAGTAGATGCTAAGAAAACTATATCTACTTTAATAAATCCAACTGAAATAATGGATGGAGCAGTAGTAAGTGGTAACTGTGTTTCTGCATGTGATAAAAACACAACTTATCATCACTTAAATAACCCAGTTATACATGATTTATTTGAAAAGCATGGTAAAGAATTAAACTTTGTAGGGGTGATCCTTACTAATGAAAACGTTTATCTTGCTGACAAAGAGAGATCTTCTAACTGGAGTGCCAAACTAGCAGAATTCTTAGGAGTTGATGGTGTAGTTATAACTCAAGAAGGATTTGGTAACCCAGATACAGACTTAATAATGAACTGTAAGAAGATAGAAGAAAAAGGAATAAAAACAGTTATAGTTACAGATGAGTATGCTGGTAGAGATGGAAAATCTCAATCATTAGCAGATGCGGATCCTTTAGCAAATGCAGTTGTAACAGGAGGTAATGCAAATGAAGTTGTTACTCTTCCTCCAATGGATAAAGTAATAGGATATCCAGAAGTTGCAGATGTTATAGCTGGTGGGTTTGATGGAAGTTTACAACCAGATGGATCAATAGTTGCAGAGCTTCAAGTAATAACTGGAGCTACTAATGAACTTGGATTTAATAAATTAAGTGCAAGATAGTGAGAGGGGGTTTGAAGATGATAAAAGTCGTTCAATATATAAATCAATTTTTCGCACAAATAGGTGGAGAAGAAATGGCTCATGTTAAGCCTGAAGTAAGAGAAGGTATAGTAGGGCCAGGTGTTGCTTTCAACGCAGCATTTAAAGGAGAAGCTGAAATAGTAGCTACTGTAATATGTGGTGACTCTTATTTCAATGAAAACTTAGAAGAAGCTAAAAAAGTAGTTTTAGAAATGGTTAAAAAATATAACCCAGATATATTTATAGCTGGACCAGCATTTAATGCAGGTAGATACGGTGTTGCTTGTGGTACTATAGCTACAGCTGTACAAGATGAGTTAGGGATACCATCTTTAACAGGTATGTATATAGAAAATCCAGGTGCTGATATGTTCAAACAAAAAGTTTATATGGTACCAACTAGGAACTCTGCAGTAGGTATGAGAGACGCGGTTAAAGTTATGGCACCTCTTGCACTTAAATTAGGCAAAAAGGAACCTATAGGAGCATCAAAAGAAGAAGGATATATGCCAAATGGTGTAAGAAAGAACTTCTTTGATAGTGACAGAGGATCTAAGAGAGCTGTAGATATGCTAATTAAAAAGTTAAAAGGAAAAGAGTTTACTACTGAATACCCAATGCCTAATTTCGATAGAGTAGAGCCGAACAAGGCTATTGTTGATTTAAGTAGTGCTAAAATAGCTTTAGTTACTTCTGGAGGTATAGTTCCAAAAGGAAATCCAGATCATATAGAATCTTCAAGTGCTTCTAAATATGGCAAATACGATATAGGTTCATTCAAACATTTAAGTAGTGTTGATCATGAAACTGCTCATGGTGGATATGACCCAGTTTATGCAAATGAAGAGCCAGACAGAGTTTTACCAGTAGATGTTCTTAGAGAATTTGAAGAACAAGGTGTAATAGGAAGTTTACATCAGTACTTCTATACAACTGTTGGTAACGGGACTGCAGTTGCAAATGCTAAGAAGTATGCTGGTGAAATAGCTAAAGAATTAGTTGCAGATGGTGTAAATGCTGTAATCTTAACTTCTACGTGAGGTACTTGTACTCGTTGCGGTGCAACGATGGTAAAAGAAATAGAAAGAGCTGGAATACCAGTAGTACACATGTGTACAGTAGTTCCTATTTCTTTAACAGTTGGAGCTAACAGAATAGTGCCAACTATAGCTATACCTCATCCTCTTGGAAATCCAGCATTATCATTAGATGAAGAAAAGAAAATAAGAAAAGAGTTAGTTACAAAAGCATTAAAAGCTTTACAAACTGAAGTTGAAGACCAAACTGTATTTGAATAAAAACTCGATTTGCTTGAGCGACGTGTAGGTGAAACACTTCATGTGGGCAACAAGATGATGACTTTACCACTTTAAGCTACTGCGTGGGCGCTATGAAATTTTAGGCAACCTTGTTGCTCAAATTCAAGATTTTAGAATCTAAAAATTTTATAATATGGGATGGGGATATAATGAATAAAATATATGATGTTATTGTCATAGGAGGAGGTCCAGCAGGACTTTCAGCTGCATTATATGCAGGAAGAGCAAGACTTAGTACTTTAGTATTAGAAAAGAAAAAAGAAGGTGGTCAAATAGCATTAACATCTGAGGTAGAAAACTATCCAGGATGTTTAGAAGGCGAATCAGGACCATCGTTAATTGAAAGAATGTATAAACAAGTATTACACTTTGGCGCTGAATTTGCTATTGATAGTATAGAATCAGTTAATTTAGAAGGTTCAGTAAAAGAACTAAAAGGTAAAAAAGACACTTATCAAGCTAAAACTGTAATAATAGCTACAGGTGCATCATCAAGACCAATAGGTTGTGCAAATGAAAAAGAATATATAGGAAAAGGTGTATCATATTGTGCTACATGTGATGGATCCTTCTTTGAAGATTTTGATATATATGTAGTTGGTGGTGGAGACACAGCAGTTGAAGAAGCAATGTTTTTAACTAAGTTTGGAAGAAGTGTAACAATAATACACAGAAGAGATGAACTTAGAGCGGCTAAATATATACAAGATAAAGCATTTAAAAATCCTAAGATGAAGTTTATGTGGGATACAGTAGTTAAAGAGGTATCAGGAGATGGAATATTAAGTACTATGGTTGTTGAAAATGTGAAAACAGGTGAATTAACAACTATAGAAGCTGACGAAGAAGATATGACATTTGGACTATTCGGATTCGTTGGTTATGTTCCAAAAACAGATATGTTTAAAGATATGTTAACTATGGAAAAAGGTTATATAGTAACTGATGAAAATATGAAAACGAATATAGACGGAGTATTTGCTGTAGGAGATGTTAGAGTTAAGTCTCTAAGACAAGTGGTAACTGCGGCAGCAGACGGTGCTATAGCAGCTGTTCAAGCTGAAAAATATATAGAAAATTTGTGCTAATTGAGGTAAGGAGCTGTCTTTAAGACACATGTGGGCGAATTATTTTGCTTCGCTACAGACAACCACCTTGATTAAATAAAAAGGAGGTAAAAAAATGTTAGTAGTAGATAAAAATACTTTTAAAACAGAGGTCCTTGAAAATGAAGGATATGTATTAGTAGATTTCTTTGGCGATGGATGTGAACCATGTGCAGCTTTAATGCCTACAGTTGAGGCTTTAAGTGAAAAATATGGAGAACAATTAAAGTTCACTAAATTAAATACAACTAAAGCAAGAAGACTTGCTATAAGTGAGAAAATATTAGGTTTACCAGTTATTGCCATATATAAAGATGGAGCTAAAGTTGAAGAAGTTGTTAAAGAAGATGCAACTGAGGAAAACATCGAAGCAATGATTAAAAAATATCTATAAAATTGGCTATGCTCATAGATCCAACGATTTCTCTTTGAGCCACGTGTGGGCGTTATGAAATTTCAGATAACGACCTTGCTTAGGATATTTATAAAAAATTAGTTTATAAGGATGATGGATGTGTGACGGTAAATTAGTTATATGTCTGTTGTTAAAATAAAAAAATAAGGACAGGAGGTATTTCTAATGAGTATATTAGAAAATAAGAAAGTCATCATAATAGGTGACAGAGATGGTATTCCTGGTCCAGCAATAGAAGAATGTGTTAAGACAGCTGGTGGAGAGGTTGTTTTCTCTTCAACTGAATGCTTTGTCTGAACTGCTGCTGGAGCAATGGACCTAGAAAACCAAAAAAGAGTAAAAGAATTTGCTGAAGAATTTGGTTGTGAAAATGTTGTTGTTATGTTAGGTGCTGCAGAAGGTGAAGCTGCAGGACTTGCTGCAGAAACTGTAACTGCAGGAGACCCAACATATGCAGGTCCATTGACAGGAGTCCAGTTAGGACTTCAAGTATACCATGCTTGTGAGCCACAAGTAAAAGAAGAATTTGATGCTAGTGTTTATGATGAGCAAATAGGTATGATGGAAATGGTATTAGATGTTGATGATATAGTAGGTGAAATGTCATCTATAAGAGAACAATTCTGTAAATATTAAGAAAATCTACAAAGATTAAAATAATTTAGCTAATCGATAAAGAGTATTTGAACTTTTATCGATTAGCTAATTTCAAAATAGGGGGAACAATATGAATAGTGTATTAAAAGCAGCAGGATACATACTTGCTCATACTCCTGATATGGTAATTCATAACGGGACTACTCAAACTACTGAGAGAGTAGTTAATCCAGATTCTGAGTATTTAAAAGTATTAAAAGATCATTTAAGAACTTATGATGAAGTGGTAAAATACCCACCAAATCAAGCCTATATAGGAAATATAACTCCAGATGAATTATCAAAATATGCAATGCCTTGGCATGATAAAGAAGCTCCAAACGCAAGTAAATATGGTAAGTTTGGAGAAATAATGCCACAAGAAGAATTTATAGGATTAATGCAAATATGTGATGTATTTGATTTAGTTAAATTAGAAAAAAACTTTGCATCTTTAAGTAAAAATTTATTAATCGAGAATAAACTAATTTCATCTGATTTAGTTGGACAAATTAAAGAAGGTGAAGAATTAAATACTATAATGAAATTTATAGAAGAAGAGCATGCGGAGCCTTTATATAATAATGGAGAAGTAGTAGGTTGTGTAAAAAATGCTCATGATGTAGATACTAACTTATCTGCGCATGTTCTGTTTGAAAACTTAGTATCAAAAGCTTCTTGTGCTTTCTCTATAATTAATATGCTTGATAAAAATAATATAAATAAAGATGACATAGATTATGTTATAGATTGTTGTGAAGAAGCATGTGGTGATATGAATCAAAGAGGTGGAGGAAACTTTGCCAAAGCTGCTGCTGAAATAGCAGGACTTAATAATGCTACAGGATCAGACGTTAGAGGATTCTGTGCAGGACCTGCTCATGCTATGGTTCATGCTGCGGCTCTTGTAAAAAGTGGTACATTCAAAAACGTAATAGTTTGTGCTGGTGGTTCTACTGCAAAACTTGGTATGAACGGAAAGGACCATGTTAAAAAAGGTATGCCAATACTTGAAGATATGGTTGCTGGATTTGCAGTATTAGTAAGTGAAAACGACGGCGAAAGCCCAGAAATAAGAAATGATATTGTGGGACGTCACACTGTTGGAACTGGTTCTTCTCCTCAAGCAGTAATTAGCTCTTTAGTTAGTGAGCCACTTGAAAAAGCTGGATTAAAAATAACTGACATACAAAAATATTCTGCAGAAATGCAAAACCCAGATATAACTAAGCCAGCAGGAGCTGGAGACGTACCTAACGCTAACTACAAAATGATAGGTGCCCTAGCTGTTAAGATGGGTAACTTAGATAGAAAAGAATTACCTTCATTTATAGAAAAACATGGTATGGTAGGTTGGGCTCCAACTCAAGGACATATACCATCAGGAGTACCTTATCTAGGATTTGCTAGAGAAGATATAATGGCAGGTAGTGTTAAAAATGCCATGATAGTTGGTAAAGGAAGTTTATTCCTTGGAAGAATGACAAATTTATTTGATGGTATTTCATTTGTAATAGAAGAAAATCAATCTAAGAAATTCCAAGGCTTAGAACAAGATGAAGAAGTAGATGTAAAAATACCTAAAATAGCGATAACTACTATAGGAAGTGAACATGGTGAAAAAAATGTTATAGAAGGGGCTTTAAAAGCTATTAAATCAAACATTTCTGTTACTACTATAGGTAGTGAGTCTGCAGAAGGATTAAAGCATGTTAAAACTGATTGTGAAAAAGAAGCACATGAATTAATGGAAAATCTTTTAGATAGTAAAAAAGTTGACGGTGCAGTAACTATGCACTATCCATTCCCAATAGGTGTATCTACTGTAGGTAGAGTAATAACTCCTGAAAAAGGAAGAGAAATGTTTATAGCAACTACTACAGGAACTTCTTCTGCTGATAGAGTAGAAGGAATGGTTAAAAATGCTATCTACGGAATAATAACTGCTAAAGCTTGTGGAATAAAAAATCCAACAGTTGGAATAGCTAATGTAGATGGTGCTAGACAAGTGGAAATAGCACTTAAAACATTAAAAGGAAAAGGTTATGATATAAACTTTGCACAGTCTGACAGGGCAGACGGTGGAATTGTTATGAGAGGTAACGATTTAATGACAGCATCTGCTGATGTAATGGTTACTGATTCATTAACTGGAAACTTATTAATAAAAATGTTCTCTGCTTATAATTCAGGTGGAAAATATGAATCTGTAGGTTATGGATATGGGCCAGGAATAGGCAAAGATTTCAATAAATTAATAATGATCATATCAAGAGCATCAGGAGCACCAGTTATAGAAGGTGCAATCAAGTTTGCAGCTGAACTTGTAAGTAATGATGTTCACAACATATCAAAAGAGGAATTTGCAAAGGTTGAAAAAGTTGGATTTAGTGAAGTTTTACAAGGATTAAAAAAATCTAAACCTCAAGTATCTGAAGTAACTGAAGAAAAGGTAGAAGCGCCTGAAAAAGAAGTTGTAACAGAGCAAATATCTGGAGTAGATGTAATGGATTTAGAAGATGCAGTGAAAGTTTTATGGAAAAATAAGATCTATGCTGAAAGTGGAATGGGTTGTACTGGACCGATAGTACTTGTTAGCCCTGCTAATGTAGATAAATCTAGGGCGTTACTAATAGAAGCAAAATTTATAAGTGAATAATATTTATGAAAAAGTTGTATCTTAGTAGATGTGAATCTGCTAAGATACAACTTTTCTTATATAAAAATATAAAAATAACAAAACACAAATATAAAATTTTTATACTTGTATATAAGTTTTTGTTTTAAAAAATATTTAAAAATATAAACTAATGTGATAAAATAACAATGTTGTATACAAAGTACAAATTAAAATTATAATCAACAAAAGAATAGGAGAAAAAAATGAACCAAGAAACATTAGACTTATTAGCTCATAAAGCTGAAGTTAAAGTTGAAACACTTAATGATAGCAAGATAAAATATATAGTTTCATCTATTTTTGCAGGTATGTTCATAGGTTTAGGATGCATACTAATATTCACTATAGGTGGAATGTTCCATGCATCAAATTTTTCAGGGACTAATTTATTAGTGGGAATATCTTTCTCATTTGCTTTAAGTATGGTAATACTATTAGGATATGAGTTATTTACAAGTAATACAATGGTTATGGTTGTGGGATCTTTAGCAAAAGCAGTTAGTGTAAAAGATACTTGTAGAATATTATTATATAGTTATGGTGGGAATTTATTAGGAGCAATTTTAGTATCAGGTTTATTTATTGGAACTGGTATGGGAAGCACAGGATCAACTATAGAGTACTTTGCTTATGCAGCTGCTCATAAAATAGAGACAGGATCAGTTCAGTTGATATTCCAAGGAATACTATGTAATATTTTAGTTTGTGCATCTGTTTTAGGTGCATACAAAACTAAGGATGAAGCAGGTAGAATATTAGTCGTATTTCTTTGTCTATTTGCATTTGTTACAAGCGGATTCCAGCATTGCATTGCAAATATGACAACATTAATAACTTGTCTTTTATCACCATTACCTAATACAGTAACAATAGGTGCAGCAGCATATCACATATTATTTGTTACAATTGGTAATATAATAGGTGGAGGATTATTCTTAGGAGCAGGAACTTACTTATTATCTAAGGAAAAAACTAAAAAGAATAAAGAAGAACTAAGCAAAGCTTGTTAATTGATATAAAACCTTTCTTGAAGATGGTCAAGAAGGTTTTTTTTTTTAGAATTTTATGTATTATATATCTTAAGATGAAATATAAAATTCAACTTTTTAATAAATTTATAGCTATGCTTTTAATGTTTTGATTACACAAATTGTATAGATAACATAGTGTTTTAGGTTAAATAAATTCTTTATAAATAAATATTCTAAATTAAATGAATAATACATATATATAAGAAAATAAAAAATGAAAAGGAGGGAATGTTAGTTATGTTAAACGCTATAAGGGTAGTTTGGGCAGTATTAATGACATTTTATTACTATGTGTTTATTAAAGATTACAAGCAAGTTAAGTTATCGGGTGAACTAGATGATGTTAGCGTAGGAAAAGTAAGCGTTGTGGGATTTATCACTAATTTCTTTGATACTTTAGGTATAGGCTCCTTTGCACCTACAGTAGCATTTAATAAGTTCTTGAAAATGGGCGTGAGAGACAAGGATTTACCTGGACTATTAAATGTTGGGGATACTTTACCAGTTATGTGCGAAGCGGTGATATTTACTACAGTTATAGATGTTGAACCTATAACATTAGTAACAATGTTAGTAGCATCAGCAGTAGGTTCTTGGCTAGGTGCTGGTATAATATCTAAATTGGATGAAATTAAAATTCAAAAGATTATGGGAATTGCTTTATTAGTAACAGGCGTTTTAATGACTTTAGGTGCATTAAACTTAATGCCTGGTGGTGGAGAGGCTATAGGTCTTACGGGAATAAAATTAGGTATAGGGATTGTAGGTAACTTTATACTTGGAGCATTAATGACGGCAGGTATAGGACTTTATGCACCATGCATGGCTTTAGTTTATTTTTTAGGAATGTCGCCAGCAGTTGCTTTTCCAATAATGATGGGATCATGTGCTACATTAATGCCAGTATGTTCAGTTAAATTTATTAAAGAAGGAGCGTATCCTCGAAAAGCTGCATTATTACTTGGATTATTTGGAGCAATAGGAGTATTTATAGCTGCATATATAGTTAAATCATTGCCACTTAATATACTAAGATGGTTAGTAATTGCAGTTATATTATATACTTCTATATCTATGCTGATTTCATCATATAAGAAAAAAGACTCTGAAAATAAAAGCAGTACTGAAAACAATGAAAATGATAAATAAAAAAATAACGATTGTATATAAAAAAATAATAAAAAGATGCAAAATGCATATAAAAATTAATAAATAAATACAAAACGAGATAAAATTAATATTAAATATATACCATACTTCCTACGTATGGTATATATTTTTTGTAATAAAAAAGCATTATAGAAAAATGTGAAAATTTTGTTGAATAGTTGAGATTAATTAACTATAATGAAAATAGGTAAATAGATGAGTTGTAAAAAATGGTCGATTAATGACTGAAAATTTACATTTTTTACGGTGATGGTATTCGCGCTATATATACATTTTATTGTCAATTTATTAACGTTAAGAAGTAAATGTAGATGCTGAAACCGTTTTTTTATCTATTTATCATAGATTAATTCAATAAATATATTATAAATATTTATTTTAATAATGATTTTAGGGGGACAGGCAAATGAAATTTTCAAGAAGCATTCAAGCAATTGACTCTCATACTATGGGAGAACCAACAAGAATAGTTACAGGAGGAATTCCTAATATAAAAGGTAATACTATGGCTGAGAAAAAAGAGTATTTAGAAAAAAATCTTGACCACTTAAGAACAGCTATAATGTTAGAACCAAGAGGACATAATGACATGTTCGGTTCAATAATAACTCAACCTTGTGATCCAACTGCTGATTTTGGTATCATATTCATGGATGGTGGAGGATACCTAAACATGTGTGGACATGGTTCAATAGGAGCTATAACTGCTGCTATAGAAACAGGAATGGTAGATATGGTAGAGCCAGTTACTCATGTTAGAATGGAAGCTCCAGCAGGAATGATAGAAGCAGAAGCTAAAATAGTAGATGGAAAAGTTAGAGAAGTATCTTTCGTAAATGTTCCAGCTTTCTTATACAAAAAAGACTGTGAAATAGAAATGGCTCCATATGGAAAAATAAAATTTGATATATCATTTGGAGGAAGTTTCTTTGCAATAGTTCATGCAAAACAATTTGGTGTTAAAGTTGAGGCTAAAAATACTCAATTATTAAATAACATAGGTATGGAAATGATGGAAATAGTTAACAGAGAAATATCAGTACAACATCCAACTCTAGATCACATAAAAACAGTTGATTTAGTTGAAATATACGATGATCCTACTCATCCAGAAGCAACTTACAAAAACGTTGTTATATTTGGACAAGGTCAAGTAGATAGATCTCCATGTGGAACAGGTACAAGTGCTAAACTTGCTACTTTATATGCTAAAGGGGAAATAAAAGAAGGAGAAAACTTTGTATACGAAAGTATATTAGGAACTCTTTTCAAAGGTAAGATAGTAGGTCTTGAAAAAGTTGGTGAATTTGATGCAGTAAGACCTGAAATAACTGCAGCAGCTTATATAACAGGATTCAATCATTTTGTTATAGATGATGAAGATCCAGTTAAGTATGGTTTTATATTAAAATAGCATCTAATTCAATAGCTTAATTAAGATTTCAACTATAAATATAATAATACAAAATGAAATAGGGGGAATCATATTATGGTTAATATTGTAAGAGTAATTTGGGCCATTATAATGTCTGTATATGGATACTTCTTCATAAAAGATTACAGACAAGTATCTGCAGCAGGTGAATTGGATGATGTAAGTGTAGGAAAAGCAGGTTTTGTAGGTTTTGCTACAAACTTCTTTGATACATTAGGGATAGGATCATTTGCACCAACAGTTGCATTGAACAAATTTATGAAAATGGGAGTTAGAGATAAAGAACTTCCAGGACTATTAAATGTTGCTGATACTCTTCCAGTTATGTGTGAAGCAGTAATATTCACTACAGTTATAGAAGTGGATCCAGTAACACTAATATCTATGCTTGCAGCAGCAGCTTTAGGTTCATATCTTGGAGCTGGTGTAATAGCTAAAATGGATGAAGTAAAAATCCAAAAAGTTATGGGTCTTGCACTATTAATAACTGCTGTATTAATGTTATTAAAACAACTTGGATTAATGCCAGGTGGTGGAGATGCAATAGGACTTACTGGAGTTAAGTTGGTTATAGCTGTAGTAGGTAACTTTATACTTGGAGCATTAATGTCTGCTGGTATAGGATTATATGCACCATGTATGGCATTAGTTTATTTCTTAGGAATGAACCCACAAGTTTCTTTCCCAATAATGATGGGATCTTGTGCAACATTAATGCCAGTTGGATCAGTTAAATTCATAAAAGAAGGAGCTTATCCAAGAAAAGCAGCTTTAGTAATTGCTTTATCTGGAACAGTAGGTGTATATATAGCTGCAAAGTTTGTTAGTAATTTACCAATGGATGTGTTAACTTGGTTAGTTATAGCTGTTATATTCTATACTTCAGCATCTATGTTGATAGCTGCTAATAAAGCTAGTAAAAAAATAGAAGCATAATTAAAATTAAGTGATTGCAATGTATTTTAATAAAAATATACCACGATTTATCGTGGTATATTTTTTATGTACAAAAAAAATTACTAATATAAACTTTGTTAAATAAAGTGATATCAATGTATACAAAGTTATGCAAAAAAATTTTATGCTCAAAAATAAATTTATGTAAATATTAATAAATTAATTGAATAACTTTTAACAAATTACTATAATAATAAAAAAGGTAAAAGTTTGACAGTTTGAAAAGTACTGTTGAACTGTATTTTGCACTAAAAATAAAAGATAAATTTTAGGGGGAATTAACCAATGTTATTAGCATTAAGAGGAATTCTATTATCTTTAATGGGTGTTTATTATTACACGTTCTTTAAGGATTTTAGACAAGTAAAGGAAGCAGGAGAATTAGATAGTCCTTCTGGGGTGAGAGTTGGAGCCCTAGGCTTGGTAGCTAACTTCTTTGATACGTTAGGAATCGGCTCATTTGCACTTATAGTAGCCGCAAACAAATTTTTTAAAATTGGCATAAAAGATAAAGAACTTCCAGGATTCTTAAATGTTGGATGTTGCTTACCAGTTATGTGTGAAGCGTTTATATTTACTACAGTTATTGAAGTAGATCCTGTAACATTATTCTCTATGCTAATAGCTGCAGCTGTAGGTTCTTATATTGGAGCAGGAATAATAGCTAAGATGGATGAAGCAAAAATACAATTAGTAATGGGACTAGCTCTTTTAGCTACATCAGTATTAATGTTTTGTAGTAAAATGGGATACATGCCAGGAGGTGGAGATGCAATAGGGCTTTCTGGAGCAAAACTTGTTATAGGTTTTGTAGGTAATGCAGTTCTTGGAGCATTAATGACAGCTGGTGTTGGGTTATTTGCACCATGTATGGCATTAACTTATTTCCTAGGATTATCACCACAAGTTACATTCCCAATAATGATGGGATCTTGTGCGATGTTACAACCAGTATCTTCTGTTAAGTTTATAAAAGAAGGAGTTTATCCAAGAAAAGCTTCATTAATAGTAGGCTTATGTGGAGTGGTTGGTGTATTTATAGCAGCATTTATCGTTAAGTCATTACCAATAGAAACTTTAAAATGGGTTGTAATGGCAGTTCTTGTTTACACTGGAGCTAGTATGATATCTGGTGCAATGAAAAACCTAAAAAAAGAATCTGAAGTAGTTACAGAATAATTTATAAGTAAATTTATTATTTAATATACTAAGAGGTTGAATCAATGATTCAACCTCATTTTAATTTGAGTAAGATAGTTGTATAAAGTGAATTATTTATTAAGCTATATTATCGCTTTGAATGGTATATAAACTATAGAAATATCCTTTTTGATTTAATAGATCATAGAAACTACCCATTTCAATGATTTTTCCATTTTTCATCACAATAATTTCGTCATAATTAATTAAAATACTTTTGATTAACTTATGAGTTACTGTTATTAAAGTTAAATCATTTAGGTCTAAAAGGGATTTCTCCAAGTTATAAGCTGTTTCATTATCAAGGGCAGAAGTAGATTCATCTAAAATTAGTATTTGTGTATTATTTATTAAAGCTCTTGCAATAGCAATTCTTTGCTTTTCACCACCTGATAATTTATTTCCATTTTCACCAACTAAAGAATTAATTCCTTTAGGTAATCTATTAATCAATTTACTTAATCCAGATCTTTCACATGAACTTAAAATTTCATCATCACTATGATTAGAATAAAGTCTTATGTTTTCTTTTATGCTATCATCAAACATAAATACATTTTGTTGAATCATAGAAATATTTTTATATAAGTCAGAGCTATAAATATTTTTTAAATCATTATGGTCAATAATTATTTTTCCTTCATAATCACTATAATATCTCATTAGAAGCTTTATCAAAGTACTTTTACCAGATCCACTTTCACCAACAATAGCATACTTTTTATTCTTATTTATTTTTAAATTAATATCATCTAAGGCTTTTCTTTCTTCGCTATAAGAAAAGTTAAGGTTTTTAATTTCTATAGAATTTGTAAAATTATCTAACTTGGTATTTTCAAAACTATCTTTAGTATCTTCTAAAATATTTTCTATTTTATTAGCGATAAGGGATACAGACCTAATTTGATTTATTAATGATATACTCAATTTTACAGGACCAACAATATGAGTGCTTAGTTGAATGATTATTATAGCAGTACCAACAGTTATACTTTTTTTGTACATAAGATATCCACCAAGAAGAAGAACTCCTAGATAAATAGTAACGCTAAATGACAAAGAAAACCCTCTTATTATTGCCTCTAAAACAGAGTAATTTTTCTTAGAAGTTTCCACGTTATTTGATGCAGTATTAAAAATCTCGTTAATTTTATTACTTATATTAAACCCTTTAATTACTTCAAATCCAGAAAATAAATCTTTTGTAACTGAAGTGACCTGCTCTAAATTTTCAGAGTACTCATTTTTTTGAAGAACTAATTTTTTTGATAAAGCATTGGGGATAATAAACCCTAAAATTCCAAAAATAGAAATAAAAATTACTATACTTGGACTAATTGAAAATAATACAACTAATGAAATTGTAAAGGATATAATACATGATATAACTTGGAAAAGATTATTAAAAAAGCTATCTTCTATGATTTTTATATCATTATATAAAATAGAAATATATTTTCCGCTGTTATCTAAAGAAAAGTCTTTTATATCCTTATTTATTACTTTAGAAAAAATGTCTGTTCTAAGATAATTTACAGTATTTTTAATATAGGAAGACATAACAAGACCATCTATATATTCTGTTACAAACATAATTATTATTAAAGATATACTAGTTACAGTAATAGTTGAAAACTTACTACTGTCACCACTTGCAAATATATCTACTATAAACCCCATTAGAAAATCAAAGCAAATACTTGATAGAGCAACTAAAGAGATGGTTATTATTCTACATAAAAATTGATATTTATACTTTAATGTATATTGCCATAAAGTTTTCATAATGCCTCCTTAAAATTTTAATATGATAAATTTTAATACGTTAAGATTTATTATACATGTATTTTGTTGAATTAAGTAATAAAGATTTATTGAAGTGTTTAAATATATTAACTATAATGGATTTAGATATTTAAATTTACAAACAATAGATTTGTAATAATTATTGTAAATATTGAAAAGGGGATAAAAAGTATGAACTTAAATAATAGATTAGATATAATTCAATCACAAAAGCTTGTTATGACAACTCAATTAAAACAATCCCTAGATATTTTAAACATGAGCAATTTAGAGTTAGAGGATGAAATAAAAAGAGAATCAGAAGAAAATCCAGTCTTAGAAATAGAAAATAAGGAAGATATAGATTGGGAGGAATTTGCTAAAAATATTGATAATAAAAGTTACAATATAAAAAATTATGATTTAGATAATGATTTTACCTTAGAAAACTTGGCAAGATATGAAAGTAATCTATATGATTATGTTAAAGAACAGTTATCGCTTTTAAAATTAAGTAACAAAGAAAAAGAAGTTTGTGAGTACATTGTTGATTGCTTAGATAATGATGGATATTTGGGAACTGATGAAAAATTCATACTTGATGAATTAAATATAGATAACAATTATTTTGAGGAGTGTTTAAAAAATATTCAGCAATTAGAACCTAGTGGAATAGGGTCTAGGAGTCTTAGTGAATGCTTGCTAATTCAAATGAAGAACAAAAACATAAACGATGATATTTTAAAATCTATTATAACTGAAGATTTAAATTTAATAGGACAAAATAAAATAAAATTTATTAGCAAAAAGTATGATATAAGCATTGAAGAGTGTGTAGAATATATTGAACAAATTAAAGAATTCGACCCTAAACCAGGAAGATTATGTAGCAATGAAAAAACAGTTTATATTCAACCAGATGTTACTGTAAGAAAAATTGATGGAGAATTTATTGTTTATATGAATGATAATGATAATTTTCACTTATGCATAAATAATTATTATAAAAGCGTACTAACTAGCTCTTCATCTGATGAAAATGCTAAAGAGTTTATAAAAAATAAACTTAATCATGCTCTTAATCTTTTGAAAAACATAGAAACAAGAAAAAGTACCATATTAAAAATAGCAGAAGTAATAGTAAGAGAACAAAAAGAGTTTTTTAATAAGGGAGCTAAATATATTAAACCAATGAGATTGAAAGATATAGCCTTAGATCTTGGATATCATGAGTCTACTATTAGTAGAGGTATTAATAGTAAATATATGTTAACACCCTTTGGCTTATTTGAATTTAAATACTTTTTTAGTACAGCAATCCAAAGCGATGAAGAAGAAGGAACATCAAGTACTAAAATTAAAAATATGATAAAAGAGTTTATAAATAAAGAAGATAAACTAAAGCCTTTAAGTGATGACAAAATATGCAAATTATTAAAAGATAAAGGAATAACAGTGGCCAGAAGAACAGTAGCAAAATATAGAGAAGAAATGAATATATTATCTTCTTCTAAAAGAAAACGATTTGTTAAATAGGCAAATAGGAGGAAATATATGAAGGAATTAATGGATTTATTTATTGCATTTGCAAGAGTTGGTGTATTGACATTTGGAGGTGGATATGCAATGCTTCCAATTTTACAAAGAGAAATTGTAGAAAAAAATGATTGGGCAACTGATGAAGAACTTATGGATTACTATGCAATAGGACAATGTACTCCAGGTGTAATAGCTGTAAATACAGCCACATTTATAGGACAGAAAAATAAAGGCATAGTAGGAGGCGTTGTTGCAACACTAGGTGTTGTAATGCCATCTCTTGTTATAATAACGGCAATTGCAGCCTTTATAAGTAATTTTTCTGACCTAGCAATAGTAAAAAATGCATTTGCAGGAGTCAGAGTATGTGTTTGCGTGCTTATATTTAATGCTGTAGTTAAACTATGGAAAAGCTCAGTAGTTGACAAGGCTACTCTTATTATTTTTGTTGGTGTATTTTTAGGTTCTGTATTTACAGACTTATCACCAATATTATTTGTGGTTATTACTGCTATAGCTGGTATAATAGTAAAAAATATGGAGGTGAAACATTAATGATTTATCTTCAATTATTTTTTGAGTTTTTTAAGACGGGGTTATTTGCAGTAGGAGGTGGAATGGCAACACTTCCTTTTCTTTATGATATGGCAGACAAAACAGGATGGTTCACATCAGGTCAACTTGCAGATATGATAGCAGTTTCAGAATCAACACCAGGGCCAATAGGTGTAAATATGGCTACATATGTAGGATATACAACAGCAGGAATAGGAGGAGGGATAATAGCAACTTTAGGACTTGTAATACCATCCATCATAATTATCATAATAATATCTTATTTTTTAAAATCTTTTAGAGAAAATAAATATATAGATGCAGCATTTTATGGTCTTCGTCCAGCATCTACAGGACTTATTGCAGCTGCAGGTATGACTGTAGTTACGATAACGTTACTTCAAATGGATTTATTTAAAAGTAGTGGGAAAATATTAGATTTATTCAACTGGAAATCTTTGATACTAGCAATAATAATTTATTTGTTATCAAATAATATAAAACAAACTAAAAAACTTCATCCAGTATTCTTTATAGCGGGATCTGCTATAGTAGGAATAATATTTGGATTTGCAGGTGTATAAAAGTAGCATGAGGAGCAATAAAAATTATTGCTCCTCATACTACTTTAAAGATTAAAAATAATTTTAATATTTAAAGAATGGGTATAATATTTTTAAGCATAAGTCAATGAGTAAATAGGAGAATAAAATGAAATATAATAATATGATAAAAGCTAAGTTTATAGAAAGACCTAACAGATTTGTAGCTTATTGCGATATAAATGGGGAAGTTGAAAAAATTCATGTGAAAAATACAGGTAAATGTAAAGAGCTATTAGTACCTGGATATGAAGTATATTTAGAAAAAAGTAATAATCCTGCTAGAGCAACAAAATATTCTCTGATAGCAGTTAAAAAAGGTGATAGACTAATTAATATGGACTCTCAAGTAACTAATAAAATGGTTTATGAAGCTCTAGAAGGTAAATCATTAATATTGCCAGGATTCGATGAAGAAATAACTTTAATAAAACCAGAAAAAACATACGGTAATTCTAGATTTGATGTTTATGTAGAAGGAAATACTAAAAAAGCATTTATAGAAGTTAAGGGATGCACGCTAGAAATAGATGGTGTAGTAAAATTTCCAGATGCAAAGACAGAAAGAGGAGTCAAACACGTTAAAGAGTTAATAAAAGCTAAGGAGGAAGGTTATTTAGCCTACATAATTCTTGTTATTCAAATGGAGGATGTACTTTATTTCACTCCCAATGTAGATATGCACAAAGAATTTGGGGATGCGCTGAAAGAAGCAGATGAAAAAGGAGTTAAAGTTCTAGCTTACGATTCAAAAGTAGAAATTGATAATATAACACTTAATAACCCTGTAAAAGTAATTTTATAAAAAGAAGGTAAAGCTACTAAAATACGTGAAAATTACAACAATATAATTGATAAATTTACTAAATGAAGTTAAGATACTATTGTAAAGCAAAATATTTTGAAAATAATTGAAAAATACTGACAAAATATTGTATAAATCTATAAGTATTTGAAATTTTAATGGTATAATATAAAAAAGTAAGATTATTAGGTGAAAGGATGTAGAATAATGACTAAAGAATTATCTATGCAAGAACTGCTAGACCAACAAGAACAACTACTTAGTTCAATAAAAGTTGGAGAAACTATAGCAGGAACTATAACTAAAATAAATAATGATGAAGTAACTGTAGGACTTAATATAGGTTTTGACGGAGTAATCCCAGTAAGTGAATTAAACTTACAAAAAAATCAAGAAATATCTGATGTATATAAAGTTGGAGATGAAATATCTGCTATTATAACTAAAGTATCAGAAAAAGACTGCACATTAAAACTATCTAAATTAAGATTAGATATGGTAGCTGATAAAAAAGAATTGGAAAATGCACATGCGGAACATAAAATATTAACTACAAATGTAGTGAAAACTATACAAAGAGGGGTATTTGCTGCATACAAATCAGTTGAAATATTCATACCAATATCTCAATTAAATACTAAGTTTGTAAGTGATACAAAAGAATATAAAGATGCTAATTTAGAAGTTTATATAATAGAATTCAACGAAAAAGCTAATAAAATAGTAGGTTCACATAGAGAAGTATTACAAGAACGTTTAGATCAAGAAAGAAAAGTTAGAAAAGAAAGAATTCAAGCTGAAAGAGAAGAACAAAGACAAAAAGCGAGAGAAGAAAGAGCTGCAGAAAAAGCTAGAGTTAAAGCAGAGAAAGATGCTTTAGTTGATTCTTTAGAAGTTGGACAAAAAAGACACGGGAAAGTAACTAATATAGTAAGTTACGGAGCTTTCATCGATTTAGGTGGAGTTGAAGGTTTAGCTCATATAAACAACTTATCTTGGAAGAGAGTAGAATCTGTAGAAGACGTGCTACAAGTTGGACAAGAAGTTGATGTTTATATATTAGATGCAAACAAAGAAACAGGAAGAATTGGCTTAGCATTAAAAGACATAAACAATGATCCATGGGATTTAATAGCTAAAGAAGTAAATGTTGACGATATAATAACTGGAAAAGTTGTTAGAATAATAGACAGAGGTGCTTTTGTTGAAATAAAAGAAGGCGTAGAAGCATACTTGCCAATATCTCACTTAAAAGAAGAAAGAGTTGCAAATGTAAGTAGTGTTGTAAATCCTGGAGATGAAGTAACAGTTAGAGTATTAACTTTCGATCCATCTCACAAGAGAATGTCTGTATCTATAAAAGACGTTAATAAAGAGCCAGAAGAAGATTACAGTGAATTCTTAAACAAAGAAGAAGGCTTAGGATCAACTATAGGTGATTTATTAAAAGGAAAGCTAGATAATCAATAATAATAATAAACACACTTAAGCCATATTGCAAAAGCTATATGGCTTTTAACATATGATAAATTTTGCAATGAAGGAGAAGACGGAAATGAAGGGTATAATTGATTTACACACTCATGCTATATCTAGTGGGCATGCATATAGCACAGTGAAAGAAAACATAGAATATGCCAAAATAAACGGTTTAAAATACTATGGTTTATCTGATCATGGCATAAATATGCCAGGTGGGCCTCATCTATTTTACTTTCAAAATTTAAAAGTATTACCGAGAGAAATAGACGGTGTTAGAATTCTTAAAGGAATGGAAGCTAACGTTATAGATTATGATGGAAAAATTGATGTTGAAATTGATAAGTATATAAAAGGTTTAGACTATATAATAGCAAGCCTTCACACAGTATGTTTGGAGCCTGGAACAAAAGAAGAAAATACTAGAGCAACATTAAATGCTATGGACCATGAGTTAGTAAAGATTATAGGTCATCCAGATGATGGAAGATATTTATTAGATTATGAAGCTATTGTTAAAAAAGCAAAGGAAAAGAATATATTATTAGAGGTAAATAATTCATCACTAAATTCAGAGTCATTTAGACCAAATGCTCGTGAAAATTATATAGAGCTACTTAATTTATGTAAAGAACATCAGGTAAAGATTATTTTAGGAAGCGATGCTCATATTTGCTATCAAGTTGGTATTTTTGATAATGCAGAAAAGTTACTTGATGAGGTTGATTTTCCAAAAGAATTAGTTATCAATTATCATGAAGATGAGATATTAAAATTTTTTAAATTATAAAATTAAAATATAAATTTTAACTAAAGCCATACTATGAATTAGCATGGCTTTTATTTTGCAATTTTAATTTTTACTTTCTACTATAAATCCTGTATTAATTTTAGGAGCAAATCCTCCACGGAGATGTTTTTTATTTTTAAGTATAAACTTAATAAAGAAGAACATTCCTACAACAAATAATACTGAGCCAAATAATAAAGAAACCATGGCATCTGTATTAGTTAATGGAGTAGTATTAGTGGCTGAATGAATATTTAGTTGAGGTAAAAATGCAACTAAATTATTAAAAAAATGAACAGTCATTGGAATTAGTATATTTTTATATTTTATGTATAAAATACAACAAGCAATCCCGAAAACAAAAGCACCAATTACAGCTAATTCAATATGTAAAAGTCCAAATACCAAAGAAGAGATAGCCATTCCTATGTAAATATTAAACTTTCTGCTAATTCTTTTAAAAATAATAGCTCTAAAAAATAATTCTTCCATAATAGGAGCACCAACAACAGTAATTAGCATGGATATAGATAAACCAGTATAAGTAGAAACTTCTGATACAGATGACTCAGACAGAAGTTCATTTAACATATTTGGAAAAGTAAAATAAACGATGCCAATTGATAATAAACTAATACCCATAGAAAGACATAGTTGAGTAGCAATAACGCTACCTAGTTCTCTTATATTTACTTTTTTAAAATAATCTTTAATCATTAATTGTAACTTATTTTTATTAACTCTAAATTTGTACAAAAGTACAAGTATAAATAAACTTGTAGATATTAAAGATAATAAATTATCATTGTCTATTAAATTAATATCATTAGTAAAGTAAATAATAAAAGCTCCTAAAATTACAATGATCATAGTGAGAACATACCAAAATAGGGCTGGTATAATCTTAACTTCGTTAAATTCTTTTGTAAAATCTAACATATTGTTCCTCCTAATATTTATATAATAATAATTCACAATAAATTCATACTAACACTATATAATTATTTATTATAAAAAATGTGAAAAATACACAAAATCAATATAAACATAAAAATATAGTATCAGAAACATTGACAAAATACCTTATTAATTTTACTATCTTATATAAGTCATTTTATAGCTTTATAACATTATATTTAATGTTTAAGACATATATGATGGGTATATATAGTAATAAATACAGAATAATTATCTAGGAGATATCTTATGAAAGAGAAAAAACCTCAAAAAAAATCATGGTTATATTATTATGGGATAATACTTCTTTTACTCGTAGCACTTAATTCTTTTATATTTCCATCGCTATATAATATGAGCGGGCAAGTGAAAGAAGTAGACTACGGAACATTCCTTACAATGGTGGATGAAGGAAAAGTAAACCAAGTAGATATCGAAGGTTCAAAACAAATAACTTTCAAAACAAAAGCAGATAAAGATAAAGTTTATATAACTGGGCAAGTAAATGACTCTGATTTAGTTGAACGTTTATATAAAGCAGATGTTAAATTTGGTAAAAGCATACCAAAAGAAGACTCACCAATTGTAGAGTTTATTCTTTATTGGGTGTTACCAACAATTTTAATGATTGCTTTATTAAACTTTATGATGAGAAAAATGACAGGTAGAATGGGTGGAAAAGGCGGTCCTATGCAGTTTGGTAAGAGTAATGCCAAAATATATGTAGAAGCACAAACTGGTAAAACTTTTGCAGATGTGGCAGGGCAAGATGAAGCAAAAGAGTCATTAACTGAAATAGTTGACTTCCTACACAATCCTAAAAAGTACGAAAAAATAGGTGCATCTATGCCAAAAGGAGCCTTACTTGTTGGACCTCCAGGTACAGGTAAAACTTTACTTGCTAAGGCAGTTGCAGGGGAAGCAAAAGTACCATTCTTCTCAATCTCAGGATCTGAGTTTGTGGAAATGTTTGTTGGTATGGGCGCTGCAAAAGTTAGAGATTTATTTAAGCAAGCTCAAGAAAAAGCTCCATGTATCGTATTTATAGACGAAATCGATACTATAGGTAAAAAACGTGATGGTGGCGGAATGGGTGGTAATGACGAGAGAGAGCAAACTCTTAACCAATTACTTACTGAAATGGATGGATTTGATGGCAAAAAAGGTGTTGTAATACTTGCAGCAACTAATAGACCAGAATCTCTTGACAAAGCCCTACTTAGACCAGGTCGTTTTGACAGAAGAGTACCAGTAGAACTTCCAGATTTAAAAGGTCGTGAAGACATACTAAAAGTTCATGCAAAAAATGTTAAAATGGATGAAGATGTTGACTTTAATGGAATAGCAAGAGCAACTGCTGGAGCTAGTGGTGCAGAACTTGCAAATATAGTTAATGAAGCAGCACTTAGAGCTGTTAGACTTGGAAGACACAAAGCAACTCAAGCAGATTTAGAAGAATCAGTAGAAGTAATAATAGCAGGATACCAAAGAAAAGCAGCTGTAATCTCTCCAAGAGAAAAGAAAATAGTAGCTTATCATGAAATAGGTCATGCATTAGTTGCAGCTAAACAAACAGAATCTGCACCAGTGCACAAGATTACGATTATACCTCGTACATCTGGGGCTCTAGGATACACTATGCAGGTTGAAGAAGGCGAAAGAGTACTTATGTCTAAGGAAGAAGCTTTCAACAAAATAGCGACCTTTACAGGCGGTCGTGCTGCAGAAGAAATAATATTTAATTCTTTCACAACAGGTGCGTCTAATGATATAGAACAAGCCACAAGAATAGCAAGAGCTATGGTCACTCGTTACGGTATGAGTGAAGAGTTTGATATGATGGCTCTTGAAACAATAAACAATCAATATTTAGGTGGAGATGCATCTCTTATGTGTTCACCAGAAGCATCTGCTAAGATTGATAAAGAAGTATTAAGTATAATAAAATCAGCTCATGATAAAGCTAGAAAAATATTAGAAGAAAATATTGATAAACTACATGAGCTATCAGACTTCTTATTAGAAAAAGAAACTATAACAGGTGAAGAGTTTATGGAGATCTTAAACGGAAAATCTGTGGCAGAAGTAAAGGAAGAACATGATGCTAAAGAAGCAGCTAAAAAAGAAGTAGAAAGAGTTGAGCTTGAAGCAATTAAAGAGCAGGAAAAAAGAGCACAAGAACAACAAAAACGTATTGAAAAAGAAATTGAAAGGGTAGATGGAAATACTGAAGTAGATGATTCTAATTCTACTGAGGATGAAGAAAAGTAAATTTAATATTAGTAAGTATTTTTAGCACCAATTTAAAAGTTGGTGCTTTTTTATGTGCAAATACTTTTGATAAAAAGGGGGGAACAAAAATGTTACTACCTTTAGTTTTATACAGTATTACAATATGTATCAAGTTATAAAAACTCATTACGTAATCGCATATATACACATGGCGTATTTATTTATCGGTATAGAATATAGAAGCCGATTAAAATACTTTACCTAAAAAGTTGTTATGAGTGTTATTTAAGTATTTATATAAAAACAGATAAAGTTATACAAAATATGGTTATTTTTCTTAGATAGAGGTACAATCTATTTATAGGAAACAATACGTAATTAAAATTGAAATATATAAATAATAAGTATAATATATATTTTTTGGAGGACATAAGAATGAATAAACTAAAAGATTTAAAATTAAAAAATCAACTTATAATATCTACATATATAATGATTTTTCTCTTATTTATACTAAAACCAACACTAATACCAAATTTATTTAGTAAACTAACAATAGCATTTAAGCCATTTATAATAGGTGGAGTAATTGCTTTTTTAATAAATTTACCAATGAAACTTATTGAAGATAAAATTGTTAAGCCTTTATGCAAAAATAATAGAAAGTTATCAAAGTTTTCAAGAGCTATATCTCTAGTATCTACACTTGTAATAGTAGTGGTTTTAATGTGGGTATTTATTAGTTACATAGTACCTCATTTAGCTGATAGTTTAAGAGTTTTGACTAATGGCATACCTAGTTATATAAGTAGTTTACAAAGTGAAATAATGAGTAGAGTAAATGATTTAGAAATGTTAAAAAATACATCTTTTGATATACAATCTATGATACAAAAATTCTTAACTTTTGTTCAGAATTTTATTAATATGTTTATTTCTAATATTTTTAATTTCACTATAGGAATAACAAATTTCTTTATGAATTTATTTTTGGGAATAATAATATCCATATACATATTGATTAGTAAAGAAAAGTTAATTTTACAATTTAAAAAGCTTATATATGCATTTTTAAATGAAAAAAAATGTGAAAGAATAATGTACATATTAAAGTTAACAAATAATAAATTTTCTAAATTTATATTAGGTCAATCAATGGATGGATTAATACTAGGAACAGCATTTTTCATAGTGTTTTCCTTAGTTAAAATACCTTTTGCCCTATTAATAAGCATAATGATACCTATTTTAAATTTCATTCCTATATTTGGGACTTATGTAGGTATTGCTATATCTGCATTTATAATTTTAATGGTAAAACCAACATCAGTTTTATTGTTTTTAGTTTTAGTATTTACAATTCAACAATTAGATGGAAAATTTGTTTATCCTTTTGTAGTCGGAAATTCTTTAGGTCTTTCTCCTTTATGGATATTGTTAGCTATTGTTGTAGGTGGAAACTTATTTGGTGTAGTGGGTATGATACTTGGAATGCCTCTTACTAGCGTAGTTTATGAGTTATCATCAAAGGCAATAAATGAAAGAATTAGGAAGAAAAATATTCTATTTAATAAGATTGAATAAAAAAAAAATTATGTACAAAATGATTTTTTTTATTGACAAATATTATCAAAATGCATAGTATAAATATTAATTAAAATAATCATAAAATTAAAAAAAGAAAATATAATAATTTATAATGTTATTTTTGAAAATATGGTTATAATAATAATTAATTTATTTTAATAATTAAGAAAGGAGGCAAAATTATGAGTAAAAAGCTATTCATACCAGGACCAATAGATGTAAATGAAGATGTTTTAGCACAAATGGCAAACCAAGTTATAAGCCATAGAGGAAGTGAAGCATCAGCGTTACAAGAGGCTATAACACAAAATATTCAAGATTTATTCTATACAAAAAATAATATATTATTATCAACATCCTCCGGCAGCGGCCTAATGGAAGGCTCCATTCGCTCCTGTACATTAAAGAGAGCAGCAGTACTATCCTGTGGTTCATTTGGTGACAGATGGTATAAAGTGGGCGTATTAAATGGTGTTCCAGCGGATTTATTTAAAGTCGAATTAGGAAAAGCTATTGAGCCAGAAATGGTTGATAAGGTATTATCTACGAATAAATATGACACGGTCATGGTAACTCATAATGAGACCTCAAGTGGAATTGCTAATCCAATCAAAGAAATTGGAGAGGTAGTTAAAAAATACGATGATATTGTTTATTGTGTAGATGCTGTTAGTTCAGCAGGTGGTATGAAAATTGAAGTAGATGAATCTAACATAGATATTTGTTTAACTTCAGTTCAAAAAGCTTTGGGCTTGCCACCAGGAATGTCTCTTTGCACCTTCTCAGAAAAGGCAAAGAAGAGAGCAGAAAAAGTACCTAATCGGGGTTATTATTTTGATTTACTCGCCATCTATGAGTACATCCAAAATAAAAATTATCAATACCCTTCAACACCTTCCCTTTCACATATGTTCGCTTTAAATTTCCAACTGAAAAAAATCTTAAATGAAGGCCTAGATAATAGATTTAAACGTCATGAAGATATGGCAAATCTAGTTAGAGACTGGGCTCAGGAACACTTCCAAATTTTTACCGATGTAAATTATTTGTCTAATACCCTTACCGTTATCAAGAATACACAAGGAATCAGTGTATCAAATCTCAATAAAAAATTACAGGAAAGAGGCTTTTTAATAGCCAATGGATATGGAGACCTTAAGGAGAAAACATTTAGAATTTCTCACATGGGCGATTATACAGTAAAAGATGTAAATGAATTATTAACTAATATTAATGAAATTTTAGGATTTTAATATTAGAAAATTTAATTTGTGTTATTTGTTGTACAAAGTTATAATTTAAGAATTTTAGTTTGAATATTAAGAAAGTTCTTGATATTTATATGAGATAAAAATTACAAGGGTAAAATACTGGAGGTAAACACTATGTGTAAGATATTAGTAACAGATGGAATGAGCAGAAATGCTGTTAATAACTTGAGAAAGTTTAATGTAGATGTTGAACATAAATTTTACGATGGGATGGAACTTGGGGAAAAATTAAAAGATAAAGATATACTAGTTATTCGTTCAAAAAATGTAATAACAAAAGAAATTATAGATAAAGCATGTGAAGGAAACACTTTAAAATTAATAATTAGAAGTGGTGTTGGACTTGATAATATAGATGTTGAATATGCAAATAAAAAGGGTATCAAAGTTTTCAATACTCCTAATGCTAGCACAAGATCTGTTGCAGAGCTTACAATAGGTCAAATAATAACTTTATCAAGATTTATAAATATTTCAAATATAACTATGAGAGATGGCCAATGGAACAAGACAAAATATGTTGGTACAGAGATATTTGGAAAAACCCTTGGGATTATAGGTCTTGGGAGAATAGGAAAAACTGTTGCTAAAATGGCTTATGATTTAGGGATGAATATAATTTATTACGATATACTTGGAGAGATGAAATCTTGTAAAGATTATACTTTCTGCAATTTTGAAGAAGTATTAAAAAATGCAGACTTTTTAACTATTCATATTCCTTTGGAAATAAACCAGGGATATTTAATAAGTACAAAAGAGTTCAATATGATGAAAGACAGGGTTTACTTTATAAATCATGCTAGAGGTGGACTAGTTTGTGAAAATGCTTTAATTGAAGCATTAGACAATGGAAAAGTTGAAGCTGCGGCTTTAGATGTTTATGAAAAAGAGCCAAAGGTTAACTTAGAATTAGTTAATCATCCAATGGTTTCTCCAACGCCACACCTTGGAGCTTCAACAGTAGAAGCGCAAGAAAGAATAGGCAAGGAAATAGTAAAAATAATATATAACTTTTTAGTAGAAGAAGAAATAATTGATGATATGAAAATAGCACTTTAAGAATAAATATAAATTAACAAATAAAATTTAGCAAAGTGAATTTTGAGCAACGGAAATATCTGAAGTAATTCGGCCACACCGTGGCTCAAGCCAAGCTAATTTGGGGGAGGAATAAAAATGGCAAATATAAAACCTTTTAAAGCAGTAAGACCTGCAAATGAATATGTAAATATGGTGGCAGAACTACCTTATGACGTGATGAATAGAGAAGAAGCAAAGAAAAGAGCAAAGGATAATAAGTATTCTTATTTACACATAGATAGAGCAGAAATAGACTTAGATGATAACGTAAATGAGAACGATGAACAAGTATATATAAAAGCTAAAGAAAATTTAGATGCTTTTATGAAAAAAAATGTATTTGTAAGAGATAATCAAGAAGCAATTTACATTTATAGAGAGATAGTAAATAATAGAGCACAAACGGGTATAGTGGCTTGTGTGTCAATTGATGACAATATAAATGGAATAGTAAAGAAGCATGAATATACCAAGCCAGATAAAGAATTAGATAGAACTAATCATATAAAATATTGTAATGCAAATACAGGAACTGTACTTTTAACTTATAAAAACCAAGAAGAAATAGAAAAAATAATAGATTATTATGTTTATTTTATGACACCAATATATGACTTTAAAACAGATGATGAAGTTATTCATACTATCTGGAAAGTAGAAAAAGAAAGAGATATCAATGACCTAGTAAATGAATTTGCTAAGGTAGAAAATCTTTATATAGCTGATGGTCATCATAGATGTGCAGCAGCAGAAAATATAGCTTTGGAAGAAAGAAGAAAAAATCCAAATTATACAGGAGAAGAAGAATTTAATTATTATACAGCAATGATAGCTCCACACACTGATTTAAAAGTAATGGATTATAATAGGGTAATAAAGGATTTAAATGGTTTTACTGAAGATGAATTCTTAAATAAAATAAAAGAAAAATTTATTGTTAAAAAAGCTCAAAAAAACTATAAGCCAACATGTAAAGGACAAGTTGGAATGTATTTAAATAATAAATGGTATGAAATAGAATTTGGTAAAGAATATCTACAAGACAGAGATGTAGTTAAAACCTTAGATATTTTTATTTTACAAAATCAGATATTAGATGAAATTTTAGGCATTAAAAATCCTAGAACTGATGAAAGAATAGATTTTATAGGTGGAATAAGAGGGCCAAAAGAGATAGAAAGAAGAGTAGATGAGGATATGAAAGTTGGATTTCTAATGTATCCAACTAATATAGAAGAATTAATTTCAGTGGCAGATGAGAATAAAATTATGCCAGCTAAATCTACTTGGTTTGAACCAAAGGTGAGATGCGGTCTTTTCTTACATGAATTAAACTAATATGAAATTTAATAAAATATATAAAAAACCAGATGCTTATGGATATGCATCTGGTTTTTTATATGTTTTATTTTATTAGTTTTTATTTATGTAAAAGTTTACAATTTGGATTAGTAATAAATAGTTGAATAGAGTAAAAAATCAATAAAATAGATATGAAAAATATAGAAGAACATCAAAAGAACACCTGGATCAAACGTTGAAAAATAAATGCTTTCACCATGTTTTGTATATTTGTGACTGTTGAATTTTATTGAATATAAAAAAATAAGAATATATAATGATTATTGAATTGGACAGATAATACATTTCCAAAATAAAACGGAGGAGCATAGTATATGAAATTATTAGAAATAGCAAATGCTGGCACATTAGAATCAAGTGATATACAAGTTATAATAGAACCAAATGAAAATAACGGCATAGTGATAGAACTTGAAAGTGTAGTTAAAAATCAATTTGGTGATCAAATAATAGATGTAATGATGAAAACGTTACAAGAATTAGATGTAAAAGATGCAAAAATATTTGCAAATGATAAGGGTGCAATAGATGCAGTAATTAAAAGTAGAGTTCAAACTGCAGTATATCGTTCTGCAAAATGTAATGATTACAAATGGATGTAGGGGGAAAGAAAATGAAACTAAGACGTTCGATGTTATTTGTGCCTGGTAATAATCCTGGTGTAATAAGAGATGTTCACATATATAAACCAGACTCAGTTATGTTTGACTTAGAGGATGCTATAGCAATAACTGAAAAAGATTCTGCAAGATTTTTATTACATAACATGTTAAAAAATTTCGGAAGTTATTATAAAGAGTTAGGAATAGAAACTGTAGTTCGTATAAACGGACTTGCAACAGAGTTTTGGCAACAAGATTTAGAAGCTGTAGTAAGTGCAGGGGTTGAGGTTATAAGAATACCTATGACAGAATCTGTAGAAGATGTTATGGCTATAGATGCAAAAATAGAAAAAATAGAAAAAGAATGCGGCATGGAAGTTGGTAGCACTAAAATAATGGTTGCTATAGAAACAGCTTTAGGTGTTATGAATTGTTTCAGTATAGCTAAATCACCTACTAAGAGATTAATAGGTATGGCCCTAAGTGGAGAAGATTTTGTAACTAGTATGAAAACTACAAGAACTCCTGAAGGAGATGAATTATATGTTGCTAGAGGAATGATAGCTATGGCAGGTAGAGCTTGTGGCCTTGAAGTACTAGATACAGTTTATGCTGATGTAAACAACGATGAAGGATTCCTAAAAGAAGCTAACTTAATAAAAAGAATGGGATTCGGTGGGAAATCGCTTATACATCCAAGACAAGTTGAGCTTATACACCAGGTATTTACTCCAAGTGAAAAAGAAATAGCAAAAGCTAAAAAAATCGTGGATGCAACTGCTGAAGCTTTAAAACAAAATTTAGGTGTATTCACTGTAGATGGAAAAATGGTGGACAAACCAATAATAGAAAGAGCTCAAAGAGTATTACAGTTAGCTGAGGCTGCTGGTGTTATAGTTGGAGGTGAAAATTAATATGCAAACTAAAAGAGTAAGTAATGAAATGTTAAAAAACATAAAAGGCTACCAAGATAGAGAAGCTTACGTTGCTCCATACGCTTCATTAACTGGAGATAATAAAGTGAATTCTGATAGTTCTAATATAAAAGAACAAGTAAGAAGAGATAAATTAGTTTCATCTTTAAGAGAAGCTATAGAAAAATGTGAAATAAAAGACGGAATGACAATATCTTTCCACCACCACTTTAGAGCTGGGGACAAACTTTTAATGCAAGTTGTTGATATATTAGCTGAAAAAGGGATAAAAAACCTAAGAATAGCAGCGTCATCACTAACAAGTGCTCATAATGGTTTAGTTGCTCATATAGAAAATGGTGTAGTAAACAGAATAGAAACATCAGGACTTAGAGGTAAATTAGCTCAAGCTGTTTCTGAAGGAATACTTGAATACCCAGCTGTTATACGTTCTCACGGAGGTAGAGCAAGAGCAATATCTTCAGGAGATGTAAAAATAGACGTAGCATTTTTAGCTGCATCATCAGCCGACTGTATGGGAAATGCAAATGGCGTAAAGGGAAAATCCATATGTGGATCTATGGGATACGCTAAAGTTGACGCTGATTATGCTAAAAAAGTTGTAGTTGTAACTGATACATTAGTTCCATATCCAAACTTTCCACAAAGCATACCTCAAACACAAGTTGACTATGTTTGTGTAGTTGACGAAGTAGGTGATTCTTCAGGAATAATGTCTGGGGCTACTAGATTCACAAACAATCCAAAAGAGTTGTTAATGGCTAAAAGAGTAGTTGAAGTTATGAAAGCATCCGGGTTATTTGTAGATGGATTCTCAATGCAAACTGGTTCTGGTGGAGCGTCTCTAGCAGTTACAAGATTTGTTAAAGAAGAAATATTAAAAAGAGATATAAAATTAAATTATGCCCTTGGTGGAATAACTGCACCAATGGTTGATCTATTAGAATCAGGATTAGTTGACCAATTATTCGATACACAAAGTTTTGATTTAACTGCAGCTGAATCTTGTGGTAGAAATGAAAAACACGTTGAAGTAAGTGCAGATTTTTATGCTTCAATAGGAAATAAAAGTTCAGCAGTTAATAAATTAGACTTCGTTATATTATCAGCTTTAGAAATAGATACAGATTTCAACGTTAACGTTATATCTGGCTCTGATGGTGTGATAAGAGCAGCATCTGGCGGACATAGTGATACAGCTGCAATGGCTAAAATGTCTATAATTACTGCACCACTTACAAGAGGAAGATTATCTACAATAATAGATAAAGTAACTACTGTTGTAACTCCAGGAAGCACAGTTGATGTAGTTGTTACTGATTATGGAGTAATAGTAAATCCGACTAGAACAGACTTAATAGAAAAATTCTCTAAAGCTAAAATCCAAATGTTAACAATGGAAGAAGCAAGAGCTATGGCTACAAGACTTCTTGGCACTCCAAAAGAAATAGAGTTTACTGACGAAGTAGTAGCAGTAGTTGAATATAGAGATGGAAGTATTATAGATACGATAAGAAAAGTTAAATAGTAAAATTAAATAGTTAGTGATTTCCTAAAAATATATTAATTGAATAAAATGATTAAGTTATTAATGCATAATTTAATAACTTAATCATTTATCAATATTCCTTAGTACCTGAAAAGTTGAGAAAAGGATTTTTGAACTTTGCTTGTTAGCTGAAATATTAGCTTTATAGAAATATTATAATAATCATATTAGAAAGATTGGAGAAATGCAAAAATGGCAACAATATCTGCAACTCAAAAAAGAGTTAATAAAGAAACGATGAAAATATTCGGTATGGCATGGTATGTATTTGCTGCAGTAGCAGGAATTGCATTAGTAGCTATGTTTGGTGGATACTTACCGAATAATACAGTAGGAGCATTTGCTATACTTTATACTTTAGGTATAATTTTAGGATGGATAGGTGATAGAATACCTATATGGAATACTTATATAGGTGGAGGATCTATACTTGCATTCTTAGGGTCTGCATATTTAGTTTATAAAGGTATAATACCTGAAGCTACAATAGAAACTGTAAAAATATTTATGGATACAACAGATTTCTTAGATTTATTTATAGCAGTACTTATAACTGGTTCTATATTATCAGTTAACAGAAAGTTATTATTAAAAGCTTTTGCAGGATATTTACCAGCAATATTAGCAGGTATATTAGGAGCGATTATTTTAGGAGTAGCTGGTGGTATGTTAGTAGGAGTTTCTCCAACTGATGTAGCAACAAAATATGTATTACCTATAATGGGTGGAGGTACTGGTGCAGGTGCTATACCAATGGCAGATATATATGCTAAAGCAACTGGAAATGATCCAGCACCATGGTTATCATTTGGATTATCTATATTAACAATAGCTAACATAATAGCTATTATATCAGCTGGTGTATTAAATAAAATTGGAGAATTAAAATTTGGGAAAGCATTAAGTGGTAATGGTGAGTTAATAAGAAATGCTGAAGATTTATCTAAATTAGAAGATAAAGAAGAAGTAAAAGTGACTCAAAGAGATATAGCTTGTGGTTTAATATTAGCTTGTGCATTTTATGTTGCAGGAAATATACTATCTAAAGTTGTAGTTATACCTCCATTTGAAGTGTTTGGTTCAGTTGTAAAACTAGATATACATAGATTTGCATGGATGGTTCTATTAGTTGCAGCAGCTAATGTCGCAGGTGTAATACCAGCTGAATTAAGAATAGGTGCTAATAAATTACAAGGATACTTCTCTAAGCAATTTTTACTAGTTATAATGTGTGGTGTTGGTATAGCTTTAACTGACTTAGGTGAGTTGATAGCTGCATTCACTTTAGGAAACGTATTAATAGCAGCTTTCATAGTTTTAGGAGCTATAATAGGATCTGGATTAGTTGGATGGTTAGTTGGATTCTATCCAATAGAAACTGCTATAACTGCAGGGCTTTGTATGGCAAACAGAGGTGGTTCAGGAGATTTAGCAGTTCTAGGAGCAGCTAAAAGAATGGAACTTATATCATTTGCACAAATATCTTCTCGTTTAGGTGGAGGATTAATGTTGATAATAGCATCTATAGTATTTGGTATATTCTGTTAGTGATCTCGGGGATTAGTTAAAAATAATATACTAAAAAGCTATCAATAAGAAAAAGGTATTGTGATTTGCAATACCTTTTTCGCTTAATTTATGAATATAGAGGTGCACCATGAGTAATAAAACTAAAAATAAAAAGAAAAAAAATAATAATGAATTATTGAAAGAAATAAGAGAAGAAGGAATGTTTAAAGAAGCTAGAGAGTTTACAAATAAAAAGAAAAAATATGTGGCAGCTAGCGATAAAGACCAAATAATGATGTATGTACTTTTATTAGTTGCATTATTAGCATTTGTAGTAATAAATAGAATATTTGGTGTATAGCAAGTAAGGGCGGTGTAGAACGTGTATTATAATGTAGAAAGTATAAATTTAAAATCAAATTATGAAACTAAGGAAGTAAAAAAATTTTTAGAAAAATTTAGTTTGAAGTATGAAGATGTTGATTACACTGTAGTAATAAGAGAAAATAATGATATTATAGCAACATGTTCTAAAAAAGAAAATATATTAAAATGTTTTGCTATAAATGAAAATTATCAGGGGCTAGGATTATCTAATAACTTAATATCGAAAGTAACAGAACAATTATTTTTAGAAGGCAAATATCATAGTTTTATATTCACAAAGCCTGAAAATCAATTTTTATTTGAAGGTTTGGGATATAAAAATATATTTACTACAGATAAGGTAAGTTTATTAGAAAGTGGAAATAAAAATATAAATTCATATTTAGATAAATTAAAAAATGATTATAAAATAGATGATAATAAAGAATACGCAGCTTTAGTGATGAATTGTAATCCGTTTACATTAGGTCATAGATATATAGTAGAAATAGCAGCAAAAGAAAATGAAAATGTAATAATATTTGTAGTGGAAGAAGATAAATCAGCATTTACCTTTGAAACAAGATTTAAACTTATTAAAGAAGGAACCAAAGATTTAAAAAATGTAACTGTAATACCAGCAGGAGAGTATGTAATATCATCAGCAACTTTTCCTAATTATTTCTTAAAGAAAAATGATGATGAATTAAAAGAATATACAAAGTTAGATTGTAATATTTTTGGAAAATATTTTGCAAAAATATTTAATATTAAAAGAAGATATGTGGGTACTGAGCCTCATTGTAAAGTAACAAATACTTATAATATAAGTATGCAGGAAATATTGCCTAAATACAATGTTGAAGTTAAACTTATAAATAGAAAAGAATTACAAAATGATGCTATAAGTGCATCTAAAGTTAGAAAATTATTAAAGGAAGGTCATATAGAAAAAGTAAAAAATTTACTACCTAGAGCAAGTTTTGACTTTCTACTTAGCAAGGAAGGTGAATTGGTAATAAATCGACTATAATAATAGCTTATATTTTTACCGAGGATAATATGAAATTAATAACAGAATTTTTATATGATAGAGACAAAAGAGTTTCTTATCAAGAACAATTATTAAAAGAAAATGAAGATAAAACACTAGTTACAATTAGAATAAACTACCCTGGAATAGAAAAATCAAACTATATAACTGATGACATTGTTAATACTGTTTATAATGATATACAAACATATTATGGGAAATATATAGTTTTTAAACATAAATACAAAAATAAAGAGGGTATAATAGCTCATTTATTATTTGACTTAGATTTTGTAAATGTTAAGAAAATAATGATAACTATGGAAGAAGAACACGTATTAGGAAGATGTTTAGATATAGATGTATACATTATGAAAAATAAAAAAGTAGTAGGCATATCTAGATCTGATTTATTAAAAAGACCAAGAAAGTGCTTTATATGTGATTTAGATGCAAAAATTTGCTCTAGGGCACAAACTCATAACATGGAAGAAATAAAAACTTACTTTGAAGAAGTATATAAAGAATATAAAGAAATAGAAAAAAAAACAGAAAATTTATCTTATGATGTATCTCAAATAGGGCTTAAAGCAATGATAAGCGAAGTATCCACTTTTCCTTCGTTTGGTTTAGTATCTCCTGTTAGCTGTGGAGCTCACAAGGATATGGATTACTATACTTTTTTAGACAGCGCTCTAGCTATAACACCTTATTTAAAAGAAATGTTTAAGATTGGATATACCTATCATAATCCTGAATATATATTTAATGCTATTAGAAACACTGGAAAAACATGCGAAGAAAAAATGTTTGAAGCAACAAATAATATTAATACTCATAAGGGTATGATATTTCTTATGGGAATTACAATAGCAGCTATAGGTAAGGTTATGTATGAAGATAGGGGCTTTAATGAGATACAATCTATAATAAAAAATATGGTCAAATGCATATTAGATGATTTCAAAAATTTAGATAAAAAAGAATTTTTAACTCATGGAGAAAAACTTTATTTACAATATGGATTTACAGGAATAAGAGGACAAGTTAAAGATGGTCTTTCTGTATTATTTAACAATATAATAGATAAATATAGTTATAGCCAGTTAAAAGAAAATGATATGTATAATCAAATATTAATAGAACTTATGTCAAAAGTAGAAGATAGTACTATAGTATATAGACATGATATAAACACTCTAAGAAAGGTACAATCAGATGCTAAAGAACTATTAGATTTGGGAGGAGTACTTACTGACGTTGGTAAAAAAAGATGTTTAGAATTAGAAAAACTTTATATAGAAGAAAACATAAGTCCTGGAGGTTGTGCCGATTTACTTGCTATAAGTATATTGCTACTTAATGTGAAAAAATTAATGTTTTAATTTGTAAATTAAAAAATCCTATTGTAGATGATACAAATATACAATAGGATTTTTTATATCTATATATTAAATTCTTGCAAAACTACATCTAATGAATCGTATAAATGTTTTTTGATTATCATTTCGGATAAGTCTCTATCACGTTCTACTATAGATTTTATAATTTGTCTATGCTCTAGTATTGCCTTTTCTCTTCTAATACTATCTTCTATAGAAATAGTTCTAAATCGATGAAGGTAATTATTTAAATTAGATATCATATTAGGTAATATTTTCATTTTACTTAGCTCATAAAGTTGAGAGTTGAATTCACCAAATAATTCTATAACATTATTTATATCATCTCTTAGGTTAGCCTCGTGTGTTTCATCTAATAATTTTGTAATTCTATCAACATCTGATTGGGTAATATACTTCATGGATTCTGTCGCTACTAATAGTTCTAGAGAACTTCTTATTTTATATATTTCTATAACATCTTCTTTAGTTATTCTGTTAACGACAACGCCTAGTCTAGGAACATATTTTACCAATCCTTCTTTTTCTAATTGTTTAAGAGATTCTCTAACAGGAGTTCTACTTATATTAAGTCTGTCTGAGTATTCTTTTTCTATAAATCGTTCTCCAGCAGGAACTTTATGTTCAATTAATGTTTTTTTTATGCTTTCGTAGACTACATCTTTTATAGGTCTATTTTGTGATAAATCAGTATTGTAGACAAATTCATTCATCCAATTTCTCATAATTTTTTCCTTTCCAATAAATATATTTACATTAATCTAATTGTAGTCAGGCAAACGATTTATAGAGGGATAAACCATTGCTAGCGCATACTAAAAATAGAAATAGTTGTATGAATTACTAGCTAATATCAATACATAAATTTATATTAATTGCATATGATATTTAGCCTTAATACATAAAAAATGATTTAAATTTAACAATATAATACAATAAAAAACAAATTTAGACAAGTGAAAAGAACACTAAAAGAACTTGGTATAAGATAATTTGATATATATAATAAATTATGCATAGGAAATACGGAATAACTGAAATAAGAAGCATTGTACAAAATTATGGAAATGTTATTCTTAGATATATTTATGGGAGGAATACACAATAAGATGAGTAAGTTAAAAATAACTGAAACGGCACTAAGAGATGGGCATCAATCCTTAATGGCTACTAGACTTAGGACAGATGAAATAATACCAATCTTAGAAACTATGGATAAAGTAGGATACTACTCAATGGAAGTTTGGGGAGGTGCTACATTTGACTCATGCATACGTTTTTTAAATGAAGATCCTTGGGAAAGACTTAGACTTATAAGAAAACATGTAAAAAATACAAAATTGCAAATGTTACTTAGAGGTCAAAATTTATTAGGATATAGACATTATGGAGATGACACAGTAGACAGATTTATAGAATTATCTATAAAAAACGGAATAGATATAATAAGAGTTTTCGATGCGCTAAATGATGTTAGAAACCTAGAAGAATCTATGAAAGCTATAAAAAAATACAAAGGACATTGCCAAGTTGCAATATCCTATACAACAAGTCCAGTTCATACAACTGAGTACTATGTAGAACTAGTTAAGATTGTTGAGAGAATGGGTGCGGATTCTATATGTATAAAAGATATGGCAGGAGTTTTAACTCCATATAATGCATATGACTTAGTTAAAAAATTAAAATCAACTACTAAATTACCAATAGAATTACATACTCATTGTACAGGTGGGATAGCAGAAATGACATATATGAAAGCTGTTGAAGCTGGAGTAGATATTATCGACACTGCAATATCACCACTTAGTGGTGGAACAAGTCAGCCACCAACAGAATCTATAGCAGTAAGTTTAGGAGAAATGGATAGAAATCCACAATTAGATATGGATGCTCTTTTAGAAGTAGCTGAATACTTCAAACCAATAAGAGATAAATACATGGAAGAAGGAATATTAAACCCTAAGGTATTATTAACAGATCCCCAAACTTTAAAATATCAAGTTCCAGGAGGAATGTTATCAAATCTATTATCTCAAATGAAGCAACAAGGTGCAGAAAGTAAATACGAAGAAGTATTAAACGAAGTACCAAGAGTTAGAAAAGACTTAGGATATCCTCCTCTAGTTACACCACTTAGTCAAATGGTTGGAACTCAAGCATTATTTAATGTTTTAACTGGACAAAGATATAAAATGGTTCCAAAAGAAATTAAAGACTATGTAAAAGGATTATATGGACAAGCTCCAGCTGAGATAGATGAAGAAATTAAAAAAATAATAATTGGAGATGAAGAAGTAATAACAGTGAGACCAGCAGATTTAATAGGAAGTGAATTTGAGGCAATGAAAAAAGAAATAAAACATTTAGCTCAAAATGATGAAGACGTATTAGCTTACGCGTTATTCCCACAAATTGCTCCAAAATATTTAGAAGTTAAATATAATAAATCTACACCAGTAGTAGAAGAAAAAGAAGAAAAAACAGTAGAAAGTAATATAACACACATAGAAGTAACTATGTAGAGAATAGGTGGTTAATATGCAAACAACATTTATGGAAGCTATCTCTATTACAGTATCAAGTATGGCGATAGTTTTAGCTACTTTGGCTTTAATAGCACTTATATTAAGTTTATTTAAATTTTTATTTAAACCTGAACAACCTAAGGTTAAACCAGTTGTAAATAAAGTGGTAGAAGATAATGACGAAGAAAAAATAGTTGCAGCTTTAGTAACATCTATAATAGCTGCAGAACAAGTTCAACACACTAACTTCCATATTAGAAGTATAAAAAGAGTTAAATAATTTTTATTAAAACAATTAAAATACATAAAATGAAAGGGAGATAAAAATGAATATAAAAACATACAATGTTAAATTAAATGGAAAAGTTTATGAAGTAGAAATAGAAGAAGTAAAAGCAGGGAAAAAGCCAAGCATGTGTGCTGCACCAGCGCAATCGTCTGAACAAGCAGGAGAAGGACATGAAGTAGTGGCACCATTACAAGGAAGTATGTTTAACATATTAGTTAAAGAAGGTCAAACTGTTAAAAAGGGTGATGTATTAGCAGTATTAGAAGCTATGAAAATGGAAAATGAAATAGTATCACCAGTTGATGGTAAAGTATCTGCTATACATGTGGAAAAAGGACAAAACGTAAATCTTGGAGATATAATTTTGCAAGTAGCATAAGTAAAAACAGCTTAAGGAGGTAAATGATATGGGTCAAATGATATTAGACTTCATAATGGAATCGGGATTCGCACAAATGGACATTAAACAAGTAATAGTTATAGCCTTAGCTTGCTTTTTCTTATACTTAGCCATAGCAAAGGGGTATGAACCTTATTTATTAATACCAATAGCAACTGGAATGTTACTTGCAAATATGCCAGGTGTAGATTTAATGAAAGCAGCAACAGACAGTGAAAAAGGTGGATTATTATACTACCTGTATCAGGGTGTAAAACTTGGTATCTACCCACCATTAATATTCTTATGTATAGGTGCCGGTACAGACTTCGGACCAATGATAGCAAACCCTAAAACAATGTTACTTGGTGGAGCAGCACAATTTGGTGTATTTTTTGCATTCTTAGGAGCAATAGCTTTAGGATTTACAGGTCCAGAAGCAGCATCAATTGGTATAATCGGCGGAGCAGATGGACCAACTGCAATACAAACAACAGGTGCTTTAGCGCCACACTTATTAGGAACAATAGCTCTAGCAGCATATTCATATATGGCTTTAGTACCAGTTATCCAACCGCCAATAATAAAAGCTCTTACAACTAAAGAAGAGAGAGCTATAAAAATGGAACAAACGAGACCAGTTTCTCAAAAAGAAAAAATAATATTCCCAATAGTAGTTATGATAGTAGTTATAGGATTACTTCCTACATCTGCATCCCTTGTAGGTATGTTAATGTTTGGAAACTTAATAAAAGAATCAGGGCTTGTTCCTAAATTAGTAGAAACAGCTCAAAGTTCATTAATGTATATAATAACTATATTATTAGGATTAACAGTTGGAGCTACAACTAATGCAGAAACATTATTAAGTACTCAAACTCTTGGAATAATAGCAATGGGACTTGCAGCATTCTCAGTAGGAACTGCTTCAGGTGTCTTAGGTGGAAAACTAATGTGCAAACTAACTGGAGGAAAAGTAAACCCAATGATAGGTGCAGCTGGGGTTTCAGCAGTACCTATGTCATCGAGAGTTGTTCAAAAAGTTGGACAAGAAGAAAATCCTTCAAACTTTTTATTGATGCATGCCATGTCTCCAAATGTTTCAGGAGTCATAGGATCAGCAATAGCAGCGGGTATTTTACTTAAAGTATTTGGTGCATAATTTATAAATAAAAACTTAAATAGGTTCTGATAAAATAGTTATAAAAAATAAATGTATTTCCAAAAGGAAAATTTACGATGATAAATATACACGATAAAACATTATTAAAGGCTTCAAGGTATTTTGAAATAGCATTATCAGTAATTATACTTATACTTGTATTGTTAGGAATGGTAGATTTGATGAGAAGTATATATGAGGCATATATAATAGATTTTAAAACACCAGTTGAATACACTCAATTAAATAGTTTTTTAGCACAAGGATTACTATTAGTAATAGGAGTAGAGCTTGTTGTTATGCTTAGCCTACACATACCAGGTGTATTGATAGAAGTATTATTATGTGCAATAGCTAGAAAGCTTATATTACTTCCAAAAACAGCAGGTATGGCCGACTTATTATTAGGGGTTCTTTCTATAGGATTAATATTTGCTATAAGAAAATACTTATTGGGAGCAGAAGAGAAAGGTTGGAGTTTAAGTAAATTATACAGACTTAATGTATCAGAAAATAAAAAAAGTATTAAAAATAATGTTAAAGATAGAGTTACCATTAATCTAAGTAATAAATAAACAATAAAATATTGACATTATGAATTATAAGATAGCCTTAATAAAATGTAATGAAGTTAGTGCAGAAGTAAGCAATAAAGTAGTTTAAGTTTTAAAATAAATGAACTAGACAGTGAAAATAAAATTGTTATAAAAATAACCTTCTATTTATAATAGAAGGTTATTTTTATATAATTTGTTATTGCAAAGTAATAGAAAACAATATACTATTAAAATACAATGTACTTCATATAATGAGGTAGTACATAAAGGGAGGTGAATAAGTTTGTGAATTTAAATAAAGAATTACTAAAAGGTCATATTGATACTTTGATTTTATCAATACTAAATCATGAAGATTCTTATGGGTATGAAATTGCCAAAATAGTTAAGGATGAGACCACATTTGAACTTAAAGAAAGTACAATGTATGTTTCATTAAAAAGATTAGAATCTAAAGGATTGATAAAGTCTTATTGGGGTGACAATCAAGATTCAGGAGGCAGAAGAAAATACTACAATATAACAAAAGAAGGAAAAGAAGACTTGCATGTAAAGATTGAAGAGTGGAATTTTATACAAGAAGTTATGAATAAATTTTTAAATAAGGGGAAATAAATTATGAAAACTATAGAGGGATATTTGAATAGATTGTATAAAAATGATGATAGTAAAGATGCAAAAGAAATAAAGGAAGAGATAAAAGAGCATTTGATAACTTCTGCTAAAGAGTATATTAATCAAGGGTATTCAGAAAATGAAGCACAAAATAAAGCAATTGAACAATTTGATGGGGGAAACGATGAAGAAGCGTCTGTTGAACTACGCTCAATATATACAAAGAAAATAGATGTAAAAAAGGAAAGAGTAAAGAAATTAGCAAGCTTAAGATTAAAAATACTTAATGCTTTTGGCTGGTTTTTTGGTGCAGCGTGTTTGGTTACTTATAACAGTTTTTATAAAAAGGTGCCTACTTGGTTAATAGTAGTATTAACCATATTAATAAGTGTAGTAATTATTTTGAGTATTATAATTGTCATTTTAAAGAAAACTATAGAAGATTAATTAATAGTTAGGTCTTAGATAAAATTTCATGGGGGGATATATATGAACCAAAAATCGTCATTAAAAGAAAGTATAAATAGTACAGAAGGATTAAATTTAAACAAAAAAGTGAAGTTATTTAAAGATACTAAATGGATTTCATTTGGAACTTATGTAATGACTGTTGAGTGTTATATTACTCATAAAGGTGTGGTAAGTTATGTGCCTATGATAAATATAATAAGTCATGAAGAGACTAGCACAGTTAAAGCATCACATAATGGGGAAAGTTACTACATAGAAAATAAAGAATTATGCAAAAACGTATCTATAGGTGATAAGATAATAGTTACTATTAAATATTCTTATGACAAAGATGATAATCTAATATATACGAATGTTCACCATAGTCATCCTTATCCACTAACTGATATTTAAATAAATAGAAAATTTAACAGATTATGAATATAAACAAACATTTAATTATAAAAATATTGTATAAAAAAGCCTCCTATAAAATAAAAAAGGTTTTGATAGAAGGCTTTTAGAATTTCTATTCTATTAAATCATTTTCATCAGTAGAAGTAGCGCACTCTACTGTTGTAAGCCTTTGATTTCTAAATGGTTCTAAAAAACTTTCTTTATTAAACATAAATAATCCAGCTAAAATAATTATACCACCTAAAACTGTAGCTTTATCAGGAACTTCACCCATCATTACAAACCCTAATATTGTAGTCAAAAATGGCGTAACAAACATATAATTACTTACATAGGTAGTTTTTTCAGCTATAGAAATAGCCTTTGCCCAGGCAATATATGCAAGAGCAGAAGAAAATATTCCAAGAATTAAAACATATATTATATGTTCAATTGGAGCATGTAAAGTGGGACCTACAGATGAAGGTAAGAACACGCATAAAAATAAAGTTCCAATGAAAATACTATAAGTACTAGCTTCTAAAGCTGTATACTTCTTTGTTAATTTCCTTTGAAGCAAATTATAAGTAGCTAGACAAAGTGCAGCTAGCAATAGCCAGAATACACCTTCATTAATAGATAAGGTACCGTTCATTAAAGTTAATACCAAGATTCCTATAAATTCAATTCCTATGGCAAGCCATTGATACATTTTAAGTTTTTCTTTATAAAAGAATGATGCTAAAAATGCTGTAAATACAGGAACCATTGCAATTACAATACTGGCAGTGGCAGAAGTTACAAGTCCTGTACCTTTTGTGAATAGAATTACATAGATAAAAAATCCAATACATCCAGAAAGTAAATAGGTAAGAAAATCTTCTTTCTTAGGCTTATTAATTTTCATAAAATAAATAATTACAACTAAAGTTAATGATGCTGATAAGTATCTTAGAAAACTTAGTGTGTATACATCAAAATATTGAAGGGCAAGCCTAGTAAAAACAAAGGCCATAGCCCAAAATACTATTGTTATAAGTGCATAAAAATGATAGTTTTTCTTCATAATATTTACCCTCCTATAGTTTTATTTTCAATTAAAAAATATATTAATAAGTGAATTATAACAGTTGCAAGTATCTAATAGCAATGTAAAATAAATGATAACTAAGATGAATTGGTATATAATTTAAGTAAGAGATAAAATTTTAAAATAGTAATATATTTAGGGGGATAATATGGTACAAACTATAATAAGAGTGGGAAGTCTTGTATTATTATTTATAATAGTAACTAATATTTGGTCACAAAAAAGAGCAAAAGATGAAGAACAAAATAAAAATAACAAAAAGAAATAGCAATTAGACATTAGAGCATCTTGGAAAAGATGCTTTTTTAGATCTACAGTTAATTGTATTTAATGAGTTTTTATAAGAAAAGGGGGAGTTCTATGAAAGATTTAATTAAGAAATATATAGTAGATTATGTGAGGGAATATGAAAAACAAGATGATATAAGTACAACGTGGAGAGAACCTTTAGTTGGCTTTGCTGATGCTAATCATAAAGATATTTATTGCATAAGAGAGTATACTTTTGAAGAACATTTAATGCCTAGTGATATATTAGAGGATCCAACGATTATTATTGCTTATTTTGTTCCTTTTACTAAAGATATAGCTCAGTCTAATATTGTTGGGAAATTAGCCTCAGAAAAATGGATATTAGCTTATCAAGAAACCAATAATATGTTTATTAAATTGAATGATTATCTTATAAAAAAAATAGAAAAAATGGGATATAATGCAGCAATATGTGAAGTGGCTGGTGATTTTAAAGCGGATATATTAAAAAGTAAATGGTCCCATAGGCATATAGCCAAAATAGCAGGTCTTGGAACTTTTGGAATTAATAATATGTTGATTACGAAAGAAGGATGTTGTGGAAGATATTTTACTATAGTTACAAACTTGCCTGTAAGCCCAGATAAGCCAATAGAAAAAGAAAATTGTTTGTATAAAAGGAACAAAAGTTGTTTGGTATGTGTAAAACGTTGCTTTAGTGGGGCTTTAAATGAAAATAATTATGATAGATTTAAATGTTACGATACTTGTATGAGAAATTTTGACAATTACGAAAATCTATATGGAAATAAAAAAGAGGGAAAAGGTAAACCAAGAGGAGGAAGCCAAGTTTGTGGGAAATGTGTAGTAAATTTGCCGTGTTCATTTAAACAACCTTAAATATAATTTTTTACGCGAAAAAGAGCTAAGCCTCCTTAGCTCTTTTCCTGGTACATTTTTTAGGAATTTTATTTTATTACCAAATTACGGATTGATTACAAATTAAGGTTGAGGAGTATTATCTCCACTTGCAATTCTTTCTTCCCAGAATGTAGCACCTTTTATTCCAAGTGGTTCAGGGTCAAAGGTTATATCATCTCTAGGAATTCCAAGTTTCATTTGTCTTTCATAATCTTTGAAGCATTTAATAACTGTATTAGATAAAAGAACTATAGCAACTAAGTTTAGCCATGCCATAAGTCCTACACCAATATCACCCATTGCCCATGCAAGGCCTGCACTCTTCACACATCCAAATGCAGTCATAGCTAATAATACAAATCTTAATACATTAATTGTAGCTTTACTACCTTGGCCTTTTTTAACTTTTTTAACTAAATAAGTTAAGTTTACCTCTGCTATATAGTAGTAAGCCATCAAAGTAGTAAATGCAAAGAAGAATAATGCTATGGCAACAAAGGCAGAACCAAATCCAGGAATTAAAGTATTTATAGCATTTTGAGTATAAGCTGGGCCTATTTCTGGAACACCTAATTGGGGCATATTTTCAACGATTACTTTTTGACTTCCTTCGTAATAAGTGTTGTAGCAACCAGTCATCATAATCATAAATCCAGTTGCTGAACAAACAAATAATGTATCAACGTGAACAGAAAAAGCTTGAACAAAACCTTGTTTTGCAGGGTGTGATACTTCAGCAGCAGAAGATGCTTGTGGTCCAGTACCTTGACCAGCTTCGTTTGAGTAAACACTGCGTTTTACACCCCAAGCAATAGTAGAACCAATTATACCACCAAAAGTTGCTTCTGCCCCAAAAGCCGACTTGAATATTAATACCAATATTCCAGGTAAATCAGCTATATTAACTGCAATTATTATAAGTGCCATTAAGATATATGCGCCTCCCATAAAAGGAACAATATATTCTGCTGCAGAACCTATTCTTTTTATACCACCAAATATTATAAGAGCAAGAAATACAACTAATATAACAGCTGTAATATTAACATTAAGACCAAAAGCATTATTTACAGATACTGCGATTGAGTTAGCTTGAACGCCAGGAAGTAATATACCTATAGCTATAAGTGTAACTACTGCAAACATTATCCCGTAGATTCTAGAAAATGTAGTACTTCCAAAGCCCTTCTCTATATAGTAAGCAGGACCACCACGATATTCGCCTTCATGTTCTTCTTTGTATAATTGACCTAAAGTTGATTCAGCAAAAGCTGATCCTGCACCAAGAAATGCTGCAAGCCACATCCAAAATAATGCTCCAGGACCACCCCAAGCTATAGCTGTAGCAACACCTGCAATATTACCAGTTCCTATACGACCAGCAAGAGCTGTACAAAATCCTTGGAATGAAGATATACCTTGTTCTGATTTTTTACCTCCAAATAATAAAGCAACCATTTCTTTAATGTTTCTAATCTGCGAAAATCTAGTTCTAATGCTAAAATAAATACCAACGCCAAGACAAGTCCATACAAGTGCGATACTCCAAACAACAGAGTTAATACTATTGACTATGTTTTCCATAAAATTCCCTCCTTATAAAATTTAAGAAAATATATAAAAAGAATAATATATAAATATTTCTTTAGTAAATTATAGTCCTATTTTGGTGCAGATTTATATTAAAAATAAGTTAGATATATTAAAAAAAAAATTAACAAAAACGTGAAAATTTAACATAAATAATTGTAACTAATTATGCTATAAAACCTAATTACTTTAAAAATATTACTTTCTTTGTGATATAATAGTTAATCAGAGTTAATAATTAAAGATAAGTAAATAAAAATCTTGAACAAAGAGAATTTTAAGCAAGGGATATGTATGAAACAAAGTAAAGACATATCGTTGTCGAAATGAATGAAACGAATTTTAAATATAGATTGAGCAGGTGATAAAATGGAAAATAAATTTTTACCAATATGTAAAGAAGATATGATTGAAAGAGGATGGGACGAGTGCGATTTCGTACTTGTTACAGGAGATGCTTATGTTGACCACCACAGTTTTGGGACAGCCATAATATCAAGGGTGCTAGAGCATGCTGGATATAAAGTAGGGATAATTGCTCAACCAAACTGGAAAACAACAGAAGATTTTATGAAGCTTGGAAGACCAAGGCTAGGTTTCCTTGTTAACGGAGGAAACATGGACCCTATGGTAAACCATTATTCTGTTAGCAAAAGGCAAAGGGATAAAGATCTTTATTCACCTGGTGGAGAAATGGGCCATAGACCAGATAGAGCTACAATAGTTTATTGTAATAGAATAAGAGAAGCATACGGAGATATTCCACTAGTAATAGGAGGAATAGAAGCATCCCTAAGAAGATTTGCTCACTATGATTACTGGAGTGATCAAGTAAGAAAATCTATATTAGTAGATAGTGGAGCCGACTTATTAGTATACGGAATGAGTGAAAGACAAATAGTTAAAGTAGCAGATGCTATAAATGATGGATTTGATCCTAAATATATAAGTTTCATAGATGGAACTTGTTATATGGCAGATAGTTTAGATGAAGTATACGTAAATTATGTATTAACACCTTCATTTGAAGAAATAAAAAAAGACAAAGTTAAATTTGCACAGGCTTTCAAAATACAAGAAGCAGAGCAAGATCCATTTAGAGGAAAGGCCATAGTTCAACCTCATGGAAATAAATTTATGGTGCAAAATAAACCGGAGCCACCACTAAATAGAGAAGAACTAGACCAAGTATATGCACTTCCATATACTAAAAATTATCATCCATCATACGAAGCAAAAGGTGGAATACCAGCTTTAAATGAAGTTAAATTTTCAATAGTAAGTTCTAGAGGATGTTTTGGAAGTTGTTCATTCTGTGCCATAACTTTCCACCAAGGTAGAGCTGTACAAAGTAGAAGTCATGAATCTATATTAGACGAAGCTAAGGAAATTACACATTTACCAGACTTCAAAGGATATATACATGACGTAGGTGGACCGACTGCAAACTTTAGACAAGAAGCTTGCAAAAAACAAATATCAGAAGGAAAAGGTGGATGTAAACATAGACAATGTCTAGATCCATCACCATGTAAAAACTTAAACGTAGACCACAGTGACTATATAAGTCTTCTTAGAAAAGTTAGACAAGTGCCAGGTGTTAAAAAAGCATTTGTGCGTTCGGGAATTAGATATGATTATGTAATGGCTGACAAAGATAATACATTTATGAGAGAATTAATAAAACATCATGTAAGTGGACAATTAAAAGTTGCGCCAGAGCACGTTGCAGAAGAAGTACTTTACTACATGCAAAAGCCAGCAGGAGAAACTTACGATAGGTTTAGACAAAAATTCTTTGCAATGAATGAACAAATTGGGTTAAAACAATACTTAATACCATATTTAATGTCTTCACATCCAGGTTCTACATTAAGTAGTGCAATAGAACTAGCCGAATATTTAAGAGATATTAAATATCAACCAGAACAAGTTCAAGATTTCTATCCAACACCAGGAACATTATCAACAACAATGTTTTACACAGGATTAGACCCAAGAACTATGAAAGAAGTTTATGTACCAAAATCTAAAACTGAAAAAGCAATGCAAAGAGCCTTACTTCAATATTCTGCACCTAGAAACTATGAATTAGTTCATAGAGCATTAGTTGAAACAGGTAGAGAAGACTTAATAGGATTTGGACCAAGATGTTTAATTAAACCTAAAGAGGCTAGAGGTGCATTAAATAGACAATTTGATAAAAACAAAAAGAATAAATCTAATGATAAAAATTCTAAAGGTGGAAGAAACAACAATAACACTGATAGAAGAAATAGTAAAAGTAATTCAAGAGATAGTAGAAATAATAACTCAAAAGGTAAAAAGAGAACTAAGAGATAGCAACAATAATTATTTTAGAAGTTATGAGTAAAAGAAAATTAATAAAATAATTTGTAAAAAATGAAAACTTAATAAATAATTTATAAAAACCTTGATATATTCATATAGAAATATATCAAGGTTTAATTTTTAGCATATAAAGTTTATAAATAATGTTATTATGGCTGAATTTACAAAGTCGATAAATAAACAACCGACAATAGGAACTACAAAATATGGTGTATGAACAAATCCATATCGGTTAGTTAGTTCATCCATATTTGCAATAGCATTTGGAGTGGCACCCATTCCAAATCCACAAGTTGCAGATGCAAAGACTACAGCTTCATAGTTTGCCCCCATAATTCTATAAGTAACAAAATAAGCAAAGCATCCTACTAGTATAACTTGAGCAAATAACATAATCATAAGAGGTAAAGCTAAATCAAATAGTTGCCAAAGCTTTAATCCCATTAGGGCCATTGTTAAAAAGAATGATAGACTAAGAGATCCTAAAGTCTCGATTTCTTTTTCTACAATTTCTTTCCCAAGGAAATCGTATAGATTTCTTATTATAGCAGCTGCAAGCATTGCTCCTATATATGATGGAAATGTTAATCCTGAGTTTTGAATTAAATCTGATATTATTGATCCAAGTCCCATAGCAACGAACAAGAAAGATGAACCAGTCATTAATTTTTTTAAACATAAAATATTTTGGTTCTCTTCATTAAAATCGCCAACTTCCTCTGGAGGAATAGTGGAATTTTCATCATGAATTGTTTTTATTTTATGATTGTGTATTAGATTTCTAGCAACTAATCCACCAATAATACTTCCCATTATTAAGCCAAATGTAGCTGAGGCAATAGATACTGTTGTAGCACCAGAAACTCCCATGTTTTCTAGCAAAGGGCCAAATGATCCTGCAGTACCGTGCCCCCCTATCATAGGTATAGATGCTGTACAAAGTCCAAGTAATGGTTGTAAATTAAATAGTGATGCTAATGTTACACCTACTATGTTTTGTAATACAACAAGTAAAATTGCAAGGGCGAGAAAAGTAACAACTTTCATACCGCCTTGTTTTAATATTTTAAAACTAGCAGTAAATCCTATGCTAGTGAAAAATGCTGTCATAAAAATTTCTTGTAAAGATGTATCTAAGTTTACAGTTGCTATGCTCGTAGTTTTTAATATAAGAATAAATATTGAAAATATAAATCCACCTACTACTGATGGAGGGATGCAATATTTTGATAGTATAGAAAATTTATTTCTTAAATATTTACCAATATAAAATACAATGGAAACTAAAGCCATGGTCTCATAAATGTTTAAATTAAATTCCATTTTTGATTAGTCCTTTCTATGTAATGATTTTTAAAAATGTATAATATATATATGATATATTATAAAAATTTTAATGTAAAGATAAATTATAGAATGAATATATCAATAAATTTATTTATACGTCTAAGTGTATAGACAAAGTATTAAAAAAAGTGTATAATAATTGACTATTAACTGTGAAGGTTGAAAGGAGAAAAGTATGTTAAAAAGTATTTATAATCCAATGTCACAAGTTTTTAAATATTTATCAATATCCATAGTATTTATGTTTATAGGATATTTATTTGGACTAATGTTTTTACCAGAGAGTTTTATATATATGGCAAATACTATAATAGCAGTATTAATGGTAGCATTAATACTTATGGCTTTATTCTCTAGAAAAAGTATAATACCAAGAAGATTTTCAATGAATTTTGTTTATTTATTTACATTTATTGATGGAATATTAATGTCACCTATTATAAGTTATTATGTGGGAAGTATAGGAACAGGAATGGTAATAAACGTATTATTATCTACAGCTGTTATATTTGGAGGACTTGCATTTATAGCTAATAGAAGTGAAAGTGGGAAATTTCTTAGATTTGGGCCAACATTATTTATTTCATTAATGGCACTATTAGTAATGTCCATAGTAAATATATTTATTGGTGGTAGTGTATTTAATATAATAATAAGTATACTTGGAATTATAATTTTTTCTGGGTATATATTATATGACGTAAGTTTATTAAAATCAGAAATAGAATATGGAGCAATTAATGATAGAAATGACTTATCAATACATGTTTTAAACCTATATCTTGATTTTGTTAACATATTCCTAGACTTACTTAGACTTGTTAGTGAATTAAGTGATTAATAAATTAAAAAATCCTATGATGCAAATTTTGTATTATAGGATTTTTATTATATAATAAATTGTAGATTTTATAGTTTTCAAAAAAGCTAGTATAATATAGGTAATAAACAATTAAAAGAAACAAATTTTAAACAAATTATAGAGATCTATAGCAATATTATTTAAGCAATTCTATCTAGAATTACTGAAGATCTTTTTTCTTTTTTAATAATATTTTTTGAACAAAGTTTATCTACAACCCCTAAAAAATGCCTATAATCTGATCCAAGAAGTTCTGCTAATTGAGTAAAGCTATCTGTAACAATTTTATCTTCAGGTTTTAAATCATTTGGATAAAGTGCAAGTAAATAACTGGCTAGTCGATTTTCCAATGGATAAAGAATATTTAATGAAGTAGACGCTGATGTAGATGTTAATTTATGGCTTAGATGCTTGCAAACAAAACTTAAAAATAGGATTGTAAGTTGATATTTCATGATCTTGCACCATCAACAGATAAAAACGTGCCAAAAGATGTAATAGACTATGTTAATAGTAAGATAGAAAAAATAATAAGTGGAGAAATAATAGTTCCAAACAAATAATAAAAAAGTGGCTAAAGAAGCCACTTTTTTATTATTAAGGATATAAATATATATTAGTATTATATTAATAAAAATATGTAGTAATAGCATAATTAATATTAAATTTTATCAAAAATAGTCGGATTATATAATTATTAGCACTTTTAAACTAATGTACTAATTTATAAAAACATGATTTAGTATTTATATGAAATTGAATAATTATAAATAGTATAAAAATTAATGAAACTTTTTATACTATTTATACGTCTAATATATAAGAGATACTATTTTTATATGACGAATTTGTAAGTTGAAATATGAAAGTTTTAGTGTGATAATAAAATAAGGAAGTTGTGTATTTAACTGGTTTAAACCTGAAGGGAGTTAATAACAATCAAAAAATTTTTAAAGAAAATTTTAATATTTATATTAGTTGTGTTTGTAGGAATCTGGGGGTATAGTTTTTTAAAAGAAAAGTATACACAGGAAATAAATAAAAAATATGAACAAGAAACTAAAGATATGAGTAAAAATGATTTGAAAATAATAAATAAAGTTATTTCTTTAGCCAAAGGAAGAGAAGGACAGGAATACACTTGGGGCGGTAAGGGAGAAATAATAACAAAAGAAAGATTGGAAGAGCTTATAGGTTATTATGGCGAAAGTTATTACCCTTTAGAAAATAAAGATTATATAGGAAAACAAGGATTTGATTGTTCGGGGCTTACTTATTGGGCCTATAAAATTGTAACTAATATAAATATTGGTTATTCTACAACGGAGCAAAAATATGTATTGAAAGATTATAAAGTTCAAATGGAAAATATTCAACCAGGGGATTTGATTTTTACACCGGGCCATGTGGTTATGTATATTGGAAGAGGAAAAATAATTAATTCAGCAAATAGAAACCCTTATCCAATAGGGGGAATAAAGATAGAGTCTATTTTACGTTATAATAATGGATATGTATATCGTCCTATAGATTATATTAATTCGTATTTAAAATAATTAAACTAAGAAGTTAGATTTTATTTAGGGAAAGTATTTTTAGGGGGAGTTTTATAAATGATAGATATTATAAACTTAAGCAAAAAATTTGGAAAAGTACATGCATTGGATGATGTATCCTTTCAAATAAAGGAAGGAAAAGTAATAGGTATATTTGGAATTAATGGAGTTGGAAAATCAACCATATTAAAATCTATAGCTGGTGTAATTAGGCCAGACAAAGGTAAAATTCTTATAGATGGTGAAGAAATGAATCCTAAGTTATATAATAAAATTGCATTTGTACCGGATATGGATACCTATTTTCCCCACCTTACAATAAAAGATACTTTTGCATTTATGGAAGAGTTCTATGAAAATTGGGATAAAGAAAAGGCAACAAAACTGTTGAAAATGTTTAATCTTACTGACGATAAAATGATAAGTACTTTATCCAAAGGAAATAGAGCTAGAATAAAAATTATTCTTGGATTTGCGCAAAATGCCAAATATATTTTGTTAGACGAACCTTTCTCTGGTATAGATATTTTTAAAAGAGAAGAATTCATTAAGGTAATGATAGAATACATCTCTCCAGAGCAAAGTATCATAATAACAACTCATGAAATTGCTGAAATTGATGAAATAGTTGAAGAAGTAGTAATACTTCATGAAGGGAAATTGGCGTTTAATTTTAATGTGGAGGAAGTTAGACAAAATGAAAACAAGTCTATTATAGATAAGATGAGGGAGGTATATAGGGGTGAGTAAGATTTTAACACTATATGATATAGAGTTTAAAAGAATTAAAAAGATTTATTTCACTATTTTAGGGTTGCTTACAATAAGTAATCTTATCTGGTTTGTTTATAACTTACATTCAGTAGCCAAGCAAGTTCAAGAAATTTTGAATATAAGAAGTGGAATAGGTTTACTCAAATCGGAAGAGGCATATATGATTATAAAAAATGGTAGTTTAATATACTCATTATATATTTTATCTTTATTTTTTATGGTATTAGCACTTATATGGTGTTTATATTACACATTACTAATATGGTACAAAGACTTTTCAAATAAAACGAAGGTAGTCTATACTTTGTTTACACTACCTTATAATAAATTTAATATATTTATATCAAAATTAATAACAGTAGTGTCATTTATATACGGTGTATTAGTAACACAGCATATATTGTGGGTATTAGAGGTATTAGTAATTAAGAGCTTTACAGGTATTGATATTAGTGAAATTATTCATATTATAAATTATAACAACTCAATGAGCTTTTTGTTTATGGGATTGCCTATATATCCATTAGAATTATTTATGTACTATGTTATAGGACCTATTTTAGCAGTTATAGTTTTGTTTACAGGAGTATTAATTCATAAATCTTTTGATAAATTAGGTGGATTTTTAGGTTTATCTTATATTGTAATTGCAGGATTTATATATATGTATATTTCAACTACTTCTATAATATTTACAGATGAATTGTTAAAAAATCATATTTTATACTACGTAATTATGGGGGTATTATCCCTTATTATTTCTTATAGATTATTGAATAAAAGAATACATGTTTAGGGGGATATTATGGATAAAAGAATTTCAAAGGTATTTTTAATTATTGTATCATTAACCATGATATTAATTATTTTCTCCTTAAGTTTTATTACAAAAGATAAGGTAGATATAGAAGATGTATACGGAGATAGAAGTGCTCTTGGTGATATGAATATCGTTTATCAGAAGAGAAAAGGTTTGTATGAAACAGATAATATTATAATATCCAAAGATAAAGAAAAAATTGAAAAGAATGTAAAGCAAGGTATTGCAAGTTTCGCCATATCAAAGAAAAATATAGATGATAGAGAATTATTCAAAATATCCAATGATAAAAGTAATATTTGCGAGACAGATGATGAAATTACCAATGTGTCTCTTTTAAATACTTATTCACCTTACAGTGGTGATGAAATGACAGTATATATTGATATAAAAAATAAAAAAAGTTCAAAGATTAAAAATTATGAAATAAAAATAGATGATACTATTAATGTGAATGGAAATAGTATTTATAAAGCTTTACCAATGAGAGATAATGATAATATTTATTTGGCGATTATTTCGTCAGTTTATGATGATAGTGAGCAATATAATAACAAACCCCAAGATAGTGAACAAGATATGTATAAACAAACTTACTTGAGTTTATTCAAATTAAATCTATCTTCACAGCAATCTAAGTGTATTATAACTAAATCATATGATCCAAATGAAATGTATACAAATAGTGACGTGGGATTTGTAAAAGATAATGTGGCATATTTTGTTACTCATATAAAAGATGAAACCAGCAAAGAGATAAATACATGTTTATTTGCATTTAATATTATTACTAAAGAAATAAATATTATTAATTTAGGAGTTGAAAATCAAAATATAACTAATTATTCTATTGAAGGAAATGAAGTGTTGCTTTCTTGCGATGTAGATCCAATAAGCAAAAAAGCAAAGACCTTAGTAGTAGATTTAGTGAATAAAAAAACAAAAAACACAAATGAAATATATGCAAAGTCTAAAAATGATTACAATAAATATATTTTGGAAATGAGACGTAATAATGATAAAACATACCTTATAATGTGTGATTATAAAGAAGACGACTATGTAGATCGTGGAAATGGATCTCCGGACATAGATTATTATATTTATGTTATAAATGAGAAAAACAATGAAGTGTTATACAATGGTAAAATAAAAGAAAAAATTATGTATAATATAGCTTTTGGAATTGTAAAAAATGAAGAATTATAACAAAAAAATCCCTTAGAATAACCTAAGGGATTTTTCTTAATATGGACAAATAAAAATTATTTTACATATTATTGAAATTAAGTAACATTTCTGTAATTATCTATGTTACTATTTTGTAATTCAAAGTAACAAGTATGTAACTGTAATTATTCAAGGGGTAATGGTATTATAATAGTATAAATAAAAGAAAAAAGACGAAATCTTAAAGATTATAAAATAAATTAGAAGGAAGTGTTGAAAAATGAAAAAAGGAATTATAGCAGTAACTTTATTATTAAGCGGAGCATTATTAATAACTCCAATCGCAAATGCAATATCACAAAATAATGAACAAGTAAGTGTAAAACCAGTAAAAGTTGAACAAACTACAAACACTGAAAAAGTAGAAGTTACAAAAGATAATGAATATAAAACTGAACAAAAAGAAGAAACTAAAAAACCAGCAAAAGTTGAAACTACAGCTGTAAAAAATAAAAAACCAGTAAAAGAAGAAATAAAGGTAAACAATAAAAAAGAAGAAACTACTAAGCCAGCTGATAATACAGTAGTAAAAGATGATAAAGATAAAGAAGAAGTTAAAACAGGAATGACAAAATCACAAGCTGAAGCGATTTTAAATAAATACATAAAAGATGTAGAAAAAGCTGACTTTACATATACATACCAAGGTGACGAAAATACTTTTGAAGCAATGCAAGAAAAAGGAATAAGGGGATATGTATTTTTACCAAATATAGAAACTGATTTAGCTTACTTAGTAGATAAAGATAGTGGATCAATATATTTCTTCCATCCATCAGGATATTTTGAATTATTACAATAAAAGATATTAATACAACTAAGAACTTAGTACTAAATAAAGTACTAAGTTCTTTTTTTATTAAATATGTAAAAAATTGTATTTATGTTTGTTATAATTTTAGTATGATTTCAGGCTAATATTAATCGAGGGGGAAAACTTATGTGGTTTGATAAATTTAGTAAGAAAAATTGTAAAAATTGCTATGCTTGTGTAAGAGTATGCCCAGTTAATGCTATAGAAATAAAAAATGAACAAGCGAGAATTAGAGAAGAAAGATGTATAGTTTGTGATGCCTGTTATTTGGCGTGTCCACAAAAAAATAGATTAAGCACATCAGAGGTACCAATTGTAAAACATTATATAAAAAATAAAGAAACGGTAGTAGCTTCTATTGCACCAAGTTTTGCTGCTGTTTTTGGAAACGATAGTCATAAAATACCTGGAGTATTGAAATATCTGGGATTTTCTTATGTAGAAGAAACATTGGTAGCAGCTCAACCTATAATAGATGAATACTTTAAATATATTAATAAAAATGATGATAAAAATTATATAACAACTCTTTGTCCATCCATAATTAACTTAGTAGAAAAACATTACCCTGACTTAATTGAAAATCTAATACCTGTTATATCAGCTTTTGCTTGTCATGGAAGAATCATAAAGAGAAAATACGGAGAAAATGCAAAAGTTGTTTTTATAGGACCTTGTCTTGGAAAGAAGGATGAATCAAGATTCGAAAATAGTGTAGATGCTGTTATTACGCTAGAGGAGTTAAGAACATGGATAAAACAAGAAAATATTTATTTTGAAGATTTTAAAGAAAGTTCATTTGATGCTATTAGCCATTATAACAGGGTTTTCCCATTTGTATCTGAAAATACAGATTACTTTTTTGATTCTAGTAAAAATAAAGAAGTGATATCTGTGGATGGTCCAAATGATTGTAAGAAAACTATAGAGGCAATTTTAAATAAAAGAGTAAGCAATGTAATATTTGATATGAATTTCTGTGAAAGTGGTTGCCTTAGAGGGTCTGGAATTGAAGATGATGGGGCCAGTTCTTATGAAAGAAGAAAAAATATAGAGACTTATAGTAAAGAGTGCGAAAAGTCATATAAGGATAAAATAGATAATTCTTATGATGAAATACTATGGAAAATAGATTTACATAGAAATTTTCAGTCTAAATATACTCCTTTAAAAGAGCCTAGTGAAACAGAGCTTAGAGAAATTTTAAAGTCTATGGGTAAATTCGCAAGAATGGATGAGATAAATTGTAAGGCATGTGGTTATAAAACATGTAGAGATAAAGCCAAAGCAGTGTTTAATGGTTATGCTGATACTAGTATGTGTGTTCCGTATATGAGGCAAAAAGCGGAAAATAAGGCTAATGTAATTATATCAGCTACACCTAATTTAATTGGTATAGTAGATAAGAACTTATGTGTAGAAGAGTTTAATCCAGCAGCACAAAATTTCTTTCAAGTTAGTAATGACGAAGCCCGAGGAGTACCTGTGATTATGTATCTGGATGAAGATAAATTTCAGCAAGTAAGGGACACAAGGAAAAATATTATTGGTGATAAGATAGAACTTCCAGACTATAATGGCGTGTTAGACCAGAATATTATATGGCTAGAGGAAAATCAAATTTATATATGGATAGCAAACAATATTACAAAAGAAGAGAACAAGGAAAAAGAATTACAGACTATGAAAATAAACTCCATAAACATGGCTCAAGATGTTATAAATAAACAAATGATGGTGGCACAAGAGATAGCAAGTCTTCTTGGAGAAACAACAGCAGAAACCAAAGTTACCTTAACTAAGTTGAAAAAACTTATTGAGGAAGAGGGTCATAGATAATGAAATACTACATAGATTTTGCTTATGGAAGTTTATTAAAATATGGAGAAGAGTTATGTGGAGATAAAGTGGAATTTTATGCTGATGATGAGCAATTCATTGCAGTTCTTTCTGATGGAATGGGAAGTGGTGTAAAGGCTAATATTTTAGCTACTCTTACATCAAAAATAGCTCTTACCATGCTAAAGGAAGGAATGAGAACAGAAGATGTAGTGGATACTGTTAGCCAGACGCTGCCTATTTGCTCACAAAATAAAATAGCTTATTCTACCTTTACTATAGTAAAAGTGGCCAAAGATGGTATAGCTTATATTGTTGAGTTTGATAACCCTACATTGTTTTTTATGAGAGGAAAAGACATACTTTCATTAGATTGGAATGAGATAGTAATTCATGATAAAAAAATAAGAGAATGTAAAATACAACTTACAGAAAGAGATCGAATAGTATTGATTAGTGATGGTGTAGAATTTGCAGGAGGAAGGAAAACTTTAAATTATTCTTGGCAATGGAAAGATATTTCAAAGCATTTACTGAAATTTACTAATGAAAATATGAACGCAAAAACTATTACAAACAATCTGTTAGGAGTTTGTAATCAATTATATTACTTTGAACCAGGAGATGATACTACTGTTGCAACTATAAAGGTTAGTCATGATAGTAATGCAGTTTTATTTTCTGGACCACCTATTAATAAAAGTAAGGATAAAGAAGTTGTATATGAAATGATGGGAAGTGCAGGGAAAAAAATAGTTTGTGGTGGAACTACGGCAAATATCGTTGCAAGAGAGCTAAATGTAAAATATAGATCTAGTACAGATATTATAGATGAAGGTGTGCCACCAATAGGATATATAGAGGGAATAGATTTGGTAACAGAGGGAGTATTAACACTAAGAAGATCATGTGAAATATTAAGACGATTATTAACTACTAATGATGATAGTTTTTTACATAAAAAAAAGGATGGGGCCACATTGTTGTCTAAAATGTTGTATGAAGATTGTATTCATATAAAAATGATAATAGGAAGATGTATAAATCCTGAGAATATGATGTCAGATATATCAGATGATTTAAGTGCTAGACTTTATGTTTTAAATGAAATGAAGAATATTTTAGTTAAACTTGGTAAGATTGTTGAAGTTGAATACTATTAGAATAATATAAAGAGTGCTATCTTTAATGATTTAATGTCATTAAAGATAGCACTCTTTTAAATATGATAATGAATATTTTAATTTTAAAAAATAAATATTTTAAAAATAAAAATGAATTTTTAAAAATTAAAAATAATGAGTAATAATAATCAAGTTTTTTTAATATAAATTAATATGTGTGTGGTGCTAGCTCAAAAAGTGTCAAGACCTCTAGGAAAATATTTGCACCATGCACGCCAATAATTGAGGAGGTGATAATAATAAGAAAATTACTAAAGATAAGTATAGTAGTCCTGTGTTTGTTAATGATTAACTTAGTTTACATTAAAAAAATTCATGCTCTTCCTCCGGGGGTGGATAGAGTTAAAATTGGTAATTGGACTAAGACGAGAGAAGTTAATGAAATAAAGGAGGATGAAAAGAAACTTAACAGTGAGGATTTTAACAATATCAAAAATATTAACTTTGATTATACTATAAATCCATTAGAGATATTTACTAATCTTTATACTTCAGGGGACAAATCAATGAGAACCGTAAATACTGTAAATTCGTTTAAGCCTGAAGATGAAAGTAGAATTAAAGGAAACAAAGTTCTTAGAACGAGGTTAAGGACTTTTGAACCTATTTACTCATTTAATTATAATACAATACAAACCTGGCTTGAAAGTGGTATAAGTCCAACTTGGAAAGATGGATATTTAGGAAGTAAAATTATAACGTGGCCATGTTATGTTGAAGTTTTAAAATATGAACATACTGGAGAGACACCTGTAGAGTGGAGAATGATAGAGGGAGAATTAAAATTAAATAAGGAACAGTTGGAATTAATAAAATCAAAAAAAGTACAACCTGTTATAGGTATTGAAAGTAAAGAAAATTGTCACCTAATATTACCATTTTCTGATTTATTAAATGTTTTTATTAATGGTGAAATAACAGATATTAATTACAGGGCATCATCAGAATCTTATAAATATAAAATAGATAAAACTATTGGCAATTATAACCTTACAAATACTGTAGAACATAATAAGTATTGCAATAAAGAAGAAGATAATCTTTTGTCTGAACACACACGTAATAGACATATTGATTGTAACATTTTAAAATCAACTACTAGTGAAAATTATTACAAAATGGTTGGAGATATATCTCAGTATATAAAATCAGGAGTTAGTGACTATAAAATATCTTTATTAATAGGACAACTTGGTAGAATGGGAGAAGATGTTTTTAATTATAATGGTGGGACAAGTAAAATATCATTATTTCTTATTGAAAATCCTCAATTCAAAGTTGAAATTAAGCCATATTTATTAGATGAACATAATGAAAAAGAATATATAGATTCAAATTATAAATTTTCATACAGGGAGAAAGTATTATTTGATGTAGAAATTATAAATGAAAGTAGTTCTTATAATTATAGTAATTTAGATTTTCGTATGGACCTAATAAAAGAGATAAAAGAAGGAGGAACAAAGGTTAGTGATGTATTGCAAATAAATAAAGATGATGCAAAATATAAAGGGATTAGCATAAAAAATAGTGTAAGTTTATATTTGAATGATGAAAAAACACCTTGCTCAATTAATAAATTATCAAATATAAATAAAGGGGACAAGCTAACTATAAGTAGTGATAAGTTTGATTATACTGTGACAGAGTACAATGCATTAAAAGAAAAAATTGATTATGATTACATTTTTCAGTTAAATTACTTGAATAATCATACATTTTACAAATATACAAATACAAGTAGATTACAAGTAAAGCCTTTAGAAGGAAGGTTGACTGTAAAAGTAAACGGAAGTAAGGATGATTATTTCTATTTAAAATTAAATGGAGAAACAAACTCATCAAATATAAAAGTTAAAAGCAATAAATCATATACTATTTGTAATTTGGATTATGATAAGACATATAAATTGTCATTGATTAATTCATCTTCATATAAACCAATTAGTAATCAAAATTTTGTATTAAAAAATGCACCAGGATATAATACAAAATCCATAATAATAAATACAAATATAAAATCTAATAATTATTTTACACAAAGGAAGATTGATGAAATTATTATAAACAGGTGATAAATATGAGTAGAAGTAAGAAAAGAAAAAATAAGAGAAGACGCAAAATAAAGAAATCGATATTTTTATTAATTGTTATTATTGGGGTGTTTTTTTGCTCTCTTATTGTTTATGGAGAAGATGCTTTTTATACTATGAAAACTTTTCTTTATGAAGATAAAGCCTTAGAGATAAAAATGAAAATTGAAAATAAGAATGATTTAGAGGATATAGATTTAAACTTTATAAATGAAGGTAGTTGTGACGTTTATCTGAGAGGCTTTGTTTTTGTTTATCCAAAAATTGAAGAAGATAATTGGACAATTTTAAGTAACTCATCTGTGAAAATTAATTATGGTAATGAGGATAGCTGGTTTATTAGTGAAGATAATTATATTTATTATACTAAACCATTAAAAGTAGGAAATAAAACTCAAAATCCTATGGTTGAAAGTATAGATATTAATTTAAGTGAAGAGGATAAAAAAATGCTAGGAAGTGGAGAGTTAGGGATAGATATTGTTATGGAGGTTGTTCAAGTGAATAATTTTGCATATAAGTATGAGTGGAATATAGAAGAAGATGATTTAGAAAGCTATTTTAATAATAAAGTAAACGGAACCTATGAAGAAAATAAAAGGATAAAAATATTTATAAAATAAAGGGGGAGGTTAAAATGGAAAATAGAAATAAAAGTAAAACGAGGAAAATTGCTATAGCATTAGCATGTATATTAATACCGCTTGGAGCACTTGGGTTTGGTTACTTTATTGGAGGAGATAAGGCGGTTGACAAAGAAGTAGGGAATACTTTAACTGTAGATGGTAAAATAGAGGGAACAGTAGTTAATACACAAGATACAAACATAGATGGAATTGTACCTGGTGATACAATTTCTAAAACCATTAATATTAAACCCAATGCAACTGCACCAAGTTTACTTAGAGTTAAAATAGAACCAAGCTGGTATAATGGAGATAGTAAAACTACTCTTCCAGTATCAAATATTAAATTTATCTATACTAATGATATAGTAAAGAATGATTTTACTACTAGTGGAAAAGATTATTGGTATAAATGTAATGATGGTTATTTATATTATATGGATTCTGTAACAACAAGAGAAAAAGCAATGGAACTAGTTGAAGGAATTAAATTTTTAGGTGGAAGTGATGATACAAATGCAAAAGAGTATCAAGGTAAAAACCTAAAAATAACAATCACTATGGATATGATTCAATGTAAATATGCTCCATACAAGACGAAATGGGGAATAGAAAAAAGTAGTGTTCTTTATAGTAAGCTAGAAGCTTTATGTCCCAAATCAGATGAATCTGTAAAAGAATAAATAATTAAATATAATGACTAAAACAAGCCTTATTGAATAATACTACCAATTGTAGTACTATGAAAATAAGGTTTTAAACCTTTTTGAAGGGTTATACTTTTACCATAAATATGTAGGGGGAGCAGTTCTAGATGAGTCAGTTTACCACAAATAATAAAATAAAATCATTTAAAGATAAAGATAAAATACAGGTAGTTCTTTCTTGTGTTATCTTGTTATTTTTATGGCAGATAATAGCTCTTAAAATAAATAATGATATATACTTACCTACATTGGGGCAAGTTTTTACAAGTATAAAAGAGATTGTATTAGAAGATAGATTTATTTTAGATGTATTTTCAACTATAACAAGGTGCATATTAAGTTTTGTCATGGCATTAGTTGTAGCATTTGTCTTAGGAATAATTTCTTATAGCTTAAATATATTTAAAAATTTTTTAACACCAATAACATCTCTAGCCAGCTCTATACCTAACATGGTTTTAATAGTTTTAACATTAATCTGGTTTAATAAAGAAAGTGCTCCATATATTGTTGTATTCATTATGGTATTTCCAGTTTTATACGATGCAGTTTTAGGAGCTATGAAAAATATAGACAAGGGAATTTTAGAAATGTCTGACTTATATAAAATTAGTAGAAAAGATAAAATACTAAAAATATACTTGCCAGCAATAAAGTTTTCCCTAATATCAATTTTATCATCGACTATTTCTCTTGGATTTAAAATTGTAATAGCAGGAGAAGTTTATGGACAACCTTTATATGGGATAGGAGCAATGATTCAAAGTGAAAAAGTAAACTTTAATACCACTGCTATTTTTGCTTGGATAATAATCATTGTAATAATCTCATCCTTATTAAACCTTATTGAAAATTTATTTCTAAGGAGAGCTTTTGCATGGAGACGATAAATAAAGAAGAAATGATATCCGTTAAAAATATAAATAAAAAATTTAATGAGAAACTTGTATTTAAAGATTTTAGTATAGATTTTTATAAAAATAAAGTCAATTGTATTATTGGAAAATCAGGATGTGGAAAAAGTACATTATTAAATATAATTAGTGGAATAATTCCTAATGATAAAGAGGGTTTTGAAACAATAGAAAAGTATGGAGTAAGTTATATATTTCAAGATGACAGGTTAATTGACTGGTTAACAGTAAGTGAGAATATTGTTCTTGTAGTAAAAAAACTTTATAATAAAAAAACATCTGAAGAACTATGTGATAAATATTTGGATTTAGTAGGAATAAAAGAATATAAAAATTACTATCCTCAAATGTTAAGTGGAGGGCTTAGACAAAGGGTGAATATTGCAAGAGCTTTTATTTACCCATCCAAAATCATTATAATGGATGAGCCATTTAAATCTATTGATGTTATTAATAAAGAAATAATAATGAATAATTTTAAACAAATATTAGAAAGAGAAGAAAGAACAGTATTATTTGTAACTCATGATATAGAAGAAGCAATTTTATTGTCAGATAAAATCTATGTACTTGGAAATTCACCAATTGAGATTAAAAATGTATTTACAAGTAAGGAAATTACAAAGGAAGAAATATATAATGCCATTTAGAAAAATATATAAAGAAAAGCGTCTACAGAATAATTAGTGTAGACGCTTTTAATATTAAATAAATTAATTAGTAAATAAGGTTAGCATATAAAACAGGATAATAAGTTTTAATTGTAGTAAAAGCTACAGAATATCTTAATAAAAAGTTAAAATAACAAGGTTAAAATAAAAATATTATTTTAATATAATTACACTGTTGATTATTAATAAATAATATTATAGAATTTGAAAGAGGATCATTATTAATGGGGAGGTAAACATGGATTTAATAAGAAAAATAGAAAATTATCTACCATTCAACTGTGCAGAAGAAAAAGACAAGGAAATAATGATAAAATACATTAACACTTTTGATGATGTGCTTACTAGAAATAATGAGATAGGTCATTTTACTTCATCTTGTTGGATAGTAAATAAAGATAAAACAAAAGTACTGATGATTTATCATAACATTTATGACTCATGGTCATGGACTGGTGGACATGCTGATGGTGATAGTGACTTACTTTATGTTTCGTTGAAGGAAGCAAAAGAGGAAACTGGGCTAAAAAATGTAACACCTTTATCTGAGGAAATTTTTTCTTTAGAAGTTCTTGGAGTAGATGGTCATATGAAAAAAGGTAAATATGTGGCATCTCACATGCATCTAAATGTTACTTATTTACTTTGTGCTGATGAAAATGAAATGACACACATTAAAGCCGATGAAAATAGTGGAGTCAAATGGTTTGACTTAGATGAAGCAGTTGAAGCTAGTAATGAGCCTTATATGAAAAAAATCTATGGCAAACTTAATAAGAAGCTAAATGATTTAAAATAATAAAGGTGGTTTAATATGATTAATGACAGAATTTCAAAATTAAGAAGTGTTATGAAAGAAAAAGGCATATTTGCTTACATAATTCCATCAGCAGATTATCATCAAAGTGAGTATGTTGGGGAATTCTTCAAAGGAAGACAATTTATATCAGGATTTACTGGTTCAGCTGGTACTGTAGTAATAACTCCAGAGAAGGCTATACTTTGGACAGACGGGAGATATTTCTTACAAGCTGAAAAGGAATTATCAACTTCTTGTGCTGAACTTTATAAAATGGGAGAAGAAAACGTTCCTACAACTTTTGAATACATAGAAAATGAAGTTCCAGAAGGTTCTAAAATAGGATTTGACGGAAGAGCTATAAGTGCAGCTATGGGAGCTGGATTAGAAGCTAGTTTAACTAAAAAAAATATAACTATATCTTATGAAGGTGACTTATTAGATGAAGTATGGGAAGATAGACCAGCTTTATCTGATGCAAAAGCATTTTTATTAGATGTTAAATACAGTGGTGAAGACTTTACAAGTAAAGTAGCTAGAGTTAGAAAAGCTATGCAAGATGCAGGAGCAACAACTCACATATTAACAAGCTTAGATGACATAGCTTGGTTATTCAATATAAGAGGTGGAGATGTTAAATACAATCCAGTTGTACTTTCTTATGCAGTAGTTACTTTAGACAAAGCTGTATTATTTGTTGATGAAAATAAATTAAATCAAGAAATAAAAGCAAGTTTTGGTGAAGAAGTAGTTGAAATAAAAGGATACTTTGAAATAGATGAGTTTGTTAAAACTATAGAAAAAGAAGATGTAGTTTTAGTTGATTGCAACAAAATAAATTACACAATATTAAAAAATATACCTGAAGGTGTAAAAGTAGTTAATGCTATGAATCCTTCAACTATATTTAAAGCACAAAAAAATCCTGTAGAAATAGAAAACACTAAAAAAGCTCATATAAGAGATGGTGTTGCTGTAACTAAGTTTATGTACTGGTTAAAAAATAACATAGGAAAAATAGAAATAACTGAAATAAGTGCAGCAGATAAATTGACTGAACTTAGAAAAGAACAAGGACAGTTTATAGAACCAAGTTTCGCTTCTATAGCTGGGTACGGTGCTAATGGGGCAATAGTTCACTACAGTGCTACTGAGGAAAGTAATACTACTTTAGAGCCAAAAGGATTATTCTTATTAGATTCAGGTGGACAATACTTCGATGGTACAACTGATATAACTAGAACTTTTGCTTTAGGAGAACTTACAGAAGAAGAAAAATCTAACTTTACATCAGTTGCTAGAGCAATGATAAGATTATCTGGAGCTAAATTCTTATATGGTGCAAATGGATACTATTTAGATATATTAGCTAGAGGAATCATGTGGGAACAAAATCTTAACTACAACCACGGAACGGGACATGGTATAGGTCATGTACTAAATGTTCATGAAGCTCCAAATGGTTTCAGATGGGACAACAGAAACTTAGCTACATTAGAAGAAGGCATGATAACTACTAATGAGCCTGGATTCTACAAAGCTGGTTCTCATGGAATAAGATTAGAAAATGAAATGCTTTGTAAAAAAGGTATTAAAAACGAATATGGTCAATTTATGGAATTTGAACCAATAACAATAGCGCCAATAGATTTAGATGCTATAGATGCTGATCTTATGAAAGAAGATGACAAAGCATACTTAAATGAATATCACAAAATGGTATTTGATACAGTTAGCCCATTCTTAACTACTGAAGAAGCTGAATGGTTAAAAGGGTACACTAGAGCTATATAGTATTTTATACGTGAATTAAATTTGAATTTTAGGAATAAGCCTCTTTAATTAGAGGCTTATTTTTTAATATATAGAATTTATAATTTAGTTAATTCATGAAAAATATAATTAAAATTAAAATTAAGGAATATATTTTTCTACAAAATCATTTATTGTAAGCCAATAAAGGTAAGGTGAAATTAAATCTGAATTTGAATGTTCAGCACCTTCAACAGTTAATTTTTCCTTTGGAGATTTAGTGGCATTATATAACTTGTCCATCATAGAATAAGGAACGAACTTATCACTATCACCATGAATATAAAGAATAGGTACGGTAGATTTTTTTACTGCATTTATTGCAGAAGCTTCTTTAAAAGAGTATCCAGCTTTTAACTTAGTAACAATATTAGTAACATTTAGGACATAAGAAGCTGGTACCTTTAAATAAGTTTCTAATTGATAACTAAATTCATCCCAAGCGGATGTATAAGCACAATCAGCTACAATAGCTTTCACATTAGAAGGTAAATCTTCTCCTGAAGCCATTAAGACCGTGGCAGCACCCATGGAAGTACCGTGAAGAACTATTTTAGAAGTTGAATTATTTTTAACTATAAAGTTAATCCAACTTATTATATCTAGTCTATCTTTCCATCCCATACCAATATATTCACCTTCACTTTTTCCATGACCTCTTAAATCTGGAATTAATACATTATATCCCATTTCATAAAAATATTTTGCTTTAGAACTCATTAACTTACCACTGCCACCGTAACCATGAACAACAATTGCCCATTTATTGGTATTATTATTTTGATTTATCACATAAGAATGCAAATTTAAATTATCATTAGATTCAATATAACTTTCAGTATAATTTGATTCTTTTTCAAGCCATTTTTCATCATCTCGCAATTTGTCACCATTATGATCTGCATATACTATTTCTTTTGAATAATTTGCATTTACTGCTAAATTATAAAAGAATATTCCTACCAAAGAACTAACCCCTATGCCTCCAATCGAGAAGATAAGCAAAAGGGCTATTATTATTTTTTTATCCTTTTCATACATAATACCCCCATAAAGATTTAAGAAATATATTATCATATGTTGCTTATATTTTGACGTAGTATCATTTGGTATAAGTGATAAATAATGTAATATGCCAAATGATACAGGTATTAATACTGACTTTGTAAATTATAAAAATCAATTTCTACTCTATTAATTACATGTATAAAAGTAGTAAAATTATAAAGGACATTATTTTGCCAAGTGAGACGACAAATGTCCTTTTATAAGAGAAATATAAAGACTATTTAAAAAAAATACTTATTGATACTATATAAATATGAGGGAGATAAAAATGATAAAAGCAACAAGTAGACAAAGAGGGATAATAAATGCAATTATAAGTACTGATGGTTATATAAGTGGAAATGATTTGGCAAAAATAAATCAAATATCTGTAAAAACAGTACAAAGGGACATAAAGGATATAAATGAGTTTTTGAAATCATATAACTGTGAAATAATTTCTAAGAGAAGTCATGGATATAAAATAAAATATGACAATTATGATGACTATAAAATGTTAAAAAGTATAGTTGGAGAAATCGATTGCAACTGTGTATATACTTTAGAAGAAAACAGAGTAGAGTGGCTAATTAGAAAACTAGCATTTCTATATGTGGATAGTGAGACAGAATCCATTAAACAAGATGAGTTATGTGATGAGTTATTTATAAGTTTATCTACATTAAAAAATGATCTGAAGGTAGTAAAAAGTATATTACATAATTATGACTTAAAATTATCTCGCAAAGGAAACTCAGGTGTTTATATTAGTGGTGATGAAGCTAAGTTTAGATATTTTTTATCTGATTATATTGTGCATAAAATAGGCCAAGAAAAATCAGAAACTATTTTAGAAATGATAGACACAAAGTCTTCAGAGAGTATTAAATCTATAATAATTGATGTAATAAATAAATACGACTTAAATATTACTGATTTAGGGTTTGATAATTTATTCAATCACATAGTGATTACTATTACAAGAATAAAAAATGACAAGATTATCAATGAAGAAAAAGTAAAGCATATACCATCAGATGAGATTGAATATGAAGCATCATTAAATCTTTGTAGACAAATATGTAAGCTTACGAAAATTGAATTTCCAACAGCAGAGGTTGTGTATATATACCAGCATTTAAAATCTCAAAACAGATTGTTTAAAGATGATAACTATTTTATAGATGAAGAAGATAGTGACAATCTGAAAACTATAAGAAAGTCTTTAAAAGAGATTTATTTGCAAATAGGTATAGATTTTACTCATGATGAAATTCTAGAAAATGGTCTTCTTGTTCATTTAAAAAGTGTTCTTCACAGAATACAATATAAAATGAAAATAAGAAATAATTTGCTGGATCAAATAAAGAAAAACTATGTATTAGCTTACGAGTTATCAAACTTCTTGGCTAGAGCCATAGAAGAAGATATGAATGTGGAAGTAGATGAGAATGAAGTTGGATTTTTGGCACTACATTTTGGTGGAGCCCTAGAAAGGATGAACATAAAAGGAAGAAAAGATAGACTTCGAGTGATTGTTATATGTGCATCTGGTATGGGAACATCCATACTTCTAAGAAGTAAATTATCAAATAGATTTGGATCTAAAATTCAGATTTGTGGAGTATATCCATCTTATAAATTGGAGGAGTTAGATTTTAAAGATATTGACTTAATAATTTCAACTATTAACCTACAGTACAAAAACTTACCTATTATAAATGTATCACCTATTTTAAGTGATACAGATATGAATAAAATAAATCATTTTATAAGTAAAGGAAATGAAAATTACAAGCTAGATATAAAATCATACTTTAAAGATGAAATATTCTTACCAAACTTAAAGAAGGATAATTATTTAGAGGTGGTAGAATACATGTCAAATAAAATGTATGAATTAGGATATATAGACGAAGTAATGAAAAATTCCTTTATGGAAAGAGAACAACTTTCATCAACAGAAATAGGAAACATGGTTGCCATTCCTCATGCATTAGTTGGAGAAGTAAAAAAACCTGGAATTTATGTGGCGATTTTGGAAGAACCAATAAAATGGGTGTACTCAGAAGTTCAACTAGTAATGATGATAGCCATAAATAAAGAGGTATTTTTAGAACATGAAAACTTATTTTTGGACATATATAACCAAGTTGATGAAATGTATAAAGTAGAAAAAATAATTAATAAAAAAGATTTAAATTATATTAAGAAATTATATTAATAAAGGGAGAAAAGGATTATGAAAAAAATAGTAGTAGCATGTGGAGCAGGGATAGCAACATCAACAGTAGCAATACAAAAACTAAAAGCTGGATTTAAAAAAAGAGGCTTAGAAGGACAAGTTTCATTTACTCAATGTACAGTAGCAGAATTACCAGGAAAAGTGTCAGGACATGATATGATTGTTACTACAGCTCAATTTAACCAAAGTGTAGATATACCAGTTGTATCAGGATTAGCTTTTATAACAGGATTGGGAGTAGATAAATTAATGGATGATATAGTTGCAAAACTAGGAATGTAGGTGGAATAAATGTTAAGTAATGACCTAGTATTTTTAGATGTAGAATATAAAACTAGTGATGAATTTTTAAAGTCTATAGCAGACAAACTATTTGAAAAAGGATATGTGAAAGAGTCTTTTAAGGATGCAATTATAAAAAGAGAAGAACAATATCCAACGGCTATAGGAACTGAAAAGTATAACTTAGCTATACCTCATACAGATTCAGAACATGTAAATAAGCCAGGAGTAGCATTTGTAAGATTAAAAGATGAATGTGAATTTAAAGAAATGTGTACTAATAATGATATTAATGTAAATATGGCATTTGTATTATTAGTTACTCAAAAAGAAGAGCAAGTAAGCCTTTTATCAAAATTAATGGAGTTATTTGGAGAAACTGAATTTTTAGAGGGTTTATATAAGGAGCAAGACCCATCAGTAATAGTAGACGTTTTAAATAATAAAATATTATAAATCACAATAAATAGGGGGAAGAGTAATAATGGATATATTACAAAAGTTAGTTGACTTAGGTCCTTCAGTAATGATGCCAATAATATTTGCAGTATTTGCAGTATGTTTAGGCGTAAAATTAGCAAATGCTATAAAATCAGGACTTTTAATAGGAATAGGATTTATAGGATTAAACGCAATAATAACAATACTTACAGAAAATTTAGGACCAGCAGCAGAGGCAATGGTTAAAAACTTTGGATTAAACCTAAATGTACTTGATGTTGGTTGGCCAGCAGCTTCAGCAATAGCATTTGGTTCAACAGTTGGTGTTTTGATAATACCTTTAGGAATAATAATAAATGTTGTAATGTTACTTACAAGAACGACTAGAACAGTAAATATAGATATATGGAATTTCTGGCATTTTGCTTTTACAGGTTCTTTAGTTTATATGCTAACAGGAAGCTTACCAATAGCTTTAGTAATGTCAGCAGTAAATATGATAGTCACAATGGTTCTTGCAGATAGAACTGCTCCATTGGTAGAAAAGGAATTAGGACTTCCTGGAATATCAATTCCTCATGGATTCTCAGCATCTTATGTACCAATAGCATGGATAGCAAATAAAATATTAGATTTTATACCAGGAATAAATAAAATAAAGTTGGATGCAAATGATATACAAAAGAAATTTGGTGTATTTGGAGATCCAGCAATATTAGGTACATCCATAGGTGTAATTCTTGGATTACTTGCAAAATATGATGTAAAAGGTACTTTAAATTTAGCAGTAGTAATGGGTGCTGTACTTGTACTTACTCCAAAAATGGCAGCAGTACTAATGGAAGGTTTAATGCCGGTATCTGAAGCAGTACAATCTTTAATACAACGTAAATTTGAAGGAAAAGCTAAGCTTTACATAGGATTAGATTCAGCTGTAAGTGTTGGTCATCCAGTTACACTAGCAGTTTCACTAGTTTTAGTACCAGTAACATTAATATTAGCATTAATAATACCAGGAAATCAATTCTTACCATTTGCATCATTAGCTGGATTACCTTTTATGTTTGTCTTAATTACTCCACTTGTAAGAGGCGATTTCTTCAGAGCATTTATAGTAGGAATTATAGTTATAGGAGCAGGGCTACTAATAGGAACAAGTATGTCTCCGTTATTTACAGAAGCAGCATTAGCAGCTAAGTTTGCTATACCAAATGGAGCTACAATGATATCAAGTATTGACTACGGTTCAAGTCCGCTACCATGGTTAATAGTTAAGTTAACTGAGTATAAGACAATAGGAATAGGAGCATTAATAGCTTCAACAGTTGGAATCATGTTATGGAATAGAAAATTAATATTAAAAGAAGATCAATCAACAGAAGAAGTAAACAATTTAGATCAAGCAAATTAATTTTCTGATTTTGATAAAATATAAAAAGTAAGTCTCTTTAATAAGAGACTTACTTTTTTAATGCTTTATAAACTTCATACTCAAGTGAGGCGTTACATTTTCCACAAGCAGTTCCAGCTTTTGTAGTTTTTCTAATATCATTTATTCCACGGCAGCCATTATTTATAGCATCCGTAATGTCATGATTAGAAATATTATAACAGGAACAAATCTTTTTAGGTTTCTTATAATTTATTATTTTAAATTTCTTATATTTGCTTATTAATTTAGTGAACACAAAATTACCCTCCTAAAGTTTATATAATAGATATAAAATTTTATACCCAATTATGGTTTTAAACATTAAATTAAATAAAATATGAATGCATATAATATATATTTCTGCTACATTTATAAATATATTCTATATAAAATTTTATTAAATGGGAGGGATAATATGAAAAATAGAAATATGATGATTAATACTTTATATTTTCTTATAGGAGTACTAATAGTATTATCTATGGGTGAGTTAAGTGAAATTTGTATTGATTTAAAACAAACTTCTTATGATTCTATATATGACTATTTAATAATGTTAGTAGAATTTAGTGGATATATGATTTTAGGTTTTTGGATAGGGTTTAAAGATATTTATGATGAATTTAAGAAAGATGGAAAATGGAAGTTACTGAATTATAGATTTATTATAATATTCATTTTTGCTATGATATCAATTTCTTCTTATTTTATATACTTAAAATTCACCATATTAAATAGTTTAACTTTAGTACTTTTTGCTCTTTCAGGGTATATTTTATCTCAATCATTAAAAAAAGTTGAGAAATAGTAAAAATATTTTTATTTTCACTTATTATTACTTTTTTAGAAAAAACTGATAAAAATTCCTAAATTATTTCAAATAACTTAATACCAATGGTATAATAATATTGGTATTACTTACTAAATGAAAGGGGTAGAGATTATGGGAATAACATTAGCGAAAGGCCAAAAAGTTAGCTTAACAAAAGGAAATCCAGGACTAAAAAATATTATGGTAGGTTTGGGATGGGATACTAATAAATATGATGGTGGATTTGACTTTGATTTAGATGCATCAGCATTTCTATTAGGAAGTAATGACAAAGTAACACAAGATACTGATTTTATATTTTATAATAATCCAAAGCATTCTTTAGGAGCAGTGGAGTATGTAGGAGATAACAGAACTGGTGAAGGCGATGGAGATGATGAAGAAATATTATTAAACTTATCATTAGTTCCAGAAAATATAAATAAAATTGCTTTTACTGTAACAATTCATGAGGCAATGGAAAGAAGACAAAACTTTGGTCAAGTAAGTAACTCATATATTAGAGTTATCAATAAAGATAATAATGAAGAATTATTAAAATTTGACCTTGGAGAAGATTTTAGTATAGAAACAGCAGTAGTTGTAGCTGAAATATATAGACATAATGGAGAATGGAAGTTTAATGCACTAGGATCAGGATTTGAAGGTGGCTTAGAAGCTTTATGCAAAAACTTTGGTATTAATTTATAGAAAGATATTTATTAGACATATAAAATGTATTAGTTAATATGGAGGTTATATAATGGGAATAACTTTAAAAAAGGGAGAAAAAATTAATCTTACAAAAGGAAATCCAGGATTAAAAAATATTAAATTAGGATTAGGATGGGATATTAATAGTTTTGATAGTGGTTACGACTATGATTTAGATGTAAGCATATTCATGGTAGGAGAATCAGGTAGAGTAGAAAGAGATGAAGATTTTGTATTCTATAATAATTTAAAACATATATCTGGAGCAGTAGAGCATTTAGGTGACAACAGAACTGGAGAAGGCGATGGCGATGATGAAGAAATATTAGTTGATTTAAAATTAATGCCTAATCATATACAAAAAATAGCTGTTGCCGTAACAATTTATGAAGCTAAAGAAAGAAGACAAAATTTTGGGCAAGTAAGTAATTCATACATAAGAGTTTTGAACTCTGAAAATGAAGAAGAAATACTAAGATATGATCTTGGAGAAGAGTTTAGTATAGAAACTGCCATAGTAGCATGTGAATTATACAAATACAATGGAGAATGGAAATTTAGCGCAGTAGGATCAGGATTTGAAGGTGGCCTAGAGGCTCTATGTAAAAATTATGGATTAAATGTATAAAATAGGGGGAAATGCTTATGTCAATTAGTTTGAAAAAGGGAGAAAAAATAGATTTAAAGAAATCTAATCCAGGGCTTAGTTCTTTGTTAGTTGGGCTTGGATGGGACCCAGTTGCTCAAAAAGGAGGAGGGTTCTTAAGTAGCTTATTTGGCGCAGGAGCAGCAGATGTAGATTGTGATGCATCAGTGTTTATGCTAAATGAAAAAGGACAAATGAATAGCAGTAAAGACTTAATTTATTTTGGAAATTTAAAAAGTGCTTGTAAATCTGTTGTTCATACAGGTGATAACTTAACTGGAGATGGGGATGGTGACGATGAACAAATTTTAGTGAACTTAAATAAAATACCATCTAACGTTGATAAACTTTTATTTGTAGTTAATATTTATGATTGCGTAAGTAGAAGACAACATTTTGGTATGATAAAAAATGCCTTTATCAGAGTTGTAGATAGAGAGACAAATAAAGAAATAGCAAAATATAATTTAACAGATGACTATAGTGATAAGACTGCTCTTATAGTAGGAACAATATATAGATATAAAGATACTTGGAAATTCTCTGCAATAGGAGAAGGAACTAGAGATACATCTTTAAGAGATATAAGAGAGAATTTAGCCAGAGTAGAATGTGCATATGGGGTATAAAAAATGAAATTTTTTAATGAAAAACAAGACAAAGTACTAAAAGAACTAGCGGTTACCGTAGAAACGGGAATAGAGTCAAAAGAGATTGATTCTAGGAGAAATACATATGGTTTCAACGAATTTACACCAAAAGAAGAAGGTAGTTTTTTTGATGACTTAAAGGAAGCTTTAAGTGAACCAATGATAGTAATATTAATTGCAGCAGCAATAATAAGTGCAGTTGTTGGTGAAACGCATGATGCTATAGGTATAATATGTGCCATAGCTATAGGTGTAGGAATAGGAATGGTTACAGAAGGTAAATCTAAAAAAGCAGCAGAGGCACTTTCGAAGCTAACAGAAAATATAGAAGTTAAAGTACTTAGAGACGGAAAAGTACAACAAATTTCTAAAAATGAATTACTTCCTGGAGATATAGTTTATATTGAAACAGGAGACATGGTTCCAGCAGATGGAAGACTGGTTGAATCCGTAAACTTAAAAGTTAGAGAAGATATGTTAACTGGAGAGTCTGATGACGTATCTAAAAATGCAGATATTACAATACCAATGGAAAAAATAGAGTCAAAAGGTCAAACAATAGAGCAAGAGCCTATACCTGCGAAACAAATAAATATGGTATTTGGTGGTACACTAGTTGCCTATGGTAGAGGAACTATGGTAGTTACGTCTATTGGTGATAATAGTGAAATGGGTAGAATTGCTCAAAACCTAAGTGATGAAGATGAAGAAACACCACTGCAATTAAAGCTTGGAAATCTTGGTGCCATGATTGCCAAAGTTTCTAGTGGAATAGCAGGTTTATTATTTATATTTATGATTTTCAAAATGGTTATGAATAATACATTAAATCTTGATATGTCAGGATTTATGCCATTCTTAGAATCAATAGGACCAGGTAAAACTGCATTTACAGTATGTGTGGCCTTGATAGTTGCAGCAGTACCGGAAGGTTTGCCAACTATGATAAATATGACATTAGCAATAACTATGCAAAAAATGGCTAAAATAAATGCTTTAGTTACTAAAAAAGAAGCTTGTGAGACTATAGGTTCTGTTTCAGTAATATGTTCAGATAAAACAGGAACATTAACTCAAAATAGAATGACTGTAGAAGTAGCATATGTAGATGGAAGATATATAGAGGGAAATGATAGAAATACAAATAGTTTCTTTGAAGAAAACTGTTTAATAAACTCTACAGCTGATATTGAGCATAGTGATGGAGAAGTAAAATATTTAGGTAGTGCAACAGAATGTGCTCTGCTTTTATATAACAAAGACAAAGATTATAGAAAAATAAGAAGTAATGCAGATGTTACATCTCAAAAACCATTTACTTCAGATACAAAAAGAATGAGCTCATTAGTTGCAAATGGAAATTCTTATCTATTGTTAACTAAAGGGGCACCAGAAGTATTATTAGATTTATGTACTTTTGTTCAAAAAGGTGAAAACATAATACCTATAACTGAAGAAATAAAAACAGATATATTAAAAGAAATAGAAAAACTACAAGTTAAATCAATGAGAACTTTAGGATTTGCTTATAAGCAAATTTCATCAGGTGCTGAAGAGGCTGAAGTAGCTTTAACACTTGAAAATGAAACAATAGATATATCTTTAGAAGAAAACAACCTAGTATTTAGTGGATTTGTAGGTATAAGAGACCCACTTAGACCAGATGTTGTTGAATCAGTAAAAGTAGCTAATCATGCTGGTGTTGCTGTAAAAATGCTTACAGGTGACAACATAATCACAGCAAAAGCAATTGGTGAAGAATTAGGATTATTAAAAAATAATATGAGAGCTGTTGAAGCTTCTTATATTGACACATTAAGTGATGAAGAATTAAGAGAAGAAATAAAAACAATATCTATAGTTGCTAGAAGTAAACCAGACAGCAAAATGAGAATAGTATCAGCGCTACAATATAATAACGAAGTAGTTGCAGTTACAGGAGATGGAATAAATGATGCTCCAGCTTTATCTAAAGCAGATGTTGGTATAGCAATGGGTATATCTGGAACAGAAGTTTCTAAAAGTGCTGCAGATATTATATTAACTGATGATAGTTTCTCAACAATTGTTAAAGGTATAAAATGGGGTAGAGGAATATACGATAACTTCCAAAGATTCGTTCAATTCCAATTAACAGTAAACGTGGTTGCGTTCTTAATAGCAATAATATCTCAAGTGTTAGGTCAAGAAATGCCATTTACAACTATACAATTATTGTGGGTAAACATAATAATGGATGGACCTCCAGCATTAGCTCTTGGATTAGAGCCAGTAAGAGATTTTGTTTTAAATAGAAAACCAGTAAATAGAAATGCTAATATAATATCTAAATCAATGATAAGAGCAATAATTTTAAATGCATTATTTATAACAGGTTTATTACTTGCACAATCTACATTTAATATATTAAATGTGACACCAGAAGAAAATGAAACAGTAATGTTCTCATTATTTGCATTCTTGGCTTTATTTAATGCATTTAACTGTAGGGAGTTTGGAAGTGATAGTATAATACCAAACTTCACAAAGAATAAGCTTGCACTGCAAATAATATCTGTAACAGGAATAGCACAAATTTTCTTTGTACAAATATTCCAAGATTTCTTTAACTCTGTATCATTAAGTTTTGGAATATGGATAAAAATAATACTAGTTGCTGTGTCAATAGTAGTAGTTAATGAAATAGTGAAATTTGTAATAAGATTGTTTAACCCAAAAACAGAGAAAAGTGAAGAACTAGCAACTGAAAATGCTTAAAAATAATAATATCCCCATTCTTTTTTAGGATGGGGATAATTAAAAATAATAATTAAATTTGAGGAGGATAAAATGGGTGATTCTAAAGTCTTTGAAAAAATATTCTCCAGCCAAATAGATAGGGAAAATTATACAATTACGAGTGGATATACGAATTATTTTATTTCATATATAGGATTAGAAGATGAAGATTTGTATAATTTAGAAATCTTCAAAACAAAATATAATATTGATAATAGGAAAGATATAGCCTTGTTTAGTAGTAGTTTGTCAAATCCTAGTGATTTTGATATGATAAATTATTTCAAAAACAAATTAAGTAACTATAGAAATAGTTTAGAACATATGGACATTAGAATAATTTCAAATGAAAAAATAAACAACAATATAAAAAGATCATTTGATATGGTTTTAAAAGAAGAAGAAAAGCAATTTAATAATGAGAGAGTTAAGGAAAATTTTATTATTAAGGTTATGTCATGGATAAAAACTTATGTAGAACCCTTAACTATAAATAAAGATGATGCACCAAAAATTATTTTTTATGGAGAAATAAAAAAACATGAAGCATACTTCTTAGCAATATTATATTTAGCTGGCTTCGATGTATTATATCTAAATCCTAATTCATCAAGTAACATAGTAGTTTTAAACAAAAACCTATATAAAATAGAGGAAATTATAAAAGAAAATGTGGAAGATATGCTTGCTTTTGAAGAGAGAGTTGCTCTTGGAGAAAAGGTGAATAAAGGATCTATAAAAAAAGCAATGACTATAGGTGCGCAGGCATCACAAAGAATAAGTAATGAGTTATTAAATGAATCTGGCTTTATTAAGCCGTGGCAGCTACAAGATAGAAAGATAAAAAACGTTTTATTAACTTCAACTATGGAGGAAATATCTATTTATTGGAACCAACCTTTAAAGCTAAGACCTAGTTTTAATTTTGATAATAATTACATAGAGGTATCTGTATTCTTTTCTAAAATAAATGGAGTATACAATGATAGACATGAATATCGAAACTTTGTAAAAATATTAAAAGGGCCAAGAGAATATGTCAATTTCATTGATTTAAAAGATGGATTTGAACAACTGGCTAAACCGTTTACAAATGATGCTTTTAGCTTATCTTTTATACTTGATTCAAAAGGAATAATCGATAAAAAATCTGTTTTACAAGAAAAAAGTTATTCAATATCAACATTAAGCAAACCTCAGCAAACTATGATTTTAGAAAAAGTAGAAGAAATTATAGCAAGTAATGTATTTATTGATGAATTAAATCGAGAAGATAGGATAAAAGGTTTATTTACAGTCTTAAATATGGATAAAAAACTTGTACATATGATAAATAATTTTGATTATGCTTTAATTAATCCAAAGTTAGTTATTTATATGAAAGAAGCCGTAGTATTTCATAAGGAAACTGGATTTTTATTACTTTTACTATCAAAAATAGGATTTGATATTATTATGTTATCGCCAGGGGGAGATAACTGCATCGAAAATGTAATATCTTCTAAAGTAATAGATATTCACAGGCTGGATAAAATGATTTATCAATTTGATTTAGATGAAAAAGAAGAAGAGGAAAAAAGTATATTTAAAAAATTATTTAGCAAAAGGGGATTATTTTAATGGGAATAAATCTTAATAATTTATCTAGGGATAATAAAAACACACCACAGGTTATCAATAATACAGAAGTAAATAGTACAGAGGAAAACTTTGATATAGTAGAATTTACAAAGAAGAAAAAACAAGAACTTAGACAATCTAGAGAAGTGGAAGCTTTAACTTCTCTTATAGAAGTAGAAAATCCAAATACAATTCTTGAGTTTGGGCGTCCAGCAGCAGAAGGAATCGCTAGAATATCAAATAGTTTACTAAACACTATTAAAATGAATAAGAACGAAGAAAATTCAAAAATGATAGAACAGTTAGCTAAAATAATGGATAGATTTGATTTAGATGATTTCCAAGAAACTAAAGAACCATCATTTCTACAAAAAATATTTAAAAAAGCTAGTAATGCCATAGAGCTTATGTTCCAAAAGTATGAGACTTTAGGTGGAGAAGTTGAAAAAATTCAAATAGAATTAGAAAAATATGAAAGAGAAATACAAACATCTAACAAGCAATTGGGAGCTATGTTAAACGAAAACTTTAATTTCTACGAAGAACTTCAAAAGTACATAGTTGCTGGTGAAATGGCAATAGAAGAAATGGATAATGAAATTCTACCTCATTTTAAAAACTTGGCAGAAACTAGTGGAAATCAAATGGATGTGGTTAACTTCCAAGAACTTACTAAAGTATACGACATGTTAAATCAAAGAATTTATGATTTAAGAATAGCTGAAAATATAGCTATACAAACTATACCAATGCTTAGAGGAATGCAACATAATAACTACGGTTTAATAAGAAAAATAAATAGCGCATTTGTCGTTACTTTACCAGTATTTAAACAATGTTTATCTCAAGCAATTTTGTTAAAGAAGCAAGAATTACAAACAAAATCTTTACAAGCTCTTGATGATAAAACAAATGAATTACTTATAAGAAATGCTCAAAACGTAACATCACAAAGTATACAAATAGCTAAAATGGCAAATTCAAGTTCTATACAAATAGAAACTTTAGAAAAAATGCATACTACAATTAAAAGTGGTATAGAAGAAACTTTAAGAATAGAAGCTATGAACAGAGAATCAATAAAAGATAATACTAAGAGATTAGAAGAACTTAACACATCTATAATTTACAATAAATAAATTGACATAAATACAAAGGACCTTAGTTCTTTGTATTTATCTTTTTGGGGGAGTGAAAATTGAGATACTTTGATTTTATAGATAAAAAAGATATAAATAGACTATTTTTTAAAGAACCAGAAGAATTTAATAAAAATACAGATATAAGTATATTGAAGTATGCTCTAGGAGCTTTTTTATATATACCAGCCACTCAGTATAATATGATGTATAAAAATATTATGGGCAATGTAAAATGTTCTAGACCCTTGGCTATATGTTTAGAAGACGCAATAGGCACAAATGGAGAGGAAGAAGCAATTCAAAATTTATCCTTAGTACTAAACAATATAAAAAAAGAAATAAAAAATAGTGAAAGGCCACTTATTTTTATTAGAATAAAAAATCATTCACAACTAGAAAAAATAAAAAACATTATTTATGAAAACAAAGAGATGTTAACAGGGATTCTTGTTCCAAAAGCAAATAGTATTATTATCGAAAAATGTATTGGAGTATTAGATACTATAAACCTAGATAAAATTTACTTGCTACCTATAATTGAAAGTAAAGAATTTATATACAAAGAAAGTAAAGAAGAATCATTTTTAGATTTATATAATACTTTGGTTAAACATAAATCAAGAATACTTAATATTAGAATGGGTATAACAGATATTCTTGGTATTTTTGGAATAAGAAGAAGCAAAAATTTTTCCATATATGAAAATATTATTTGTACTAACTTTATCAATGATATTATTACATACTTATCTAGGGAAGAACTAGATATACCTATTAGTGGTGGTGTGTCAGAATTTTATGATATAGGTAATGAAAAAATTAAAGAAGAATATGTTAAAGAAATATTGTTAGATAAATTCCATGGATTAGTTGGAAAAACAGTAATACATCCAAATCAAGTAGCAATAGTACAAGCGCTTTGTGCAGTAAGTTATGAGGATTATATGGATGCAAAGATGATTTTAGAAAGTACAGAGAGTAAATTCGGTGTTAGTAGAAGTATATCTGGTCAGCGTATGAATGAAATTAATCCTCATTTATTATGGGCTAAAAAAATCATCATGTTATCTAGAATATATGGAGTATTAAATGAGGGGATAGACTATAATGACTTACTTAAATTTTAACTGTAATATAGAAATTAAAGAAAATGTGTTAGGCTTAAATCTAGAAGAATTTCTAGAAATAGCAGTAAGAAATAATGAAAAAAGAAGATTTTTATTTGTGTCTAAAGTGCTCGGTAAGCATATTGCTTGCAGAGCAAAAGATATGGATAACTTAGGAAAATTAATAGTAAAGGCTTATAATAAAAAAAGAAATCCGTCTAGCGGAGTTGTAATTTCTTTTGCAGAGACAGGAACTGCCATAGGGCATAGTGTATTTAATTATATGGAAAATGACTATGAATTTTTACATACAACTAGGGAAAATGTGACAGACTTTGAAAGCTTAGATTTTTTAGAGGAACATTCTCATGCTACTAATCATAATCTTTATTTTAATAAAATGAAAAACTTTGAATTTGGAGAAGAAATTGTACTTGTAGATGATGAAGTAACTACGGCAAATACTTGTATAAATCTTATTAAAAAAATACATAAATTATATCCAAAGAAAAGATATACAATATGTTCTATATTAAACTGGGTGGAAGGTGAAAACTTAAAAAGAATAGAACAATTGGAGAAAGATCTAAACTGCTCTATAGAATTTGTATATTTATTTAAAGGTGAATTTGAATTTAAATTAAATGATTTAAATATAAATGATGATAAAATTAAAAATGATAAATTTATTGAAGATAAAGATAAAAATCTTCAAATAAATTATATAAAACTAGATATGGATGATTATATCGGAGAACAAAGGTATGTGAAATATACGGGCAGATTTGGGATTAATAAAATAGAACAAAAAAAGTTAAAGGACATAGTAAAAAAAGAGTCTAAGAAGCTTAGCATAGAAGATAAAAATGTAGAGGTACTATTTTTAGGAACGGAAGAATTTATGTATATACCTATGTTATTTGCAAAATACTGCCAGGGAAATATATATTATTATTCAACAACAAGAAGCCCAATAATTAATATTGATAAAAATGACTACCCAATCAAATCTAAATTTGAGTTAAATAGTCTTTATAATAAAAAGGTGAAAAACTACTTATATAATATAGATAAAAAAGATTATAAGGAATGTTTTTTATTTGTAGAGTTTAACGAAGATAAAAAAGTTTTTGAAGAAATAATTAATATATTTAAACAAACTTCAATAGAAAAATTAAATATAGTTTGCTGTTAAAAGGAGAGACCTATGGGGGAATTTGGCACATATTCAAAAGATGATGTGATTTTTTTATTAAAAGATATTTCTAATTTAATAAAAGAAGAAGGTAATAAAGAAAGAGAAATGAAAATTCAAAGAGGGACTCATTACTCAGAAATGATACCTATTGAATATAATGTAAGTGAAAAATATTTGAATTTATATTATGAAAAACTAAAAGGTACAAAGGATAAATTAGCTTTTGCAGTAGGAGTAATGAGTGAAAAAATAGTGAAGAAAAATGGATCTGATCTAGTTTTAGTATCTTTAGCAAGGGCTGGAATTCCCATAGGAATTTTAGCTAAAAGATACATAAAAGAAAAATATAATAGGAACCTTCCTCATTATTCTATATCAATAATAAGAGATAAAGGAATTGATATGAATGCAATTGACCATATATTAAAAGTGCATCCTAACTCAAAGATTCAATTTATAGATGGATGGACAGGAAAAGGCACTATTTGCAAGGAATTAGACAAAGCTTGTGAAGATTTAAGATTAAAATATAATGTGGAGTTTGATTCTACTTTAGCAGTACTAGCGGACCCTGCTGGGTATTCTGGATTATATGGTGTTAGGGAAGATTTCCTAATTCCAAGTGCATGTTTAAATTCAACTGTTTCAGGTCTTATAAGCAGAACTGTCCTTAGAAAAGATATAATAGGTGAAAATGATTTTCATGGAGCTAAGTACTACAAAGAATTAAAAAAACATGATGAATCTATAAAATATCTTGATACAATCTGTGATTGCTTTAAAAACCAATATGAAAATATAGAAAATCAAATAAAATATTGGAAAGAAGATATAATAACAAAACTTGCTGATGAAGATGTTAAAATAATAAAAGAAAGATATAACATAAAGGATATAAATTTTATAAAACCAGGAGTAGGTGAAACTACTAGAGTTTTACTTAGAAGAATCCCATACAAAATACTAGTAAAAGATATAAATGATAAAAACTTAGATCATATATTTGTTCTTGCAAAAGAAAAAGATGTTCCAATAGAAGAAGTTCCTTTAAAAGGATATAGTTGTTGTGGAATAATAAAAAACATGAAGGATGTATAAAATGGTTATTTTTTCGGATTTAGATAGAAGCATAATTTATTCAAATAAGTTTTTAAAAGACATAAGTGAAAGCTCTTATGAATGTATAGAAGAAAAAGATAATAAAGAGATATCTTACGTGTCTTTAAAAACAATGGAAGTTTTAAAAACAATAAATGATAATACTTTATTTATACCAACTACAACAAGAACAAGAGAACAGTTTCAAAGAATTAACTTTAATAAATATAATATAAATTTTGACTATGCAATTACTAGTAATGGAGGATGTATATTAAAAAATAATAGACCACTTTTAAGTTGGCAGGAAGAAGTAAAAAAAATAAAAAAATCATCTGAATCTATTGATGTAATGTTAGATTTATTTGAACCATATACAAAAATGAATGGTGTTACTAATTTTAGAGTAGCAGAAAATTTATTTTTTTATATAGTTGTAGACTTTAAAGAATTTGACATAATGAGTTTATATAATTATATAGGTATATTAAACAATAAAAATTGGATTCATTATATTAGTGGGAGAAAAATATATTTTCTACCAAAAGGAATTACAAAAGAAGGTGCAATTAAGTATATTTGCAAAATTGAAAACATAAAAAATTTTGCTGTTATAGGGGATTCTAATATGGACATGGGAATGTTAAATATAACAGATAATGCCTATGTACTTAAGCATGGAGATATAAATCATGATGATATAAAAGGACAATTTGTTAGGAGTAAGGAAGAGGGTATAAAAGGTACAGAAGAAGTACTTCTAAATTTATTAGAAAAAATATCATTATAAAGTTAAAATATAATGGGGTTGGTAAATGGAGGGTAAAATGAATTTTATATAGAAGATGGCATGGATTCTGAGATTATACATAGTGAATACGCATATAATCTACCTAAAGTAATTAAACCTGGAACTAAAATTAAGAATATTGTTTACCCTATAACAATTATGGGAGATGGATATGATGATATTCCTGTCAAAGATATGAATGTACAAATGGAGACAGGGGTAAAAATGCAACATGAAGGTAAGAATATAAGAGAAAATATAAATAAATAGCAAAAGGAACTGTTGTATTAATTTAATATAACAGTTCCTTTTTAGTACTATGAAATTTACTTTTGCTATTTGCTTATGTATTTATTATTTAATATATTCTTTTAAAAACTCACTAATAGTTGACCAATAAAATTTAGGTTGAGCCAAATCTGAATTACTGTGTTGACCATCTTTTATACTTACTTTTTCCTTTTCAGAGCTAGTGGCATTGTACAGTTCATTCATCATAGAGATAGGAACAAATTTATCCTTATCACCATGAAGATAAAGAATAGGCGTTTTTGATTTTTTTACTGAATCAATGGCAGAGGCATTTTTTAAAGAATATCCAGCTCTTATTAAAGTTACCATATTAGTAAAATCAATTATGGGAAAAGAGGAAGAATTAGAATAGCTTGCTATTTCATAATCAAAAATATCGTATACACATGTGTAAGCACAATCAGAGATTATAGCTTTAACGTTGGATGGCAAATCTTCACCAGAAGCCATTAAAACAGTGGCACCGCCCATAGATGTACCGTAAAGTACTATTTCAGATTTACTGTCATCCTTTATTATACTGTTAGTCCAATCAATTATGTCTATTCTATCATCCCAACCCATTCCTATGTAACTTCCTTGGCTTTGTCCATTACCTCTTAAATCTGGTATTAGAACATTATAGCCCATCTCGTAAAAGTGGAGAGCTTTTCTACTAATAAATTTTCCTTCTTCTCCATATCCATGAACAACAATAGCCCACTTTGATGTTTTTTTAGGTTGTTTAACTACATATGAATGCAATTTTAAGTTGTCAAAAGAAGTTATATATTTATCTTTATAATTAGACTTTTTTATTAACCAGTTTTCGTTATCATAAGAGCTTTTATATGTATAGTCAGCATAAATTGCATTTTTAGGAGAACTGGCGCTAATCACTGCATTAAAAAGTAAATTACCAATAAAAGTACCAATACTAATGCCTGAAATTAAGATTACAACTAGAATTGATAATAAAAATTTTTTAAACTTTTTCATAATATACTGTCCCACCTTGAAATTATAAAATAATTAATCTGAATATATAGTTAATTGTAGTAATGATATTATGTTTTATCAAGGAAAATAAATTTAATTGATAATGTGATTAAAACAAACTACTTTTCTAATATATAAAAATTACACAAACTATAAAGACTAAAAATAAAATTGTGATACACTTATATCAATAAGTTAAAAATGGGGGGAAAAAAGTGAAGAATACATATGACATTGCAATTATTGGAGGAGGAGTTGTAGGAAGTTCCATTGCGAGGGAGTTTTCAAAGTATAATTTAAGTACCTGTGTATTAGAAAAAGAGTTAGATGTATGCTGTGAAACTAGTGGAAGAAATTCTGGGGTTTTACATGCAGGATTTAATAACAAACCAGGCACTTTAATGGCAAAATTTTGTGTAGAAGGAAATCAAAAATTTGATGAAGTTGCTAATGAACTTGATATCCCTTTTAAAAGAAGCGGAAAACTAGTAGTTGGTTTTACCAATGATGATAAAGAGAAGCTAATAAAAATGAAAGAGCAAGGTGAAGCAAACAATGTTTTTGGACTAGAGATTATAAATAAAGATAGGATTAAAGAATTATCACCTTTTATAGAAGGGGAATTTGCATTATATTCTCCAAGTACTGGAATTTTAAATCCATTTATTTATACTATTGCCATGGCAGAAAATGCTGTTGAAAATGGAGTGAATTATTTCCTAGGCAATGAAGTTTTGAATATAAAAAAAGAAATATGTGAAGATAAAGAGATTTATGAAATTAAAACAAGTAAAGGAACTTATAAATCTAGATGGATTATAAACTCTGCAGGATTAAATAGTGACAAAGTCGGTAAAATGTTGGGTATTAAAGAATACACTATACATCCTTGTAGAGGAGAATATTTCATATTAGATCAAAAGGCAGGACAATTTTTAAATATGCCTGCATATCCAGTGCCAAACCCTAAGGCAGGAGGGCTTGGAATACATTTAACGCCTTCGATTGATGGGAATGTATTTATTGGACCGAGTAGCGAATATATAGGTGAAAAAGATAATTATTCTGTAACAAAAGATGTTATGGATTTATTAATAAAAGATGGAGGAAGGATTTTTCCTCATATTAAAAAAGAACATTTTATAAGGAACTTCTCAGGAATCAGACCTAAATTAGTAGGGAAAGATCAAGGTGGATATGATGACTTTAAAATAGAATTAAGAGAGGATATACCAAATTTAATAAACTTAACAGGAATAGAATCACCTGGACTTACAAGTGCAGTTCCCATTGCAAAATATGTAGTGAGTTTATTGTCACAAAAAGAATCTCTTAAAGAAAATCCACATTTTAATAAATATAGAAAAGGAATTACATGTTTCAACGATCAACCTTTAGAAATGAAAAGAAAATTGATTGAAGAAGATGAAAATTACGGAGAAGTAATCTGTAGATGCGAAACTATAACAAAGGCTGAAATATTAGAGGCTATTAATAATCCTTTGGGAGTGGATACTGTAACAGGAATAAAATACAGAACTCGTGCCATGATGGGAAGATGCCAAGGTGGCTATTGTCAAACAAGAATAGCAAATTTAATAAAAGAAGAAAAGAACAAAAATGAAGAAGAAATACTCTACTGTAGAAAAGATTCAAATATGTTTGTTGGGAAGGTGAGAGTATAATGGCTATAAAAAAAGATGTAATAATAATTGGTGGAGGACCAGCAGGTTTAGCAGCTGCAGTAAAACTAAAAGAATGTGGAATAGAAGATATAGTAATAATTGAAAGAGAGAAAAAGTTAGGAGGAATCCTTCGACAATGTATTCATGATGGCTTTGGATTAACTAGATTTAAAGAAACTTTAAGTGGGCCAGAATATGCACAAAGGTTTATTGATGAAGCAAGACAAAAAAATATTGAGTGTATTGTGGATACTACTGTTATAGATTTAACTCATGATAAAAAAGTAATTGCTGTAAATAAGAATGGACTATTAGAGTATGAGGCTAAAGCTGTTATTTTGACAATGGGATGCAGAGAAAGGACTAGGGGTGCTATAAGCATACCTGGTAGTAGACCGGCGGGAGTATATACTGCAGGAGTGGCTCAATCTTATATAAATTTACAAAATACTATGGTAGGCAAAAAAGTTATTATTTTAGGTTCTGGCGATATAGGTTTAATAATGGCAAGACGTATGACTTTAGAAGGTGCAAAGGTGGAAGCTGTATTTGAGATACTTCCTTATGCAAGTGGACTTCCTAGAAATATTTCTCAATGCTTAGATGATTACAATATTCCTCTGTATTTAAGTCATACTGTTACTAAGATTAAAGGTAAATCAAGAATTGAAGGCATAAGCGTAAGTGAAGTAGATGAAAATATGCAAATAATTGAAGGTACACAAAAAAATTACGACTGCGATACCTTAATTTTATCTGTAGGCTTAATTCCAGAAAATGAATTATCTTTAAAAGCTGGAGTTGAGTTAGATAATAACACAAAGGGACCTATTGTAAATGAAAATTATGAAACAAGTGTAGATGGAATTTTTGTAGCAGGAAATGTTCTTCATGTTCATGATTTAGTTGACTTTGTTTCTTTGGAAGGGGAAAGACTGGCTACATCTGTAACAAATTATATAAATAATAACAAGCTTCCAAAGTGTGAAATGAATATAATAAAAGATAATAATATAAGCCATACAATACCTCAAAAAATTAGTGGAGAGAATGATTTTGTTTTGTCTATGAGAGTTAGAAAACCGATTAAAGATGCTGTAATAGAAATATTGCAAGATGATAATATTGTAAGAACTATAAAAATGAAAAAAGCTATTCCAGCAGAAATGATTCAAATTAAAATTAATAGGGAGAATATAAAATCTAAATCAGATTTGAAGGTGGTAGTAAAATGAGAAAAATATTTACTTGCATAGTTTGCCCAAATGGTTGTGAAATAGAGGTAGACTTAGACAATGATAAAATAATTAAAATTGAAGGAGCTACTTGTAAAAAGGGAAAAGAATATGTAAATCAAGAACTAACTAATCCTCAAAGAAATATAGCTACTTCTGTTAAAGTGATAAATGGTGATTTGGAGATTGTAAGCGTTAGACTAAGTAACAGCATACCAAAAAACAAAATATTTGATGTGATGAATGAGGTTAAAAATACTAAAGTTGATGCACCTGTAAAAATAGGTGATGTGATAAAACCTAATATTTTAAACTTGGGAGTAGATCTTATTGCTACAAAAAATATTGATTTCGTATAATAAGATAAAAGTAGGATTCCTGTTGGATTAGGAATCCTACTTTTATAATGAAAACTTTATTGTATCTTACTTTTGAGTATAATTAACAGGGTGTAGATAAAAAATAGTTTGGTTGTAAATTAATAGTAACTATATGAACTAGGAAAAGAAACAAATAGTAACAGTTAACTAGATTTTTTATTGTTAATTACAGGTTTATTTTTATAAAAAAATAATAATAATAATCCTATAATAGATGCAATACCTGTTGTTAAATAAACATTTTTAAATCCTATGTTAAGATTTTTTTGGAATGTATTTTCAATTTGATCACCTCTGTTGTCAATTTCTTTAAGATAAGATTTTTCACCTTCATCAAAAGCATTAGGTATAGATTTCTTTAAAATAATCATTTTATCTTCTAAAGATTTCATAGAACTTAATGTTTCCTCCATTGATGTTAATGCAGTTTTCATGGATTCAAGTTGAGATTTCATGTTGGTAGCCTGTATTTTCATAGTGTCAACTTGAGACTTCATAGTATTTACTTTTGTTTTCATAGTATCTACTTGAGCTTTCATAGCCTTAAGTTTAGCTGCCATTGAAGCAGTATTACCACCCATTTGATTCATATTATGATAGCTATTATCTGCAATACCTTTATTATCACTATGAGAGTTATTACTATTGTTTTTCGTAGTTTTAGTACTTAAAGTGTTGGATTCTACGGCGTTTTGTTAGGATTATAAGTTGTATTATTCATATTTGCTTGTTTATTATCAACATTTTTCATTGCTAGCTTCATAGCATTATTTGCTTTAATATATGATTGGTTCATTTTAATATAAGCAGAATTTACTTGAGTATAAGCAGAATTTAATTTATTATAACCAGCATTCACCTTCGTATAAGCAGTATTTAATTTGTTGTACCCATCATTTAATTTTGAAATAGAATTTTCCATTGATACAACACCTTTGTCTATACCATTAATTCCTTTTTGAACATTATTTTGTATATCTTTAATTACTGATGGAGTCATTTCACCAAACATAGTTTTTGCCATGATTTTAGAGTTGTTAGTTATAGTAGTAACGTCAGAAGTTTTCATCAGTTCAACTACATCATCAGGAACTTTATAGTCAGAATCATTATTATCAAAATCAATTTTCATTGTTTCCATAGACGTAAGGTTAGGAATATCCATATTTTTTAGTTTATCTTTCATTTGAGGATTTGATTTTAACTCATTAAATTCTTTAGTTATTTCATCAGCATAAGGCAATTTTGGAATAGTTATTGTATCAGGTAAATCTTTCATTATTTCGCCTTGAATATTAGAGCCAGCATGAGCAATAAAACCTACCATAATAGCTGGGGCTACAGCAGTACCTAAGGAACGAACTAGTGAAAGTGTTGCAAGAGCAGAGTTTGATTCACTTTCTTTAGTATGAGACAACATCATATAATTTAATGGAGTTCCCATAGTAAATCCAACACCTACACCAATTAGGATTAAACTAATAACAACAGTCAACGTTGATGGATGTGAAGTAGCTACAATTGATAAGAACAAAGAACCTACTATTGAAATAAGAAAACCAAATCCTAAAATTAGTTTTGCTCCAAATTTATCAATTAATTTACCAGATACAGGAGCTCCAACTCCTGCAAAAACTCCTAATATTATTACAAAATAACCACCGCTACCAGTAGCAATCTTCATTGTGTTTTCACAAAATTGAGGAACGAAAATCATTCCCATAATAATAACTCCAGTTAGCATGGAAATTAATAAAGTTAAAACAATGTTTTTATCAGTAAAATAATTTAAGTTCATTACAGGATCTTCTGCTTTTTTTTCAATAAAAATAAATAATGGAATAAGCACTAAAAATATTATTAAAAAAGGTAATACGTCTGTATTAGTAATAGTAGAAGATATATTAAAAAAGTCTAAATTTTTCAAACTATATAAAAGGGATAAAATCATAATTGTTAATATAAATATACCTGAAAAGTCAATTTTACTTGTGTCAGGTACTTTTGTATTTTTTAGTGTGGTAAATCCTGCAAATAATATGAAAATTGTAATAGGTATATTGATATAGAATATAAATTGCCAATTGTTAGTTCCAAATATGTCTAATATGGCACTTCCAGCAGATGCTCCAAATATATTGGCAATTCCATAGACACCACCTACAAGCCCTAATGCTAGACCGCGCTTTTCCTCAGGAAAAGTAGTTCCAAACTCAGCAGTAGCTACAGGTAAAATACCACCACCACCTAAGGCTTGAACAACTCTTGCTATAAGTAATAAATTAAAACTTCCTAGGTCTTGTGACAATCCACAAAATAGGGAACCAATACCGAATAAGAAAATACTAGTGAGATAAATATATTTTCTACCATATTTGTCTGCTAGTTTTCCCATAATAGGTATACTTACTGCATAGGCCAAGGTATAAATTGTTATCATCCATATTCCTGTTTGATCATTTACACCTAAATTATTTTGTATTACTGTTCTAGCTGGAGTAACAATTCCAGTATCAATTGCTCCCATAAATATTCCAGCTAAATAAATTATCATAACTAAAATATATTTTGAGTCTTTTTTTGTTTTAGTCATAGTTATTTCCCTCCTAATTTTTGAGCAAAGACAAATCCTTAATTCCATGAAGTAATCAACTATGTAGTTACTCAATTGAAGTAATTTTTAAATTTTATCAGAATCAATTATATTTTCAACCATTTTATCAAGTTGAGACTTTATTAAATCTGCTAACTCTTTGTCGATTCCTTGTAATAAGATGCTATTCCATCCACTTAAAATTTTTAATAATTCAGGTCTTAAATGAATAGCTTTTTCTGTTAATTCAAAAATGTATGATCTACTATCTTCTGGGTTATTTTTTCTTGTAACATATTTCTTATCTTCAAGTGACTGCATAGTCCTTGTCATAACACCTTTGTCATAGTGTAGCTCTGATATAATTTCGTCTTGTGTTTTTCCTTCTTTACTACTATGAATTTCATCAAGATCATCTTGTGACATTTTATTATTATGCTTTAAAAAAACGAGTAAAACTAACCCTTCAGCAGTATTTAAATCATGCTTTTTAAGTGATTTTTTTAGGTACATTTTAAAGTACTTATCAATTATAAAAATATTTAATCCTACAGCTTTATGTTCAAACATATTCATCTCCTTATTTATTTTAATGTAGTTGCTTTTACAACTATAATTTTATTATATGATAATATAGTTGCTTTTACAACTAAAATATGTTGAATTTTACAATAATAAAATAACAAATATACTTTATAAGTAAGAAGAATTAGTGAAAATACTTAAATTAGGTTATAATATTATTTACCATATTATCAACAAATTTTAATTAGATTTTTATGAGTAGATAAATATAAAATAAGATTATAATCAGATTTAGGAAGGAAATGAAATGAAAGGCGTAATTACAATTTCTTATAATGATTTACCAAAATCAATAGAAACTAAAGGAATTTTAGTGAAGGAATTAACTAAAGCAGGTTTTAAAGTAAGCGAAGAAATAGAAAAAGAAACAGAGTTGTTGATATCAATAGGAGGAGATGGATCATTTTTAAAGACAATACATAAATTTGACTTTGCTGAAGTTCCAGTAATAGCTATAAACACTGGTCATTTAGGTTTTTTTGCAGAGCTTTCACCAGACAAAATCAATGAATTTATAAATAAATACATAAATAAAGAATATTCTATACAGCAAGTATATGCCATAGAAGCAAGTATAGTTACCAAGAAAAAGAGTATAAACATAAGTGCAATTAATGAAATCGTAATAAAAAATACTCAATCAAGAACAGTACACTTAGACTTACAAGTGGATGGAATAAAAATAGAGCATTTTAGTGGAGATGGTATGCTTATATCAACACCAATGGGCTCAACTGCATACAATTATTCAGCTGGAGGAAGTATAGTTGATCCTAAACTTGATTTAATTCAACTAACACCTATTGCACCAATGAACACAAACGCATATAGATCATTTACGTCAAGTATTATACTGCCAACAACATCAGTTATATCAATAAGCCCAGAATATGATTTTGAGAATTCTATTCTTATTGTAATAGATGGGAAGCAGTATAAGTTTAGTCAAATTGAAGAAGTGAAAATATATAAATCTAATTATAAATTAAAATTATTAAGATTAAAAGGATATGAATTTTGGAATAGAGTAGCAGAAAAATTTTTATAAGTTTAAAATTTCTAAAGGAATATTATATTTTTAAATAAGTATAGTAAATAGACGCCGTAGTTTGAAATTATGGCGCCTATTTTTATTTAGCATTAATCTAAATCTTGAATATTCATTTTATTTATATCATGTTTTTTATTATACTTACTACGGCAAGCATAGTAAATTGCCATAAGAATGATTGTAGGAACATTATAAGCTATAAAAACAATCATAATCCCAATAAATATAGAAACATCAAGTAAAGTTGCATTTAAAAGGTAAATTAATCCTACTAAAATTGAAACTACAAAATTTATACATGGTAATACAAACCCTAATTTTTTATTGTCCTTACTTGATAAAAATATTTGTAAAACAGCTATGCCAATTAATATTGCTAAAAATAGAATGCTATTTGATATTAATAAAACTGGTGACATGCTCATATTATTTTTTCACATCCTTTATTTTTTTATATTCGTTGATTAAAAGCTTTGCAGTATCAAAATCTAATTTATCATTTAGGGCTAATTGTTTGATAAGTGAAATATATGGTTCACTAGGAGTTTTATCATTTAGTTCAATTTTTTGTATAAGCTTATCAAGTCTAAGTCTAACTGTAGGATAAGTGACATTATAAATCCCTGCAATTTCCTTAAGAGACCCTGAGGATAAAATAAATTTTTTAATGAAATTTATATCTTCATCGTCTAAATTTTCTAGCCACTTTGGAATATTATCCATAACTAATCCTCCTTATAGTGAAGATGTATTTTAACTTTGTTAAAGCTTACTTTAATTATATTAAAAAATAAATTAAAAAACAATAAATAAAAATAAAAAATACAAAAATAAATAAATGATAACAATTATCATTTACAAAATGATATCATTGTGGTAAAATATAATCAAAGTTGAAAAACAAAAGATTTTTAGTGAAAAATAAAAATTTATAATAAAAGCCATAAAAACACCTTAATATTATGTGAAATATTTTGCTATTGATTTTTTAACTTTTAAAATTACTCTTAATTGTAAAAAAGAATCTGGGAGTCTGCACCCAGATTCTTTTTCTATGTAGAAATCTATTTAATAAGAGAAGTGTATAAATGATATAAAATAACTAATTAAACGTTAATGAAAATCATTTACAATTACCTTATTGAATGATATAATTATTTTGGCTTTAAAAATTATCGCGGCAAATAATAATTTTTAAGGAGATTAAAGCAATGGCAAAAATGATGGGACCAAGATTTAAACAATGTAGAAGACTAGGACTAAATGTGTGTGGGCATCCTAAAGCGATGGACAGAGCAGTGAAAGGAACTTCTAGAGCAGATAAAAAACTTTCACCTTATGGATTACAGTTATTAGAAAAACAAAGACTTAGAGCTTACTATGGAGTACTAGAAAAACAATTTAGAAATTACTACAAAAAAGCAGAAAAATCTAAGGCATCTACAGGTACAGCATTAATTCAAATGTTAGAGTGTAGATTAGACAATATAGTTTATAGATTAGGTCTAGCAAATTCTATAAGACAAGCTCGTCAAATGGTTGTGCATGGACATATATTAGTTAATGGGAAAAAGGTAGATATACCTTCATGTGCAGTGAGTGTAGGGGATACTGTTTCTCTAAGAGAAAAATCTACAAACAATGAAATGTTTAAAACTAACTTCCAAGAAAGATCACTAGTAGTATATCCTTATTTAGCAAAGGATGAAGAAAATTTTGCAGGTACACTTATTAAAATGCCTGAAAGAAATGAGGTACCAATAGAAATAAACGAAATACTAATAGTAGAATTTTACTCAAAATAATAAGTAAATAAAAGACTCAATAAGGTATTATACAGCCTTTTTGAGTCTTTTTTAGTGTCTTAAATATTTTTCTTTATATTGGTAATAATAAGGGATATATATTTAAGGAGGTAAAAAATGCAAAATACAAACTTAAAATGTAATGCTACAAATTGTGCCTTTAACCAACGAATGGAGTGTAGTGCAGGAGCTATAAATATTAGAGGAACAGAAGCTGTTACAACTGATGGAACTACTTGCTCTTCGTATGTAGATAGAAATTCTAATTCTTTTACAAATAGTGTAAACTCTGCAAAAACAAATACTTACAACATAAGCTGCGAAGCTTGTAAATGTGCATATAATGAAAATAAAAATTGTACTGCTGACAATGTAAGCATAGATGCAAATACAGCATCTTGTGACACATTTATTCGTGAATAAAATCAAATTATACTAAGGTCTATCTTTTAACTATTTAAGATAGACTTTTTTCTTGCTATAGAATATCAATTATGTTATCTTAATATAAAGTGAGTAATCACTCATTATAGGAGGGTGGATATGAGAGATAATTATTGTATAAAAATAAAAAATATTAATAAATCATATAAAAAGCAAAAGGTGCTGAAAGATGTATCTTTTCATATTGAAAAAGGAGAAATATTTTGTTTACTAGGACCTTCAGGAGCAGGAAAAACAACTTTAATAAGGCTCATTATGGGTATGGAAAAAAATGATAAAGGAGATATACTTATTTTTAATAAAAAAGTACCTAATCCCGAAATTATAGAAAGCATAGGATATACAGCTCAAGCAGATGCTCTTTATACAGACTTAAATGCAGAAGAAAATATGAGATTTTATTGCAGATTATATAAGGTACCCAAAAAGGAAAGAAAAAATAGAATTGAAAAATGTTTGGGGATAGTAAACTTAAATGCAGATGCAAAAAAAATAGTAAGTAATTTTTCTGGAGGTATGAAAAGAAGGTTATCTCTTGCCATATCATTAATTCATAATCCACAAATATTGATTTTAGATGAGCCTACAGTAGGAATGGATCCTTTACTTAGAAAACAAATTTGGCAGGAATTATATAGATTAAAAGAAAATGGAGTAACTATTCTTATTACTACTCACGTTATGGATGAAGCATCTTATTGTGATAGACTGGCGTTACTTAGAAATGGAAGATGCATTTGTGTAGGAGAACCGGAGAATATAATAAAGGAAAATGAATGTAATACTTTAGAAGAAGTATTTTTAAAATTAGGGGGTGATGTATATGAGGATTAGTGCTATGGTTTGTAGAATAATTAGACAATTTTTACGAGATAAAAGAACTTTAGCATTATTAATTATTGCTCCTATGCTAGTTTTAACGTTAATGAGTTTTGTTTTTACTGATGAAGATGCTAAATTAAATATAGGTGTGGAAAATTCTAATGTGAAAAATATATTATCATCAATGGATGAAGATAATGACATAAGTATAATGAGTAAAAAAGAAGCAGAAGATAAATTTGAAGATAAAGGGTTAGATTCATATATTTATGGAGATGAAAAAGAACTTAATATTTTATTAAATGGTGCTGATAATTCTGTAATTAATCAGTTAAATAAAAATGTTCAAGAAGCAGTAAAAGACTATATGACTAAAAAAGGTGAAGATAATAAAAAAATAATAGAAGATTTAGCAAGCAATCCTATGATTAGTATTATAAATAAGGATTTTGCTAGTAAAATTGATTCTATAGATATAAATTCAACAGAAATTGAAACATATAATTATTTTGGTGATAGTGATATGAGTACAATAGATTATATTGGACCACTTTTAATAGGACTATTCATATTTTTCTTTGTATTTTTAATTTCAGGAGTAAGTTTCTTAAGAGAGCGTACAACAGGAACATTAGAAAGGCTTTTAGCAACTCCAATTAAAAGATATGAGATAGTATTTGGATATTTAATTGGTTTTGGTATATTTACCATAGTCCAATCTGCAATAATATCTGCTTTTTCCATTGGTATATTAAAAATATATAATGGTGGAAGTATAGGCCTTATTTTGTTAATAAGCACCGTAATAGCCCTTTGTGCTCTAAGTTTTGGAATGTTTGTATCATCTTATGCACATAATGAACTTCAAGTTATGCAATTTATCCCTATTGTTATAGTTCCTCAAGTGTTTTTCTGTGGGTTATTTTCCATAAGAAATATGGCAGAGCCCCTACAGATTTTATCAAAATGTATGCCATTAACCTATGCTAGTAATGCTTTAAGAGGAGTTATGACTTGTGGTTATAATTTACAACAAATTAGTATGGATTTATTAGTGCTTATAGGATTTACAGTGGTATTTGCAGTACTAAATATAATAACATTAAAAAAGCATAGAATTTGGTAAGGTGATAAAATGAGTAAATGGATTAACTATATTATTGAAGAAGGTAATAAAGAAAATAAACTTACAAAAAAACAGGAAAATATTTTGGTAGCAGCTGTAGAGCTTATTAGTGAAAAAGGATATGAAAAAGTATCAACCGCAGAAATTGCAAAAAGAGCTGGAGTAGCTGAAGGAACAATTTTTAGACAATATAAAACAAAGAAAGATTTGTTAGATGCCATATTTATTCCATCATTTATTAGATTTGTGAAACCTAAAATTATAAAAGAATTTATATCTAGTGTATTAGATAAAGATTACAGCACACTAGAAAGCTTTGTTGAGGTTATAGTAAGAGATAGATATGAATTTGCTAAAGATGAAACACCATTATTTAGGATTATTATTCAGGAAATCATATCACAAGATTATATAAAGGAAGAAATAAAAGAAATATTTTTAGTTGATGCATATCCTGTATTTACAAAATTAACTAAGAGGTTAAAGGATAAAAATGAAATTACAGATGTGGATGAGATTACTTTTTTCAGGATTATTATAACTAATATTTTGGGATTTTTAATACCTAGATTTGTTTTATTTCCTGATTTGCAGTGGAACGATGAAAAAGAAATTAACATGGTAATTCAAAATATAATAAAGTCATTAACTTAAAAAAAGCAGTATATGTAAATTTTACATATACTGCTTTAAATAAATCACCAAAGTTTATATGTACCCTTAGTGTAGTAATTATAATACATATAGTTAGCCCTAATTCCCATAACTATTGCAAATAATAAAGAAAAAACACCATGAACATAATTAGTTAATGCTCCGACTACAATAATATATACTACAGCTCCAACATACATTTTTTTTGTCAGCATCCAAATCCAAGAAAATAAAAAAGGAAAGAAATTAAACTTACCTTTATAAGTTTCACCACTATCTTTTATTTTGGTGAATTCTAGTTGATAATAAGGCTTTAGATTAGCAAATTCATCATAAATGCTATTGCCTGTTTTGCCACGTCTATAATATTCTTCATGACTACTTTTATTATCAGAATTAAAAATTATTATTTTTTCTTCTTTATCGTTCACATCTGTTTTTCCACCACATTTAGGACAGAATTTATCTTCTTCATCGTAATTAAATCCACAGTTCTTACAAAGCATAACTTATCTCCTTTAAAATATATTTATAATATAATACTGTGATTTTTCAGTGCATAGATAGTAGAAGTATTATAAATATTATTATTTGATCTAAATTCATATCTTTGAAAAGGAAAATCTGATGCTGAATAATTCAATTTTGGATCTGACCATGATTTGCCAAAATCTAAAGATTCACTAGTATATAAATCGAAATACTCAATCCATTGAATATATATTTTTGAATAAGTAGAAATTAAATTAGGAAATACACACATGGAATTTTTGCTGATATATTTTTCTGATGTAATATTAAAATTATCTTCTATAAAATTTCCTTGTATGTATTTACAATAGTACCTATTTTTATTATTTTCTGCAAAAACTATATGATAGTTATTTTTATTATCTTTTATTGCAGATAAATAAATTTTATCTTTTTTAGAATTAGTTATTTGTTTAGGACTTGACCATGTATAAAGATTTTTATCAAATGTAGATGAAAATAGTTCCTCATGATGATTTACTAGTTTAAAGTAAAATATGGTTGGAATATTATTACTATACGTGATGACGAAGTTAGTTAATATACTATAATTTATAAAATCAATTCTAGTTTTTTTACAAATATTTGGTGATTTATATAAGTGAATTATATACGCACAGTAAGGAAAATTTTTATTTATAGAGTAATATAATATATGATTTTCATCACTTATTTTTTTTATATAAGTAAATTTTATAAAAAAATTTTTATAATCATATTTAATAATTGTATTAAGATCGACGTCATCACTAGTTATAATTAAATTTTTAAGTTTTCCTTTTTTATCATTTAATATACCATAAATATTATCCTTATCATCTACATCTAGCCAAATATCTATAAATGAGTACTCTCCGTTAAATAATATACGTGAATCTATATTATTTAAATCAGGATCTATACGAGTAGAGACAATATTTTTACCAAATTCAAATAAGGTTAGTCCTTTATTAATAGAACTTTCAACTAAGATAGAGGTTTTATCTATAAAAGGCATAATATCCCTCCTTAAAAATATTCATATTAATACTTATATTAAAATACAGTTTTTTATACATAAATTATTGAAAACTATAAATATATTTATCTAATAGTAACATGTGCTCATTAAAATCATATATTTTATATAAGAAGAGAATATGGTCTTTTCTAAAAAAATAATCAGGAGAGGATATATGACATGAGTGAAGTAAAAGACAATTTAAATCAAGATTGTTGTGGCTGTGAAAAACCAGGTCCAGTTGAAAAGCCAAACAGATGCCAAGAAGGATGCTGCTCTCCAAAAGAGATAGCAGCTCCGTTGGATATATGTACAGCAAAGGGGATTCCAGTACTATCTGATAGAATATACGACTGTGTATATTTAGAAGATAAGCAGAGAAAATATTTAAAAGATATTGAATTTACTATAACATCAAATGGCGACTATAAACAAGGGGATGAAATATGTATAGAAACAATTATAGTTAAGTATAAATGCATAGGACTAATAGATGAGGAGATTGAAGTAAGAATCGATAGCTTAGATAATGAAGTATCTTTTCATTCATCTGATGAATCTGAAAGTTGCAAATGTGAATTTGATTGCAATGGAGGTTCTATAAAGAAAAAATTATATAACATATACAAAGGAAGTAAGACAATAGACATTGAATGCTGTGAAGAAGGAAGAAAAACTATAATAGGTGAAGATTGTTTAGATTTTTATATTTGTAAAGCGAAACTTATAGTTAAAGGTAAAATAGGTTGTGAAAAATTTAGAGCAGAAACTGAATCATTTAGTGGACCATTAAGCGCAGGGTTTGGATTTAATAAAGCAGATTTCTTTGGAACAATATGTTTACCAACAGGTAGAAATAGAGTACACTTTGAAGAAATTTTTGATGCGTGTCTGTCAATAGATTGTATAAGATCAACAAAAACTTATGATTCAACAACAAATAAATTCTGTGCAGATGCTTTTTCAACTTTATTAATAAGCAAGACAATATATGCCATAGTAAAAGAAGAGCTTATAGTATATACAAATACGAGTCCAAGCAGTATTACTTGTACAGATGGAAGAATTGGCTCAAACTGTCACTACAATGGATAAAAGTATGTATAGGACTAATCACTAATAATTTAGTCCTTGTCTTATGTAATAAAATCTCCTTATTATACATAGGTATAATGAGGAGATTTGTTTTTGAAAAGGAGTGAAAAAAATGAGTAAAAAAAATGAGAATAAGATATTTACCAAAGTTTTTGATCTTATAAATGATATAGTAAATATGCTATCAAATAAAAGAAATAATGAAATTAATATGGAAATAATTACGGTAGATGGAGTAAGAAAAGAAATAAAAATTACTAATAATAATGTAGACTTAATTAAAATAAATAGAAACATAATAATAATAGATAAAGAAGCATTACGTTTAGAAGACATAGTAAAATTAAAAATATTAGATACTAATTTGGATGATAGGGTTAAAAATATATTTATAACAGAAGTAGAAAATATTATTGAAAAGGAAATAACACAAGATTATAAAAATGCAGGATATTATAGAGGGGGTAATAGTTTATCAAAGGAAAAGAATATAGAATGGTATATACAAGAAAATAAAAATAATATAAATACAATTTATTGCAAGGGAACAAAATGTGATAGTTATATGAGTAATATTAGATCTGTGGATAAAAAGGAAGCTTTAAGCCATGATACATCGTTAGATATAAAAAGAAAAGGTGTTTTGGAAGATTTTAAAGTAAATGTGGAAAAAGATAATGTGTTAAGTTCCATAGAAGACAATAAGGAAAAAGTGATAAAAGATATTGAAACTGAAGAAATGCTTGTTTTAACTAATAACTCTGATGAAGTTGAAGTGGCAAAACCTATAAAAGTAGAAGAAGTGGGAATAGTAACAGAGATACATATGAAGGATTGCAAAGTAATTACAAATCAATCGTCTACAAAAGTAGTTAAAGATATTATAGAAAAAAAATCAAAAGGGATAACAGATATAAAACCTGTTTATGAAGAAAAAGTAATAGGAAATATTAATACAGATATTCAGCTAATTAAACCTCAAACTGTTGATATTTTAATTGTTGAGCCTAGTAATAAAAATATTAATAAAGAAGAAATAAAAGATAAATACCTAACTTTTGATCCAACAGGAGAGAATTATATAGGTATAGTACTGGATGACGGAACCTTTGAACCATTAAAAGTATCTATGGAAACTATAACAGTAGTACCTAATAATATAAAAAATATATTAGTTAATATAGATGAAAATGAAAATATAATAAGTCAAGTAGTTAAAGATATAAATTATTCTAAGGATAGTTTTGTAGATTCTGTAGATATTGAATACGATGATAACATACTAGAGAAAAAAGAAGAAAATGAAACTTCCATAAATAATATTATTAATGTTTCAAATAGTACTATAAACAATATAGTGAATAAGGATGAAACGGCTTTTGTTGCTACTAAAGAAAATGCAGAATCAATAAAGAGTATAAAAGATGTTAAATATGATTCAGTATCGAAAATAGATAAGATAGAAAAAGTAGATATGGTTAAGTCAGTTAAAGTTATTGAAAGTAAAAATTATGTTGTGGAAGATGTGAAATTGGATAAAAGACCTACCAGTTTAATAAGCAGTGTGGAAATAAGTAAGGAAAATATATCAACACCGTTTGAAGAAGATATAAATGGTGTTATTAAACAGGTTGGTAGTGGGGTTATGTTAGTGAATAACAATGATTCAGGTATAACAATTTACTCCACATCAAAAATAAGTTCAGTATTATAAAATAAAATTTTAGGGTATATAAAACAAAGTGTGTATTTTTCTGATAATGATATGTGATATGCTCCCTTTATGGCAGACAGTTAAAACAATAAAACTGTTATCATGAAGGGAGTATTTTTATGTCTAGAAAATCTAGAATATCTTTTGAAATAAAAGTTAAATATGTGCAAGAGTGTCTTACAGGTAAAGGGTCATTGTTAGAAATATATATACAGTATAATATTTCCTCAGATTCAGTACTTCAAAGATGGATTAAAAGGTATAATGTTATTCATTATAAAAGTTAGAAGTGAAGATTGAATAATCAACAAGGTTGCATATGTTGTAATAGGTATAACTTTAGAAGGAACTAAAGAGGTTTTAGGTATTTGGATTGGTGAGAATGAAACATCTAAATATTGGTTAAAAGTTCTTACAGATATAAAAAATAGAGGTGTAAAAAATATTTTAATTATTTGTGCAGATGGTCTTTTTGGTATTAAAAATTCAATAAATGTAGCCTTTCCAAACACTGAATATCAAAGATGTATCGTGTATCAAATTAGAAACACATTAAAATATGTAGCTGATAAGGATAAAAAAGAGTTCGCTAAAGATTTAAAATCAATATATCATGCTCATAGGGAAGAACAAGATTATGAAATAATGTTAAGAATAACTGAAAAATGGCAAGATTATTATCCAAACGCTATGAAAAGTTGCTCTAAAAATTGAGATGCAATAAGTCCTATATTTAAATTTTCTGCAGATGTACGTAAGGTTATCTATACTACGAATGCAATTGAAAGTCTAAATAGTACAGATAGAGGCTTAAACCGTCAACGTAGCGTATTTCTAAGTGATAGGGCTTTACTTAAAGCTTTATTTTTATATACCTTTGAGGTTGCAAAAATGGGCTTTACATCTTAGAAATTGGGGGGAGAGCTATCAATAATGTATGATGGATAACTAGATTAACAATTATTTACAACTAGAAAAAACACCTTTTTAAAGATGTGCTTGATGTGCAATTAAATTAGAATTACATTCAAGTTAAGGTACGGATAGATTTTTATTCTACCCACGCCTTAACAAATTTATCATAGAAAGCTATTTACAGAAAAAATTTCACAGTCTCAAGTAATGAAGGCAAAGTTAATCTTACTAAACAGCCTCTATACAGAGGTATAATTTTATATTTCTGTATAGAGGTTCTTCAGAGTGTTTTAATATTTACTTACCTTTTAATTTTTAAATCCTAGATGGTGTTTTTTGTGTACATGTTTGTGTCATTTAATTATATAACTTAGGAAATATAAAAATTTCTTCTATAGATATAAATATTATAAAATATTTATATCTTATTTGGTAACATTGTTTTGTTTTGTAGATATATTATATTATAAGCAAATAAAGCTTATAATATTTGAAAGGAGTAAATTTTATGAGTAATAATGGTTGGATGGTTTCAAAACCATCTCAAAACAGTGAGTCACATTCTTGTTCAGGACCAGGTCCTTGCCCAGAACCAAAACCTTGTCCAGAACCAAAACCTTGTCCAGAACCAAAACCTTGTTCAAAAGAAGAGAATTGTTGTTGTGCAAAAGATATGATAAGAGCTTTAAGATTATTATCTGATCCATCAATAAAAGATGATGTACTATTTGACGAGTTTGCTTTTATAGGTAAAAATTTTTTAGTAGGTACTGCTTTAGAAAGCGATCCAGATGATAATGATAATATATTTGATCCTTATGCTACACTAACTAGCATTGATCCATGTCAATCTAATTTCATAAATATAAGTGGTAACTCTGTTGTATATCCAACTTTAGCTGCTTCTATTTTAGATGCTGAACAATTTCCTATGGCAGTTAATCGAGTATCACTTTGTAGCCTGGATGCTATAGTATTCCAATATGATCCAGAAGCTACAAATTTCGAGGACGATTTACAAAAATTACTTGATAAAGAATATTGTTGTAATTGTTGTAAGGATGAAAGATATGGCTGTGGACAAGATATATTTGGATGTATATTCAATCCTTATCGTTTTGGAGATAGCTTTCTTAATTTTACTGCTGGTTGGTTAGCTTGTACAGAAGCTAAAATTTTAGGTAGAGTAGGAAATATATTAGTTCTTGCTAATACAGCATATTATCCGGCTGTGCCTGTGTCTAGAATTTATTTTGTATGTTTAGGATCTATTGGATTCTATAGTGAATACCTAGATTAGAAAATATCTTAGTTCCTGATAATTATATTCTTTAACAGGTATAGAATTTGTTTTGTATATCTAGAATCCTATCTGAAAATTTAATTGTACATTTTCTAGATAAATAATAAGGTAAATGGGAACTGTAGGTAGATTTGTGTAAAACAAACTTACCTACAGTTTTTTTGTATCTAAAATTGGTGAATTTGGAATAATACTTATATTAAACTTTTAGAGGTAGTAAAATGAAAGATAAAAAAGAAATAATTATTACAGATATAGACTATCAAGTTGAAGTTAAAAAGTGTAAAACTATGGAAGATGTAGTTGGTAAAAATGAACTAATGCAAAAGTTATTCAAAGATGTGATACAACAACTATTAGAAGCAGAAATGAATGAACATATAGATAGAGAAAATTATGAAAGAAGTGATGAACAGTCTCAGAATTATAGAAATGAGTATAGTTTTAAAACTATTGATAGCAGTTTTGGTGAGGTTGTATTATATTTTTGCTATCTTCATTAGGTATCCTAGAATAATTTATTACAGTTTTATTTGAAATACCCAGTTTTTGGTAATATCTTTAATTTTAAAATTTTGTAATTTTAGTTTTTTAATTGCACATATGAGCTCCCATTTTGTATTGGAAATATACTTTTTTTTATAAGATGAGAATCAGTGCAATTTAACCCCTTTTTGCATAACTGTATTTTTTATTGATATTATTTAGCATTTTTTTAGGATATTACAGATAGTACTTTTTCCTATGGTACCAATATTATTACTTAGTAGTTTTGATGCAGATACTAAACTCATGTTTTTAGACACATCTAGAATCCTACATTATAATCTTTTTGTTTTATTTGATTTACTATTAATAAACTTAAAAGTTTTAGCAAGCGTAATTTTTTACATATTTATTTTTGACAATAATTCTATCTCTTAATTTGCGAATAACTTTTTAATTATTACTACGTTCCCAATGTTTTTATTTTAATAATGACTCTCAAGGGATTTTTACTATATGTATATAAATATGGTGAACGTTTTATTATATTAAACCATATTGTACTAATAAGAAGTTATTTCTGATAAATTATATTTTAAGAAAGGACATTGATGTAATAATGGAAAATTTAGTGAAATTTATTAATTTATATAAATCTTATGACAAAAAAGATGAAGACCCAATTAAAAATCAATATAATAATGCTTTTTTTTTAAGAGAAGTACAAAAAGCTTTATATAAGGAAAAAGACAAAAATAAAAAAGATAAGAATCTACCTCAACAGGAGAAAAATATTAAAAAAATCTTAAATTATCTAAATAGATTTATTAATGCAAAATCATATTATGAAAAATTTGAAAGTTATAGAAATATAAAAGGTATAATGCGTGATTTAAATAATATAGAACAAAATATAGATGGTCTACAAATAGAAATAGATAAACTTATATATGATATCGAACTTGAAAATAATGAGTATATTTTAAATTATAATTATATAGAAGAGAAACTAGATGAAATAGTAAGACAGATTGCAAGGGAGAGAATGTAAGTATGAAAGTCATAATTTTTTATCATGAAATACAAAGAGAATTGCAAAATGCATATTTACTAAAGGCAGAGTTACAAAGAAGAGGACATGAGGTATATGTATATCACTATGATTATATAGTAAAGCCAAAGCGAGTTTTGTATTTCACACCAGATGTAGTTATTACACATTGTTTGCATGATCCAAAGACAGTGGAGTGTGTTACAAGAACATTTAATAGTAAGATTACCCGAATAGTTAATCTTCAATATGAACAAGTAATGTCAAATATGTGGGACAAGGCAACATACCAAATTCCACAAGGAATAGAAAAAAATGCAATGCATTTATGTTGGGGAGAAATGGGTAAAAACAGATTTATATCAAGTGGTATTAGAGAAGACAATGTAAAAGTAGTGGGATGTTTAAATGTGGATATGTGTAGTGAAAGATTTAGAAGTATTTATAAAAATAAAGAACAAATGGCAAATGATTATAATTTAGATAAATCTAAAGAATGGATACTATTTTTATCAAGTTTTACCTTGGCACAAGTAAAAAAATCTCAACAAAGAGGAATGGGCATAATAGTTGGCAAATCAAATGCTACAGAATTTTGTGAAATAAGTACACAGTCTAGAAAAATAATATTGGAGTGGATTGAAAAATATATAAGCAGTAATGACTGTGAATTTATATATAGGCCTCATCCTTATGAAAAAAGAAAGCTTAATAATTTTCATGAATTAGATGAGTTGGAATCTAATAATGAGAGATTTCATGTAATAAAAGAAGATTCTGTTAGAAGTTGGATAAATGTATGTGACAAAATTAATACATGGATGAGTACATCTATAATTGATGCCTATTTTATGAATAAAAGTTGTTCAATTCTTAGACCTGTTAATATTCCTGAATACCTAGATCATGAATTGATGATGAATTCAAAGAAAATAACTAAATATAAAGAATTTTATAATTATAATAAATTTGATAGTAATATGGAATGTACTCTAGATAAAAAAATCATAGATGGTTACTATTTTGTAGATAAAAATAAATATGCTTATGAGAAAATTTGTGATTTGTTAGAAGAGATTGTAGTAAAGAATAGAGTTATGAATTTATATAAATAAATATAATTATTTTCAAATAACACTACTAAAGTAGTACCTCTATTTACATTAAATGCATATTACAGAGAGAAATGTTTTATAAATACATTAATTTAAATATTAGAACATTTTTATAAGTATAGTGTTAAAGGAGCAAATATAATGTTGAATAGTAAAGTAATATTAATTACAGGTGGTACAGGATCATTTGGGAAAAACTTTACTAAATTGATTTTAAATAGATACAGTCCTAAGAAAATCATAATATTTTCTAGAGATGAATATAAACAAGATTTATTCAAGAAAGAATTAGCTCTATAAATGCCAGAAAAATTACATTTAGTTAGATTTTTTATAGGAGATGTAAGAGACAAAGATAGACTATATAGAGCATTTGACAATGTAGATTATGTAATACATGCAGCAGCTATGAAGCAAGTACCAGCCTGTGAATATAATCCTTATGAAGCAATAAAAACAAATATAAAAGGAGCCGAAAATATAATAGAGGCGGCTCTTGATAGAAATTTAAAAAAAGTAATAGCTTTATCAACTGAGAAGGCTGTTAATCCTATAAACCTTTATGGAGGAACAAAATTAGTATCAGATAAATTATTTATTTCAGCAAATGGATATTCAGAAGAAAAAGGAACAATATTTTCTATAGTAATATATGGAGCTGTATGTGGAAGTCGAGGTTCAGTTATTCCTTTCTTTAAGAATCTTATAGAACAAAACATAAAAGAATTGCCAATTACAGATTTTAATATGACTAGATTTTGGATTAGTTTGGAGGATGGAATTAAATTAGTTTTAAAAGCATTAGAAGAATCAAAAGGAGGAGAAACATATATATCTAAAATACCATCATTTAAAATAGTAGATTTAGCAGAGGCTATGTTACCAGGATGTGAACTTAGAAATATAGGCATTAGAGAAGGCGAAAAATTGCATGAAATAATGATAACAAAAGATGATTCTAGAACTACTTATGAATATGAAAACCATTATATAATATACCTTCAACTTGATTGGTGGAATGAAGACAATTATTTTGCTGAAGGTGGAAAACTTATACCAGTTGGATTTGAGTATAGCTCAGGAATAAATACTCAGTGGTTAAGTGTAGAGCAGTTAAGATATGAAATGAATAGATTAAGAATATATAAAACATAATTATATTTTATATATAAGAAGGATGTAATAAATATGAGTATATTAAATAAATATAAATTTGGTCCAGAAACACTATTAAAACACTGGATGCTTCGTATAAAACCTCTAAACAATATGCTAGTAAAGAGTAATATTGGACAATTGTGAGACAACGTACAGGTAAGGATAGTATGTAACAATTGTAAATGGAAATAACATTAACTTGGCAAATAATCTTGTATTAAGATCAGGAATACAGTTACATGCAGGTAAAGTATCTAAAATTATTATAGAAAATAATGTGCTAATTGAATCAGACGTGTTTATAACAGTTAATAATTATAATTATGCAGATATAAATAAGCCAATTCTTCAGCAAGGAGACTCTGAGGAAGAAGTAGTGATAAAATAGGGCTTTTGAATTGGTAGAGGATCACCTGCAAAAATAATTAAAAAACTGGACTAAAAATAGAGAAAGGAGAATATAAGATGAAAAGTGAATTAGCTATAAATGGTGGCTAGTTATGTAGGTTGCAAATATGCTGTAGCTGTATAAAATGGGACAGCTGCATTGCATGCATCTTGCTTTGCAGTAGGGATTAAAAAAGGAGATGAGGTTATAACTACTCCTATGACATTTGCAGCTTCAGCTAATTGTGTTTTATATTGTGGTGGAAAATCTGTATTTGCTGATATTAATCCATTCACTTATAATATAGATCCAAAAGAAATAGAAAAGAAAATAACTAGCAAAACTAAGGCAATAATACCTGTAGATTTTACTGGTCAAGCAGTGCATTTACAACCTTATTATAAAAAACTAGGATATGAAGAAGGTTTATGTTCTAATGTAGAAGATTTATATAATAAAATGATTACTTTACCACTACATGCAAATATGAGTGATAAAGATTTACAAGATGTAGTATTAGCAGTTAATAAGGTGCTAAACTACTATAAAAAATAAAGGTGGTAATTTCTATGAATATATTAATTGTAACTATTAAAGAGTGGAATAAATCAAATGCAATTATATATAAGTCACAAAGTACAAGAGCCTGTGAAAAAAAATCTATAATTTCTAAAATATAATAGATTTCTATGATAATATTAAATTATTATGGGAGTCTGTTTTTTATGGTAAGAAAAAGAAAAGAAAGATTAACTGAATGAAGAAAGAATATTATAGCTACGCCAATAGAAGAATATGACATTGCAACAGTTGAATGATATTCAAGATGTATTAAAAGATTCGCTTGGAGGTACAATTAAATCTATGCTTTAAGCTGAAATGAATAATCATCTAGGTTATAAACATTTATGAAAGGGATGAAAGTTCTAATTCAAGAAACGGAAATAAATCAAAAAAGTTAGAAGTATATATGGTGAGTTCTAAATTGAGGTACCGCAAGATAGAGATAGTTCTTTTGAGCCTAAAATAAAAGTAGTAAATATTGGTTAAGCGTACTAAATGAATTGGAAAAGGGCAAGATCATTATCCAAACGCTATGGAAAGTTGGTTTAAAAATTGGAATGCAATAAGCCCTATATTTAAATTTTCTGCAGATATGCGTAAGGTTATATATACTATAAATGCAATTGAAAATCTTAATAGTACACATCGTTTAAACCGTCAACTTACTGTATTTCCAAGTGATACGGCTTTACTTAAAGCTTTATATCTATCTACCTTTGAGGCTACTAAAAAAATGGAATTTACATCTTAGAAATTGGGATAAAGTTTATGTAAAGTTATCAATAATGTATGAAGGACGACTAGATTAACAATTATTTATACCTAGCAAAAAACACCTTTTTTAAAGGTGTGCTTGACGTGCAATTAAATTAGAATGACATTAAAGTTAAGGCATGGATAGATTTTTATTCTACCCGAGCCTTAACAAATTTATCATAGAAAGCTATTCATAAAAAAATTTCATAGTCTCCAACTTTTGGTAGAATAATGCACACCTATATTATTTAATTAAAAATAAATGATTTATTTATATATAAACATATCTAATTTTAAACTGGTATTCCATAGAACCCTATAGATTCTAAGCATACAAAATAAATTCTATTTATATCATCAAGAGTATTAGCAAGAACTAAAATATTTCCAACTTTACCTAAAATCTTAGCTTCATGTAAAGCAAGCCATCCACTTGTAATATTAACTAAATTATCATTGAAAGAATAAGGTTTATTTATATCTCTAAATATACCATCGCCACAACAACATTCATCATCTCTTAATATATCATTGCCACAGCAAAATTCATTATTTTTAAAATTATGACATGGGTATTTTTTGTCAAGTAATGTTTTTAAGCTTGCCTCAAAATCTTCTACAGCTTCTGGATCATAGTTGAAAATTATAGCATCTAAATTACAAAGAGATGCTCTAGAAATTGTATTTGGTATAAAATAAGGTGATGGATCTTCAGATGGTATTGGATAGTAATACCCAGGAGCATTTATATTTATAAAACTAAATTGACAAGGGTCAATTGAACTTAATGTTGCATCTGGTGGTCTAGTATTGTCGTTCTCCTCAGTGGTCCAATCAGTAATTAATTCTAAACTAGTACCTACTAAAAATTTTTCACCAACAAATGCGAATTCATTGTATATTATAGCATCCTTTATAGTTGGATTTAATAATAATTCTAAAGATCTTTTCATGTCTTTGTTACAGCAACATTTATTTTTTTGACATGGTTTAGGTTTTGGACTAGTACCAGAGCCAGGATAAGGATCATATTGTTGACATGAGGATGATAGCCAACCGTTATTACTCATAATATCTACTCCTTAAATATTTATATTATATAGGTTTCCTTAGCCTATATTTATAATATATTTATAAGATAGAATAATGTTACTAAATAAGTATAAAAAACTAAAATTTTGTTAAATATTGATGTATTTTATGGATGATAATAGAATCTTAAATTTACTATTAAAGAATTAATTCTAATATATTTAGAAAGAATCTTGTGTTACAAAATAAGATATCATGTAAAAACTTTTATATTAAAATAAAAAACTGACAAATATAATTGTCAGTTAAAATACATATATTTTTTATGATAAATATCTCCAGTATTATAGGAAGTATTATAAAAACACTTTCTTATTTTTTCATAGCACATTAAATCCATCAGAATTTCATAATTAATAAAGACCTTTCCTAAAAGGCCATCAATATTAGAATGGCAATCGTATTTAGGAGATATAAATATATACTCTGGATTAACCTCGGCATTTAAGCGGTGGTCTACATCTATAAAATTATTATCTAAATCACAATTGGCAGGTATGCAACATTTGTTCATTAAAAGAATTTCTATACGATCTTTAGACTTTCCAGTGGCTTCAAAATATATTTTTTTACAATTATCAGTATGAGCTATAGCCTTAAATTCTAATATAAGTGAAATTTCTAATTTTAGTTTTTCTATGATACTAAATAAGATTTTATTGTGGTTATCTTTTGGTAAATTAATAAATACGTCCTTTATATTTATACAATCATTAAGTAAAGATTTATGGGAATTTACACATTTACCATTGATCAACAATTCTTTTTCTGTTTTAGAAATACTATATTGTAATTTTGTTTCTAGGATTTCAATTTTGCATTTTTTAGGTAATTTTAAATTTTCGCATAAAGTAAAGTACATTGGTAAACTTGAATTTGCAGTAATTGTAGCAATATCAGAATCTAAAAAATTTTTTACCGTTGATGGACATATTATGTTGCTATGACAGTCATAATTTTTCATAAATATTCCCTCCTATCAAGTATATCTTATAATATGGAAAAAAAATAATTTTGTGATGTATTTTTATGTAAATAATATAAATTTTAATAAATAAAAACACTAAACTTAGTGTCAATTATTAGAAATGTTCATATATATAGGAAAAGAAGGTAATTTTTATTAAAAAACTTAATGAGTGATTAGCTACAAGAATTAAGTGCGTTAATAGCATCGATTTAAGTTTCTAATTAACACCAATGCATGCCTTCCTATACAGCAGAATCATTACAAAGAAAATCTGGAGAAATGTTCTATTCTAACATGACGAATTATGGAAATAGAGGTCTTACCCATACCAACGTCAAGATAGATGTGGCTGTGTTGCAAGAAATAAGTATTATAAAAGTTTTTACAAAATTATTAAAGAATTAGCATATAAAAAGCGTATTCTTAGACTAAAAAGGTGGGATGAGTAGTGTATTATGTATTTAATTTAAAATTTATTTATGAAATATTAAACGAAATGAAGTTTGATTTGATTTGTGATAAAAAATGTTATCATAAAGAATTTGACGATTGTCATAATGATTTTAAACCTTGTGAAGAAGACTGCATAGATGATATGCATCATGAGGATTGTGAATGTAATGAAAAACATCATGAAAATTGTCATGACCATAATTCTTGTGATAAGAAACGCCATTCAAAAGAAGTAGAAATAATAAGAAATATTACGAAAAATTTTTTAGAAGAAGACTTGTGCATTGATAAACTACAGGGATGGAATAAAGATTGTAATTGTATGAGTTTATTAGATATATTAATGACAACACTTTTTGATATAGAGGAATGTACTAGCTGCAAGAAAAACTATGGTTATCTATTACAAATAGATAAATTTGAATGTATATTAAAAAATTTAAAAAATTTACTTTGCCAATTAAAATGTCTATTTAGTAAAAAATGTGACTTGATATCAGATGTTTTATGTAAATTATTTAAAATAATAGATTTAATAGAAAGTATAATTTCGAAAATAAGTAATATAGAGTGCTTATGTAAGTCACATATGGATTGTAAGTGTGAATTAATAGAATGTATGGTGTGTGAATTAGAAGATGAAATAAATTCGCTAGAAAAAGTAGTATTAGAATTGGCTAGTACAATATTCGAACTAGCATCAAAAGAAATACTAAACTGTACAGCTTGTGGAGTATCAGAATGTGAAAAAGATAGAAAAAGAAATTCTTCGAAAAAACATTGTGAAGGAAGTTGTTATAGAAACTAATAAGTTTGTAATATAAGGTATTAATTAAGGAGGTATTTGACGATTTATTTAGTTCCATTATGCCAAATATCTAGATTTAGAGTATACAATAACTTTAAATAAAAACATCTTATATATTATAGGGTGTTTTATTTTTTTATTATTGTAACTATATTTAACGAAGAAAAATATAAATAAGTAAATAGAATTATTGGAGGGATTATAATGAAATGTTGTTCTTATAAAATAGGAGTAATAGTAGAAATAATGGATAGTAATGATGAAAGATATAAGTTAGTCACTATAGGACAGAATCCGAAGGATATTTATACATTTACAAGACTTGTTGTAAGTGATGAAACTTTAATAGTGGATCGCGAGTACAATGAAATTACTGTAGAAGATTTAAATATAGGTGATTTAGTTGTGGCTTATCATTCTAATATTATGACAATGAGTATACCGCCACAAACAAGCGCCTATATTATAGAAGTAAAATAAAATTCTCTTCGCTTGAGCCATTGTGTGGGTGAATCACTTCGTATTGTCAACGATATATCATAATCACTAATTAGGATAAATATATTACTCAAAATTTACTTTTTTATGATAAATGATGTATCCGCTTAGGAAATTATATTATAATAAAAGAATAATATCAATTTGGAAAAATTAACAAGGAGATGATGAAATGGCAAAAAAGCAACAAAAGACTAATGCTATGAGAATATTAGATGCTAAGAAAATAGAGTATAATATGTATACTTATGAAGCTGATGATAACCATATTGATGGAATAAGTGTGGCACACAAATTAAATCAAGATGAAAATATGGTATTTAAAACTTTAGTAGCACAAGGAGCTAGCAAGAATTTTTATGTTTTTGTAATACCTGTGGCAGAAAGTCTAGATATGAAAAAAGCAGCAAAATCAGCTGGAGAAAAGAACGTAGAAATGATTCATGTTAAAGATATAAATAAGGTGACAGGATATATCAGAGGAGGATGCTCTCCTGTAGGAATGAAGAAATTATATCCTACATTTGTACATGAAAGTGGCGAAAATTTAGAAAAAATAATTGTAAGTGGAGGAAAAATTGGATTTCAAATTGAGTTAAATCCTGAAGATTTACAAAAGACTATAAACTTTAAATATGCAGATATTATAAAATAAGGCATACCATGTGGTATGCCTTAAAATCTTTTTGTTCTATAAAATCTATAAAGAAAATCTTTTTCCAGTGATTTGCTCAAGGTTGCTGTTTCTTGAAAATTAATAAATCTTATTTCAAGAGATGATTTATTAATAGGTATAACCTTATGTATTAACTTTAAATTAACTATATATTGCTTATGAGAGGTGAAGAAATTTGGTGGTAGTCTTTTAGAGAAATCCTCGAAATTTTCATAGAATTTTATTACATCATGATCTTTAGTATAAAGATTTATTGCTCTAGAATTTTTTTCAAACATAACAATATCATCAAAGTTAAGCATATGAACTTGTTTTCTTACTTTATATACAAATAAGGTGTCTTCAATAAAGTTACTTTTAGCCAACTTGTGAGAATTAATGTGGTCTATGGCAATATTTAAAGAATCCAAAATCTTATCCTTAGTAAATGGCTTTACTATAAAATCAACAGGATGAACCTTAAAACTTTCTAAACTATAATCAGCAAAACCTGTCACAAAGATTATATGAACATCTTCATCTATTTTTGAGATTTCCTTTGCACAATCAATTCCATTTTTATGAGGCATATCAATATCCATTATAAGTAAATCTATTTTTTCACTTTTAATAAATTCTATGGCATCAATACCGTTTTTTACTTTTTTCACATAATCAACATAGCCAAAATTTTTTATTATATTTTCTATATCATCTCTTATAGCTTTATCATCATCACATATTAAAACTTTTATCATTAGAATAATCTCCCCCTTAGCAGTATTTCGGTATTATAATAGTAAATTCAGTTAAAAACTCATCACTACTTGCAAAAATATGATAACCATATTTATCTAAAATATTTTTCACAAGATAAAGACCATAACCCCTGTTATCTCCATCTTTAGTTGAAAATCCTTCTTCAAAAATACTCTCCGTATTATATATCTGTGGGCCATTATTTTTTATTGATATAACATATTGAAACTCATCTTCGTAGACGAAAAGTTTTATATATTTATGGTCTTTTTTAATAGTAGACAAAGAATCAATAGCGTTGTCAATTATGTTTAAAATTACGGAGCTCATATCACTTGGTTCAATTACCAAGTTATCAATAAAATCTTGGATATAAACATCAAATGTAATATTTTTCATAAGACACTCTTCGTATTTTAGTGAAGCAATAGCATCTAAATAAGATACTTTGCCATATCTAGAAGTTTTAGATCTAAAGCTATTAGATATATTTGTTATATAGTCTTTCGCATCCTTATTTAAATTGTTATTAAGGAGAGAATAAACTACTTGCAAATGTTTAAGATAATCATGCTTCTGACTTCTAAGTTTGGCTATAATACTGTCCTTATGCTCTATTTTGTTATTTAGCTTATTTAATTCACATTTGTATTCATACTTCTTATTTAATACTTTTGAAAATTCACAGCCTAGATATAAAGAAAAAATCATTAATATAAAGGCTAATACTGATATAAAAATACCTTTTGTCAATAAACTATCATTTAATTTATATAAAGTAAAAGTAAATATCTTATAAGTTATTAAAAATAATATTGAAGATATACATAAACTAAAAATATTTCTTTTACCAAGACTCATATTTTTATAAAAATCATATCTGTAAAAAAATAGATTACTACCCACAAAAACTACTAAAATACCCATTGTAAATATAAAAATATTGTACATATTTAACTCCTTAGTCATTCATTTATAATAGGAGTATATCATTTATAAAAAAATATGTAAAAAGTTGTAATTTACATAAATGAGCTGAAAATTTGTAATTATATCTATGGAAATGAACAAATAACCATAAAAAAATTGAATAAACTTGATTTGATAGAAATATTTATCACAGATATAATGAACTTATTCAAGGAAAGAATTTATTCAGACGGAAGGGAGTAAAACAAATGAGGGAAGATTTCAGTATAGTAATCAAATATATAAAAAGTTTTAAATCAAGATCTATAGCCATAATGCTTAGTATAGTTTTGGGAACAGCACTTATAGTAGGGGTAGGGACATTATCAAAAAGTGCACAAGAAGCTGGCTTAGAAAGGATAAAAAGAGAAACAGGAACTTATCATGTAGCCTATAAAGATATAGACAAGAATCAACTGAAGGTTGTTAAGGAAGGCAAGGATATAAAGAATATAGGATTAAATTCTTACTATGCATCTACAGATAAAGGAGAAAAGCTACCTATTAACATACTTTATGCTGACAATAATTTTCTAAATGATGAATCAAAAATTGTAAAAGGTAGATTGCCAGAAGGAAAAAATGAGGTTGTTTTAGAAGGTTGGATATTAAACAGTATGGGACTGGAAGGGTCTGTTGGACAAGAATTAACTTTTAAGCTTTATGAAAAAGAAAAGCCAGAAAAGTTTAAGGTTGTAGGAATACTTAAGGATAGATATAAAGATAAAAGTGTTGGAAGATGTGAGATGTTTTTGCATCTTGATGAGAATAAGATTAATAATTTTGTAGCTAATGTGGAGTTTAATGAAGGTAGTCCAATTAGCAACAATATAGAAGCTATAGCTAAAAAATCCAATCTTAATTTAGATAATCAAGTAGGTGTAAATTCTACACTAGTTGGAACCGTAGAAGAAAATGGTGGTATTGATAGTGAAAGTAGAAATACAGCCATAACTATGAGTGCATTTGCAGGACTTGTAATTTATAGTATTTTTTCAATATCTGTTTATCAAAGAATTAGAGATTATGGAATGTTAAGAGCAGTTGGGGCTACTAATTTTAGAGTATTTAAACTTATGTTATATGAGCTATTATTAATAGCACTAATATCATTACCTATAGGCATACTACTTGGTATGGGTGGTTCACAAATATTTAACAAAACAGGTGGAAATATACAATATGAAGGGAATATAAAATCAACTCCTTTTGTAATACCAACTAATATAATATTAATATCCATAGCATGTACTATAATCATGATTTTTGTAATAAGTGTATTAACATATATGAAGATAAGAAAAATATCACCCATAGAAGCCATAAAGAAAAATTTTGGATCAGATAAAAAGATAAAGAAAAGTAATTTTATATTAGGCGGGTTGAGTAATAAGATCTCTGCAACAAAGGCAATTTCCATAAAAAATATATTTAGAAATAAAAAAGCATTTATACTGATTATGCTATCAATGAGTATAGGTGGCATACTTGTAATAAAAAATGATTATGCATATTCTCGCTCTGAAGCTATGTATGAAGATCAACAAAGATGTATGTTTATGAATGGAGATTTTGTATTAAAAGTTAATGGATCAACTGATGAGGAAAATGGACTTACTGATAAAGAAATAAATGAAATAAAAAAAACAGATGGAATAAGTGAAGTGAAAACAGCTAGAGTATTACATTCTAGGATGGTATTAGATAAAAAAGACATATTAGATATGGAATTTATTGATCAATTAAATAATGGTGGATATACAGGAAGTGTGTTAAATGGTTTATTATTCAAGGATAAAAAAAGTGATCAGTATTTATTAAAACAAAAGTTGAAAGGTTTTAATGATGAAATGTTAAAATCACTGGATAAATATGTGGTAAGCGGCAAGATTGACATAGAAAAAATGAAAAATGAAAATTTAGCAGTTATTTATATGCCTTATATTGTTGATACTTTTTACGGAACGAAGAATGTAGTTGTTGGTGGAGGAAAACCCTTATCTAATATAAAAGTTGGAGATACTGTTACCATAAAATATCCAAAAGGGAAAATCGATAATGTAGAATCTTACTGGAAGGCAAAAGACAATCTTGAGTATGAAGAACACGAATTTAAAGTAGGAACTATAGTTAATTATCCTTTTGCAGATGATAGTATGTATAGTGGTGACCGTGGAATAGATGTTATCACAAGTAGTAATTATTTAGAAAAGCTATTTGGTGATAATAACTATGATGTAGTTTATGCAAATGCGAAAAAAGGTGAGAATCATAATGCTATAAATAAAAAGCTTGGGGAAATAGGAAGTAAAGTTCCCGGAACGATTACAACAGATATGGTTCAGGACAAAGCAACTAATGATAGAAGTTTAAAGCAAGATAAACTATATACTTATGGAATTGTGGCAATTTTATTTGCAATAAGTATATTTAATATAATAAATAATGTGAGTTACAATTTAACTTCAAGAACAAGTGAATTTGGAATGCTTAGAGCAATAGGAATAAGTGAAAAAGATTTTAAGAAAATGATAGCTTATGAGGGATTATTCTATGGAATAATTTCAAGTGTAATAGTTGTAGTAGGTGGAATTATTTTACAAACGAGGATGTATGAAACTTATGGTTTTGCAGATTATGGGATGGATTTTGTTATAAATTATAAATTATATATTCTAATAGTAATTGTAAATATAATTGTGGGATTATTATCAACTTATCTACCAGCAAGAAAAATAAAGGAAAGTAGCATAGTAGAAGCTATAAATATTATAGAATAGAGGGATTATTATGGTAATATTAGAGACTATTAATTTAGGTAAATTATATGGAAAAAAACAAACAAAAGTAGATGCAATTAAGGACGTTAATTTAAAAATAAATAAGGGGGAATTTGTGGCAATCGTAGGACCAAGTGGAAGTGGAAAAAGTACCTTTCTTCATTTAATAGGAGGACTTGAGCGACCAAGTAATGGAACTATAAAAGTTGATAATAAAGATATATGCTGTTTATCTGATGGTGAACTAGCTAAATATAGAAGAGAAAAAGTTGGATTTGTATTTCAACAATATAATTTAATACCAGTTCTTAACGTCAAAGAAAATATAGAACTACCACTGAAACTTGATAAACAAAAAATAGATAAAGATTATATAGAAGATCTTATGAAATTGCTTGGAATAGAAGACAGAAAAGATCACTTGCCAAATCAATTATCAGGAGGTCAGCAGCAACGTGTTGCTATAGCTCGCGCACTTGCAGCTAAACCCAGTATTATTTTAGCAGATGAACCTACAGGAAATTTAGACAGCAAAACTACAGAAGAAGTTATGGATTTACTTAAAGAATCCATAAAAAAATACAATCAAACTTTAATAATGATAACTCATAATAATGAAATTGCAAAAAAATCAGACAGAATTATATCAATAATAGACGGTAAATTAAATGATTTAGACTGTTAAAGCTTATAATTTTCATAAAAGCTATGAAGTTGAAGTAAAAATCAATTTCATAGCTTTTTAAATTGTAAAAATTAATCTTTAGCAAGGTCGTTGTCTAAAGCGCTAGCAAAATGATTCGCCAACACGTTGCTCAAAGGCATCGAGTTGGCGACATGAAGTGTAGCGCCCACACAGTGGCTTGAGCGAAGCGAATCTTTATAACAAATTTATAACAAAGATTACATTTTATTAAATATTTATTACAAAGAATGCACAATACTTCTAAATATGATATTTTAATGATTTTTTCAGTTATATTTATATATAAGAAAATTAATAGATGGAGGGGAAACAATTCTAAGATTTAGAATTGGAAATAATTATGGTTTTTAGCAGTTTAATTTTTTTATTTTTATTTTTACCTATAGTACTTATTTTTTATTATTTATCTAATGAAAAACTAAAAAATATGGTATTACTATTGGCTAGTTTATTCTTTTATGCATGGGGAGAACCTAAATATGTATTTTTAATGATTGCATCCATTATTTGCAATTATATATTTGGGCTTAAAGTATCTTCAGAGGATATAAAGGAGAAAAAGTTGTGGCTTATAATAGCTGTAATTTTTAATATTTCACTATTAGGAGTATTTAAATATAGTAATTTTTTAATAGATAATATTAATAGTTTATTACATATTAACATTAGTATTCCTACAATACCTTTGCCTCTTGGAATATCATTTTTCACTTTCCAAACAATGAGTTATGTAATTGATGTGTACAGAAATAATAAGAGGCTTCAGAGGAATGTATATAATTTAGCATTGTATATAAGTTTGTTTCCACAACTTGTGGCAGGTCCAATTGTTAGATATGAAACAGTGGACGAGCAAATAAATAGTAGAGTTCATACAATAAATAAATTTTCCGTGGGGATAAATAGATTTGTTATAGGTCTTGGGAAAAAAGTTATTTTCTCAAATAATCTAGGTTTAGTTGCTGACAGTATATTTGCTACTAATATGTCAGATTTATCTACAATGGAAGGTTGGCTAGGAATAATATGCTACACTCTACAAATTTATTTTGACTTCAGTGGATATAGCGACATGGCTATAGGCCTTGGAAAAATGTTTGGTTTTGATTTCTTAGAAAACTTCAATTATCCATATATTTCTCAAAGTGTATCAGAGTTTTGGAGAAGGTGGCATATATCCTTAGGAAGCTGGTTTAGAGATTATATCTACATTCCCTTAGGAGGAAATAGAGTTTCTCCTATTAAGCAGTATAGAAATTTATTTATAGTTTGGTCATTAACAGGTATATGGCATGGAGCTAACTGGACTTTTGTAACATGGGGATTATATTATGGTATTCTAATTGCACTAGAAAAAGCCTTCTTACAAAAATATTTAGATAAGGTGCCAAAGTTTTGTAGACATATTTATTTAATATTATTAGTAATGATAGGATGGGTATTTTTTAGAGCAGAAAATATTGTACAAGCATATGAATATATAAAAGTTTTACTAGGAATTGGAGTAAATTCTATTTGTAATATTTCATTTATTAACTACATAAATGAATCAGGATTTATTGTGATTTTAGCAATTATTTTTGCTACACCAATTTTATCTAAAATTAAGTCAAAAATTGAGTTAATAAATAATAAGTTGATTGATAATAGATTTGCTTATGCACTTCACTCAATTTCACTAATGTCAATTATGTTTATGGTTGTTGTGATTTTAATAAATTCAACATATAATCCATTTTTATATTTTAGGTTCTAAGAGGAGGAGACAATAATGAATAATAAAAAAGCTAAATATATAGCTATGCCATTTTTAATTGCAATAATAGCTACATTATTTATTCATACAATAAGTAAAGACAAAGAGATAAGCGCGTCTGAAAATAGAGCATTAGCACAAATACCATCAGTAGAAGATGTGCCAAAAGAAGACTTTACTAAAAAATTTGAAGACTATTTTTCGGATCAATTTCCTTTTAGAGAGGAGTTGTCACAGCTTTATAATAAAGCAGAATTAATGCTTGGTAAAAATAAAATTAAAAACTACTATGTGCTTGAAAATAATTGGGTTATGCCAACACCAATAGATTCATTATCAGAGGAAGAATTAAAAGGTTCAGCTGAAAAAATAAATGAACTTTCTCAGGCAGCATTAAAGTCTAACAAAAGTGTTTATTATGCATCAGTGCCACATAAAGAAAGCATGTTAACTCATTTGTACCCTAGATTTACAAAAGGTTTAAATAATGCTACTGAAAATAAAAATAAATTTAAAAGCTATTTAGATAAAGATAAAATAGATTTTATTGACATAGATGAAGATTTTTTAAGTGAATTTAATGAGAAAGAAAGAGAAAAATTATATTTTAAAACAGATCATCATTGGAATGGCATAGGGGCATATGAAGGTTTTAAAAATATTATAGAAAAAATAAAAAAAACAGAAGGTTTTAAAAATATAAATTGGAATGATTATACTAAAACAGATTTGAAAAAAGGATATTTCCTAGGAAGTTACAATTTAAATTTAAATAATTTAGTAAAAGAAGATGAAGATATACCTTATGTTCACTCAAAAAACAAACATGAATATGAGTATTTTAAATATGATGGAAAAAAAGAAACTAAAGGAAAAGAAGAAGATTTTGTAGCCACAAGAATACATGAAGATGAAATATTATATGGTGGGGCTTACATGTTTGGTAATGCTTGTAATATTTTGAAAATAAAAAATAAGGATGCTTTAAGTGATAAAAAAATACTAATAATAAGGGATTCTTATCAGGCTCCTACTTCGTGGCTGTTTGCAGATATGTTTTCAGAAGTACAACTAGTTGACCCCAGATATACGGAAAAATTAGATTTATCTATAAAAGAAATAATTGAAGATAGTGATGCGGACATAGTTATGTTTATGTACAACTCAACAGATTTTAAATCTATGATTGATGAAATAAAATAAATAAAAAACAGATACAAGTTTTGAATTTGTATCTGTTTTTTACATATTAGCAAATAATAGTTGAATTTACGCTGTTGATAAACTCTGGAATTAATTTATATCAACTCATTTAGAAAGTGTGAAAAATGTATTTTTGAGCAAGGTCGTTGCCTGAAATTTCATAGCGCCCACGCAGTGGCTTAAGCGAAGCGAATTTTTTATTGAAATTTTGTCTTATTATTTTGTGAATGCAATAAAACCGCAGTCTGTAGGATGATCTATAAAAAGGGCATCCTTATATTTACATAATAATAGAGCAATAGTAGTATCCCCACCTGCGCATAAAATATTAATCATACTTAAATTCATTAATAAAGAATTACCTGTGAAGAAAGAAACTATAAATAGTAAAATGCCTAAAATAAGTAAAGGCATAAGTCCCCCAGTTAAATAAGCTTTAAAGTTAAGTGGTTCTTTGCAGTGACAATAAGGAGTTAATGACTTCCACATAACACCAAAATTTATACTTTTAAAACCATTTTTACAAAATAAACTCCATGTGATTCCGTGTAAAAATTCATGTATAACAATACATAAAATTATTGAAATAAAAAATAACAAAATGGTAGCTGGAGTAAACTCTAAAAAAATACCCCCCCATTTTCTTATATAAATGATAAAACAAATAAGAGCTATTGGTCCGGCTGTAAATAGTGCATAAATGTTAGCTTTTATAACACTAATTGTTCCTAAATTCTCTTTATATCCATTTTTTATCATTTCTTCTTTGATTTTTTCAAAGCTTTTAAACTTTTCTTGTTCATTCAAATTTTTTTCATTAATACTTTCAGACATAATAAACCCCTTAAATATTATTTTATTGAAATTATAACATATAATCCCAATTTATCCTTGGATTTTTAAAGATTAACTTGGAAAAATAGAATCAAAGGAAGGTGAAGTAATGTTTGTACCTCAAAGAATTATATTTGAAAAAGGTTCTCTAAACTATGAAATAGGTAAAAATATTTATGACAAATTTAAAAATATAGAAAAAACAGAAATAATAAATTTGACAAATAATAAAGTGAAAGAGCATATACCAGGAGATAATATTAGGGATTTTTATAAAGAAGGAAAAAATACTTTAGTTGTAGGAGTTAAAAAAGGCTATAAATTTCAAAGCTGTAAACCTTCTGCTCATTGGCAATTACCTTTATTTAGTGGTTGTGTGGGTAATTGTCAATACTGCTATTTGAACACAAACTTAGGTGACAAGACTTTTATAAAAGTCAATGCAAACATTGATGATATTTTAGATAGAGCAAATGAGTATATGGATGAAAGAAAGCCCGAAATTACCATATTTGAAGGATCAGCCACATCTGACCCTATACCTGTTGAACCTTATACACATTGTCTAAAAAAAGCAATTGAATTTTTCGCAAAAAGTGAATATGGAAGATTTAGATTTGTAACAAAGTTTGATGATGTTGACACTTTATTAGATATTGAACATGGAGGAAAAACAGAAGCAAGATTTACTATTAATACAAGGAAAGTTATAGAAGATTATGAGAAAAGAACAGGTAGTAGGGAAAAAAGAATTGAAGCTAGCGTAAAAATGATGAAATCAGGTTATCCCGTGGGGTACATTATAGCTCCTGTGTTTATGTATGAAAACTGGGAAGAAGATTATAGAAACTTATTAGTTTATTTAAGTGAAAAAATACCCAATAATTTAAGCCATCCAATTACTTTTGAAGTAATATCTCACAGATATACAACAAGAGCAAAAAATATTATAAATGAAGTATTTCCAGATAATACTTTACCAATGGAGGATGAACACAGAACTTATAAATATGGTCAATTTGGTTATGGAAAGTTTGTTTATCCAAAAGAAAATTTAGCTTATATGAAAGACTTTTTCGCAGAAAACATAAAAGAAATATTTCCAGATGCTGAGATTAAATATATTATTTAATTAAAAAAGGAGAGTTAAACAATTTTAACTCTCCTAATCATCCTAAATTAACTATATTCTACTTTCTATCCATTTACTTATTTCAGATATTATATCATCTTTTATTAATTCATCCAAAAGCTTATGATACAAACCATTTAAAATTCTAATTTCCTTATCTTTAGAAATTATATTATTAAATAAAAATCTACTATCTTCACAATCTGTTACTGCATCCATTGAGCCATGAAGTATTAAGCAAGGATATTTAAATTTATATAAATATTCAATAATATTTGAACTACTTTTTTTCAAAGCATTATAAAGACTTACAGTAACTTGTTTTAAAACTAATTCATCTTCATCATAAGATTGAATAAAATCGTAATCATGGCTTAGATTATGAATACTTCCAACAGAAACAAAGTCAAAATCACTATCATATTCATCAGAACTACATTTTGTATAATTACCATAATCACAAATTAAAGGGCTGCAAAATATCATGCCATCTGCTAGGTTATCATATTGTCCACCAAGAATACTCATTAGTTGTCCTCCCATGCCTTGACCTAAAATAAATAAAGGAAGATTTGGGTTTTCTTCTTTAACTAAATCAATAACAATTTTTAGATCTTTTGCAAAAGTATGGGCATCATCAACATATCCTCTTTTTCCATCAGAATCTCCGTGCCCTCTGTGGTCATATCTATATACATTAAAATTATCTGAAACAAATTTTCTAGTGATATAATCATATCTTCTATAGTGCTCTGCTAATCCATGTAGGATTAAGATAGTAGCTTTAGGACTATTAACTAAGTCTTTTGCGCATTTTAAATAAGTATTATCAAATGATTTAACCCAAAAATCTACTGTTGCAACACTCATATATTTCACTCCTCAAGTTTTATAATGAATCCTAAAAAAGCATAGGACTAACATATATAAATATTCTATATAGAGGAGTGAAAATCCTTTATTAAAAATTGTGATTTATTTTTTCATAACTGATACAATTTATATATAAACATAATTACCATAAAAATTATACTTTAAAATATTGTTTATATTAAAAAAAAGTGGTAGAGTTAAAATGTAAACACGAATAATTATGAGATTGTTTGGGAGGTATGTTCGCTTGAGGAAAATTGATTCAAAAGTAATAACTAAAGAGGTTAAGAAACTTTGTATTGAAGGAAATATATACCTTGGGGATGACGTAATAAAATCCTTTAAGAAAAATTTAGAAAAAGAAAAAAGTGATCTAGGAAAAGATATATTAAATATTTTAATAGAGAATGCTCAAATAGCTAAAGAAACACATATACCTCTTTGTCAAGATACAGGAATGGCAGTATTTTTTGTTGAAATTGGCCAAGAAGTTATGATAAAAGGAGATACTTTAACAGATGCCATTAATAAAGGTGTAAGTGAAGGTTATACAGAAGGATATCTTAGAAAATCTGTAGTAAGTCCTATAACTAGAATAAATACAAAGGACAATACTCCTGCCATAATTCACTATGAAATGGTAAAGGGAGATAAAATAAAAATTCAATATGCACCAAAAGGTTTTGGTAGCGAAAATATGAGTCAATTAAAAATGTTGAAACCTTCTGATGGAATTGAGGGAGTTAAAGAATTTATAGTGAAAACTGTAAGTGAAGCGGGACCAAATCCATGTCCACCAATAGTTGTGGGCGTAGGTATTGGTGGTACAGTAGATAAATGCGCTCAAATTGCTAAAAAAGCTTTATTTAGAGATATTGGAACTCATAGTGAAGATGATATGATAGCAGATTTAGAAAAAGAGATGATTAAAAAAATCAATGATTTAGGAATAGGTCCTCAAGGTCTTGGAGGAAATACTACGGCTCTTGCTGTTAATATTGAAACTTTCCCAACACATATAGCAGGGCTTCCTGTTGTAGTTAATATAAATTGTCACTCTGCTAGACATAAGCAAGTGATTATATAGGAGGGGAAATATGATAGAGTTAAAATCACCTTTTAAAAACGAAGATATAGAAAAGTTAGTTTGTGGAGATGTTGTTAAAATTAGTGGTGTAATTTATACTGGAAGAGATGCAGCCCACAAAAGAATGATAAACTCAATACATAATGAAGAAGAGCTACCATTTGATGTAAATGGAGCTGGAATTTACTATGTGGGACCATCGCCTAGCAAAGAGGGACAAATAATTGGCTCAGCTGGGCCAACTACAAGTTATAGAATGGATGACTTAACAGTGCCTTTATTAGAGCTAGGACTAAAAGTTATGATTGGTAAAGGGAAAAGAAGCGAAGAAGTAGTAAATTCTATGATAAAAAATAAGGCTGTATATTTAGCAGCCATTGGTGGAGCCGGAGCATATATTTCTCATGCTATAAAAAAATGTGAAGTAATAGCTTATGAAGATTTAGGGCCAGAAGCAGTGAGAAGATTGGAAGTTGAAGATTTACAATTAATTGTTGCCATAGACTCTTATGGCAACAATATATATGAAAAAGGAAGAGCGATGTTTGCAAAAGAATCAGAATAAATTTAATAACTAATAATTTGTCAAGTGTTATAAAGGAGAAGTAAAATGAGTAATAAGAATTTTGCACAATTAGCATTAGAAATGCACGAAAATCATGGAGGGAAGGTTAGCATACAAAGTAAGGTTGAAGTAAAATGCAAAGATGATTTATCTACTGCATATACTCCAGGTGTTGCAGAGCCTTGTTTAAAAATAAAAGAAAATCCAGAAGATGTTTATAAATATACTTGTAAGAGTAATATGGTAGCAGTAGTTAGTGATGGAACTGCAGTTTTAGGTCTTGGAAATATAGGTGCCGCTGCTTCAATTCCTGTAATGGAAGGTAAATCAATATTATTTAAAGAATTTGGCAAGGTAGATGCTTTCCCAATATGTATAAACACTATGGATATTGATGATATAGTAAAAACAGTAAAATTATTAGAACCTGTATTTGGCGGAATTAATTTAGAAGATATAAATTCTCCTAGATGTATAGAAATAGAAAATAGATTAAAAGAAGAATTAGATATTCCAGTATTCCATGATGATCAACATGGTACAGCAATAATTGTTTCTGCAGGAATTTTAAATGCAGTTAAATTAGCAGGAAAGAAAATTGAGGACTTGGAAATAGTTATAAACGGTGCAGGATCAGCAGGTATGGCTATAGCTAAAATGTTACTTAATTTAAATGTAAAAAATATAGTTTTATGTGATATAAATGGTGCAATTCATGAAAACTCTAAAAATATTAACTGGGCACAAAAAGAAATGCTAACACTAACTAATAAAAATAATGAAGTAGGAACGTTAGTGGATATAATAAAAAATAAAGATGTATTTATAGGAGTTTCTGCACCAAAAATGGTAACAAAAGAAATGGTAGAAACTATGGCAGACAAACCAATAGTATTTGCCATGGCAAACCCAACTCCAGAAATTTTCCCAGATGAAGCTAAAGCAGGAGGAGCATTTATAGTGGGTACAGGCCGTTCAGACTTCCCTAACCAAGTTAACAATGTGCTTGCTTTCCCTGGGATTTTTAGAGGTGCTTTAGACGTTAGAGCAAAAGAAATAAATGAAGAAATGAAAGTTGCAGCAGCTTATGCAATAGCAAATGTAGTTAAGGATGAAGAGTTAACACCAGATTATGTACTTCCAGATGCTTTCAATAAAAATGTAGTAGAAAATGTGGCAAAAGCAGTAAGAGAAGCTGCTATAAAAACTGGTGTGGCAAGGATAGAAATATAATTAATATAAGCATAAAAATATTTTGATTTGAAAAAATGAAATATAAGTACTACAATTAAAATAAATTAAAAAGTTTTACCTAGGGGTGCCCTAAGAGGCTGAGAGATGGAAACATTAACCCTTATACCTGATCTGGATAATACCAGCGTAGGAAAGAGTAGAGTGTTATATGATGAAATATGTGAATTTTTACATATGATATGTGATTACTACAAGCTTTACCTACGGGTAAGGCTTTTTTTATTGAAATAAAAAGGTGAGGAGGTGTAACGATGAAGGTTAATGGAAAAGTAGTAGAATTTCAAAATAATAAAACTGTATTAGATTTATTAAATGATTACAACTTAAATAAAGATAGAGTTGTTGTAGAGATAAATTTAGAAATTTTAGAAAATGAGCAATATGAAAACTATGTATTAAAAGAGCATGATGCAATAGAAATTATTAGTTTTATTGGTGGTGGTTGATTTGAAAATATTTGTTAATGAAATAGAAAGAGAAGTTGAAGATGATATAAGTATTTTTAAAATTAAAGATATTTTTAATAAGTTTAGTGATGTTGTAGTTTTGAATGGATTTCCTACTAATAAAGACGAAATATTAAAAGAAAATGATAGAGTAACTTTAATAGAAAAAGGAAAGAAACCCTCTATGAATGAACTAGAAAGTCTTATGATTGCAAGGCATACACCAAAAGCACATGAAAAATTAAAAGTAGGAAAGGTAGCTATTTTGGGCCTTGGTGGTCTAGGCTCTAATATAGCTATCTCTCTAGCTAGAATAGGTGTAGGTAAGTTGATTTTAGTTGATTATGATGTTGTAGAACCTTCAAATTTAAATAGACAACAATATTTTATTAATGATATTGGAAAATACAAAACAAAAGCAATGAAAGAACATTTAGATAAGATTAATCCATTTATAGATATTGAAATACATAATTCTTATATTACTAAAGAAAATATGAATTTTTTACATGAAGTAGATATAATAATTGAAGCTTTTGATGATCCAAATTGTAAAGCTGAAATATGCAATTTTGTTTTATTTCATATGAGAGAAAAATATTTAATAGCATCTTCTGGCATGGCAGGATATTATGACTCAAATCTTATTGTAACAAAGAAAATAAGAGAAAAATTTTATATATGTGGTGATTTTGTACATGAAGCAAAAGAAGGTGAAGGTCTAATGGCACCTCGTGTGGCAATTTGTGCAAATCACATGGCAAATTTGGCAAGTAAAATACTTATAGATTATATGTAGGGGGATAAACTAATGGACAAATTAATATTAGGTGGATATGAGTTTGATAGCAGACTTTTAATTGGGACAGGAAAATACGGATCAAATGAAATACTTCCAAAAGTAATAAAAGAAAGTGGTAGTGAAATAATAACTATGGCACTAAGAAGAGTAGATTTAGATAATTCTAATGAAAATATTCTAACATACATACCTAAAAATATGACAATTCTTCCAAATACATCAGGAGCAACAACGGCTGAAGAAGCTGTAAGAATAGCAAGAATATCTCGTAAAATGGGATGTGGGGATTTTGTAAAAATAGAGGTAATATCAGATACAAGATACTTATTACCAGACAATGAAGAAACAATAAAGGCAACTAAAATTCTTGCTGATGAAGGATTTGTAGTACTACCTTATATGAGTCCAGATTTATATGCAGGAAGAAGATTAATAGAAGCTGGGGCATCGGCAGTTATGCCACTAGGAGCACCAATTGGTTCAAATAGAGGTCTTAAAATGAAAGAGATGATAAGAATAATGATAGATGAATTGGATATTCCTATTATTGTTGATGCAGGTATAGGCAAGCCATCCCAAGCTATGGAGGCTATGGAAATGGGAGCTGCAGCAGTTTTAGTAAATACAGCCATATCATCAGCAGGGGACCCTATAATTATGGGAAAAGCATTCAAAATGGCAGTTGAAGGTGGTCGTGCTGCATTTCTTGCAAAAACTGGAGCTGTATCAGAATTTGCCAATGCATCTTCTCCTCTTACTGGTTTTTTAGGAAAATTGTAGGAGGTATATAAAATGAGTTTTTATGAGGTAATAAAAAAATATAAAGATTTTGATTTTGATGGATATTTTGAAAGAGTAAGTGATAATGATGTACTAAGAAGTTTATCAAAGGATAAGTTAAATCATAAAGATATACTTAATTTACTTTCACCTACAGCAAGAAAACATCTAGAAGCGATGGCTCAAAAAGCTAGAAAGTTAGCATTGCAGTATTGTGGCAAAACTGTAACCTTATATACACCTATTTATATTGCAAATTACTGTGAAAATCACTGTGTTTATTGTGGTTATAATTGTCATAGTGGAATAAAAAGAAAAAAACTATCTTTAGAAGAAATACAAAAAGAAGGGGAAGCAGTAGCTGCTAAAGGTTTTAAACATATTATTGTTTTGACTGGAGAAAGTGAAACAAAATCAAGTATTGAATATATAGGTGATGCTGTGGGAATTTTATCTAAAAAATTTACATCAATAGCTATAGAAGTTTATCCTATGGACGTAGAAGGATATACACACTTAGTTTATAAAAGTGTAGATTCACTAACTATATATCAAGAAACTTATGACGAGGAAGTTTATAAGAAAGTACATATAAAAGGTCCTAAAGCTGATTATGCATATAGACTAGATGCACCAGAAAGAGGAGCTATTGCTGGTATGAGATCATTATCCATAGGAGCATTGCTTGGACTTAGTGATTTTAGAAAAGATGCATTTTTCTCAATTTTACATGGAGAATATTTAAAAACAAAATATCCACATATAGAGCTATCATATTCTGCTCCTAGAATAAGACCTTTTAAAGGAAGCTTCCAAGATGTATTAGAGGTGGATGATGCTACAGAGTTTCAGATTTTAACTGTTATGAGGTTGTTTGATCCTCATGCAGCATTAAATGTATCAAGTAGAGAAACTCTATATATGAGAAAACATTTAATGCCCCTTGGTGTTACAAAATTAAGTGCAGCAGTGTCAACAGATGTTGGTGGACATTCTCAAGGAGAAGAAAATACAGCACAATTTAAAACTAATGATGATAATAGTATAGAAGAAGTAGCTAGTATGTTGAAATCAATTGGATATCAATATGTATTTAAAGATTGGGTGAGATTTTAATGTATTTGATAACAAATAGACATTTATGTGATGAAAATCATTACTTATCAGTTATTGAAGATGCCATAAGTAGCGGAGTAGAAAATATTATTTTAAGAGAAAAAGATATGAGTGATGAGGAGTTAACTGATTTGTACAATAAGATTGTGAGTAAAACAAATTACTTACATAATGAGTTTAATTTGATTATTAACAGTAATATAAATTTATATGAAAACCTTAATTTTGATGGTATTCATTTGCCTTTTAGAAGATTTATACAACTTGTTAAGGAAGAGTTTGTTTTTGAATATAATAAAATTTTAGGATTATCTCTTCACAGTACAAATGAAATTAATAGATTAGAAGAAATTATTAAAGAAAAAAATATAAAAGTAGACTACATAATCTTATCTCATATATACGAAACTAAGTGCAAGGAGAGTTTAAAACCTAAGGGAATAAACCTTTTAGAAGAAGGAAAAAAAATCACTAATATTAAGATTGTTGCACTAGGAGGTATATTACCAAAAAATGTTAAAGAAGTTTCAAAGTATGCAGATGATTTTGCTATTATGAGTACTTTATTTACGTGTGAAAATGTGAAACTAAAAATAAAAGAATACAAAATATAAGTTTTAAATTTTATAGATGAAATTTATTTATGTTTATTAATTATTGATTATTTTTATATTGATTTGCCTAAACAAGTGGGTTTGTTATAATGAAATGGATTAAGAAGTTGAATTATTAAAGTATATTATAAGAAACTATAATAAGGAATTTAGCTGGAGGGATAATCGTGAAATTAAACAAAAAATTTAAAGTTTTATCATTGGGGATGTTACTGGTTGTGACATTAAGCTTTGCAATAGGGTGTTCTTCAAAGGAGAGCGAAAAAACATATAACAAAATAGACTCAGCAAAAACACTAGAGCTAGTAAAGGAAACCAAAGAGACATTGGTAATAGACGTAAGAGGTGCAGATGCATACAAAAAAGGACATTTAGCTAATGCAATAAACATACCATTTGATAATTTTGAGGGAAAAATAAGTGAGTTAGAAGGCTATAAAGATCAAACAATAGTGTTAATATGTAATTCAGGAAAGAAAAGTGGAGAAGCAGGACAAATGTTAGTGGATAAAGAATTCACTAAAGTATACAATGCTGAAGATGGAATGGAAGAATATGATTATGATACAGTTAAATATACTAATGTAACTGGAAGTGAATTTGAGAAATTAGCAACAGAAAATAAAGAGGCTGTTATATTAGACCTTAGAGATGCTAAAGATTTTGAGAAAAGCTCAGTAGAAAATGCAGTTAATATACCAATGGATGAATTTGAAGCAAAAGCTAAAAAAGAATTAAAAAATAAAGACCAAGAAATATTATTATACTGCAATACAGGAACTAAAAGTTCTGAAGCATCACAGCTATTAGATAAAAATGGATATACAAATGTTACTAATTCAGTAGATGGCGTAAAAGAGTACGAATTTAAATTAAAATAATATATGAAATTTAAAGAGGCTAAATTAATAAATAATTTAGTCTTTTTAAATTTCATGAAATATAGGAGATAAAGTCACTTTATTTTGTTATGAATAAAAAGGATATCTATTTAATTTGTATAAATATACTTAGTATTACAAGTAAAGGGGCGAGTGAAATGAAAAAGAGCGGTATTTTTATGGTGATAATATCTATAGTATTCTTATTTTTTGTAAATGAACACTATAGATATGATGGATATAAAGAGGTAGAAATACCCAACATAGGAATTGCTAAGGTTCCTGAAAGTTGGTACTGTGGGAAAACAAAAGATGGATATATTTACTTTGCAAATATGCCTATAGAAAATGAAGGTTCAAAAGTTTATCTTATTCAGCATTCAATTAAAGATTACTCCTTAGCTAAAAACCAGTTAGAGTCAGAGCATTCCTTAGAGGATTACCATTTAGGTGATGTTATTTCAATTGAAAAAATATTTTTATCCCCCTACGGAAATAATAATGTTTATTCCAATGGGTGTAGATATCAATCTTGCAATTTTTATTTAAATAATATTAAAGTTGACAGTTACTATATTGATTTTGTAGGAAATAATAGTAGTAGTATATTTTTTATTGTTGATGATTCCATTGATATTAAAACAATGGAGGATATGACCAAATGGTTTGAAAAATATTAATAATTTATGTTATTGAAATTTTTTGAAAAATGAGTTATTATGTAAAATAACCTATTAAATTATCTTAATAGGTTATTTTTTTCGTAAATTAATAAAAAATCCTTAATAAATGCATTAAAGTAAAAGAATGAATATATAGAAAAAAGATTGTTATAAAATATTCAAAGTACCAACTTCAATGAAAGAGTTGGTTATGTAACTTTTGTTGAAATATATTTTTTAATTTGATTTTATATTTTAAAAAAGCTATAAAAGAAGGAATATGAATAGTTTGTAAGCTTTAATTACAAATATTTTTATAATAGAAAATGCAAAAAGAAGCGCTAAGAGAATAACAAACATAGCACTTCTTTTTTAAAAAAGAATAAAGTAACAAGTACAAGGCATGGCAAAAACTTGCCTAAATTATGTAGAATTACTATATATTATAAAGTAATTTCAAAAAATTATTCAATATTCATAAATTTATTTTTATGTATTATAAATAACAACAAAACACGAAGGGGGAAATCATATTATATGAAAGTAGAAAGAGTAGCAATATTAGGTGGTGGAAATGGAGGAATTACTGCAGCAGCAGATTTAACTCAAAAGGGATTTTTAGTAAATATATTTCAATCCAAAAGATTTTGTAAAGACTTACGATTTATTAAAAGAAATAATGAAATAGCTATGGAATATAAAGGTAAAAAATCAGTAGAAAAAATTAATTTAATAACTGATGACTTAGAAAAAGCAATTAAGGATTGTCAAATTATTATGATAACAGTACCAGGAATGGGAATAGAATATTTTGCAGAAATACTTGCTCCAATAGTTAAAGAAGATCAAGTGATTTTAATCAATTCCGCTCCAGCTATGGCTTCTGTTAGATTTGTAAAAAAAGCAAAAGAAATGGGCATAGAAAAAGACTTTAAAATTGGAGAAACCAATTCTTTAACTTATGCTACAAGAGCATATGTAAATGAAGGAAGAGTAGATATTTCTTTAAAAGCAGGAAAAGTTTATTTAGCTGGTTATCCATCATATAATACAGATGAAGTATTCAATGCCTGTATCCAAATATATGATTGTTTTGTAAAAGCAGATAATGTAATTGTAGTGAATTTAGAAAATCCTAATCCTTTAGTTCATCCAGGACCAACTTTATTAAATGCAGGAAGAATCGATTACACTAAGGGAGAATTTTGGTTATACAAAGAAGGTATAACTGAGCATACAGTAAACATAGTTAAAGCAGTAGAAAATGAAAGAGAAGCTGTAGCAAAGGCTTTAAACATTCAGTTAGAAGATACTAAGCAAGCTCGTATAAATAGAGGCTACTTTGCAAATGAAGACAAACCTTTGCATGAACTTTTTAACACAAGTCCAGTTTTTCAACATATAAAAGGTCCGGCAAGTGTGGAAGGAAGATACATGGTAGAAGATATATCAACAGGTCTTGTACTTTGGTCTGATTTAGGAAAAGTTTTAAATGTGCCTACTCCTAATATTGATTCTATAATAGTTCTTGGTGGAACATTAATAGGAAGAGATTTTTATAAAGAAGGATTAACTTTAGATAGTATAGGTCTTGGACACTTAAAGAATAAAGAGGACATTTTAGCCAATATATAATAAATTTTTAATAAAATAAAAGGGATATTAACATGGATAATTAAAAGAGGAGTAATAGAATAGCTATTACTCCTCACTTTATTTTTGTAAAACTTGTTTATTTTAAGCAACGGAGATACCTGAAGCATTAGCAAAGGTATATCGTTGGCGCCATAAACTTAACGAAGTAAAACTTGTTTATTTTAAGCAACGGAGATACCTGAAGCATTGGCAAAGGTATATCGTTGGCGCCATAAACTTAATGAAGTTAAGTTTATTTTAGGAAAGTTCCTTCTTCATTTTGTATTAATAGTTCCTTTTTCATAAGAACACCTAAAGCTCTTTTGAAGTTTTTCTTACTTGAATTAAATACAGTAGCTATTTCTTCAGGAGAAGACTTATCATTAAATCTCATAAATCCATCATTTCCTTCCATATAGTTAATTATAGCTAGTTCTAACATATCTAACTCAACTTTTCTTTCTCCTCTAGGAGTAAGTCCAAGTCTTCCATCTTCGTAAATTTTAATAACTTTAAGGTTTTCTAACTTATCTCCTATACTAAGTTCTGTAAAGTACTCGTTTCTTAATATGACTCCATCATACTTATTGTCTACACATATAGTTGCAGAATTGTTAGTTTGGAATCCGTAAACTATACCATCAACACTGTCACCAACATTATATGAATGTTCTACAGAAAGGTAAGGGAATATGTCAGTAGTAGCGGCAAGTCTACCAGTTTTATCTTCGTAAATATAGAATAAATATCTATTTCCTTTAGTCATTTCGTATTTTTGTGCTTTAAAAGGAACTAAGATATCTTTTGGAAGACCAATATCTACAAAACTTCCTATTTTTGTGTGAGCTACCACTTTTAAATAAGCAATTTCTCCAACTTGAGCCTTTGGGTATTCCATAGTAGCAGAAAGTCTTCCTTCAGAGTCTTTGTATATAAATACTTCTACTTCGTCACCAACTTCAATTTTATTTTTATTAAGTAGTCTATTGTGAAGAAGTACATCATCGCTAGTATGTCCAGTTTCAGCATCTAAAAAATATCCAAATTCAGCTTTTCTTTTAACTTTAAGCTTGTTATACTGTCCTAATTTTATCAAATTTTCATCTCCTTATTATGTTTGTAATATATATATCATAATTAAATATAATAACATATTTAGCCTTAATTATACTCAAAACTTAGAAGAATTTAAAAAAATTATTTTAACATAGTAAAAAAATAAAATAAATATTGCATTAACCTTCAATTGTATTATAAAATTACTTGTGGACTATATTTTACTATGCCAACGACAATAATGAGGAGGAAGACAGTGAGCAAGAAGATACGCCTAGCAACAGTAAAAGATTTAGCGAGAATACAAGAAATATATAGACCTTATGTTGAACAAGAAGATATTGTTGTAAACTCGGAGCATAGAGTACCAACCATGGAGGAATTAGAAGAAAGATTTGCTCTAGTAACTAAAGAATTCCCCTGGTTAGTATGTGAAATAGATGATGTAGTTGTAGCTTATGCATATGCAGGAAAGCCATTTAAAAGAGAAGGATACAAATGGAATGCAGAAGTTTCAGTATATGCTGATGGAAATTATCATGGAAGAAGATTAGCATCTGCCCTATATGAAAGTTTATTAGAATTATTAGAGACACAGGGGTATTACAATGTATATGCTTGTATATTATCAATAAACGAAAAAAGCATAAAATTCCATGAAAAGTATGGATTTAAAGTAATGAGTATTTTTCCAAACTCAGTGTATAAGCACGATAAATGGATGGATGTAATTTGGATGAATAAAGTATTACAAGAATTTAAAGACGATGTTAAAAACCCTGTATCAATATGGGATTTAGATAAAAAACTAGTGGATAATATATTAAATAAAAATGGGGATATAATAAAAGGGTAATAATATGGACACCAATCGGTTTATAAAAAAATATATAAAAACAAAGCTATCTTGATGAATGATATGATAATCATTACAAAAAGATAGCTTTTTTACTTTATACACAAGAGTTGTAAAATGGTTAAATTTAACCATTTTAAAAGCAACTCTTTTTAGGGAAATTCAAAAAGATGTATTGTATTATCACAGCTATTTGGGGGAGCTGTGATTCTTATTTTGATATAAGTATAATTTCTATTATATTTATAAAAATCCTTCAATGATAAAAAAAAATTATATTTAAAATCTTTATAAAAAAATAAAAAATTTTATATTTTGGAAATCAATTCTTAGTTTTATTAGTAATAAAAATATGTGGGTGTGGAAATCTATAATAAATCTATATTTTATAGAAGAAAAAAGGAGGCACATATGCGAAAAGTAAATCAAAGTAGAAAAGAACTCCATGAAACTGATATAAACAACTTTGTAAATCATGCAAGAAATTTGGAAGAATTAACTGATTTAATAGAAGATGAAAATGAAAAAGTAAGTAAAAAAATAAAAAAAGAAGGAAATTTCAAATTACCTTCTTATGAAGAAGTACATTATAGTAATGACAAATTTTAATTTAAAAAACTACTGGATAAATAATTCCAGTAGTTTTTTTATATTATAAATTATTATATATCTACTTATGTGTAAAAAAATGGTAAAAAAATATGTGATTATGTTATAATAAGTTGGAATAATAACTATTAATGCACGAATAAACTTAAAATGGTTTGATAATAATTTATAAGATACATAACATAAATAGGATAAGATTATTTGTATAATTGAAATCATATGGTTATTTTTCCCATGTTAATTATCCATGAAAATATGATAAAATATTTCAGATATAGATAATTAACGGACTTTTACGGCTGGGTAAAAGTAAGTGTAAAAATATATGAGTAGGTGGAAGATAATATGAAACAAGTGAGTGTTGTTGGTATAGCAGGTGGAACTGCATCAGGAAAATCAACTATAGTAAATTATATTAAAGAGTTTTTTAAGGATGATATAGAGTTAATTTGTCATGATAGTTACTACAAAGCAAATGATGATAAGACTCTTGAAGAAAGAAAAAATTTAAACTACGATCATCCATCATCTTTTGAAACAAAAAGAATGATAGAAGACATAAAAAATTTAAAAGCAGGGAATGAAATAGAAGTTCCTGTTTATGATTACACTAAACATACTAGAGCTAAAGAAACAGTGCTTGCTCACCCTAAAAAAGTTATTATAGTAGAAGGAATATTAATATTTGAAGATCCAGAACTTAGAGATCTTATGGATATAAAAGTATTTGTTGATACAGATGCAGATGAACGTTTAATGCGTCGTATATTGAGAGATACAAAAGAAAGAGGAAGAAGTGTAGAGTCAGTATTATCACAATATGTTAATACGGTAAAACCAATGCATGAGCAATTTGTAGAGCCCTCTAAAAAGCATGCGGATATAATAATACCAAGAGGTGGAGAGAATACTACAGGTATACATATCCTACAAGAGCATTTAAAATTAATATTAGGATAATTACTAAAAGCAGTTTATTATGAATTTAATAAGCTGTTTTTTACATTTTTAAGAAATTATAGTTAAATTTACGCTGTTGATAAACTCTGGAATTAAGTTATATCAACTCATTTAGGAAATGTAAAAAATGTATTTTTGAGCAACGGAGTTGCCTGAAGCGATAGCGAAGGCATCTCGTTGGCGACATGAGCGAAGCGAATTTTTTATGTTTCCTTAACAAATTGTAATTATAACTTTATAGGAATTATTTGTAAATTATAATATAATAAAATGAGTTAATAACTTAATGCACTTAATCCGTTTTGAAGGGGGGAAATTTAATGAAATATGAAAAGTTAAGCAAAATATCTATAAGTTGTATGTTTGTAGCCTCGTTAGTACAATTTTTAATAAGTAGTAGTATTTTATTTGTGATTTGGTTTATATTTGGTCATCATTTTCCACAAATTGTTGTAAACATAATGATAGGATTAGTTTTATTAGATTTTTTATACTTAATAGTATCACCAAAGATAAGATATGAAAGATATAGGTATTTGATAACAGAAGATGCTATTGATGTTAAAGAAGGATTTATATTTATAGAAAGAAATATAGTTCCTATAGAAAGACTTCACAAAATTGCCATAGAAAAAGGACCTATTGATAGAATGTTTAAACTGTCAAAAGTTATCGTTACTACAGCTGGTGGAGATGTTACAATTAGGTTTTTGGAAGATGAAAAGTCTGAATTTATAGCTGATACTCTTAAGAAGAAAATAAATGAAGTAGCTATAGATTCAAGATTAGACAAGCAAGGTAATTTATTATAAGGAAGGTGACATTTATGAGTAAAGAAAAATTTAGGTGTCATCCGAGTATTGTTCTTGAAAAAACATGTGGAGTTATTATAGCATTGTTTTTTATATTTTTTAGAAACTTAGATGATTTGGAGGAAATGGTAAAGGAAGGATTTAGTGGTGAAAACCTATTAATTTTAGGAGTTATTATGGGTGTCTTAATTCTAATCTTAATTTACAATATTATGGTTTGGGCTAAAACTTTTATAGCTATAGAAGAAAATACAATAGTCATTCAAAGAAATACAATTAATTCAAAGGAGAATACATTTGGAATTAGAAATATATCCAATGTAAACTTAGAACAAAATATTTTTGAAAGAATAATTGGAACTTATAAAATAAAAATTGATACGGATAGCTTATCTACAGCAAATTCAACAGATATAGAAATTGTACTTTCCAAAAAACATGCCTATGATTTTAAAAATAAAGTTTTATCTCTTATGAATAATGAAAATTTAAAGAATGTACAAAGTGGAGAAGATAATATAAGTATTGATGCGATAAGAAGTGAGATATATTTTGATGATGAAAACATAGAGTATGACATAGTTTATTCTGTAAATGATGTATTAAAGCATTGCTTTTATAATTTATCATTATTTGGCTTTATATTTAACTTAGCTATGATAGTATTTGCGGCATTTGCTTCAATCAAATTTGATGGAACCAAAGGCTTTTTTGCATTGGCCATAGTATTAATTACTTCTTGTTTTTCCATAGTTCAATTCTTTTTTGGTGATTTAATTAAATATTATAATTTTTCGATTAAACGTGAAGGAGATAAACTTTACATAAGCTATGGTTTATTAAAAATAAAAAAGTTTGCTGTGCCAATAAATAGGATTAATGCTTTAAATGTTAAGCAATCTTATATATCCAGAATATTCAAAAGGTATCAAAGTGACATAGTAACTATTGGTGTAGGAGATGATGACTCTGAAGGTTCTCAAATTTTATTATCTAGTAATAAAGAAGATTTTATAAAAAATATGAAAGTTTTGCTTCCAGAGTTAAATTTAGAAGAATACTTAAATTTGGAGAGAGAATCTAAAAATCATCATATAATAAAAATTATTGATGTTATACTTGGAACAATATTTTCTTCAGTGATTTTATATTGTATTTATAAGTTTAATACAGGTATTTCACCATTAATATTAGTGGGTATTGGTTTTGTAATATTTTTAACTTTAGTATTATTTTATTATATGATCTATATAACTCGTGGACTTTATATGGGTAATGAAAGTATGGCTATGTCCTGGGGTGTTTTTGCTAAAAAAATTAGTATTATAAAATATGAAAAAGTACAGTATATGGATGTTAAAGAAGGGCCTATAAGTAGTAAGTTAGGTCTGTGTAATGGCGAACTTCATATTTTAGCTAGTTTTGGCAATAATACAAGGACGTTGGGATACTATAACAATAGTTTCTTTGAAAAATTGAAAGAGAAAATTTTATTTAATTAATAGATGGAGTTACAACACAAATTTAAAATGGACCCTTTGTCAAGGACACTAGAAAAAACGACTGGCTAAGCCGTCATTAAAAGTTGACTTCTATACTTATTAGGAGTCAGCTTTTTTAAATTCCATTGACATCTATAATTATTGTAATA
>NZ_JAHZMO010000059.1 GCF_020748185.1 Terrisporobacter petrolearius | reverse complement strand
TAGTTTCTTCATCAAAGGCAGTTTCACCCTTGGCATTATACAATTTAACCCATCTTTGAACCTGAGTTTTATCTTTTATATCTAAAGAACGAGCAACACTAACTGCACTCATACCTTGATTTATATATATATCTACAGCTTTCAATTTTACTTCTTTATTATATTTATTATATTTTTTAGACATAGAATCCCCCTTATTGTAGTTACATTTAGCATCATTATACGATGCCTTTTTTATGTGTCTACTATAAGGGGATTATACTAATATGGGCGCTATTTTAATATTAAAAAAGGGATTTTCAATGATAATAAATAAGATTATATTACTTGACTATCACCATAAAATGGAATACAATCATCTTGAATACATAGGAAATCTAGGTATTTGAAATTCAGATTTATCAATAATTTAATAATTATATTAGGCTACACAAGGAGGAGTTATAATGAGTAATGATGTTAAAATTATAAAAAAAGAAATAAAAGATTTTCTACTAATCAATTTTGGGATTATAGCCTTCATATCAGTATTTTTATTTCTTTCTTCATCAAAAACAAATGCGGAGGATCTAGCTGTTAACTTTGCTGTATTATTTATGTATATTCCAGCATTTTCAGCTATTATAGTTTTAAAGAAAATTTCAAAGTATGAGTTTAAGCCTGAAATAAATAAATTTTTTAAGGTTTTTGCCATAGCAACAATTTTGAGAATAATTACTACAATAGTTGAATCATTCTTATCAAACAGTGGATGGTTATCAGAAGTTATAGATACTATTGTATCTGCATATCTTTTATATTTAGTATTAGTAAATAGTAATGAAATGAAAGATATGAATTTATGTCTTGGAAAAAATTCAAAAAAAGTGACAACTGTTATATTAATATTTGTAGCAATTGTTTTAGCTAGTAACATACCAGAATTTATAAACGGTCAAGTGAACTCAGATAAACTTATGGAAAATATAGTAATGGCCATTATGAGCTTAATTACTAACTTTTTAATAGGATTTAATTTATTCTTTGGAGAAGAGTTTGGATGGAGATACTTTTTACAACCTAGGCTACAAAAACTTTGTGGTAAAAGAGTAGGAGTTATAATTTTAGGTTTTATATGGGGAATTTGGCATGCTCCACTTTGCTTTACTCTTTATAGTCCCAAAACACCTTTATACTGTGTAGCTGGTCATGCAATTACTTGCATATTCTTAGGTATTTATTTTGGATACGCTTATATGAAAACTGAGAATGTGTGGGCTCCAGTGTTGTTACACATAGTAAACAACGTTATTGGAATTATATTTGGAGGCGGATATACTACAGTATACACATGGGAAATTTTATTATATAGTATTTTAACCTCTGCAATATTTTTCACACCATTTTTACTCACTAAAGAGTATAAATCAGACAAAGAAAATAAAGTTTTATCCTAGGACTATTAAAATGTGCAAGTCTGTATCAACAATGATATGGTCTTGTACATTTTTTATATTATATAAAAGTTTCCGTAGATGACTTTAATCTAAATATAATAAAAAACTTGAATTAAAATCATAAATTCTATCCTAGTATGTATTACAATTATTATTAAAGAGTTTTTAAATTTAAGAATTTTTGAACAAGTATGAGTTATAATTTTGTAGTTTAATTAAGATGTTAAAAGGAGGGTGATACCTTGGATGTAATAAGTTAGGATATTTTAAGATACTATTAAACTATAGAGTTCAAGGTAAATAGGAATGAGAAACTTATTTAGTAATAATTAAAATTAATAGGGGGTAATTATATGAAACCAGAAATTAATCTTGTTACAATTTGGACAGATGAAATAGATAAGATGAGAAATTTTTATAATCAAGTTCTTGGATTTAGAATTAAAAATGACCTGGAAGATTATGTTGAATTTGAAAATACTGGAGTTAGGTTTGCCATTTGCTTGAGAAATGTTATGGAGGGATATAGCAATGAATATACTAAAAAAGCAGTTGGTCAGTTTTTTGAACTAGCGTTTCCATGCGAAAATCCAAATGATGTTGATAAATCATTTAAGAAGTTAATTGCAATGGGCGCAACTTCTATCCAAGAACCACAGAATATGCCTTGGAAGCAAAGGACTGCATTATTTGCAGATCCAGATGGTAACATACATGAAATTTTTGCAGATATAATATAGTTATAATATATTGATTTAAAGGTTGTTTATTAAATTATTTATAAGCAAGCCAATATAAATTAAAATAAAACTAATTGAAACAAGTAATATCATGGACTGAGACTTATTACTTAATTTTGAAAAAATTTTATCCAAAATTATATCGTCACATAAGTTGAAAATAATTATAATCATAGTAGAAGCAGAAATAGCTACTGATAATAATAAAGCTAGATATATTGGCATAAGAGCACCTCCATAAATAATATTATATTAATTAAATTGTATCACAGTGAATTCATAATCTCTTCGATTTGTTTTATTAATTTAATATATTGCCAAATAAATTCTAATTCTATATATTTATATTTATATTTGTTTTGTGGAGGTGATAAAGATGCATATTAAGATTTACAATGACTGTGATGAGCAAGAGTTTTTAAAATCAGTTCGTATAAACGGCTTACTAAAGTACAATATGAAAAAAACAAAGGGCCAATTAAATGTACCTAATATGGAACTTGTGAGTATAGCACGCAATGAAGAAGGACTTATAGTTGGTGGTGTATTGGGTTCTACTTATCTATCATCTTTAGAAATAGAAGTTCTTTGGGTACAGGAAGTTTATAGAGGTCAAAAGATTGCATCTCGTTTGTTGAAAGAAATTGAGGAACAGGCTAAGAACGCAGGATGCCATATTGCTCATTTGACTACTTATTCCTTTCAAGCTCCACGCTTTTATGTAAAGCAAGGATATGTAATTTGTGGTGAAATTAATGGCTTTCCTGATAATATTAGATTGTATACTTTAAAGAAGAATCTATAATTTCTAGTTAAACTTAAGAGCACAATTAAAAAGTAGATTATTTTTATGAAGAGTAATTATAAAACTATTGTGTATTAGGAGATTAAGGTGAATATGAGAATAGAAGCCAATAGAATAGTAATTAGAGTGACAATATAAAAGGAGGAAAATAAATATGATAATTAATTGGATTACTATCAAAGTCAAGGATTTTGAAAAATCAAAAGAATTCTATGGGGACTTTCTAGGAATGAAGGTAGAACAGGAATTTTCACCTAAGGAATCTATGTGTATAGCTTTTTTTGTGGCAGAGAATGGAATGAAAATTGAACTAATTTATGATGAAAATTTAAAATTAGAAAATCCAGCTAATAGTAATATTTCCATTGGGATTTGTTCAGCAAATTATGATAATCTTTTGAAGAAAGGGAGAGAAAATAATATTATTTCTAGTGAACCAGTAGTTTTAGGTGGACACATGGAATGCTTCTTTGTAAATGATCCCGATGGTGTTGGAGTACAAATTATTAAAGTAGAATAATATAAACCTCAAATTTGTCAGTTAGTATTTTTATATATAATTTATCATGAGACCAGTCATTTATATATTAGAGTATATAATAAATGTAAAGCTATTATACACTTCAAAAAAAGTAGAAAATTGTAAAAATATGTGTAACAAAATATCATATAGATAATATCATATATCAAGAGCAATCTTAAAGGTTGTTCAATTAAAAGGAGATGAAGTTATTATGTATGATATTAATAAAAAATGTTGTTGTGGATGGAATCCAGAATCAGACTGGGACGATAATAAAAAAGAGTGTGACGATAATAAAAAAGAGTGTGATATAAAAAGTGAATGTTGCGAAGGATTTGTTAAGCAACAATTTAGTATAAGAGCAACTGCTACATCAGGTACTGGAACAGAGGTTTATAGAACAAATCCTACTCAAACTGTGACTGGAACAGTAATACTGACAAACTTAGGACAAAGAGACATTACTTTTGTTGTGGATAGTTTACAAGAAATTGTACCTCCAAATGGAACGGCTGCGCTTACAGCAATTGATATAGATCATGTAACAATAAGCACTCAAAATGGTACTTCAAGAGCATTACTTTGCTTTGATATACAAGTTCCATCACCTGCTTAATAATAATGTTAATAATTTGGTTGTATTTAATTATGTAGTTGGCAATGCCCCAAATATGGTTAAGAAGAACTTTTGATTCTTCAACAAATTAATAATATAATGTTATTCTAGGCAGAGACTTATTCTCTGCCTTTTATAATTAAAAATATTATGAAATAATGATACCTGGATTTTTGATTGTCAATATAGATTTTATCAATTTTTGCATTAGTCTTTACACTTTAGCATGACTTGCTTATTATTACAATCTTTCTGTTAGTACAGCTACCATGACTGAGCTATTTTATATTCAATGATTTAATGTAAAGGAGTAAGTCTTGTTTCTCTTCCACTATAATTATACCATAAATAAAAACTTTTTTTCAGACTGTTAATATAAATTCATTTCTATATAATTGATATAGTAAATCAAATAAGTCAATGTATATAGTAAAGGAGGAAATAAGATGAGTGTGAATAATTATGAGTGGAACCTGGAAAATGAATGGTTGGAAAAAGTTCTTAAAGAGGCGAAAAGACAACTTGATGAAAAACGCCATGCTAAATATAAATTAAAAAAAGAGGCTATGGAAACACAAAGAGAGTTATGGAATGATCTTGGGTCTATCTCTATAGAAAATGGATTAGATCAGCTTTCAGATTTTATATCTTTTATGGATATTATGAAAAATCAAAAAAGAGATCATGAATTTACTCAAAAGCTTGAAGAAAAGTATGAAAGAATGCTTGAATCTCCTTATTTTGGGCGAATTGACTTTATTGAAGATAAAGAAGATACTACTGAAAAATGTTATATTGGATTGTCAAATCTCATTAATAAAGATTTTGATTTTCTTATTTATGACTGGAGAGCGCCTATTTCAAGTATGTTTTATGACTACGAAACTGGTAAGGCAAGTTATGAGTGTCCAGAAGGTATAATATCTGGTGAAATAACTGGAAAAAGACAATATAAAATCAATGGTGAAAAAATTGAGTATATGTTTGACAGTAACTTAAGTATTGATGATGAAATGTTACAAGAACTTTTGAGTAAAAATTCTGATGACAAAATGAAAGCTATAGTTACAACTATTCAAAGAGAGCAAAATCAAGTAATTCGTAATGAAAATTATAAAAACTTAATTGTTCAAGGAGCAGCTGGAAGTGGAAAAACTTCTGTGGCACTTCATAGAATAGCATACCTGCTATATAAGCATAGAGATAAAATAACACCTGAAAATATAATAATATTTTCTCCAAACAACATTTTTAATGACTATATTTCAAACGTATTACCTCAACTTGGTGAAGATAATATGTACCAAACAACATTTAATGACTATATGCATAAGGAATTAGGAGATGAATTCAAAAAAGAGACATCATCAGAAATGATGGAGTATATACTTGATTCTAAAGATAAACTAACTTATGAAGATAGAATTAAAAGTATTAAATTTAAAACTTCTTTAGACTTTACTAATATTTTAAAAGAATATATAAGTTACGTGGAAACAATGGATAGAGATTTTAAAGATATTATAGTAAGAAATAAATTAGTAATTTCAGCTGATGAGATAAAGAAATTATTTTATAATGATTTTTCAGATTTGCCAATTAAAAGAAGATTAAAAAAATTAAAATCTAGAATTGAATTTCTTGTTGAGCCTTATGAAGAAGCTTGGATTAATGAAGTATATGAAAAACTTTTTGAATCTGGAGATTATATAGAAAGAGAAGAAATGACAGAAGAAAGTACTTCAATTGTAAAGAAAAACTTAAAAGATGTTTATAATAAAATTTCTCAAATGACAGAGTTTAATTTAATTGAAATATATAAAGATTTATTTAAGCATCTAGATATATTTTTAAACAAGATGAATATAAAATATGATAATAGTTTGATAGAACATATAAAGACTTACTCAATAGATAATCTAAATGCAAATATACTTAATTATGAAGATCAAGTTGCACTTTTATATTTAAAATGTGCCTTTGGTCAGATTCCTAGTACATCACAAATCAAGTATATAATCATAGATGAGGCACAAGACTATACGCCACTACAATATGAAATATTTTATCAACTTTTTAAATCTGCAAAAATGACTATATTAGGTGACATAAATCAGTCAATTAATCCATTTATGAATGTTGGAAACTATAATAATATTTATAATTTATCAAAGAATGATACCTTATTAATAAACTTAACAAAAACTTATCGTTCAACAATGGAAATCACTAAATTCTCAAGGAATATCCTTACGAAAAATGCAGATGATGAGTATGTTGAAAGACATGGTGATGAGCCTAAAGTTATTGGTTTTGATAATAAAAATCATATGAAGGAAAAACTTATTGAAGACATTAAATATTATCAACAAAAAAATTATAAATCTATTGGTATTATTACAAAAACAGCAAGACAGACTGAAGATTTATATAACTTCTTAAAGGATAATAATATGGATGTAAAGTCCATAAAAAAAGATGATGACTCATATGCAAATGGGGTATTAGTAATACCTTCATATTTAGCCAAAGGTCTTGAATTTGATGTGGTTCTTATATACGATGCAAGCAACAAGAATTATAGCAGTGAAGATGAAAGATTACTTTTTTATACTTGCTGCACAAGAGCTCTTCATGTGTTAAATATATATTATTTAGATGAAATTACTTATTTATTAAAATAATTGTCAATTCTAATAAAAAGAGGTGAATTGAATGAAGCTTGAGATTACTGATAAAATCACAGAAGAAGATGAAAATATTATTTTTAAAGAATTATTAGGATATAATCTAGCAAGAATTTAAGATAAAAATCCAAGAGATTTAGGAATTTATTTACAAGATGAAGAAGGACAAAAAATTGCAGGATTAATTGTAAATACACACGGGAATTGGTTATCTATAAAGTTTTTGTGGGTAAGCGAAGAACTGAGAGGCCAAAATATAGGAAGTAGTATTTTAAATCAAGCAGAAAAGACCGCAAAGGAGCGTGGTTGTAAGTATTCATTTTTAGATACTTTTAGCTTTTAAGCGCCTGAATTTTATAAAAAACATGGATATAAGGAAGTCTTTGTACTAGAAAGTTATCCTGTAACAGGAAAGAGGCACTATTTTACTAAAATTATTTAAAAGCAGAGAAAATAGCAATTTGTAATGTATTAAAGAATTAAATAGATATTATTAAGAAATAGATTAAATGGTGTTCTTATGGACACCATTTTTTTGTATAATGTTATAAACAAATTACTATGCTACAATTGTTTTAAATAATTCAAAGGGGGAAAAGTATATGAACTCAACCACTACTTTTGCATGGGCAATATCAACAAGTTTTATTTATGTAATTCTAGGGACAGTAATTGCAGTAGGTGGATTTTACTTTTACAAAAAATCAAAGTCTAAAAGTTAAGAATAGTTTCTATAAGTTTTTGGAGGAATATTAGTCTACATGATTTAAATAAATGTTGGAGGGATATGTATGGAAGTTGTCTTAAAAAAATGGACATTGGATGATAAACACATACTAGCAAATATATGTAATAATGCAGATAGAAAATTTTTATCAAACAGAATACCTTTTCCATATACAGAAAAGGATGCAAACTGGTGGTTAAATATGGCTCAAGAAAGTGAAGGTGAAAAAGGCATTTTTAGAGCAATTGTTGTTGATAAGGAATATGTGGGAAATATATCGGTGGAAGTAAAGGATGATGTATATATTAAAGATGCTGAAATCGGATATCTTTTATTATCAAAAAACTGGTCAAAGGGTATAATGACAGAAGCAGTAAACCAAATTACTCATATTGCATTTACAAATCTGGATATTGTAAGGATCACAGGTTTAGTATATAAACCTAATGTGGCATCACAACGTGTTCTTGAAAAAAACGGGTTTGCTTTAGAAGGGATTATGAAGAAAGCTGTTTTTAAAAATAATAATATTTATGATTTATGTGTATATGGAAAATATAAATAGATTTTACTAGACAAAAACTTTAATTTAGAAAGTAGTTTCTGAAATTCATATAAAAGATATAGCAAAGATAATGAATGTTGTGGAGGAAATAAGATGACTGAAAGAGAAAAAATGTTAGCAGGAGAGCTTTATGATTGTGGGGGAGAGTGAATTACTAACTCAATGGCACAAAGCAATGTATAGTTTTATTAAGAGTTTCAAGTGTTAATTCATAATGAGAAATTTTTATATTTATAGAAGGTGTGTATATGGAGATAAAAAAAGTTAAAAGGATATGATGTTTCAGAAGCCTTGGACCTGGTATTAAATGTATTTATGCAATATGAAGCACCAGATTATTCTCAAATGGGTATTGCAATATTAATGATGTCCAATGGGTTGGTTCTTTAGAATGGTTTGGTGCATATAAAGGCAATTTACTAATAGGTATTATTGCAACTAGAAATGAAGGTAATCATATCGCATTATTTTTTGTAAAAGGTGAATATCATAAACAAGGTATTGGACGAAAATTATTTGAAGTAGTTATTCAAAATAGTACAAGGGATTGGATTACAGTTAATTCTTCTCCTTATGCGATAGAAGTTTATAAACACTTTGGATTCTCACCAATGCAAGAAGAACAAATAACAGATGGAATAAGGTACACTCCCATGTTATTTACAAAATTAAAATATCTAGTAAGCTAGAAAATTCTTGTAAAAAATACAGTAATGAAGAAAGATAAGCATCTATGTCACAAAGTAAGATATTAACTAGATTTATGTATTATATTTCATATAATACATAAAAGGATTTTTTCAAAATAGCGACAATATATTAAATATATGGCTGTAGTATACTCCATAAGAAAATCTACTAAGGGGGATATTATTTTGAATAAAAAGGTTAAGTATGAAATTATCGATTGGATTAGAACTATATGTATATCAGGAGCAATAGCTATATGTATAAATATAGTAGCTCAGCCAACAATGGTAAGTGGCCAATCTATGTATCCCACATTAAAAAATAATGATTATTTATTTATAAATAGATTGGCGTATAAAAGTCATATGCCACAGCGTGGTGACGTTATTGTTTTTAAAGCAGATCTAAGTGGTAATAATACTAGTCCAAAAAAGAATTTAGTAAAAAGGGTTATTGCACTACCAGGGGAACATTTGGTTATAAAAGATAACAATGTTTATATAAATGGTAAACACTTAGAAGAAGATTATTTAGTAGATGTATACACAGATGGAGATATAGACATTATTGTACCTGACAACCATATTTTTGCTATGGGAGATAATAGAGAAAATAGTGATGATAGTAGACAATCATATATAGGAGCTATCTCATTAGATGATGTTGTAGGAGAAGTTTTTATTAGAATATTTCCATTTGACAAAATAGGTCAAGTAAAGTAACTGATATAAAGGGGATTGAACAATGGAAAAAGTAAAATTTATAAAACCACAAGAGTAATATATTCCCTCATACTGGGAGACATTTGATACAGTAGCAAAAGAAAGGAAATATTTAGCCATGAATGAAGCATTTCCTTTTGAAAGCACAGTTAAATTTATAAAAGGTGCCATAGTTAAAGGATTTCCACATTTGTTCATAATTGATTTAGAAAATGACAGATGTGTTGGTTGGTGTGATGTTTCACCTAAAACAGAAACAATCGGTTATTTAGGTATGGGTATTCTACCTAAATATAGAGGAAAAGGCATTGGGAGTAATGCTTTAAAACAAGTTATTGATTTATCAAAATCATACGGATATAAAAAGATTGAGCTTGATGTGTTAAAAAGTAATAGTAGAGCTATTCATGTTTACAAGTCTTTAGGATTTGTACAAACAAATACAGTTACAGGTGGATTTGTTTGGCAAGATAACATTGTAAAAGAAGATGTGCTTCAAATGGAGTTAAATCTTACATATTAGGAGAGAATAATGAAATTTAATGCCTTGATACCTGAATTATCTGTAAGTGATATTCAATCTACAAAACAATTTTATATATATTTTAAGTTTTAAATTAGAATATGAAAGAACATATGACAAGTTTATGTTTTTATCATATGGAGAAAGTCAATTTATGTTTGAGGAAATTCATTCACAAGGATGGAATGTTGACATTTTAGAATATCCTTTAGGTAGAGGAATAAATTTTTCTATTGCCTGCAATGATGTTGAAATCCTATACAACAATATTAAAAACAATAATATAGAAATTTATAGAGAGTTGGAAGAAACAGTATATATGTGCGATGGAAAAAAAGGAGTTCAAAAGGAATTTCTTGTTCAAGACCCAGATGGATACTTATTAAGATTCACAGAATAATGGTAATTATATTGTGGTAACACCTAATAGTTATCTTAATCTGGTGCATGAAAAGAGCAATGAAATCATTATAAAATACATATGACAAATACTCAATCTTTGTATGCACTAAAATTAGAAATCATAGGGGGGACAATATGAAAAAGAAAATTGTGAAAAATTCGATTATTGTTATGGGAATTAGTTTTGTAATAGGAATTATTTTAGTATTTAAGTCACCATCTATAGGTCAAAATATGGGAGATAATGCAATTCAAGAAAACGACGGGTCAATGGACACTAACCAATATGAAATGATTATTAAGTCAAATACAGAAAGTTTTAGAACTGGTGGATTGGTAATTTCCTTAATAGGTGGATTAGGCTTATTACTTAGTGGATATGCTTTTTACAATGAAATTGATGAAGATTCTTTAAATAATAATTCTACAAGTAACTACGATAAATAGAATATTATAGGAGTGAAATACTAGAATAAGTCAAAATTTATTATATTATTAATTATATTCTAAACGAAGGAGCATAATATGTGCTCTTTTTTAAATATAAAAAATAATATATATATAATTTATTTTGATTTAAATGTTAAATTATTGACTATGATACAATAGTTATTGATTGATATTTTTTTAATTTATTTAGATGGTAGTATTTGAATAAATTATATAATATTAATTTGCTTTATAATGAGTTAATATTTGGAAGTCTTAGAGGGAGGTTTACAATGAAAAAATATTTAAGTAAAGATGAAATTTTAAAAGCAGTTAGGAAACAACTATATGTAAGTTTAGTTTTGTTATTAATAGTATTTTGGGGATTTTTATCATTATCTAATCAAATAAATGAATTAAATCACGATGTAACTACTATGAAACATGAATTAGATTATGCAAAAGGAAAAATTGAAAAATTAGAAAAAAATAAGTAAAATTTTAATCTTATTGTAAGGAGATTAGTATGGATAAATCAAAAAAGAAAGAATTACTAAAAAAATTCAAAAATGAAGAGAAATGCGATTTTAAAAACTCACTTCCTTTTAGTAAAGAAATATTTGAAGAGTTATTCAATTATATAGATGAAATTTTGGAGACTTACAGATGTGATGATACGTTAAAGTATACTAAAGAATTTTTACAAATGAACAACTTACCTTTTCAAGAGTCAATAGAGTGGTTACAAGAGAATGGTGGATATTGCGACTGTGAAGTTTTAGCTAATATTGAATATAAAATATTAGATATATAGTATTTATTAAAATTATATTAAAAAATAATATAAATATAATAATTATTCTTAATGTTGAAATGATGAGCAAACCAATAACAGAATTCTATAAAGAGATATATAAAGAGATAATTTATGATATTTCAAGCCATTGAAATTCACAATATTGAATATAGTTAATAATTATGATTAATAAATTTTCCTAATATGATGGATGATTTAGACAATTCCAATAGGTGTGCATTATCTAAAAAACACAGTATTGTGTAATTCTTATGTCTGATTACTTATATAAACTAGATTATTCAAGTGATAAGATTCTTATGAAAATAATTAAATAGCCTATTTAGATTTACCAATAATAAAATTTTGTAATTATTATGTTAATACTAAAAATAAAGTGTTTAAGAAGATTTCTAATAACAAGTTTAGTAAGCTTATTATTATAGTTAAAAATTTATATAGAGATTTCATCAACTGTATTACTATGTTACAATAGTTATACCTTGAGGGATGGGTTATTTATACATATCTGAGCTTGGATAGTTGCCTGATCTTGGAATTGAGGAAAATAACTTTTGATGATCTACCAGATAATTTAACTTATATAGAAATTGAACCACATTTGTTTGACAAGGCAGTTAAATATATAGGTAATTAAATTTGTTATTATAAAGAAAGCTAAAAAAAATGAAAGATGAGGGCTTCCTATAAATTCTTATTTATTTTAGTTAGAAATAATTGCAAATTACCATATTATAATATAAAGTTATGTAAGCATATGATAAACTAAAAAAGTAACTAGAATTTATAGATGAGCTAGAAATATATTACATAAGGAGGCAACAAATTGCGAATATCATCAATTATTCACATGGCCAGTGAATATTTTTTACTAGGCATAGGAAGTGTGTCCATTGGAATTGGTATATTCTTGATAATATACTTTTTAATATATAAGAAGATTATGAAAGGCACTAAAAAATTAAATACCAGTAAAGTTTTATTATGGAGTATATTTTTAATCTATGCAGTTATGGTACTTGGAGCTACATTTGTTCATAGAATACCTGGAATGTATGAAAATATAAATCTACATATATTTAGTTCTTATATAAAAGTGTGGAATAGATTTTCCTTACTAGAACTTAGGAACTTAATTCTTAATATATTGATGTTTGTTCCCTTTGGGATTATGCTACCTTTACTTTTCAAAAAATGTGAAAAGTTTTATATTACTTATTTTTTAGGATTATGTATGACGATTTTTATCGAGGTACTTCAATTAATAAGTAAGAGAGGTATATTTGAGATTGATGATATTATAAACAATGCTTTAGGCTGCATGATCGGATATGGAATGGTAATGATTTTTTTATTATTTTCAAAAAAAAATAAGGGGAGTTTAAAAAGTAAAGTATTTACTTTAGCATGTTATCAAATACCTGTTATTATTACTATTATATCTTTTGGTACTATATTTATAAACAGGGGTTATTCGAATATAAATAGATTATTTTAATATAAATTTTAAGAGAGGTGGTAAGAATGTCTATGAAGAAAATGAATGAAGTAAGCTCTATGCAATAACTAAGAAAACATGTAGTATTTGTATAGAGTAAATTTCAAATAAAAAGAGCGCATGTTTTCTATAAGTTATTGCTTAATTTACAAATAAAAAATGTAGATGGGAGCTAAAACTTATGAAATATGAAAAAGCGCAAGATATTTTACCTTCAAATATAATTGAAATTTTACAAGAGTATGTTGAAGGTGGTTATATATATATTCCTAAGAAAAACAAAAAATCTTGGGGAGAAAATACAAACACAAAAGAAGAATTAAAAAAACGTAACGAAGAAATATTAATCAAATATTCTAGTGGCAAATCTGTAAAGGATTTGGCTAAGGAGTATTATCTTACAGAATCAAGTATAAGAAGAATAATAAGATCACTAAAGAAGTAGTGAGAATAAAATAAAATATTGCCAAGGAGTTGTCTTAACTTGGCTTAGATGAGACTTAGAACAAAAATAGCTAAATTTACATATGATAAATTTAGCTATTTTTGTGTAAGTTTAATACAGAAATATGTATGGACTTGGCTATTACATGTCAAAAGTCTTAATATATACTTGTAAGTATTATGTAAAAAGACAAAGGAAGTGATGACTATGAGTATTTTAAGTGTAGATAACTTGACCCAAGGATTTGGGGATAAAATATTGTTTAATGATGTATCTTTCAGATTATTGAGAGGAGAACATATAGGCCTTGTAGGGGCAAATGGAGAAGGAAAGACAAGTTTTATGAAGCTTATTACAAATGAGCTTTTACCAGACAGCGGGATTATAGAGTGGAATAGTAAAATAAGTGTGGGATATATGGATCAAAATGTTAATATAGACGACTATGAAAGTGTGGAGCAATTTTTAAAAAGTGCTTTTAAAGATTTGTATCTAATAGAAGCTAATATAACAAAGTTATACGAAAAAATGGAAGTTGCAAGGGAAGATGAACTACAAAAGATAATGGATAAAGCATCAAATTTGCAAGGTGTTTTAGAGGAAAGTGATTTTTATAGTATAGATTCCAAGGTGGATGCAATTGCTTATGGTATAGGAATAAAAGAATTTTTATTGAGAAATCCTAACAACTTAAGTGGTGGTCAAAGAAGTAAAGTATTGCTTGCCAAATTATTATTAGAAAAGCCAGATATTTTACTGCTGGATGAACCTACAAATCATTTAGATGAAGAAAATATTTATTGGCTAGAATCTTATTTGAAAAGTTATGAAAATGCATTTATTCTTATTTCTCATGATACTGAATTTATGAACGAGGTAGTAAATATAATTTATAATCTGGAAAACAAGAAATTAACTAGATATGTGGGTAATTATGAAAAGTTTTTAGAACAGCATGAATTGCAAAAAGAGCAATTGCAAAGAGATTACAATAAGCAACAAAATGAAATTAATAAATTGGAAGATTATATTAGAAAAAATAAAACAAGAGCAGCAACAGCAGCTCAGGCAAAATCAAGGGAAAAGAAACTTAAAAAAATGAGTAAAATTGAAATTAATAAAATTAAACCTAAGCCACATTTTAATTTCAAATACTCTAAAGCACCGTGGCAAGTTCTTTTCAATACAAAAAATCTTGTTATAGGCTATGATAAATCTCTTACAAAACCTTTAAATTTACAAATGGAGAGAGATGATAAAATAGCAATTACAGGTGCAAATGGAATAGGAAAAACAACACTACTTAAAAGTTTGATGGGAATCATAAACCCAATAGGTGGTAAAGTCATCTTAGATGATCACATAGATATTGGCTATTATGAACAAGAAGTATTTGCAAGTGATAATATTGTTTTAGATGAAGTTTGGAATGAATTTCCTCATATGAATAGAACAGATGTAAGAAAAATCCTTGCAAGATGTGGTTTGACTGATGAACATATTAACAGTGAAGTTTCTGTTCTAAGTGGTGGGGAGCAGGCGAAAGTTAGACTGTGCCAAGTTATAAATAAACCAAGTAATATACTTTTCTTAGATGAACCGACTAACCATTTGGATGTTCAAGCAAAGGAAGAATTAAAAAGAGCCCTTATTTCATATGAAGGAAGCATAATCTTAGTAAGTCATGACAAGGAATTTTACAAAGATATTGTTAATAAAGTGTGGGATTGTGAAAAGTGGAGAGTTTAAAAAGTAGTTACTAGAAGTAATAAAATGGACCCTATAAAGTGGATACTAGAAAAAGTGTTTACTTGTATAGGGTTTATTTTTGTGTAAAATATTCATTAAGGAGTTGAGTAATTATGAACAAAAAACTATTTTCTAAAGAAGAGA
>NZ_JAHZMO010000058.1 GCF_020748185.1 Terrisporobacter petrolearius | reverse complement strand
TTCTTTTTTATTTTTCATTTTAATACCTCCAAAAGTTTAATATGAATATTATTCCAAACTTACCAGTTTTACATACAAAAAAGACTGTAGGTAAGTTTGTTTTACACAAATCTACCTACAGTCCCTATACTTCTAGATTTTTTGATGTGAAAAATAGATTAAAATATATCTAAATAAGAATTTTCGACAATGGTGAGTTTAGTAAAGAACTTGCTAATTATTTACTTCTTATAAAATTGACCTAGAGAAAGCATGCCAGCAATCTTATTATTTTCAACTACTGGCAATCTTCTGATTTGATTTTGGCCCATTAAGCTAGCTGCTTCATGAGCATCTGCATCAGGGCTCACGCTTACCATATTTCCACTCATTACACTTTCTACATTTTGATTAGTATTATTTTCAGCAACACTTCTCAAAACTATGTCTCTATCTGTTATTACTCCAACAGGAGTTTGATTATTATCACAAACGGGAACTATTCCAACATCTAAAGATTTCATAATATCTGCTGCATTTTTTATATTAGAACCTGTTGTTACATATGATACTTCCTTTGTCATTAGATCTTTTACTTTCATAGTTAAACCCTCCTTTTTTCAAATCAATACTATCTTTTCCTTTTAAACAGAACATATGCTTATAATTATTGATTTATTTTTTTTATTTTTTTAAGGTAATACCCACACATAATAAGGCAACCAACCAAAGCGTCAATCATATCTTGCATAGTATCTTTTAGCCCACCTGATTGAGTATCTTTACTAAATAATACATCTAATATATACTCAATTATTTCCAAGAAACCAGACATACCTAGACCAAAGAAAAGAAGAAGTATAAGAATTATTATTTTACTAGATGAATTTTGTATATTTAAAAAATTTAATATATTCCAGCCTATTTTAACAGTTATAAATCCTGACCAAAAATGCAAAAAGTCATCATAAATTTTAATTTTGTCATAAAGGTTATAACAAGATCCTAATAAGAATGAAGATAATATAAATAAGTTACCAAATATAAATAAACTTTTATCTATTATAGGATAATTTTTAGAATATAATTTATTTAATACAAAGAGTATAATTAAGCAAATTGCACTTAATCCACTTTTTCCATATTCACCTTTAAATATAAAGAATATTATTGAAAAAATATATATAATATAAAGTATTAAATTAAAGATACTGATTTTTTTATCTTTCATATTTGCACCTACCATTTAGAATATTTATATTTATTATGTGTAAATAGCATATAAATCATTTAGAAATTTAAAATATCTATATTATTATCTAGCTAATATTAATTTATCTAAAGTGTTATGAGTATCTTGAAGTAACAGAATATATACTCTATAGAAAGAAGTAATCCAGGAAATCTCGTAAATTTATAAAAAGATGTTGAATGAAAACGGTTAATTGATAAATAATGCGAGATGAAAATTTTTTTGGTACCATATAGATAACTAGGAATTTGTAGGGAGGGATATATTTGAGATTTAATAAGCTGATACCTGAATTAACAGTATTTAATATAGAAGAAACACGAGATTTTTATTTAAATATTTTAGGTTTTAAATTAGAGTACCATAGGATAGAAGATAATTTTATTTTTGTATCTTTTGAAAATAGTCAATTTATGTTTGAACAATTACATGATGATGGATGGAATATAGGAGAACTGGAATATCCTTTAGGAAGAGGGATTAATCTTTCTGTTGAAGTTAAAGATATCGACAGTTTATATGATATAGTGATTAGCCATAATGTTACTCCTTTTAGAAAAATAATGATTAGTAATTATAAAGTGGGGGATAAGATAATTGAACAAAAAGAATTTTTACTACAAGATCCTAATGGCTATCTATTAAGATTTACAGATTAGTCTAAACTATAAATTTCAATTTATCCAGCAGATTAAGTGAACAATTTCAATACATTGTGAAATCCAGAAACATCATTTGTTTATGTAAGAGTTACTATAAAAGAGGGTTCAACATTTACTTTATATGCATGAGATTAAAAAAGATATGCATGAGATTAAAAAAGGAGATTAAAAAATGAATAATTTTAATATATTTGGATTTATGGCAATGATATTACCAGTAATATTGATAATAATTTTAATAAAGTTGCTAATAAATGTTATTTCTAGAAAATCAAAATAAGTTTTTATATTATTTCTAGTTAGATAAGTAGTTATGAGAGAATTTTTAATGAAATAATAAGCTACATAAAACCGCCTATGTTTATAGGCAAAGATGGTAGATAAATAGTTTATTAATAAATTAGAGTATATATTTGGTAGATTATTTTATCAAAATATTAACCATAATCTTACAAATTGTTAAGAGTGATGTATATTACTTTTTAAATATGTGACCATGTGGTAAAATTTACCTAAACATACTTTTAAGGGAGTAATAAGTTATGGATAAAATGCATCCTTTAGTAGGCATAGTGTTAGTACTACTCATATCTATTTTAGCTTTAGCAATGATATTTAAGTCTATTAAAGATTTAATGGTGTTTTTAAATAAAAATAAGTTGAAATAAAAAATTTTAAATAACCATGGAGTACATTTCTTCATGGTTATTTTTAAATAAAAAAATCCATCTACAAATTTTATTACATACGTTAAGAGTTATGCAAAGCTGTAATACCGATTTAGAAAAGATATGTGCTGTCCTACATGAAGAGTACCCTATATTTATTGAAATAAATCACGGGTATTTTAGTGGTGGAATAAAGATAGTTGAAGAGTATAAATTGGTGGCAAGTCAAGTTACTGCAATCTCTTAAATATAATGTAGATTATTGTGAATTATGTGAAAAACTTGATAAAAATAGGAGGACGTACTAAGGAGAATTTGTATGAAAGAGTTAATAGAAAATTTATTTTGGATAATAGTAATTGTTTTTGGGAGTATGTATTTGCTATTTGTAGAAATAAAAAATTATAAACGTAAAAGAAGTTTAAAATCAAAAACAAAATATATTGAAGAAGATATTGTAAGCATGGAAATAACGAACAAAATATTTTGTAAAGGGACCATAATGTTAATTGGCGGAGATAGAGTTCCTTCAAAATTACCAAGTACATATGTTGTTGAGTTAGAATATGAAGGCAATAATTATGAAATAAATGATAAAGAAATATTTGAGTCTTATGAAATAGGTCAGTTTATAAAGTTAAAGCTAGTTAAAAGCTTAGATCAAAATAGAAATATTATAAAGTATGACTTATTTAAGTTAAAATAAAAGTTTAATTTTGATATATTGGAAACTAAAAATAAGTAGAAAGGGATTAAAAAAATGGTAAATGAGGAAGTTAATAAGTCTTGGGCCATTAGAACATCTACAGATGAATTGCTAAATTTTATTATATTTACTGGATGTATGTATAATTTAATTGATGATAAGAATTTTGATGATTCAAACACACCTTGGCCTACTAATCTATTAAATACAGATTGTAAAAAATTACAAAGTGATAAATTAAAATTACAATGGAAACTATGGTTTAATAATACTATAGAAGAAAAATGTAATAATATCAATCCTAATAAAATGTGTGTATTAGTTAATGAAAAGTATAATGTAAATAATTTTTCACAACTACAATATATAGAGCTTAGAGAATGTTGTAAAAAAACATATCCACTTTTCATTGAGTGGTGGGAGATGCAAGCAGGTGGCAAAAGTGCTATTTCTTTCTATGAAATAATAGTTGGCAATAAATTTTGTGATTATATAGAGGAATTAGAATGCAAATTGAATAAAAAATCTAAACCATTTAATTTTTACATAGATATGGTATACACAGGTGTACCTGATGTATTAGACATAAATGATGAGTATGTAATAGTAACTCCTAATGGATACATTAGCTTAGATAGAGAATGGTGGCTAGAAAAATTTATTAAATTAATGTAATTCTTCAAGGGAACATGAAGAAATTAGAATGAGATTAAAACATTTTACTTATGCAGGATCATGGAAGAAATTTGAACCAGTATGGAACTTTATAATTAAAAATGAACTTCTTGGAAAGACTAGAGGAGCTCTAGTAAAAACGTTGAAATAAATTATGGAAACAATAGTTATATAATGAGTTATAAAAAGACAAAAGCCAAATGCTGTGTTGTCCTTGTTTATTTCCTCAATCCTTATAATGTACCTATTTGAGGATTACAGAAAATTGAATTTGCTAAATAAAGAATACTGCCTACACAAAGTAGGCAGTATTAAAATTAATTTTTTTTTGCAAAACTTCCACAATCAGTTTGTTCAACTGTAGTAGCTGAACCACTGTGTTTTACAACTTGAATTTTGTCTAAAGCACAGTAGTTTTCTTGATCACTGTGGTATTTACATTCTGTAACTTCGCAAGCTATACTTTCATTTTTTTTCATTGTCATCTCTCCTTTGTTATCTTATTTTTTATGTTACGATATTATTATGTAATATTAACGCTAATTATATTCGAGTAATTAGTAATAATATGTTTATATGAAATTTAGGTATTAAATCATATTTAAGTCACTTTAGAACTGAATAATTTAATGCATAATCTTAATATAATGGGAAGAAAGAGAGTATTAGCCTAATACCCTCTTTTTTATGATTAAAAATTACACACATAAATTATTTCTAAACTTCTTAGGACTATGATCAATGTTACAATAGTTATATATTGTGAGATAAAAGTATTTTTGATATTATATACATAAATGGAATTTTTAGGGAGGGAATAATTATGGAACCAAGAAAATTACTGGATGCACTTTTGATTGCCGAAAGACTAAAAGACGAGACTCGTCATTGCTATACGTCTAAAGGTAGGCACGAAAGTGTAGCCGAACATAGCTGGATGATGACTTTAATGGCTTACTTTATGAAGGATGAATTTCCAGAAGTAGACATGGATAAAGTCATCACAATGTGTATTATCCATGACTTGGGAGAGGCGTTTACAGGGGATATTCCTACTTTTGAAAAGACACAAGCTGATGAAAAGACAGAAGAAAATCTGCTGTATAGCTGGGTAAATTCTCTTCCTGCAAAATATGCAGAAGAAATGATTTCACTTTATGAAGAAATGGCACAACGAAAAACTATAGAAGCCCAAATTTACAAAGCTATTGATGGACTTGAAGCTTTAATTCAGCATAATGTTTCTGACTTATCCACTTGGATCCCGAAAGAATATGAACTGAATAAAACTTATGCGGATGACAAAGTTGCCTTTTCACAATATCTTACAACATTAAGACAAGCAGTTCGTGAAGATACTTTAAAGAAGTTAGGAGAGAAATGATAAATTTCAATTTACGAAAATACGTGGAAATAGGAATTTAGAGGGGATGAAAGATGATTATTCGGGAATACAAACCATCAGATTGCGAAGAATTAGCAGATCTATTTTATAATACTGTCCACACAGTTAATGCAAGAGATTACACAAAAGAACAATTAGATGTATGGGCAACAGTGACGGTTGATTTAGAAATTTGGAATCAATCATTTCAAGAGCATTATAGTATTGTTGCACTTGATAATAAACTTATCATTGGTTTTGGAGATATAGATAAAACAGGCTATCTTGATAGATTGTTTGTTCATAAGGATTATCAAGGAAAAGGTGTTGCTACTGCTATTTGTAATAGATTGGAAAAATCAGTTCAAAAGAAAGTTATTACCCACGCTTCCATTACAGCAAGACCTTTCTTTGAAAAAAGAGGTTACAAGGTTATTAAAGAGCAACAGATTGAGAGGCAAGGAATTGTGCTCGCAAACTTTGTTATGGAGAAAAAAATAGATTAGCTAAAATTTATAGGAGGTGATGACAAAATGATTGTTTTAATTACAGGAGCTTCTCATACAGGAAAAACTCTGTTGGCACAAAAATTTCTTGAAAAATATAAATATCCCTACTTCTCTATCGACCTTTTGAAAATGGGGCTAATACGAAGCGAAAACACAGCTTTAACTCCCGAAGATGACAAAGAACTGGAAGATTATTTGTGGCCGATTGTTAAAGAAATGATAAAGACAGCAATTGAAAACAAAGAGAATCTTGTGGTAGAAGGCTGTTACATTCCGTTTGATTGGAAGGAGTGTTTTGATGATGAATATCTGAAAGAGATTCAATATTATTGTCTTGTTATGAGCAGAAAATATATTGAAAATCACTTTTCAGATATAAAGAATTATTCCAATGTAATTGAGCAACGCATTGATGACTCATGGTGTACAATGGACTCTACCCTTGAAGATAACACTTACTATCTGGATATGTGCGAAAAATATAACTGTAATTATATTCTGATTGATGATTGTTATCAAGTGGAAGCTAGTTTATAAATTCCTCTTTGTGAAGCAGATTAAATGAGCGATTGTTATATATTATAAAGTTAAATATTAGGTAGTTTGAAATAATAGATTTAAGGGATAAAGCTAAGAACTCTTAAATTAGACATACCTGTGGTATACATTGCTTTAAAAAGAAATGAATATAGTGATAGCGTTAGAATAAAAAGGGGGAGTTATGATGAATCCAGTAGTGACTATAAACTGGGAACTATTATTACAAGTTATTGTTACTGTAGCTTTGTTATTATATATATTAATTAAAATAGTAAAACACATATTAAGATAGTAAATTTATAGAACAAATTTGATTTACTATTTTAATATAATGCTAAGAAATGATGATTTTAATATCATATATATAAATAGGAATTAGAGCATGAAATCTAATAAATTCAAAAATAAAAATGTGTAAAAAATTAAAAACTTTTAAGGGAAAAAATAAGATTAGATTTATAATTTGGATTTTGGGCAGATTCAAAAGTTACAAGCTAGGAAAGAACAATTTAATAATGGGTTGTTATATTAAATTATATATGTTATAGTTAATACACAAATTAAATAACAGCGCGGAGTGGAGCAGTTGGCAGCTCGTTGGGCTCATAACCCAAAGGTCACAGGTTCGAGTCCTGTCTCCGCAACCAATTAATACTATGAATATAAAACTCTTATATCACTTGATATAAGAGTTTTTTTAAATAAGAAGAGGAAATAAATATGAATGGACAAAATAGAGATAATATAAAAATAGGAAGTAAAGTATTAGTAGTTCAAAAACAAGACCAAAGAACTGGAAAATTAACAGAGGGTGTGGTATCTAGAATACTTACAAATTCTAAAACCCATCCCCATGGAATCAAGGTTATGCTTGAAAGTGGCATAGTTGGCAGGGTTCAAGAAATTTTATAAATATATTTTAAGGAGATTTTATGATAAAAAGAGAATTTGAAATAAATGATATAGCCTATCTTGCAAAAAATAGAAGGATAAAGGCACATATAGATGGAAGTGAAACTAACACAAAGAATATTTCTTTAAAAGCAGGAGATGCAGTTAGAATACTAGATTATTATGAAATAGAAAAGTATGGATATTCATATGAAGCAGAGTTAAAAAAAGATGGAACAACATATGTAATAAGAAAGCATTTAAGTCAATCAGACTTAAGGCCTAAAAAAGTTTAAATCTGAGTAAATTTATAAATTTAATATATTGTTAAGAAAGAGAGTTTTAGCCTAAGACTCTCTTTTTCAGTTTAAAAAAGCAATGTATATAATTAATTTTGTGTAAATATATGAAGTTAGTAACTTTCTTAAATAAAGAATACTGCCTACACAAAGTAGGCAGTATTAAAATTAATTATTTTTTTGCAAAACTTCCACAATCAGTTTGTTCAACTGTAGTTGCTGAACCACTGTGTTTTACAACACGAATTTTGTCTAAAGCACAATAGTTTTCTTGATCACTGTGGTATTTACATTCTGTAACTTCACAAGCTATACTTTCATTTTTTTTCATTGTTATCTCTCCTTTGTTGTCTTATTCTTTATGTTACGATATTATTATGTTATATTAACGCTAATTTTATTCGAGTAATTTGTAATAATATGTTTTAGGTATTAAATCATATTTAAGTCACTTTAGAACTGAATAATTTATTACACAATATTAATATATATTGTGTAATAAATATTATGGCTTCCAAGGTTAGAGTATTTAAAAAGTTTTAATATATGACTTATCTTTATTTTTATGATAGAGATAAGCAATCTATATCAGTAACAGCTCTTGAGAAAATTGTCAACGAATCAAAAATAGAATGTTATAGATGGACAAGAGTGGTTAAAAGAAGTTAAAAAATTAATGTTATAATTAGTATGTAATCAAACTATAATTTAACTCACATTTGTTATATTGTGAGAAGGAAATATAAAATCTTTATAAAATTGGGAGAGAAGAAATGAAGAAAAAATATTGCATAATTTCAAACGTAGTTCTTCTTTTATGGTACTTTTTAGCCATGATAGGAGTTGACTTTGGTAATAAGTACTTGGTTACAAGTTCATATAAAGAAGAGTGGTTTTTCATGGTGATTCCATTAGTTATATTTATCGTATTCGTTTTTAAAGAGCAGGTAGGAAAATATCTTCTTTTAATATGGAACTCTATGTGGCTTATTACTCAATTTTTAAGTCATGAATGGTATACCATATTTAGGGATGGATTTATGGGAAGCACTGAAGGGAAAATTGAATATTTTAAAGATGCAATTAAAATTTTCACATCAGAAACAGTGTATATTCCTGATGTTTATCATATTATTCTACATATATTGATAATTATTGCTTTAACAACAACTATAATCTACAGTTTTGATAAAAAATCAAAGACTAAGAGTTATATTCCAAAGAATAAATTCAAGTAACAATTTTAATACTCAACTATCAACAATGGTTTAAAACAGAGCCTAAAATAAAACATGGAATTCACATAAATTATTTATAAATTCCTTAGGACTATGATCAATGTTACAATAGTTATAAAGTGCGAAGGAAAAAAGCGAGAAATATATATTGAAAGATAAATCAAGTATCGTAGTGTCTTCTATTATGCTTTTACTTGCTACAAGTTACCTGGTATTTTTATTTACTATTTAATTTGAGGCATAAAAATTTAGTGAGAATGATATTATCTTAAGAAATAGATATAAATAAGAGTACTAATCTTGGATTTAAAGTTTCATAAAATTAGTACTCTATTTCAATATATAAAATTTTATTTACTAAAAGGTTATATTTTTTTTACTATGAACAAGGAATTTCATCTATATTATTATTTTTTAATAACTCATTTATTAAATTTACTTGGGATGAACTAACTTTTATAGGAGCTCTGCCAGATGAAATTTTAGATGATTTTTTTAGTGAAAACTCAAGGCTATAGCATACTTTACCATTTATAGATTCTTTACTCCACATATATCCTTGAATATTATTCCAAGGTATAAAATACTTAAATGTAAGTATACCATCAGAGTATACAATTGTATGCTTTCCCTTAGGAGTTAAGATGGATAAGTATATAATTATATATATAAAGAAACTTAATAAATTTAAATTAAATAAAAACGAAGATAATACTTCGCTTGATTGTATATGGATAGACTTACTTAAAATGGACATCAAAAGTATAAAAGAGATAATTATAAGAAATATCTGTGTATATTTTATAGCCTTTTCTTCCCATATAGATGATTTATAAGATTGAATATAGAAAAGGGGATCTAATTTAGACAGTTCACGCTCTTTTTTATATGTTCTGATAATATCTATGATATAAATTCCTAGACATAAATTAATAGATATATTTAAGAGAGCACAGATAAAAAACATATTAAGATTGTTAAAACTATCAATGTAACTGTATGCTAATCCGCTAAAAGTGGAAATAGATAAAACTATTATTACTAAAAATATGTGTAATAATCTACCAAACTTAGAGGTTTTATCTTTATAAATTTTACTTAAAATATCAGGATCACCCATTTGTTTTAAAGCCATAGTTGTGGCAGCGTCAGTACTCATACCATCTTTAGTATATTCTTCAATATAACTATAAATATGGTCTCTAAGTTCATCTTGAATATTTTTTGCTTTTTCTTCTGTAGTAATAAACTTACATACAGATTGTAGGAAATTTTGTATAGAATTATTTTGCATATTCATTAACATTCCCCCCTAATACTAAATTCATTGTTTTACTAAATACTTTCCATTCATTTTCTCGTCCTTTTAATTCTGTAAGACCTTTTTTAGTAATTCTGTAGTATTTTCTACGTCTACCATTTTCAGTATCCCAAAAGGATTCGATAAATTTGTTTTTTTCAAGATCATGTAAAATAGGATATAGAGTTCCTTCTTTAAAGAGAAAGACGCCATTAGATTTATTTTCAATTTCTTTAATCATGCCATATCCATACATGGGTTCTTTTTTTAGTGAATTTAAAATTAATGTTATAGTACTACCTTTTATAAGTTCCTTATTCAAAATCAACACCTCGGATTCCTATGTATTATAGAATGATTGTATTCTATTTTATGGATAAAGTCAATATGCATGAAAAATAATTGTATATAACATAGACAATTTTAATACGTTTCAAAATAAAGGTCGTTTCTATATGCTTATAGGTAAATTGGAATTTATAAGTGAAGATGTTTAAGATTAAGTACAATCATTAGATGATTCTAATTAAACAAAGACCAAGTAATTGATGATGACCTTGTGTAGCGTGAATTTGGATATGAAATAAAAAAATCTTTTATAGTTGGGTCTATAATTTCTACTACTGTTTTTGCATCAAAATCAACATAGAAGATAATAAATCAGAATTTTAAGGTAAGATTTGAAAATTCGTGGTGGAAGAAATTTTAATTGTTTTTAATTTTTCTTATTTGTAACGAATGTTACAGAAACATGTAAAAAAAAGGTATATTATGAATGCAAGCTTAAAGATGACTGAGAGGCAGTATGATTGGATTTTTTCAGTCATCTATCTAAAATATAAATACATAAATAAAAAGGAGAATTAAAAATGAGAGCTTTTGTAGATAGAGATGTTTGTATAGGATGTGAATCATGTGCAGGAATGTGTCCTGAAGTATTCACAATGGATGATGAAGGAATATCAGTTCCAATGGAAGGTGAAATATCTGAAGATATATTAGAATCAGCAAAAGATGCAATGGAAAATTGTCCAGTATCAGCTATAACAATAGACTAATAAAAGCATATAAATAATATGTAAGATAAAAATGTAACTATTTAGGTAAATAATTTAAAGAATTACCTTTTTATTTTTATAAAAATCTGATATTCTATTTACAGAAATGGAAATTTGAATAATCAGTTTTAAAAATTGGAAATCTAAAATAGAAAGTAAAAAATGATGTGGGATATATTTTTTTATATTGGTATCTCGTGTTGGACTTTAAAGAGATTTTTTGTAAAAAAGGAGAATTAGCAAAAAGGAGAATTAGCAATGAGAAAAAAAGTAAAAAATAATGTAAGTTGGATAGGGTTTATAGATTGGGAATTACAGCATTTCCACGGAGATGAGTATTCTATAATGAATGGATCAAGCCAAAATGCTTACTTGATTGAAGAAGAAAAAACAGTTTTAATAGATACTATTTGGTCAGAACACCGCTTTGAATTTGTTGAGAATTTAAAGAAAGAGATTGATTTACATAAGATTGATTATATTGTTATAAATCATGGAGAGATAGATCATTCAGGAGCCCTACCTACAATAATGGAAGAAATTCCAGATACGCCAATTTATTGTACTGCTAATGCAGTTAAGAGTTTGGAAGGTCAATATGGTAAACGCGGATGGAATTTTAATGTTGTAAAAACAGGAGATACTCTTGATATAGGAAATGGAAAACAACTTGTATTTGTAGAGATGAGAATGTTACATTGGCCAGATTCCATGGCAACTTATTTGACAGGTGACAATATCTTATTTTCAATGGATGCTTTTGGACAACATTTTGCCGTAGAAGAACTGTTTGCTGATAAAGCAAATCAGTGTATCTTAATGAAAGAGGCAATGAAATATTATGCTAATATTCTTAATCCTTTTTCTCCATTAGTATCTAAGAAAATAAAAGAAATTATTGATTTAAATATTCCAATTGATATGATAGCACCATCTCATGGTGTAATCTGGAGAGAGAATCCTTTGCAAATTGTAGAAAAATATGCACAGTGGGCTGAAGCTTATCAAGAAAATCAGATTACAATTGCTTATGATACTATGTGGGAAAATACAGCAAAGATTGCCCACAAAATAGCAAGTGAAATTTCAAAACAAAGTCCTGATACTGTAGTAAAAGTATTTAATATAGCAAAGGCAGATAAAAATGAAATAATGGTAGAAGTATTTAAATCTAAAGCAATTGCTGTTGGTTCTCCTACTGCATTAAATGATATTCTTTCTAGTGTAGATGGTTGGCTAACATTCCTAAAAACATTGAAGTTTAAAAATAAAAAAGCTGCAGCCTTTGGATGTTATGGCTGGAGTGGTGAAAGTGTAAAAATACTAAAAGAAAAATTAGCTGGTTCAGGATTTAATGTAGTTGATGAAGAAGTAAAATGTTTGTGGAGTTCAAATGAAGAGGATGATGAAAAGATTTCAGCTCTTGTTAGAGGTCTTTTATCATAATAAATCTAGATTATAGAAAAGGAGAGGAAAATAATTATGAAATATGTATGTACTGTTTGTGGATATATCTATGATGAAGCTGAAGGATACCCAGATGGAGGTATAGAACCAGGAACAAAATGGGCTGATGTACCAGAAGATTTTGAATGCCCATTATGTGGAGTAGGAAAAGACGATTTTGAAGAGCAATAAGGTTGTCTAAAGTCATATAGGTTAAGAGAAAATAAAGATTTCTTAGAAGAAAGAGGGATGCAAGAAGGTTTACCATATTGCATTCCTCTTTTTTTTGTCAGTAATGATACAAATTTTATTGTTTTTATATAATTTATTTAAAATATGACTGTAGTCACATTTTTATTCTCATGTTTTTTATATAATTCAGTTATAGATAAGAAATTTAAATATTTGGAGGAATTAATATGAAAAATAATATAAATAAAAATTTAAGTTTAGGTGAATGTGTTGTTATTTATCCAGCTATTGTAGAAAAGTTTAATGAAATGCAATTAGATTATTGCTGTGGTGGAAATCAAAGTTTAGAAGTTGCATTAAATGATAAGGATATTGATGTGGATAAATTTATTGAAGATATCAATATTGAACTTGAAAAATTTACATTCGATAACACTTTATATGTAAATTGGAATGAAAGACCTTCAGAAGAATTAATTGATCATATAACAAATACTCATCATATCAAAACTTTTGAATTATTAAAAGACATTGATTCATTGCTAGTAAAGGTATTTAGAGTTCATTATGATCACTTGCCTGAAGTTTTAACAAGAGTTCATAAGCTTTTTGGAGCACTTAAGTGTGAATTAGAAGAGCATTTAATAAAAGAGGAAAAAGTACTATTTCCAAAGATGATTGAGTTTGATAAGAATAATAATAAAGAAGAAAAGGAAAAATTAAAAGAAGAAATAAAAAGCATTATACAAGAACATGAAGCTGCTGGAGACATACTTAAGGAATTAGCAGAGATTACAGATGATTATAATGCTCCAGAATGGGCGTGTACTAGTTTTAAGTTATTATATTTAAAAATGCATGAACTTGAGAAAGATTTATTTATTCATATCCATAAAGAAAACAATATTTTATTTAAGAGATATTAATAAAAAGTTAACTATATATAGAGAGGTGATTAATTTGGAAAACAAGAAACTTATATCAAATAATGAAGCAGATAGTGCAGTTAATGAAGAAAAGATAAAAGAATTAACATTTATTTTAAGAAGATTAAATGAAGAGGGGTTAACAGAAGATTTAAAGGAAAATGGATTAGAACTTGTTAAATCAATAAGCCCTCTAGAGCTTTCAATTGCAGAGCAAAGTTTAATAGAAGAAGGAATGGATCCAAGTGAATTAAGACATTTATGTGAGATTCATATGATGGTTTTAAAGGGTGAACTGGAAAAATTACAAAGTAATATATCAAAGGGACATGTATTATATACCCTAATAGAAGAACATGAATTAATTTTAAGCTTTTTAAGAAAACTAGATGAAGTAACAAACACAATACTAAACATGAATAAATTTGATGAAAGCAGAGGAGAATTTGGAAGAGTAACTGAATTAATTGACAATATACTAGATGCAGAGCCGCATCATAAAAGAGAAGAGGATGTTTTATTCCCAGAGCTTGAAAGTAAGGGAATTACAGGCCCAACAAGAATAATGAGACTAGAACATGAAGATTTAAGAAAAAAGAAGAAAGACTTAAAGAAGTTAAGTGAATCTGTTTCTACTTTAGATTTCGAAGAATATAAAAAAGAATTAAAAAGGCTTTCAAATGATATTTGCTTTGAGTTAAAAGACCATATCTTTAAGGAAAATTATATATTATATCCTACAGCATTAGAAAGCATTGATAGTGATGCTAAGTGGTCTAACATGAAAACTGAATGTGACAATATAGGATATTGTACTTTTACTCCTGAGGATTGTAAATAATAAAAATAATAAATACCTTTTAGATTAATCTTAGAATCTCAATAATAAATTCGAAATTTATAGTATAATTAAAATGAGATTATGATTTATCTAGGAGGTATTTATTTTGAGTTGTGACTTATGTTGTGAAAAATGTGCAAGCAAACTATATGCACATGAAATTCCTATATTTGAATCTCTTTCTAAAGAAGAATTAGATAGAATAATATCAGTAAGAAAGCACATGGCTTTGAAAAAGGGAGAAAACTTATTTTTAGAAGGAGATAAGGTTTCAAAGCTATTTATTATAAGTGAAGGTATGATAAAAATAAGCAAAACTACTGGTGATGGTAAAGAGCAAATTATAAATATATTAACTGTTGGAGATTTTATTGGAGAAAATAATATATTAGGAGACGTTATTGAAAGCAATATCTCAGCAACTGCCATTAAGAATACTGAACTATGTACTATTTCAAGAGAGGACATAAAAGAAATATTATCTCGCAATATTTCAATTTGTCTAAAGTTCATTTCAGAATTAAATAAAAGACTAGTGGAAGTAGAGAACTTATCAAGAAATTTATCTACAAATGATCCTGAAGCAAGAATATGTTGCATGCTCTTAGAATTCTCTGAGAAGTACGGAAAAGAAGTAGATGGAAAAGTAGAAATAAATTTACCATTAAATAGGGAAGAAATGGCTAACTATTGTGGAATAGCCAGGGAGACCCTAAGTAGAAAACTAAACTTGCTAGAAAATAAAAACATTATAAAATTTATTGGTACTAAAAAAGTAATAGTAAAGGATATAAGTTTATTAGAATCTGGAATACTATAAATACAAATATAAGAAGATGAATTAATCAGCAAAAGAGGTGTAAATAATTTTTATACCTCTTTTAAATTTGTAGAAAAGACAGTTTCTATAAAATAGATTTGGTTTTTATAATTAATAAGATATTATTAATAATAGAACAATAATTATATATTGTGAAATAAAAATTTTTGTTGAGGTGAATTATGGAGACACAACTTATTTATGAAGTACCAACTGCCAAAGATTATGTTAGCCTAAGATTGCGTTCAAACATGGGAGATAAAGATTTAGAAAGAAGTGAAATAGCTTTACAAAACTCTTTATTTACAGCATCAATATATGATAAAGATAAATTAATTGCTTTTGGAAGAATAGTAGGTGATGGTGGTATAACCTATGTGGTAAGCGACATTATGGTAGATGAAAACTATCGTAGAAAGGGATTAGCAGATTTGATAATGAAAGAGCTGGATAATTACTTTGAGAAAAATACATATGAGGATAGCTATATTTTTTTAATAGCAAATAATCCTGCTGATTTGTTATACAGCAAACATAAATTTGAGTATTTGCCAGAAAATAAATGTGGTATGTTGCGAAATCAAAAGAGTAATGATGATAATTTATAAATTAGATAAGAAACATATTCTACTATAGAAAATTTTGATAATCTAAAGTGAAGATGTTAGGGTTTGTCAATAAAAGTGTGTAAGTAGTTTTTATTTTATAAGTCAGGTAGATAAAATTAATCTACCTGATTTTTTAATACTGATATTTTTTAACTCTTTCTTTTAAATTCTCATCCATATCTA
>NZ_JAHZMO010000057.1 GCF_020748185.1 Terrisporobacter petrolearius | reverse complement strand
AACCATAGTATCATACCTCATCTTTTTAAGTTCCTTTCCTTAATGGTATCACACTCTATAATCAAAAAAGTGCATAAGCTGACAACAATCTTGTCAACTTACACACTTTATTTTACATTCCCCATTATTCGGTGTATTACCTCCAGAAGTACTTACGCAATTCTTATCTCCATTAGTAGGATCACTAGATAATCCATTTATGTTTGCATTTATAACATTTTTAGGAGTGCTATTATTCTTCTTTGGTATACATCCATCAGTACTATCTCCTATAACTGCACCAATAGCAGCTCAATTTTTAGCAGAAAATATAGAGTCTATGGCAGCAGGACAAGCTTTACCTCATTTCTATACAGGTGGTATGGTAAGTGCATTTGCTAACTTTACAGGAACAGGTGTAACGTTTGGTTTAGTATTTTGGTTCTTGTTCTCTAAGAGAAAAGATTTAAAACGTATTGGACAGGTTTCATTAGTACCTTCATTATTTGGAATAAATGAGCCAATATTATTTGGTGCACCAATTGTTTTAAATCCAACTTTCTTCTTACCATATGTTATAGGTGGAACTATATTGGGAACATTCCCAGCATTTTTAATGAATGCAGGGATATTAGCAAAACCATTCTTTAACCCACCATATTTAGGAGCATTCTTAGAAGGATTCTTAGTAAATGGGCATTGGTTAACAGTAGTGGTTAATGCTACTCAAATGTTAGGTTCAATATTAATTTGGTATCCATTCTTTAAATTATATGAAAAACAAACATCTTTAACCGAAGCAAAACAATCAAAAGAACAAAATGCAATATCAGATGAAGATTTAGATTTATTAGGAGAATTAGATTTCTAGTATATAAATTAAAATAATAAAGCTAAAACGTAATATATGAGATAAAAGCTATGACGATAGAATAATAAATCTATATTCATAGCTTTTATTATTAGTGATAAATTATGAAGAACTAGAGGAGGTTTATATGGATTTACATATTAAAAAAATAAAAAAATTATTACTAAAATTGAATATAGATGGATTGCTTATAAAATCAAAAATTACAAAAAAATATTTAGGAACACTAACAGGAAGCGGAGTAAATGTTTTAATCACGAAAGATAAAAATTATCTTATTTTAGATGGAAGATATGTTAGTGAAGCTAGAGATAAAAAAACAGATTTCGAAATAATTGAAAACACGCCTGCTCAGTCTCAAAAATCACATTTTCATGTGGTAAATGAAATTTTCAAACAATATAATTACTCAAATTTAGGATTGGAATCTCAAGGATATTCTATTTCTGATTATGAAAAACTTAAGGAATATGATTTCAATGTTGTTCTTGTAGGAGAAGAAATAAATGAAGTGAGAATAATCAAAGACGATAGTGAAATCAGTGTATTAAAAGAAGCTTGTGAAATAACAGATAAAATATTTGATAATGTATTAAATCATATAAAAGTAGGAATTACAGAGCAAGAGATAAATGCATGGGTTCATTACTATTCGTTGAAGTATGGAGCAAGTAAGCTATCTTTTGATCCTGTTATAACTTCTGGGACAAGAACGTGTTTACCCCATGGAAGACCTACTGACAAAATAATAGAAGATGGAGATGTGGTAATGATTGATTTTGGAATTGAGTACAAAAATTATCAATCAGATATGACTAGGACAGTCTTTGTAGGAAAGCCAAATGAAAAAATCTTAGAAATTTATGAAGTTGTAAAGAAGGCTCAAAGTGTTGGAGTTGGATCAATAAAATCAGGAAAAAAAGCCAGTGATGCAGATTTTGAAGTGAGAAAAATAATAAATGAAGCGGGATATGGCAAGTATTATAACCATGGTTTAGGACATGGAATTGGAATTGGCGATGGATCAGAGTATCCATTCTTAAATGAAACATCAGATACAATTTTACAAAATAACATGGTTATGTCTTGTGAACCGGGAATTTATATACCTGGATTAGGGGGTGTAAGAATAGAAGATGATATATGGATAAAAGATGGAGTAGGAATTCCGTTAAATAGAACAACAAAAGAGATAATCATTTTGGAGGGATAGTATGAAGCATAATTTTGATCAAGTTCATAATCGTAGGGGAACTTACTGTACACAATGGGATTATATACAAGACCGTTTTGGAAAGAAGGATTTAATTCCTTTTTCTATTTCAGATACAGATTTTACAGTACCAATGCCAGTATATGAAAAATTACAAAATGTATTGCAGCACCAGATTTATGGATATTCAAGATGGAACCATGATGATTTTAAAGGTTCAATAAAAAATTATTATCATAAAAGATTTGAAGTTAATATAAATAAAGATTGGGTTATTTACAGCCATTCAGTTATGTATTCTGTCTCCCTTTTATTAAGGTTACTTTGTAACAAAGAAGGAAAAGTAGCAGCATTCAGCCCCATGTATGATGCTTTCTTCAATGTAATTAGAGACAATAGATTTGAATTAGAAGAAATTCAATTAAGAGAAAGTGAAGGGAAATATACTATAGACTTTGCTGAATTTGAAAATAAAATAAAGCAGTGCAATGTACTATTACTTTGTTCTCCTCACAATCCGACAGGAAGAGTTTGGATTAAAAAAGAGTTAGATTTAATAGTTTCTATATGTAAAAAACACAATGTAAAAATTATAAGTGATGAGATACATGGAGATGTGGTCATGCCTGGAAATAAGCACACTCCAATGTTAGCTTACCATAATGAATATGATGAAATATATTTAGTTTCTTCTGGTAGTAAAACATTTAATTATCCTGGTTTAATAGGTTCTTATGCAATTGTTCCAAATAAGAAAATATATGAGGATTTTCTTGCTCAAACTAGAAGAAAAGACTTTTTAAATTCAGTTAGTATTTTAGGAATGTATGCAACAATGGTGTCTTATAATGAGTGCGATTATTATATAGATCAGCTTGTTGAATATGTGGATAATAACATGAACTATGTTGAAAAGTTTATTAAGGATAATTTTAAACAAGTTAAATTTATAAAACCTGAAAGTACGTATCTAGCATGGATAGATTGTAGGGATTTACCTTTCACTTGTGATGAAATTCAAGATGCACTTATTAATGTAGGTGGTGTTGGAATTATGAAAGGTGAGGTATATGGTGCTGAAAAATATTTAAGGCTAAATTGTGGCTGTCCTTTAGAGAAGCTTAAAGAGGGGCTTAATAGAATGAAAAAAAGTATAGATTATTTATATGATTTAAAAAAATAGATGTTTGCATTTAAGGGAGAAGAAAATGACTAAAATTTTGAAGATAAAACCATTTTACAGTGAAAAAATATGGGGATATGAAGATTGGATTTTATCAACGCATAAAAATGGCCATTCCATTGTACAAGGAAAAGATATTAATTTAATAGATTATATAGGGAAAGAGTTGCCAATTCTTAATAAAATCATAAAAGCTGATGATACTTTATCAATACAGGTTCATCCAGGAGATGAGTTTGCAAAAAAATATGAAAATGATAACGGAAAGACAGAATGTTGGTATATTCTAGATGCCAAAGAAAGTGCTACCCTTGTTTGTGGAATTAAAAAAGGACAAAATAAAGAATCCTTTGAACAAGTAATAAAACAAGGAAATGTGGAAGAGTATTTAGAAAGAATAAATGTGAAGGCTGGAGATATGATTTATATACCAGCAGGCACAGTTCATGCCATAGAAGGTGGACTAAAATTAATAGAAGTTCAGCAAAGTAGTGATGTTACATATAGATTGCATGACTGGGGAAGAGACAGAGAAATACATATCGATAAATCTCTTCAGGTTATAGATTATGAAGGTAGAAATAATGGAGGAAAAATAGAAGACTTTAAGAAGTTAAAGACTCCTTATTTTACAGTAGAAAAAATAGAAGTTAACTCACAGTATAAAGATACAGTTAATAGTGAAGGGTTTCATTCTTATACTGTTATTGATGGAATTGGAGAAATTGTTTCTAATGAAGAGCGTTTAAAGCTTGAAAAGGAAGAAACTATATTTATTCCTTCTGGTATAGACTATACTATTGTAGGAAATATAGAATTACTGAAATCTTATGTATAACAAAGAAATAAGGCATAATACAAAAATAGTATTATGCCTTATTTCTTTGTTATAATCATATACTTAAATTAAAGCCAGCTCTTTTAAAATAAAAATCCAACAAAAAACTGTTACTATGGAAAATGCAGAAGTAAATACAACTATCTGGCTAGCTAAGTCACTGTCACCATCCATTTGAATTGCCATCTGAAAACTAGATATGGCAGTAGGTGATGCAAACATAATCATAAGAGATAGAAGTGATACGCCTCTAAATCCGCAGTAATAGGAAATTAAAATAAAAATAAGTGGAGTAATAATTAGCTTTCCTATAACAACTATGATTGTTTCTCTTAAATATTTCTTTATATTAGAGAAAGAAAAAGATGCACCAAGTAATGTTAAAGACAAAGGTGTTGCCATTTTTGATATATCTTTAATAGTACTTACAATAAATAGAGGAAGCTTAATATTAAGAATCAACAATAGTAAGCCTAAAAAAGCACCTATAATAAGAGGGTTTGTAACTATACCTCGAATAATTTTTTTTATATTAATACTTCCTCCACGAAAAGTTTCTAAGCAAACTACAGCTAAGAAGTTAAACAAAGGAACTATGACTCCTATTAGAAGGGCAGTTGTTCCTACCTTTCCTTCCCCAACCAAGGAAGTAGCAACGGGAATTCCAAATAGTACAAAGTTACTACGAAATATACCCTGAATCATAACACCTCTTTTGCTGTTATCTTTCTCAATTATGGGTATAAATAAAAATAAAACTCCAAATAGAATTATAATAGACATGGTAGCAAAGATCATTAATTTAGGATCAAAGACACTACCTAAGTCCGTTGTATAAATATTATAAAATAATAAAGTTGGCAAAAATACTTTAAATGTAGTATTGTTCATTACCTTTACTGAACCCTTATCAAGTATTTTTATGTATTTAAGAAAATAACCAAGTGCCATGACTAAACACAATGGTGCTACCACATTAAAGGATAAAATTAGATTTTTCACATATGTCACTCCTTTTTTCTAGAATAATAAAAGTATAAAGAAAGAGTAATAAAAAAGCAAACATTACAAAAATTAGACAAACTAGAAAATTTTAGATAAAATGAGTAGACGGCAAATTTTTATATAGTTATTTTAATTAAAAAACATAATGAATTTAATATGGAATTAATAATAGAAATATAATAAAAATGGATATAATAAATATAATAGGAGGGATTATATGACAGATAAATTAAAAGAATCATTACTAGGCCTAATTAGTGATAACCATTACAATCCTCTTAAAAAGGAAGAATTAGCGCTGATTTTTAATATACACCCAGCAGAAATGCCAATGTTCTATAACTTTTTAGACGAATTAGAAGAAGACGGTTATATAGTTAGAACAAAAAAAGGAAGAGTCATGTCTCCAAATCAAATGGGACTATTTGTGGGGAAATTTGTTTCTCACAGAAAAGGTTATGGATTTGTTGAGTCTGACGAAGAATTTAAACAAGATTTATTTATTCCAAAAGACGATATAAATGGAGCACTTCACAATGATAGAGTTATGGCAGAGATTGTAACACCTGCTACAGATGACAGAAGAGCTGAAGGAAAAGTTATTAAAATAATAAAAAGAGAAGTAACTAGAGTTGTTGGTTTATTCCAAGAAAACAAGAGCTTTGGTTTTGTTGTGCCTGATGACAAGAAATTTAACCAAGATATATTTATACCAAAGAGAGTTTTCTCTGGAGCAAAAAATGACGACAAAGTAGTTTGTGAAATTACAGTTTGGCCACAAGAAAACAGAAAACCAGAAGGTAAAATAATAGAAGTACTTGGTCAAAAGGGTGAAAGAGGAGTAGAAATTGACTCAATAATTAGAGCTCATGGACTTCCAGAAGAATTCCCTAAAAAAGTCATAGAGGAAGCTAATCATGTGGCTGACCAAGATTTAGGCGATGAAATAGGAAGAAGAGTTGACTTGAGAGATCTTAACATATTCACAATAGATGGTGAAGATGCTAAAGACTTGGATGATGCTATTTCTATAGAAGTATTGCCAAATGGTAACTACAAACTGGGGGTACATATTGCCGATGTTACTCACTATGTAAAAGAAAAGAATAAGTTAGACAAAGAAGCTTTAAAAAGAGCCACATCTGTTTACTTAGTAGATAAAGTAATACCAATGTTACCAAAACAATTATCAAACGGTGTTTGTTCACTAAATCCATTTGAAGATAAGTTAACTTTATCTTGTCTAATGGAAATTGATAGTCATGGCAAAGTTGTTAATTCTGAAATTGCTGAAACAGTTATTAACTCAAAAGCCAGAATGACTTACACAGAAGTATCAGACATACTAGAAAAAGACGATGAAAAATTAAAGAAAACATTCGCAGCTCAAGTGGATGATTTTATAAAAGCTGAAAAATTAGCTAGAATTTTAATGGAAAGAAGAAGAATAAGAGGAGCAATCGACTTTGACTTCCCAGAAGCCAAAATAATATTAAATGGTGATGGTGAAGTTGCTGATATAAAACACTACGAAAGAAGAATATCAAACAAAATGATAGAAGAGTTCATGCTTATAGCTAACGAAACTGTGGCAGAGCATTTCTATTGGTTACAGCTACCTTTTGTTTATAGAATACATGAGACTCCATCAGCAGAGAAGATGGAAGACCTTAAGAAATTTATAGCCACATTTGGATACACTATAAAAGGTGACTTAGAAAATGTTCATCCAAAAGAAATCCAAGGAATAGTGGAAAAAATAAAAGGAACTAAGGAAGAAGAATCTATAAGTACAATAGCGCTACGTTCTATGAAACAAGCCAAATATTCACCACAATGTGTAGGGCACTTTGGACTGGCAGCAAAATACTACTGTCACTTTACTTCTCCAATCAGAAGATACCCAGACTTACAAATTCATAGAATAATAAAAGAGCAATTAAACAATAAGATTAACAACAAGAGACAAGAACAACTAGCTCATATAGTTGAATATGCATCTACTCAATCATCAGAAAGAGAAAGAGCTGCAGAACTTGCTGAAAGAGACGTTCACGACTACTACAAAGCATGCTATATGGCTGACAAAGTTGGTCAAGAATTTGAGGGTACTGTATCAAGTGTAACTTCATTTGGTATGTTTATAGAATTAGAAAATACAGTAGAAGGTCTTATAAGACTTGCTAATATGAGAGATGATTATTATATTTATAATCAAGAAACTTACACAATCATGGGTGAGAGAACTCACAAAACATTTAAGATTGGTGATACTGTAAGAATAAAAGTTGACAATGTAAATGTGGACTTTAGAGAAATAGATTTTGCACTTGTATCTAAGCTAGAAGAAAGTCATATTGAAGAAGATTTAAAATAATAATAAATAAAAAAGAGAGGATATATATCCTCTCTTTTTTATTCAAGTCACCTATTAACTTTTAATTGTTAAGTTTGTAGAATTATGTATTAATAACTTAAAATAAAGTAAGGTTATTTAACCTCAATGTAACACATTTCGCGAAATATTAAGTTACAATTATCTTAAGATATTTCAAAATTAAAAATAATTGGAGTGTTGTTGTTATGCTTAAGGTTATTAATTCTATTGGAAGTAATATTAAAACTAGTGATGGAAAAAGTGCAAGTAGGTGTAATAAAGCAGCAGGAGCAGAAAAAATCTATGAAAAAAAAGAGTATATTATTTTAAAAGTTAAAAAAGGCTACATAGTATATAACACAAAAAAAGTATTTGAAAATGGTCATACCCATCTTCAAAGTTTTGAAATGTCAAAGACGATTATTGACAATAGTATAAGAAAGAAAAGACCAAAAACTAATAATATTTATTTAATAGAAAGTCATATCAGGGTTACTAATGACAGTAAGTATAAGCAAACATTAGAAGAGTTAATAGAAGCAAAAAAAGATAAAACTAAAGATAACAAATATCATAACAGAAGTTATTTCAATGCTTGTTAAATAGAAAAAAAGAACCACCAATGGAAAACCCATTGGTGGTTCTTATCTCTATACTAAAGGGGGGATAGAGATGGGGAGTATTTTATAATTTTATTGGGGTTTTATTGCTCTAAAAACATTTTTAAATCATCTTCAACATTTGTTATTCCACCAATTCCAAAGTTTTCAACTAAAACATTAGCAACATTTGGTGATAAGAATGCTGGTAGAGTTGGTCCTAGGTGTATGTTTTTTACTCCTAAGTATAGTAATGATAATAATACTATTACAGCTTTTTGCTCATACCAAGCTATGTTGAAAGCTATTGGTAATTCATTTATATCTTGTAATTCAAATACTTCTTTAAGTTTTAATGCTATTAAAGCTAATGAGTAAGAGTCATTACATTGACCTGCATCTAAAACTCTTGGTATACCATTTATATCTCCAAGATTTAATTTGTTGTATTTGTATTTTGCACAACCTGCTGTTAATATTACAGTATCTTTTGGTAAGGCTTTTGCAAAATCAGTATAATAATTTCTTGATTTAGCTCTTCCATCGCATCCTGCCATTACGAAGAATTTCTTTATTGCTCCAGATTTAACTGCATCTACTACAGCATCAGCTAAAGCAAATACTTGATTATGAGCAAATCCTCCTACTATTTCTCCTCTTTCTATTTCTGTTGGAGGAGCACACTTTTTAGCTTGTTCTATTATTTGAGAGAAGTCTTTGTTATCTTCACTTTCTCCTTTTATATGCTTAACTCCAGCAAAACCTGCTGCACCTGTAGTGTATATTCTATCTTTGTAGCTATCTTTTGGAGGTACTATACAGTTTGTAGTCATTAATATTGGTCCATTGAAAGATTCAAACTCTTCTTTTTGCTTCCACCAAGCATTTCCGTAATTTCCTGCAAAGTGAGAATATTTTTTGAATGCTGGATAGTAGTGAGCTGGCAACATTTCAGAGTGAGTATAAACATCTACACCAGAACCCTCTGTTTGTTTTAATAATAATTCTAAGTCTTTTAGGTCATGTCCAGATACAAGTATACCTGGATTATTTCTTACACCTATATTAACTTTAGTTATTTCTGGGTGTCCGTAAGTTCCAGTATTTGCACTATCTAAAAGAGCCATTCCATCAACACCAACTTTACCAGTTTCTAAAGTTAAAGCTATTAATTCATCAATAGTTAAACTATCATCTAAAGTTTTTGCTAATGTGCTTTGCATAAATGCATTTACTTCTTCACTGTCATACCCTAATGCATTTGCATGTTTCATATATGCTGACAGACCTTTTAATCCATAGATTATAAGTTCTCTTAAACTTCTTATATCTTCATCCTTAGTTGCAAGTACTCCAACTTTAGTTGATTTTTCATCTAATACTGTGTCTATATTAGCTACTTTTTTTCCACTTCCAAGAACTGCATGTTTTATTTTACTTAATAAATTTACTTTAGTATCTATTTCAGCATTTGAACTTGCATTCCATAATGCTGCTTCTGATAAATTATTTTTGTTTTTTAACTTAGCTAATAAAGATTCTTTAGTAGTTAAAGTTTCCTTAACTCTTTCATAGAATATTGCATCATCAAAGTTAGCATTTGTTATTGTAGTAAATAAGTTTATAGTTATTAAGTGATTAACCTCTCCGCTTACTTTTTTGCCTTCCGATCTAAGTCTTGTTGTTACTTCTGATAATCCTTTTGTTGTATATATTAATAAATCCTGCATTCTTGATAAATCAGGTGATTTACCACATACTCCAAATTTTGTACATCCTGTGCATCCTGCCGTTTCTTGACATTGGAAACAAAACATTTTATTTTCCATTTGTACATCTCCTTTTAAATGTGTATTTTATTTACCCTTTTAAGATAAAACATAATCATTTTTACAATTTCTTAATTAATATAATCAAATTATATCTGAAATATTTTATAAATGATGTAACATATGTTACGAACTTATATTAAATATAATTTAATTTCACAAAAATTTATCTAAATTAAAAGATGTATAAATCATGCTTGTTCCAAGTCTGTCATAAATTAAGCATAGATAATGTAGAAATATGGCCTATTTTGTTTTATTATGGTAATAGTGCTTTTTGATGAAAAGGGAGGGAAGATATGAGGAAAAAATATATAGAAATAGTAAATGGAATAACAGATTATTATAAGGAATCAGTAAATTTATTAGATGAAGAAGAAAAAAGTAAGGTTATTACAATTACTTTAGAGAAATTTGGACTAATAAGAGTTGTGTTAAAAAATATAAATAAAGAAAAAATTTATTATAATTCAGAAAATTATAAGGCCATAGAAAATGGTCCAGTTCAAATTAGTAAAATAGAAAGAGGGTATTTAGTTGCATCAATAGGTGAGTGTAATAATGAGCCAGTAGTTTTTACTTATGAGTGTGATGATGTAGATTTTGAGTTAGATCTTTATAACTATAGCAATTTAAAAATAAATAAAAAGTATATTAAGGATGATTATAGAGTTAAGCTAGGAAACCAAATAGCACATAATTTATTAATGAAGCATGCTACTTTAGGTGATGAATTTTTAAATGAAAAAGAAAAAAATATTTTGCCTGTGGCTATGTGGATAGCTATTTTAGATTCAAGCCAAAATTTTATAGACTTGCCAGATTATAATAAAATTTTCGATTTGTTTATACAATATAATGGAAAATATGAAAAAGAAGAGTTTTTACAAAAAGCCATACAAATAGAAAAGGATTATGAAGATATAAAAGAAGTAAGAAAAGTATGCAAAATAATGGAGAATTGTCTTGATAATTTACAGTTCTCTTCAGATAGAAATGGCTACTCAAAAATGGAAGAAAAGTTAATAAATCATTTATGTTTTTGGAATAGTTTAGAACCAGTATATAGAGTTTATACTGATTTTACTAACTATATGAAAGATGCTTGTGAAAGTTTTGAAACTAATAATCCAAATGAAAATATAGAAATAGAAAATTATATAAAAAATAAAGTAGGAAACAAACTTGTTAAAGTTGGGTTTGAAGAAGAATTTCCTTTTTACAGAATAAAAACAGAAGAGAAGGTCTATGTGCTAGAGTTTGAGATTGTTAACAATCAAAAAGTAAATATAAAGATGCTTCAAGAAATACTTGATGAAAGTTGTGAATTAGAAGAACTACTAAATATGATGGATTACAAATATTTAAAACCAGAAGATATAAAAGGATGGGATGAGGAAATTTGTAAAACCAAAGAGAATATAGATGAAGAGGTAGATATAATACTAGATTGTTTATTAGTAGATAAGACTCTATCTAAACAAAATGGTAAATTGGGAATAATAGGTGGAATAATCGCGGCTGTAATTTCTTATTTATTATGGGATTTATCTATTTTAATCTGTGGAGTAATAGGAATTGTTACCTGCATAATTTTAGTTACTATTGAGAAATATGCAAAAATATTTATGACCATTTGGAAAGAGGAGGACAAATAAGATGAAAATGAGTAAGAATGATTATATAAAACCTAATAAGATATTTTTTGATAAAGAGTGGGTAATGTCTAATATATATGAGATGCAAGAAGAGTTTTTTGAAAAAGGTGAGTTTGCTCTAGGATGCATAGTTGCAGTCAACAATAAGCTTTTTAAAAGAGGATTTTTAGATTTACCAGGATACATAATATACACTTTTGATGGATATTATGAAGAAAATGTTGAAGAATTTGAGGAACTTGCAAATAAAGTTTATGATCTAGGTGGAGTAAAGCAAGAGGATAAATCTTTAAAAAAGATAGCTTATTTACTAGAAGATATGATGGAAAATGATTTTGGCATAAGACTGCCTTTAGAAATGACAGGTGGTAGAGAAGTATTTTTCTCATCAATAATGTTTAATAGAAAGTACTTACCAGGCAAAAAGTTAACAGGAAGAGTCTATCCACTACATATTTTAAGAGGTAAAAAACCAGATGCAATGCTAATACCACATTGGTATTGGTAGAAAATATAATATTTTTTGCAAAAGAATAATCATTATGATTATTCTTTTTTTGTATATGAATGTAAATCTTAACAAAAGTTAAGAATTACTTATTAGGGCCTTAATATTTGTTTTTTATTATGTAATAGAAAAGGAGATGATATATTATGAAATTAAAAAACAAATTAGTAGGAATTATAGTTATTTTAGGAACGGTAATGTTTGTAGGAGGAATTAATCCTTTAGCAGGATTATCAAATCACAAGAACTCTTACATAAGTGAAAATAGTGCAAATGCAAGTACAAAGAATAGTAAATATCTTATGTTAGTTAATAAGAAAAAGACATTAAATCTTGATTATGAGCCGGAAAATTTAGTTAAACCAAATGTGAAATTTCTAAGTAGTACTAGTGAAGAATCTAGACAAATGGATGAAACTGCAGCAAAAGCTTTGGAGGAATTATTCCAAGGAGCTAAAGAAGAAAATATAACTCTTTTAGGATCTTCAGCATATAGATCTTACAAAAGTCAGGTTAGGGTTCTTAATGATGAGATTAGTTCAAAGGGTGTAAACTATGCTAATAAATATGTGGCTAAGCCAGGCAAAAGTGAACACCAAAGTGGATTATCAATAGATGTAACAAATGAGGCCAGATGTTTTGACAAAACAAGTCCAGAAGCACAGTGGTTAGCAAATAATGCTCACAGGTTTGGGTTTATATTACGTTATTTAGAAGGAAAAGAAGATATTACAGGATATAATTATGAGCCATGGCATATTAGATATGTGGGTAAAGATGCAGCAAAAGAGATTCACGAAAGAAACATTACTTTAGAGGAGTATTTAAATCATATGGTATAATAAGGTAAATATAAGGAGGGAGTTATGGCTAGTAAAATTCTTGTAATAGATGATGAAAAAGAAATTAGAGATTTAATTGAAATATATTTGAAAAATGAAGGTTACACTGTAATAAAAGCCAGTAATGGAGAGGAAGCTCTTAAAGTATTGGAAAAAGAAGAAATACAACTTATGATACTAGATATAATGATGCCAAAGATGGATGGAATGGAAGTATGCAGAAGAGTTAGAGAACATTTAAATATTCCTATTCCTATTCTTATGCTTAGTGCTAAGTCTGAGGATATGGACAAGATTGCAGGTATTATGACTGGTGCAGACGATTATTTAACAAAACCTTTTAATCCATTGGAACTATCAGTTAGAGTGAAAGCACTTCTTAGAAGAACTTATTATTTCAACAACATGAACAAAGAAGACCATATTATAAATATTGAAACTTTGATTATAGATAAAAACAATAGAACAGTTAAAGTTGGAGATACTGAAATACCATTTACAGCTAGAGAGTTTGACATTTTATATTTACTAGGTAGTAATAGGGGAAGAGTTTATAGCTCAGAAGAAATATTTACTAAGGTGTGGAAAGAAGATTACTTTGGCTCAAACAATACTGTTATGGTTCACATGAGTAGAATAAGAGAAAAGTTGGAAAAATATATAGAAGGAAATAAAATAATTCAAACTGTATGGGGAGTTGGTTATAAAATTGAAAAATAAAAGAAGAATTTTTAAATATATAATAATCAGCGCATTAGAATTTGCCATAAGTGCAATATTGAGTTTAGCTGTTTTTGTCACATTATATAAAGTAATTTATAATTTATATATTAATTATAGAACTCCAATATTAAATGTAGTAATTAAAGCTTTGTTTAGATTGAACGATAATTTTTTTGCAGGAAATATATACGGTATTATAGCAATTTTAATTTTCCTTTTAATATATTCTCTTATTACTTATAAAAAGTTCAAAAATGTATCCTTACTTGTGGATAATGTGGAAGAAATGTCAAAAGGAAATCTTGACAAGAAGATTGAATTAAAATCAAGAGGAGATATTGATCAAGTAGCACAAAATATTAACAGTATAGTGAAGCAGTTGAAAGATATAACTGTGGAAGAAAGAAAAGCTCAACAAACTAAGACGGACTTAATTACAAATGTTTCTCACGATTTAAGAACACCCTTAACTTCAGTTATAGGATATTTAAATCTTATTGAAGAGGGACGATACAAAGATGAAGTGGAGCTTATGTACTATGTGGATATAGCTTACGAAAAGTCTTTAAACTTAAACATACTTATTAATGATTTGTTTGAACTTACTAAAATGCAAAACCGAGTTGTTAATTTTAACAAGGTTGAGCTGAATTTGGTAGAGCTAATAGGACAGTTAATTTCTCAACTTGAAATACAATTTAGACAAGAAAATATGAATTGTAGAATAGACTTTTCTGTGGACAAACTTATAATAAATGCTGACCCAATTAAAATAGTAAGAGCTTTTGAAAATCTTATTACAAATGCTATGAGATATGGAAAAGATGGACATTATGTGGATATAAAAGTAATTACAGAAGGAGAAATGGCAGTTGTTCAGGTAATAAATTATGGAGAACCTATTCCAGTACTGGACTTACCTCATATATTTGATAGATTTTATAGAGTAGAAAAATCAAGAAATACATTCCAAGGTGGCTCAGGTTTAGGTCTTGCTATTACAAAAAATATTATAGAAGCTCATGATGGAAGTATCTGTGCTATTAGTAATAATGAAAGTACGACTTTTGAAGTTAAAATACCATATATAGATGAATATAAAACTCTCTAAGTAAACAGAATAATCTGTGTCTTGGAGAGTTTTTTATTTTATTTAGGGTATAAATAATTTATAACAAATTACACAATCTATGAGAAGTAAGATTTTATATAGAAAATATAAATAAAAAGAGGTGAAAAAATGGCACAGGAAAATCAAAGTAAGAATATGGGCTGGAATTTTGATAATAGTTATAAAAATTTACCAAAGTCTTTTTATAGTGAAATAGATTTAAATCCAGTTAAAAAACCAGAGTTAGTTATTTTTAATGAGCATTTAGCAGAAGAGTTAAGATTAAATGCACAATCATTGAAAAGTGAAGAAGGTTTACAAGTTTTAGCTGGAAATAAAAAAGTTGAAGGCGGTGCATATATTGCACAGGCTTATAGCGGCCATCAATTTGGTAATTTTACAATGCTAGGTGATGGAAGAGCAGTGCTAATTGGTGAACAAAAACTAGAAAACAAAACTTCAATGACAGGTTTTGATTCAAATAGATATGATATTCAGTTAAAAGGAAGTGGAAAAACACCCTACTCTCGTGGTGGTGATGGAAGGGCAGTGCTTGGGCCAATGCTTCGTGAGTATATAATTAGCGAAGCCATGTATAATCTTAAAATACCTACAACTCGTAGTTTAGCAGTAGTAAAAACAGGAGAAAAAGTTTATAGAGAATATGTGAAAGAAGGAGCCATACTTACTAGAGTTGCAACAAGTCATCTTAGATTCGGTACTTTTGAATATGCTTTTAATTACTTGGGAAAAGAAGAAGTGAAAAAACTAGCTGACTATGCCATAGATAGACATTACCCCTATGTAAGAAATGATGAAAATAAATATTTAAGTTTTCTAAAAGAAGTAATAAAAGCTCATGCTAAGTTAACTGCCAAATGGCTATGTGTTGGTTTTATTCATGGTGTAATGAATACTGACAATATGACTATTAGTGGAGAAACTATTGATTATGGACCTTGTGCTTTTATGGATGTTTATGATCCAGACACTGTATTTAGTTCTATTGATTTTCATGGAAGATATGCCTACAAAAATCAGCCAAACATGGCTTCTTGGAATATTTGTAGATTTGCAGAAACACTGTTACCTTTAATAAGTGAAGATGCAGACACGGGCATAGATTTGGCACAAAAGGCTATATTTGAGTTTTCTGATTTGCATTTTGAATATTGGTTCTCACAGATGAGAACCAAGCTAGGATTATTCAATGAAGAAGCTATGGATAAGGCTATAATAGAAGATTTATTAACTATGATGGAAAAATACAAAGAAGATTATACAAATACTTTTTTATCATTAACTTATAGAAAAAACATGAATAGAGGAATGTTCCTTACAGCTGAATTTACAAACTGGTATAAAAATTGGCAAGAAAGATTGGAAAGACAAGAAGAGTCTATAGAGGAAGCTTATGAGCTTATGAAAGAGTCAAATCCAGTAGTTATACCAAGAAATCACAGAGTAGAAGAAGCACTAGATGCAGCAGGTAATGGAGATTTTACAGTAATGGAAGATTTACTTTCTGTTCTTAGTAATCCTTATGAATATAAATTAGAGTGTGAAAAATACTTTGATTTACCACAGCCTTCAGATTTACCTTACAGAACCTATTGTGGAACATAATAATAACCCTATATAAGTGATCACTTATATAGGGTATTTATATATTTAATGTAATTATATTTTCAAATAACTTCCAACCACATATCCAGTATAACTTTTATACTTAACTTTATACCATCCAGATGATAGTTTACTAACAATCTCAATAGTAGTGTTTTTAGGAATAGTAGTTATAATACTAGAAGAAGTAGAAGCACTTTTTCTAAGGTTAAGATTAGCAGAAGTAACACCTTTATTTGAAGAAGATGTATTAGAATTACTGCCATTTAACTTGACATAGTCCTTAGAAACATACCCAGTATTACCTTTGTACTTAACCTTATACCAACCAGAAGTAGATTTATCAACAACCTCGATAGTAGTATTTTTAGGAATAGTAGCTATAATACTAGAAGAGGTAGAAGTACTCTTTCTAAAATTAACATTAGCAGAAGTAACACCTTTGTCAGATGAAGACGTACTAGGAGTTTCATTATTACTACTACTGCCGTTTAATTTAACATAGTCCTTAGAAACATATCCAGTATTACCTTTGTATTTAACCTTATACCAGCCAGAAGTAGATTTATCAACAACCTCGATAGTAGTATTTTTAGGAATAGTAGCTATAATACTAGAAGAAGTAGAAGCACTCTTTCTAAAGTTAACATTAGCAGAAGTAACTCCTTTTTCAGAAGAAGAAGTATTATCATTACTGCCGCTACCATTTAACTTGACATAGTCCTTAGAAACATACCCAGTATTACCTTTGTACTTAACTTTATACCAACCAGAAGTAGATTTATCAACAACTTCAACAGTAGTATTTTTAGGAATAGTTTCTATAATACTAGAAGAAGTAGAAGCACTCTTTCTAAAGTTAACATTGGCAGAAGTAACCCCTTTTTCAGAAGGAGAAGGAGGAGTGTTATCATCACCGCCACTGCCATTTAACTTGACATAGTCCTTAGAAACATACCCAGTATTACCTTTGTACTTAACCTTATACCAACCAGAAGTAGATTTATCAACAACCTCGATAGTAGTATTTTTAGGAATAGTTT
>NZ_JAHZMO010000056.1 GCF_020748185.1 Terrisporobacter petrolearius | reverse complement strand
ATTACAATAATTATAGATGTCAATGGAATTTAAAAAAGCTGACTCCTAATAAGTATAGAAGTCAACTTTTAATGACGGCTTAGCCAGTCGTTTTTTCTAGTGTCCTTGACAAAGGGTCCATTTTATAATGAATTGTAACTTAATAGAAAAGAACAGTAACGAGAAGTTGTGCTACACCCCAATTGTTGAACAGAAATTTTAACGATTGGGGTGTTTTTATAAAAATGAATTCTTATTTATCAATTAAAACCTATTTATTTCAAGGGTGTATTGTGAACATTTTTTGTAAGATTATTAATATAATGACTATTGTAGAAAAAAATTAAAAAAAATTAGCACTCATCACTTGACAGTGCTAACAAAATGATTATAATAATAAGTAAGAAAACAAACAAAGAACAAATCATAGTAAATAAAAAATAATATTAAAATTTAAACTTATCTTTTTACTTAAGCAAAGTAATGAGATAAATGTAAGGAGGAATTGATTATGAAATTAGTACCAATGAATAACAATTTAGGATTTAGTTTATTTGACAATATGTTTGATGACATGTTCAGAGATCCATTCTTTACAAATAGCAGCACTACAAAACTTATGAAAACAGATATACAAGAAAAAGGTAATAACTATATCCTTGACATGGATTTACCAGGATATGATAAATCTGATATAAAAGCTCAGCTTAAAGATGGATATTTGACAATAACAGCACAGAAGAATACATCAAAAGAAGATAAAGATGAAAAAGGAAACTATATAAGAAGAGAAAGATATTGTGGAAAATGTTCAAGAAGCTTCTATGTAGGAGAAAATTTAAAAGAAGAAGATATAAAAGCAAGTTTTAACAATGGAATATTAAAACTTACATTCCCTAAAGAGGTAGGAAAAAAAGAAGAAGAGATAAAATATATTACTATTGATTAGCAATAAAAAAATTAAATTTTTATTAGCACTCAATGCTTGACAGTGCTAATAAAAAGATTTTATAATTAAAATGGGGATAAATAGTAAGTATGCTAAAATTAAATTAAAGCCCTTAAAATGCAAGGTTATTTATTCCCCTACCTTGCATTTTGTTATTCGAAAATAATTAAAATTTATAAAGGTATAGGTTTAAGGAGGATAAACATGGAAGTAACAAAAGGTAGTATTTCAATTGATACAGAAAATATTTTTCCAATAATTAAGAAATGGTTATACTCAGACAAAGACATTTTTATAAGAGAATTAATAAGTAATGGTTGCGATGCTGTAAGCAAATATAAAAGACTTGTTTCACTTGGTGAAGTTAAAAATTCTCAAGATGAACAATATAAAATTACAGTATCAGTAAGTAAGAATAATAAAACTATAAAGTTTAGCGACAATGGTATAGGAATGACGGCAGAAGAAGTAGACAAATACATAAATCAAGTTGCTTTTTCTGGAGCAGAAGACTTCTTCAATAAGTATAAAGATAGAATGGAAGAAACTGATATTATAGGTCACTTTGGATTAGGATTTTATTCAGCATTCATGGTATCTACAAAGGTTGAAATAGATACATTATCTTTCCAAGAAGGAGCAGAGCCTGTAAGATGGATATCTGAAGGTGGAACTGAATTTGAAATAAGTCCATCAGGAACAAGAACTACAAGAGGAACTACAATAACATTATTCTTAGCTGAAGATAGTGAAGAATTTTTAAATGAATATGAAGTAAGAAGTGTAATAAACAAATACTGTTCTTTCTTACCTGTTGAAATATATGTGGAAGATGAAGATGCAGAAGTTAAGGAAGGCGAGGAAGAAACTAAGCCAACAGCATTAAATGATACTAATCCATTATGGTTAAAATCACCTAAAGATTGTACAGATGAAGAATACAAAGAGTTTTATAGAAAGGTATTCAATGTATTTGATGAACCATTATTCTGGATTCATTTAAATGTGGATTATCCATTTAACTTAAAAGGAATTCTTTACTTCCCTAAATTAAACAATGAGTTTGAATTAGTAGAAGGTAAAGTAAAACTTTATAACAATCAAGTATTCGTAGCAGATAATATAAAAGAAGTTATACCAGAGTTCTTATTATTACTAAAAGGTGTAATAGACTGTCCAGACTTACCTTTAAATGTGTCTAGAAGTTTCTTACAAAATGACAGAGATGTAAGTAAAATATCTAAACATATAGTTAAAAAAGTTGCAGATAAGCTTAAATCTTTATGTAAAAATAGTAGAGAAGAGTATGAAAAATTCTGGGATGATATACAAATATTCATCAAGTTTGGTTGTTTGAAAGATGAAGGTTTCTATGACAAAGTAAAAGATTATATTTTATATAAAGATATAGATGGAAAATATATAACATTAACAGATTATCTAGAAGCAGCAAAAGAAAAGCATGAAAATAAAGTTTTCTATGTAAACAATGTGGATCAACAATCTCAATATGTTAAACTATTTAAAGATTATGGATTAAATGCAGTTGTATTAGATAGTACAATAGACAACAATTTTATTTCATTTATAGAATACAAAGAAATGGGAACTAAGTTTAATAGAATAGACTCAGATTTATCAGACGTACTAAAAGACAAAGATAGTGGAGAAAATAAAGAAGAAGATGAAAAAATAACTTCATTATTCAAGTCTGTTATAAATGAAAGAGTAGAAAAATATTCAGTGGAAAGTCTTAAAAATGAAGAAACACCAGCTATGATTTTAGTATCAGAAGAGTCTAGAAGAATGATGGAAATGCGATCTAGATTTGCTGGAATGAGTTTTGGAATGGACTTAAAAGAAGAAAAAACTTTAGTTATAAATAAGAGTAACCCATTAGTGAAAAAATTAGTTTCATTAAAAGACAGTGAAGATAAAAAAGAAGAAATAGATGTGATTTGTAATCAAATAGTAGATTTAGCTCTACTTGCAAATAAAGAATTAAATGCAGAAGAATTAGACTTATTTATAAAGAGAAGTAATTCTCTAATGAGTAAGGTTATAGCTCTATAAATTATTATTAATATAAAATGTAATAAAAACTCCCTCTCAGCGTTTTAAGAGGGAGTTTTTTAGCAACGAAGTTGCCTGAAATTTCATAGCGCCCACGCAGTGGTCTGAAGCGATATCGAAGGAATCTCGTTAGCGACATGAAGTGTTTCGCCGACACGTTGCTTAAGCGAAGCAAATTTTTTATTAAGCTAATGATTTTAATATCATGGTATAAGCGAAACTCTTTTGAGTATTAATAGATTCGTCATCGCTTAAATTGATTTGTCTAAAGTGGTTAGCATTGATTTTATTGATAATACCCATAGAAGAACTTATAAGTACATATCTTTGATAATCTCTGCTTAAGTCTTTATTAATAATATTTTCATCTATTCCAGTATTAATAACATAATCTAATAAATTATAAAGTTGAGTTTTTAATTCTAAAATTTCTTCAAAATCTTCTAGTAGAATATTGTTTAATTCTTTTGGTAGAACTTGATTATATAATATTCTTAAAGAGGGAAAAATGAATTTTCCGCTACTAATGCTGTAATGAAATAAATGGTTACACTGTTCTTTAAAAGTAGAGACTTCTTTTATAGCCTCGATAGTATTTATAATATCTATTTTAAAATTATAAATTATTGACCTTGCTATAATTTCATCCTTACTTTTAAAATATTCATAAATTGTACCTTTTCCAATTCCAGCAGCTTTTGCAATATCAGACACTTTAATATTTTCAATGTTACTGTTATCAGTGATTATTTTCTTAAAACCATAAAATATTAGCAATTCTTTTTCTGCATATTTTCTGCTCATATTTAGTCCTCCTCATCGATAATTATCTGTCTTAATTCTTTGCGACGATGGAATATATCGTATAAAGTAGGAACAACAAATAAGGTTAATAGGGTAGCATAAGTTAAACCACCTATAGTTACTATAGCTAAAGCTTGAGACATTTCAGCACCCATACCAACACCAAGGGCCATTGTAGACATGGCAAGTATTGTTGTTAAAGCAGTCATGAGTATAGGTCTTATACGAGTGCGCCCAGCCTCTATAATAGCATCTTTTTTATTTAATCCACTTATACGCAATTGATTCACATAATCCACAAAAACTATACCGTTATTAACAACTACACCAGCAAGAACTAAAAATCCTAGCATAGATATAACACTTAATTCCTGACCAGTTATAATTAATGCAAGTAAACCACCAGTAAATGCAAGAGGTATAGTAAACATTACTATAAATGGCGATAATAATGACTGGAATTGTGCGACCATTATTAAGTAAATAAATGCTATGGCAAGAGCAATCATTTTAATTAAATCACTAATAGCTTGATTAATAGATTCGGTTTCACCGCCCATTTTTATTTCATAACCAATAGGAGCTTTATAATCATCTAATTTTGATTGAACTTCCTTACTTACTAAACCTATATTGTGTTTAGAATCAATACTGGCCGTTATAGATATATACCTAGTTTGACTGTCGTGATTTATGGAAGTAGGAGTATCCGTCATTTCTATAGATGAAATATCTTTTAATTTTACTGATATAGACTCAGTTCCTTTTGTTCCAGTGATTTCGACATTTTTTAATTTATCTAAATTTGAAGTATTATTATTAACAATAATTACTGGATAGTCTTCAGAATTTATTGTTAAAGTAGTTGAAGTAGTTTCTGTTGATAATTTTGCAGAAGCTTGTTGGAATACTTGAGCTACTGTTAATCCATACTTCATAGCTTTATTTTTGTTGATTACAATTTTTTCTTCCTTGGTAGTTACACCCATACCACCATTTATGTCAGTAGTACCTTCTATATTGGATAGCATGCCTACCAAATCATCAGAAATTTTCTTAAGTTCATCTAAATCATCACCTTTAACAATTATTTTTAACCCAGACCCTCCTAAAGAAGAGGTATCCATAGATGAAGACGAGACTGTGACTTCACAGTTAAGAGATTTTGTTTTTTCTTTTATTTCTTCTGAAATTTCATCGTTTGTTTTCTTTTTATCATCTTTTAAAATAACATAAGCAGACATATTATTAGGGTTATTTGAAGAAGTACCAAATGACATGGTACCAGACGAATTCATGGCTCCAATGCCTTCTACATCATCAATTGTTAAAACTTGTTGCACCACCTGATCAGTAATATGTCGAGCTTCATCTTTTGGAAGATCGCTATCTATATTAATGGTTGCCATCATTTGTGGTGAATCCATTTTTGGCATAAATGATGTTCCTATTTTGGTTGTCGCAAAGGCAGCAACTATTAATAATGCTATAGAAAAACATAAAACAACAGGTTTAAATCTTAAGCATAGTCTTAATAATTTTTCATAGCCATCAACTATTTTATCAAATAAAGGATGATACTTTTCATCAACATTGGATAGTAAATTTGATGCCATACACGGAACTAAAGTTAAGGCAACAATTAAACTTGCAATTAAAGAGTATGCTATTGTAAGACCCATATCTGTAAATAACTGTCTAGTTATACCTTCTGTAAAAACAATAGGTAAGAATACACAAATAGTAGTAAGTGTGGAAGCAAATATTGCTCCAGATACCTGTCTAGCTCCATATACGGCAGCTTTAAATTTACCCATTCCTTTATTTCTTAGTCTATAAATATTTTCAATAACAACTATACTATTATCAACTAGCATCCCAACTCCAAGGGCTAAACCTGATAAAGAAATAATATTTAATGTAACGCCACTAAAGTACATCAAAACAATGGCAAATAATAAACTTATAGGAATACTAAAGGCAATTACGATAGTTGGTTTTATACTTTTTAAGAATATTAGCAAAACAATAATTGCTAGTATACCACCGTAAATTAGGTTATCAAGTACACTAGATATAATAAAATCTATATAAACACCTTGGTCCATTAAAGAAAGAATATGTAATTTATCATTACTATTATTTAAATCTTTAATTACTTTATTTATTTCGTTGCACACTTTAGTAGTTGATGCAGTACTAGTTTTTTGGAAAGATAGTATAACACCAGCATTTCCGTTTACGTTTGTATAACTATTTGATGAGTTGTCTGACATTTTTATATTGGCTATATCTTTAAGATGCACATCACCAATTCCATCCATAGAAAATAATATTAAATTTTTAACTTCATTTATAGAAGTGAACTTATCTCCAACTTTTACAGAGTATTCAGTTTCGTCATCTGATATATATCCAGCAGGCATGGAAAAGTTCTCTGCAGTTAGAATTTGATTTATTGTTTCTGGAGTAATTTTATTTGTTATATCTGCTGATTCTAAAGCTTGTTTTCTAGCTTCATTCAACTGAGTTTCAGCAGATTTTATTTGCGATTCACTTACGGAAAGTTGTACAGTAGCCTTTGTTAATTCTTGAGAAAGAGTGAGCTTAGCACTTTCCAATTCTTTTTGCTGTTTTTTCAATGTTTCTAGTGAGTCTATTGCACCTATACCTTGGCCTGCATTTGCTATGGCCTTTTCCAAAGGTGTTATAATAGATTCTAAATTTGCTATATCTTCTTGTAATTGTTCCTTATCAACGGCAGAATCCTCTGGAAAATTATTAAGTTGTTCTTTTAGATCTTTTAGTTTTGATTTGGTATCATTTAGAGTTGCAGTTGCACTAGTGATATATTTTTCTAAATCTTCTTTGCTAGAACCTGTTGAATTCAAAATTCCAGCCATACTTTCTAATTGACTTATACCAGATTGAAGTTGGCTACTAGCTTCAAGGAGTTTTTTCATTTGCGCATTACTTTGTTTTTCTAGAGTAGCTTTTCCGTTTTTTATTTCTGATTTGGCATTATTAAGCTGACTTTGTTGTTTATCTAATTTAGAAGTAACACTTGATTTTAGTTCTTTATTTAATTGATCAATTTTATCTTTGTTTAAAGATATTTCTAATTGTTTTTCTACTAAACCAGTACCTGTTACAGATGCAACACCATTTATACGCTCAAACTTAGGAATTATCTCATTGTTAACATAAGTTGAGACTTCTTGAATATCCATATTGTCTACATCTATACTTAATGTCATAATAGGCACCATGTCTGGGTTAAGTTGCATTAAAGTAGTTGCTCCAACACCATCTTCTAGAGAATCTTTAATTAAGTCTATTTTACCGTTTAGATCTAACATGGCAGTGTCCATATTTGTATCTTGATTAAATTCTAGAATTACTACACTATAGTTTTCATTTGAAACGGATGTTACGTTTTTGATTCCGCTTGTAGTGGAAACAGCTTGCTCAATTGGTTTTGTTACTGTTGTTTCAATTTTTTCTGGGCTAGAACCAGGATATGTGGTCATAGCAATAATATAGGGTAAATCTATACTAGGTAATAAGTCCGGTGTCATTTTTGTAAAAGATACAAATCCTAGCATTAGTACCATAATTACAGAAACAAATACAGTCAAAGGTTTTCTTACACTGAATTTTGGTAGCAAATATTTCACCTCTTTCTTTTAATTATAGAACCGACTAGTCGGTCGGATATTTTTAATTGTAGTTATATTGAATATTAATTTCAATAAAATGGTAAACTTATTTTTGGTTTATTTTTAACAGCCATATTCATAACTTATATCATTTATATTTAATAAGCATTTAGAGAAGGTATGAATTCATATATATAGATATACAATAGATTAAGAAATAATCAGGAGGATATTATATGAAAATGTATATGAAAGGAAATAAACGTTCAAAAGAAACGAGTAGTCCTATTCCAAATACAATAGCCTATGCAGCTATTAAAAATTTTTTAGTATCAAAGGAGTTTGCAGAAACAAGGGAGGAGTATTGTATTGGAAAATTGGATAAGAAGCAGGTGAGTCAAATAATGACAGATATAAAATGGTTATTTAGGAATTATAAAGATATGGAAGTTTTAACAATAGAAGATAGTGACAATAAAGCCATAAGGTTTATTTTGTAAACAAAACTTATAATAAACAACTTTATTTTAGTATAAAAAAGAAATGATATTATAAAACATCATTTCTTTTTTATTTCTAAATTTTTAATAAGTAACCTATAATAAAGATAGATACTACGCTAAAATGTAATTATTTTAGTAAATAAAATTACATTCTAATTTTATAACTGTATAATAATAAAAAATGTTGTAGTATTATATAATTAATTGATAGCTATAATTTAGGAAGGAAATAAATATGTTTGGATATGTTAGAATAAATAAAATGGATTTAACTTTTAGAGAGTTTGAAGATTATAAAGGGTATTACTGTGGACTGTGTAAATACTTAAAAGAGAATCATGGGGAAATATCTAGGCTAGGTTTAAATTATGATATTACTTTTTTAATTGTGATTCTCACAGCTATTTATAAACCTAAAACTAGTATTGTAGAAGAAGTTTGCATAGTTAGTCCCTTTAAAAAAAAGAAAAAAATTATAAATGAAATAACAGAATATGCGGCAAGTATGAATACATTATTAACATATTATAAATTAGAAGATAATTTATTAGATGATAAAGGAATAAAGGATATTTTAGCTTATAATATTTATAAGGGAAAATTAAAATTGGCTCATGAAAAATATCCTAATAAATCAACAATTATTAAAGAACAAATGAACTTACTTAATCAATTGGAAAAAGAAGAAAACTGCAATATAGATAAAGTATCAAATACTTTTGGAGAGCTAATGGGGGAAATTTTTTCTTATAAAAATGATGAGTATGAAGAAGATTTAAGAAGGGTAGGCTTTAATATAGGGAAATATATTTATATATTAGATGCATACGAAGATTTAGATGCTGACTATAAAAAAGGTAGATATAATCCTTTTATAGAATATATAGACAATAAAAAAGAGCTGAAAGTGAAAGTTGACAGGCTAATTAGTATATCTTTAGGATTGTTAGCATCATCAATTGATAACTTAAATTTACAATTGAACAGAGGAATTATAGAAAATATAGTTTATTCTGGTGTATATTTAAGATATAAAAATATATTAGAAAAAGGATGTGGGAATAATGTACAGTAATGTTTATGAAAATGACTGTTTTATGAAAGCAAGGAGATTGATTGAAAATAAAGATTTTAAAAAAGCATATAATTTTTTACAAAGTATCAATGAAAAATGTAGTGAGTGGTACTACTTAACAGGATTGTCTGCTATGAATATAGGGTACTATGAAGAAGGAGAAGACTTTCTAAAAAGAGCTAAGTTTATGGATCCTAACAATAAAGAATATGTTTATGCCTATAATAGATACAATAATTACAGAAATGATTATGATAGACGTTCTTACAACTATAACCGAAATAGACGTTATGACTCACCTGGTTGCTGTTGTTGTTGCTGTGACGACGACTGTTGTAGCAATTTATGTACTTTATTTGTATGTGATTCATGCTGTGAATGCTGTGGAGGAGATTTATGTACTTGTTTCTAGGAGATGATGAATAATCATGAGTAGAAAAATTGCCTATGGTGGTATATTATTATCCTTAAATATTATTTTATTATTGCTAGTTAATATAATACCCATAAATACTTTATTTCTTTTAGGCTTGGCATCTTTGCCAATATCTATAGTAATTATGGAATACGGACTTAAAGCAGGGATTATATTTTATATAGGATCTGTTTTATTGAGCTTTATGATTATGGCAAACAAAGCACAATGGATATTATATATTTTTACATTCGGTATTTATGGCTTAGTAAAATATATAATAGAAAAAGATAGAAGCTTTATTCAGGAATATATATTTAAAATTATAGTGGCAAATATACTTATAATATTTGCATATATAATTTTAAAACAATTTGTGTATATTCCAGTTAATATTTTTACCATATTAATATTTGAAATAGCTTTTATAGTTTATGATTTTGTATATTCTCAATTTATAGACTTTTATAATGATAAACTTAGAAGATTTGTAAAAAGATAAATATAAAAGGAGACTATTAAGTATTTTTATAACTTTATAGTCTCCTTTTATATTATAAATTGAAATATTTTTTTTGAGGTTCATTTAATTCTTCATCACAGGAAGGACAATTATAAGTTTTTTTATCACCTATGAATTTGCCGTCTTCCTTTTTAAATTGCATCTTTATTTTTTCTGTAATTCCTATTTGAGTCAAATCTTTTCCACATTTTTTACAATTATGAATAGAACATATATTGTCTAATAATTCTGTGGTAACATTGTGTACATTACTATTACAGTTATTACAAAAAACTTTATTGTCTCTTTGTCTACTTAATTCTTGGCACTCATTTTTATCTTGAGAAAAAGCGAAATTTATTTCTTCATATACTTTATAACCTGATTTAAGTATATTTGTATTACAGTGAGGGCAAAGAAAAATAGGGAAGTAATCCTTATGATTTTTTTCTTCTTTTACTTCTGATGATTTATTTTTGTTAGTTTCTATATTTTCCTTGCTTAATTTGTAGTTACCATCTAAGTAATTGTAAATATCATGACTTTTATAATCCTTTGATACAGCTAAAAGATGATCTCTAATGGATGAATAACTTTTGTTTTTAGATGGAACATTTAGGTCTATAATATTATTATCTATTACATATTTTAAGATAGATAAGTAGTTAAATTTAACAGCATAAAAAAGTACCATTTCATCTAGCTTTTGTTCTCCTACTTTATCTGAAAAATCAATCCAGATATCAGGAGATTCCAAATATAGTTTCTTACTTATCTCATCTAAATCATTATATATATCTTTAAAGCTTAGGGTTTTTTCGTTGATTTTCAAACTATCATCCTCCGTACAAATAATATACTATAAGCCTATCTCAAATTTTTTTACATTGCAATCCAAAGAATACACAATATCTTTTCTTTCTACGATTACTTGGGCTTTATCGTGTAAATGCTTATCTTCTATCATATGATTTAATAATTCTTTAGTTGGATTTATAGCAATTGGATTGCCAACGCGCTTAAGCATATTAATATCTCCATTAGTATCTCCGTAAGCATAAGATTGACTTAAATCTATATCATATTTTTCAACAAAACTATCAATAGCTACATTTTTGCTTTTTGCATCCCACATAGGAATTACTGTTCCGTTGAATTTTCCATCCTCAAATATATAATTACTACCAACATAATCTGAGGCACCGTATTTTTTAGCCATTTTTTCAACTAAGAAATTTGGACTACCAGATATGAATATAACTTTGTGGCCATTATCCAAATGCCATTTAATTCTTGAACGAGTATATTTATAAACACGTTCAGCTTTTAATGCAATAACTTGATCGCTAGTAAAATCTATACAAGACTTATCTACATTTTGTAGTGACTTAACATATAAGTCACATATTTCTAATAGATAATCATCATAATTTGCTTGTCTTTTATCCCAATCTAAAAAAGTATCTCTAGCATGAGCAACCCAAGCCTTTTGATCAACTATCTCGTATTTAATAAGCTTTTTGAAATGCTCTACCATTAGGGAGTCCCTATAGATAGTTCCGTCAATATCAAAAAAAGCTCCTATATTTTTCATTGAATCACCTCATCTAAGTATTTACTTTATTATATTATAAAATTCAATTTTGTTGTAAACTATAATTACAAATAGAAAATAAAATATGAATTTTAGCTATTTAACAATTATAAAAGTATTAAGGATGTGATCTGATGACATTTGATTATGCCAAAGTAACAAAATCTAGACTTATGGGAAGTATGGGTCTTACTATTAAATATGAGAATAAGGACAATAATATATACCAGTATTTTTTATTAGATGGAGAAGGACTAGGGATTGCTGATTATGTTAGTTTAAAAAATCCTGCATCAAAAGAAGCTTGTAATGAGGAAGAGCGACTAATGGGTGGTTTAGGAGAGAGTAGGATACTAGTCAAAGAAGAAGTAGCTTTATTTTTAATAAATCATTTTGGTAATAAAAATTTAGAGTATGGCAAAGAGCTACCTGGAGACACAGAAGAATATATAGATATAATAACAAATTATAAAAGTAATTTAACTCTAAATGAAGTTTATCCTATTATAAGTAAGAAAGTTGATGATGAAGTTGAATTTATAAATTATATGACAATGAGGTTTATAGCTAGAGATAAAGAAAGTTTAAAATATTTTTCTGGAAGCGAAGAAATATCAAATAATCATATAACAAAAATTAATGGAGCTCTTTTAAAGAATAAAGTAACTAAAAGAAATGAAGAAGTATATATTAGTGAAGCTTTATATGAGGACGAAGATGGATATTATACTTGTAAAATAGCTTTTAATATATGTAAAGAAAAAGATAATTTTAGAATTAAATCTTTATTAGTAACAGATAAAGAACCTATATATGATTTTGAAGTTTTTGATGAAATATCAAAATCTGAATTTATAGATATTTACAAAGTTAAAAATGCGGGTGAATTTTTAATGGAATTTTATAATGATAATCCATTCATGTTAAAAAGTGAAATGGAAGAAGGGGTATTCTTTACTAGATTTAATTTTAATAATAATCATGTAAAAAAAGATATCTATGTAATAAATAATGATATAAAGTCAATATATTATCAGTTAGGTGATGAATTTTTTGTAGGAACTTACTCTGAAAGAGATCGAAAATACATTAATAAGTTACTAATAACTAAATATAAAGAGTATTTGAACGTTGATGAAAGTTATTTCTTTGAAGAAAATGTCCTTTATGACTTTGTGGAATCTGGCTCGGATGATTTTGAGGATTTTTTAGATTAAAATTACATAAACGTAATATAGTTGTAAGGTAAATCCATATGTGTTTTTTATAGAGTATTGTAGAATAAAGACATAACTTGTTAAGACAAAATATTTCACACAATATGAAAGGGGTTATGAATATGAAAAATATATCTATAAAAAGCAAAGGAATAATATTTAATTTAATAACAGTAATAGAAATTATAATTGAGGTTATATTTGGTGTACGTTTTAATAAAAAACTATCATCATTAAATAATTGTCACTAAATATGAAATTTATAATAAATTTAATAAATAATATAAAATATGCTTTTCTAGAGTTAATCTAGAGAAGCTTTTTAATTTTCAACTTTGTGACTTAAGCAGTGGGCAAAGCCGTTGGCCACATGAGCGAAGCGGATTTTTTATATTAAAAGTAAATGTTAATATTGGGATAAAAAAAGAAGGGCAATGCTAGTATAACTAGAATGCCCTTTTTTGTATTTATAATATTGGGGGAATATTATGAGGAATACATTTAATAGTGTAGACAGATTTTAAAATTTTATAACACTTTTTTTAAAAAAATAAAAAAACCCCTAATTTATAGGGGTAACATTGATATTTAAATATAATCTTTTATTACATTTCTTCCTCATCAAATTCATCCATATTAACAGTAGGTATATTTTGCATTACCCCAGGATACATCGTGTTAGGTGGCATTGCTCCAGGGTACATCATTCCAGGGTACATCATATTAGGTGGCATTATCCCAGGATACATCATGTTAGGTGGAAACATGCCGGGAAACATCATGTTTGGAGGCATCATAGGTATCATAGGAATATTATTCATGTCATTCATATTATTATTGTTTTCAAACTCCTCTTGCATGTTGCTAGGCATATTTTCGTAAGGATTAAATTGTTGATTATCAACATATTGGTTAGAATATGTTGAGTATTCAGGGTTTATATTTTGATTGAAATTTCCACTTTGGTTATTATTCATAACGTAAGGATTCATGTACATTAAAGGATCTATATATGGTTGAGGGTATATATAGTTTGGATCTATGTTATCGCTCATTCTATTAGGATACATGTTATTATAATTCATTTTAATATGAACTCTCCTTTCAATTTTTAATATAATAGAATTACTAATACTACTAATATATATATTAAAAAAAAATCTAGATATGAATATTTTAGAAATAGTTACAAATATAAAAAATATATAAAAAAGGTTGCACAAAGAAGACAAATATCATAATATTAATATATGAACAGTTGTTCATATATTAATATTAGTTGGAGGAATATAAATGAAAGAGATTATAAATAGATGCGAATGTACTTGTGTACATGAAGAAGTAATATGTAAGGTAAAGGATAAAATGCCTGAAGATGAGAAACTTTATGATTTAGCAGAGCTATTTAAGGTATTTGGTGATACTACAAGAATAAAAATTTTATACGCTTTATTTGAAGAAGAAATGTGTGTATGTGATATAGCGGATCTTTTAAACATGACTCAGTCGGCAATATCTCATCAGTTAAGAGTTTTAAAGCAAGCTAGATTAGTTAAATTTAGAAAAGAAGGTAAGGTCGTTTATTATTCATTGGATGATAATCATATAAATCAAATATTTAACTGTGGCTTATGCCATATAGAGGAAACTTATAATAGATAGGGGGTATAATGATGTTGGCGGCAGTATTGACAAAAAAGGAGCTAATGTTAAATGGATTAACATGTGCTCACTGTGCTGAAACTATAGGAGAAGCTGTAAAAAATATTAATGGGATTGAAAGTAGTAATATGAATTTTATCAGTAAAAAACTAACTTTAGAAATTGATTCTTCTTATGATGAAGAATCAATAATAAGTGAAGTGATTTCTCTTATTGATTCAATAGAACCAGGCCTTGATATTCAAGTACTTGATAAAAAGGTAAGCTCAGGTAATAAAAAAGAGTTAATGTTAAATGGATTAACATGCGCCCATTGTGCAGAAGTAATAGGTGATAAAGTAAAATATTTAGAAGGAATTCAAAGCAGTAACTTGAATTTTGTAAATAAAAAATTAACATTAGAACTAAATTCTCGAAAAAATGAAGATAAAATAATAGAAGATGTTATTGGTTTGATTGATTCAATAGAACCAGGTCTTGATATTCAAGTGATTGGAAATAAAAATAAGTCATATATAAAGAAAGATATTATTTTAGGAGGACTTAATTGTGCTCACTGTGCAGAAGTAATAGGAAATAAAGTATCTTTACTAGATGGAGTTAAAAGCTCTAATATGAACTTTGTAAATAAAAAACTATCAGTAGAAATAGATAGTACAAATGAAAATATTACGATAAAAAATATAATAAACATAATAAATGATACAGAACCAGGACTTGATATACAAATTGAAGGAATGAAAGAAAATAAGAAAGCTAAAAAAGAAAGTAGAGTAATAAGAGATAATAATAGATTAGAACTTTTAAAGATATTATTAGGAGCATTTGTATTTATATTTGCATTTTATGAAGAAATGATGGGAGTAGAAAGTAAATATTCAATATTAATATTCTTAGTGTCTTATATATTAGTAGGTGGAGATGTTGTATATAAAGCTTTACGAAATATGACAAAAGGTAGAATATTTGACGAAAACTTTTTAATGACAGTAGCAACAGTTGGTGCAATTGCAATAGGCGATTCATCAGAGGCTGTTGGGGTAATGTTATTTTACAAAGTAGGAGAGTATCTACAAGAACTTGCAGTAGGCAAATCAAGAAAATCTATTTCTGATTTAATGCAAATAAAACCAGATGTGGCAAACTTAAAAATAGGTAGCTCTATTAAAGTTGTAGATCCAGAAGAAGTACAAATTGACGATTTTATAATAGTTAAACCGGGTGAAAAAGTACCTCTGGATGGTGTTGTAGTAGATGGGAACTCTATGGTAGATACATCTGCATTGACTGGAGAGTCTGTTTTAAGAACTGTTAAGTCAGGTGATGAATTATTATCAGGATTTATTAATAAAAACTCTTTATTAACAGTAAAAGTAACTAAAAGTTTTTCTGAGTCTACTGTTTCGAAGATACTAGACTTGGTGGAAAATGCTAGTAGTAAAAAGTCTAAAACAGAAAACTTTATATCTGTGTTTTCAAAATACTATACACCAATAGTAGTTATATTAGCTACATTAATAGCAATAGTTCCACCAATATTTGTACCAGAAGCTATGTTTAGTGATTGGTTACACAGAGGATTAGTATTCTTAGTTGTATCATGCCCATGTGCTTTAGTTTTATCCATACCACTAAGTTATTTCAGTGGAATAGGTGTTGCTTCTAGAAATGGCATATTAATAAAAGGAAGTAACTACCTTGAAGCTTTAAGGTATGTTGATACAGTGGTATTTGATAAAACTGGAACATTAACAGAAGGTGTATTTGATGTTGTAAAAGTTAATTCTGTTGGAATTTCAGAAGAAGAATTAATTAAATACGCATCTATTGCAGAAGCTAATTCAAATCATCCAATTGCTAAGTCTATTTTAAATTACTATAATAAAGAAATTAATTTAAATAAAATAGAAAGTTATGAAGAAATAGCTGCCCATGGAATAAAAGTAAAATATGAAAATGAAGAAATATTAGCTGGAAATGAAAAATTAATGGCAGCTAGTAATATAAAAGTAAATAAAAATAAAGAAATGGGAACAGTAGTTTATATAGCAGTAAATAATCAGTTTAAAGGATATATAGTTATTTCTGATAAAATAAAATCAGATAGTGAAAAAGCTATAAAGGAAATAAAAGTTCAAGGGATAAAAGAAACTGTTATGCTAACTGGAGATAATAAAGAAGTTGCTGATTCAGTAGCAAAACAATTAAAAGTAGATAAAGTATATTCAGATTTATTGCCAAATGAAAAAGTAGAAAAAATAGAAGTTATATATGAAGGTAGGAGTGAGAAAGAAAAAATTGCCTTCGTAGGAGATGGAATAAATGATGCTCCAGTTCTTGCTCGTGTGGATGTTGGTATAGCTATGGGCGGATTAGGATCAGATGCAGCTATAGAAGCAGCAGACATAGTTATAATGACAGATGAACCAAGTAAAATAGCTGAAGGAATAAAAATATCTAAAAAGACTTATAAAATAGTATGGCAAAATATTATATTTGCATTAGGTATTAAAATTATAGTTATGGTATTTGGAGCTTTAGGTATGGCAAGTATGTGGGAAGCAGTATTTGCTGATGTAGGGGTTGCTTTAATCGCGGTGTTAAATGCAATGAGAATAATGAAATAAAATATTAAAGTACTACTTTGTTATATTATAAATGTAAAATTTATATATACAAAGTAGTATTTTTATTTGCTTATTAAAAAGAATAAGCGTTGAATATGAGTTTTTGCTATTATTACATAATAAAAGTAGGAGTTTAAAGAAAAAAATATCGTTAAAATAAAGAGAGGAGATTACTGTAAAAATGATTGAAAAACCTTGTAATTTCAATAATAAATTAAATATAATAATAAATGATATTTAATAATAAGTCATAAAACGTCAATGATTTCATAAAAAACTTTAAAAAAAGTGTTGACGACCTTTTGTTATGATGATATAGTATTACTTGTCCTTGAGACAGGGACAAAACATCAACAAAAAACTTCTTGAAAAAAGTTATTGACAAAGAAAAACAGCTTTGGTAGAATAAAGAAGCTGAAATAAGCAAAGAACTTTGAAAATTAAACAGTAGGTTAACAATAAATTAATTCTTAAAGAATTAAACTGAAACAACAAACAAATCAAGCCAGATATTCAGATAATGATTAGTCTGAGCGATGGACAACTTTTGAGCAACGGGAATTATTGAAGCAAAGCAAAATAATTACGTTGGCGAAATGAGCGAAAGCGAATTTTTATATGAGAGTTT
>NZ_JAHZMO010000055.1 GCF_020748185.1 Terrisporobacter petrolearius | reverse complement strand
ATTTCTTTTTCCTTCGCTAAGCTTTTGTTTTCTTTTTCCCATAATAAAACAGCCTCCTATAATAATTAAATATTATCATAGAAAGCTGTTGAATTTTGTTATTTACAGAGTTTTTTTCACACACTCTGAGTGTCTACTTGACAGGGTCATAACTAAATGCAGTTCCTTTTTATAATTATTTTGATTCATATCTTCTTTGTAAAAACTTAACTATTTCTACTATAGGTATTACTGTAAATGATATTGCAAGAGATACACAATATTCTATTATTGATATACTCTCTAGTCCAAAAGCATTTGACAAGAATGGTATATAAATAACTGCAAGGGTAAGTAAAAGTGATAATATCATTGCACACCACAAAAACTTATTATGAGACTTTATAGTAAATACAGAACCTCTTCTAGATCTAAGGTTAAATGAGTGGAATATTTCCGCCATTGACATAGTTAAAAATGCCATTGTCATTCCATCTGCACTGTTTACAAACTCCCAAACTCCACTTTCCATATAGTGGCCAACTACATAGGCAACTATAGTTATTATGGCTATCATAAACCCTTGCCATATTATATCAATACTTACTCCACCAGCAAATATACTCTCTTTGGAATTTCTAGGTGATCTTTTCATTATATCACCTTCTGCTTTTTCTGTTCCAAGAGCTAAAGCTGGAAAACAATCAGTAATTAAATTAATCCACAATAGATGAACAGGTTTTAAAATTACAAAACCTACTAAAGTTGCAAAGAATATTGCTACAACCTCACTAAGGTTTGATGATAATAAGAACTGGATAGATTTTCTAATATTATCATAAATTCTTCTGCCTTCTTCTACTGCATGAACTATAGTTGCAAAATTATCATCAGCAAGAACCATATCCGATACGTTTTTAGTGACATCTGTGCCAGTTACACCCATTCCTAAACCAATATCCGCGCTTTTTATAGCTGGTGCATCATTTACCCCATCTCCTGTCATAGCAGAAATTTTCCCTTTTCTCTTCCATGTATTTACTATTCTAACCTTGTGTTCTGGCTGAACTCTAGCATAAACTGAGTATTTTTCTATATCCTTTTCAAACTCTTCATCACTAATTTCATTAAGCATTGCACCTGTTATAGCTTCACTACCATCTTTTATTATTCCTAGTTCCATGGCTATGGCAACTGCTGTATCTTTGTGGTCTCCTGTAATCATAATAGGTCTAATTCCTGCACTATTACATTCTTTTATAGCATCTACTACTTCTTCTCTTACTGGATCGATCATTCCTGTAAGACCTACAAATATAAGATTATTTTCTAATGCTTCGCTGGTAATCTCTTTTGGTACTTCTTTATAATATCTTACAGCAGAACATAAAACTCTCAGAGCTTTATCAGCCATATCTTTATTTTCTTTAATTACTTTATTTCTAATTTCTTCGCTTAAATCTTCTATTTTATTATTTATTAATATCTTATTGCAACGTTTTAATATTACATCAGGAGCTCCTTTTGTATATTGTACATAATTATCTTTGATTTTATGAATAGTAGTCATCATTTTTCTGTTTGAATCAAAAGGTAGTTCCTTAACACGAATTTCAGTTTTTACTAAATCATTTTTATTTAGACCTAATTTGTATGCATAATTTACTAAAGCACATTCTGTCGGTTCTCCTATAGCTTTTTTGCTTTCTTCATCTACTACTGCATCGCTACAAAGTGCCATGGATTTTGCTAAAAGTTTTTCATCATCTCCATAATGTTTGACAACAGTCATCTTATTTTGTGTTAAAGTTCCTGTTTTGTCTGAACAAATAATTTGAGCACAACCTAAAGTTTCTACTGCCGTTAGTTTTCTTATAATCGCACTTTTCTTAGACATATTTGTAACCCCAATAGCTAAAACTATTGTAACAACTGTAGCTAAGCCTTCTGGTATGGCTGCCACCGCCAAACTTACCGCAACCATAAATGTATCTATAAGTACTTTCCCATTTAAATCAGGATAGGATTTTCCAAGGGTAAATAAAAATATAAAAATACATATTCCTATAACTAAAAAACTAAGTGTTTTGCTAAGTTGACTTAGTTTAACTTGTAAAGGAGTTTGACTTTCTTTTGTATTAGAAAGTACATGAGCTATTTTTCCCATTTCTGTATTCATTCCTGTTGCTGTTATTATAGCTTTCCCACGGCCATAAACAACTGAGCTACCCATGTATACCATATTTTTTCTATCACCTAAAGATATATCTTTTTCACCAGATGATAATGACAATGTATCACTATGCTTTGTCACTGCTACAGATTCCCCTGTTAAGGCAGCTTCTTCCATTTTCAAACTTGCACTTTCTATAATTCTTCCATCAGCTGGTACTGCATCTCCCGCTTCTAATAAAACAATATCTCCTAAAACAACTTCTTCACTTTTAATTATTAATTGTTTATTATTTCTTATTACTTTACAGGTTGATGCAGTCATACTTTGTAAAGCCTCTATAGCTTTTTCTGATTTATTTTCTTGATACACTCCAAGTATTCCATTGATTATTACTACTGTAAATATAATAAAGACATCTGTAAAAGACTCATTAGCATAAGCCGCTATTATACCTGATATTATAGCAGCTACAATAAGAATAATCGTCATAGGATTAGTTAATTCTTTTAAAAATTTTATAATTATTGGTGTTTTCTTACCCTCCTCAAGTTTATTTAATCCATTTTCTTTTAATCTAATTGTACTCTCTTCTTCGCTTATTCCTTCAAAACCAGATCCTAATGAGTCTAATGTTTCTTTGTAGTTAGCCAAGTATTCTCTCATTTTGTTACCTCCTTCTTATTATAAAATATAAAAAATGAGACCTATGCATAGAAAAATCTATACACAAGTCTCATTCATTAAGGTAAACCAGACTGAATTCTCAGCCAAGATGTTGACTTACCTCGCATATACTGCGGAATTACTCCCTCGTGGATTAACTTACTTTAATACTATATTTTTAGTATATTATAATTTTATTTATTTTAGAATAATTTTCCATATTTTTTTTTATTATTTTACATAAAGTTAACATGTTTGTATTATGTAAAAAGGTAGAACTAAAAGCCCTACCTTCTCCCCCTATTTAATTGACCCTATTTATTATAAGGCATTTGTTGCATCATTTGCTGCATATACATATAATAATTCATCCACATCTCATCATATTCATTAGTATAAGGAGACATATTAGAATTATCTAAAGATGGATATTTATTAGTAAAGTTACCCATACACTGCATTGGTGCCATATTATACATTGGACTTACATAAGTTGAACATGAATTTTCAAAAGAGCAATCATTATCCATATCTACATAAATTATTTCATCGTAACATTTACATGTCTTTTCTACTATAGATTCACAAGTATTTTTACAAGGTTTTTTACATCCACAAGATGGCATTGAAGGCATACTAGTTCCCATGTCCATTTTATGTTGTACTGATGGATTTGATACACAATTATTTTCACAGTTTTTCAATTTATTACCACATTTATCTAGCATTTCTTCACATTTCTTAGACTTACCTTCATACTCTTTTATCTTATCCCCTGCTGTTTTATAACATTCTAATGCCTTTTCATCATATTTTAATGCTTGATTGTATAAACATTTAGCCTTATCATTATAAGTTTCTGCTTTTTCATATAAACATTTCGCTCTTTCACAATTATCCTTAGCTTCTCTTTCTATACATTCTGCTTCTTTATTTAAAGCTTTAGCTTTTTCACACAATTCTTGTGCTCTTTGCATTAATTCTTTTGCTTTACACTCATCATTTCTAGCTTGATTTTCACTTTTGTTTGCATTTTGTAATAAATTACATGCCTTTTGTGATAATAATTTAGCACTCTTTTCACATTCTTTAGCTTGGTTAAATGTTTGTGTCGCATCTACTTCATATTTGCAAGCTTTTTCAAATAATTCTTCTGCTTTTTTAGCTAGCTCCACACATTTATCTACACAAGTTATCTCATAATCCCCACAAGGACACTCTACGTAAGAAGCTATTGGTTTCTTTTCAGTATGACATGGTTTACAAGATGAAATAGGTGTACATTCTACTGCAGTTTCACATGGTTTGCAAACTTCGCATTTTTTAATAGTTTTTACAGTTTCAACTGGTTTACAAGCTTCTTTTTGAGGAGTGCAAGAACAAGATTGTTTCTTCTTTTTTTTCATAATAAGTCAAACTCCTTTTGTTGTTTTTATTCCATAAGCCCTAAAACTTATGTTACTTAATATAATTATATGAAAAGCCTGTGATGTGGTTACTTATTGTAATATAAAAAAACAATACAAATAGGCTTTACTTGTATTGTTTAAGTTTAAAAATATTTTTAATTGAAATATATATTTGTTGCTTGAATGTTTACTTTATATTCATTTTTTAAGTCTTTATTAATAGTTTTTTTAAATTCTTTTAAATCATAATCATTTTCATCATTAAAATCTCTTTGTAAAAATTCATTAAGAACAATATTTTCATAGGCTTTTATATCAAATTTAAATTTATATCTATCAAGAGGAAGATTAAGATTAACCTCTGACTTATACCCATCTATAGTGAGATTTTTACTTATTGGTAAATTGGACTCTATATTAATATTGATGTTATCTAAATTATTAGATTTTATAGTAACTTTATTAGGTAAATACTTTTCAATATCTTCTAAATTATACTTATCACTCTCTATATAAACATCATTGCTATAAATATTTACTTCTTTTATACCTAGTATTTCCCCCAGTTGAAGTGATACATAATTTTGTGAACTTATACTCAATTTATTTAAATTTTTAACTTCATTAGGCAGTGATAAAGACCCACTGTATGTTTCAAAGGAAAACTCATTTAAAAATATATCATTTTCAATAGTTAATGATCCACTTTTGCTTATAACTTTTAAATTAATATCTTTAGGTACATATATTGTTATCATGTTCGTATGATTAGAAAATGCATTTTCTAAAATCTTAGATGTAAAGTCATCTACACTTTTAATTTTACCCATAGATAAATTCTTATCTACTTCTTTAACTGACAGTATTTTATCATTATCTCTAACCTGTATATCCCTATTTTCATAAAGTCCTCTAGATTTAACTACTATCTTATTTGTATTGCTTTTAACTATTTTTGTATTAACATAATTAGTATTTATATTTAATTCCTCTACGTCAATATTTTTTTCATATATTGTCTTTTCCATATTTACTTGCTCATCAAAATCTTGTAATTTATTTATAAAATAAGGCATAGAGAAAAAACCTGACCATACAGTTCCAATTAATCCTACTACAATTAAAACTATAGCAAATATTGATAATTTTTTATTCATCATCTCTACCTCCTTCATATTCTCCTTTATTTATATTTTCCTTTGACTCATTTGCATTAATATATATTTTTCTTGTTTTAACCCAATTGTTGTATATTTTATAAGTTTTCTTCATATATTTAACAATAAATATGAATATTTGCCATGCAAGAATTTGAAATCCTATAAATGCAATGGATAAAAAAATAAAGAAAAATGCTATTTGTGGTGCAGACCAAGAAAAACTTATCATTAGTGGTATTGCCGTAAAAAAAGCAATTAAAGATAAAGACAACATACCTGCTACAGATGCCATAAAACATATAACCATAAAAGCTGGTACAATTAATACTAAAGATAGTAAAGTTAAAACCACCCTTACTCCTTTACTTGATAATGAATTTTCATTATTTAAGCTAGGTGTTAACTTTTCATCAAAAAAATCTTTACATTTAAAATAATTTTCTTTCATTTTTCTTTTATATCTAATAAGTATATCTTCTATTTTCTCTTTTTGATTACTTTTACTTTCATCTTCTTTAATTTGTTTAATTAATTCTCTAGATATTAATTTTGGAGAACCAAGAGCTGCAATAGTCTCCAAATCACTTTTTCCTTCTATTTCTCCATTTACAAAATACTCTTCATAGTCTCTTATTATGTCACTAATTTCATCTTCTGAAAAATCTTTTTTTAAGTAATCCTTTAAAATATCTAAAAATTCTTTTCTATTCACAGCCTATACCTCCTTCATCATTTAAAATTAAACTTACTGCACTTACAAAATCATTCCATTCATTAATCATTTTGCTTAAATAACTTTTCCCCGTAGTTGTTATCTTGTAATACTTCCTAGCTGGACCCTCACTGGATTCTAGTATATATGCCTCAAAAAATTCATCCTTTGTTAATCTTCTTAATATAGGATATATAGTACCTTCATTAACATTAATAACTTTTGATATATTTTGCACAATTTCATACCCATACATATCCTTTTTACTTATTAGGGCTAGGACACATATTTCCAGTACACCTTTTCTAAACTGGGTATTCATATGTCTTCTCCTTTCAATTTCACGAATAAATTATTAGCTACAACATAACTACTGTGTATCAACCAATACTATGTCAAGCTTATTATGTATTAATATTAACACAGTACTGTGTAAAACACAATAGAGCTTTTATTAAGATTTTATTACAAAAAAAATCACAAGATATTTCACTTGTAATTTAATCTTTCTAATTTAAAGTACATATCCTAAATAAAAATTATATGAAATGAAAAAAATGAAGATCATTATTAAAAACCTTTCAATTGCTACTAAAAATATTTCAAAAATATTCAAGTTAATTATTGATGTTTTAATAAAAGGTATTAAAAAGCTAATATTAATACATTGAATACTTATAAATAATCCTATCATTATTCTACTTAAAGAATAGGTATTATTATTTATAATTTCAATAGCCAAAATGTTATTAAAAAAGTTTAAATTAACTATTTTAGATATTAGTATACTGTTTGGAACATTAAGTTTTGTAATGATAATACAAATAAAGTTGTTTATTATATCCATTACAAAGGTTATATTATACACAATATTTCCTACAAAAAAGATAGTTATAATTATAGGAATCAAATCCATCAAAATATATATTACATCATTTAAATATGACAAAGATAAATTAATAAATTTTTTACTGGTTTTATTTTCATAATACTTTTTAACTGCTGTATTTAGCTTATGCTTTTTACAATTAACATTTTTATGACCAGATTTAAAATAATAACTTTGTTTTTTTCTTTTTAAAGGATATACTCTGCTTATGATAACATTACATATAATTAAAACTAACATTTCAACTATTAAGAATTTACCCATATTTATATCTGTTTTGTTACATAAATCACTAGTTAAACTTAATGATAAAACCGAAAAATTTAAAATTGTAATGGCACATTCTCTTTCTCTAAGTTTGCCAGCCTTATAAAGACTATATGTGACAAAGGCCCCACATACATTATCTACTAAAAAATACACTAAAAAATTCAAAAATACTTTTCCACTGACTCTAAATAGTTTTTTCATAACTTTATGAGTAAAAGCTTCTGTAATTTCAATTAACCCATAATCTAGTAAAAATGGCATAAACAAAGATGCTATAGGAAGAACAATGCTTAAATTTAATATTAAATCTTTTAAAATAAATATAAAGCCATCATCTATGAAAAAAATTTCTTCTTTTCCAACTGATATAAAAACAAGTATTATTAAACTAAATATTTTTGTAAATACTAAAAATTTATTTATACTTGATTTGTCCACATTTATTATATTTTTTAAAACAGATAATGAAATAAAAAACATAATACTTAAATTTATAAGTACAGATACTTTATTTTCTAAGAAATAAGATATATGATATAATAATGTTTCAGTTTGATTATTGATTTTTATAGGTATGAAAAAGATGATTATGCCTATTAGTGAAAATATATATATTTTCATTTTTTTTAATAAGTCTTCACCATTACCTGAGTTATTTTTATTACAAGTACTATCTTTAATACTTTCCATAATTTCACCTCTTTTTCTATGTTTTACATAAGAGGTTAACTTTCCTTTATAATTTTTAAATTTATTACCAAAATCATTGTCATTGATTATAATTAAATACAAAGGTATAATACTATAAAAGAAACTTTCTTTTCGAGGTGATATTTTGAATGAAATAGAGAATAAAAAAACTATACTAATATTAACAGCTCAATTTGGTGCTGGTCATATTAGTGCAGCAAAGGCTATAAAAGAATATATTCAAGAAAAAGATGATAATATAAATATTTTAATTGAAAATTTTATTAGTGCAAGTGTTCCTCGTATAAATAAACCTATGGTAAAAATGTACGAAAGTAATACTAAGTATGTTCCTGGACTATACAATTATTACTATTATATAAAAAAATCTTTTGATTCTAAATATGATATATCTTACAAAATATATATGCCAAGACTTGCTGAATACATAAAAAGCATTAATCCTGATTTAATTATTTCAACATTTCCATGTGCTGCAGCATGTGTAAATGATTTTAACACAAAACATCCACACAAGAAAATACCATCTATAACTGTAATAACTGACGTAGTAGATAGCTTGGAATGGATATTTAAAACAACAGATATGTATTTTGTACCATCTTATGAAATAAAAAATAGATATGTACAAAAAGGATTAGATCCTAGTATTTTTAGAGTAACAGGTGTTCCTGTAAGTAAGAATTTTATCTGCGACCAAAAAATACGTAGCAATAAACTTAGACTACTTCTTATAGGTGGTGGCAGAGGTTTATTTGATTTTGATGAAAGTTTTATGCACTGGCTTGATGAGTACTTAAATGAATATAATGATGTACTTGATGTAACTATAGTCACTGGTAGCAATAAAAAACTTTATGATACTCTAACTATAAAAAAACCTCTTCAAAATATTGATGTTAAAGGATTTGTTACTAACATGTCCGATTTGTTAAAAAGTCACGATTTAATGTTAACTAAGTCTGGTGGTGCAACATTATTTGAAGCAATTAGCTCAAATACTCCAATAATAGTTAAAAATCCAAAAGTTGGTCAAGAAATAGAAAATGCTAAGTTCATTAGAGATAAAGGAATCGGTATTTTATATGATAATGATGAAGATTTAAAAGATTTAATAAAAGATTTGCTAAATAATAAATTGAATTCAAGGGTTGAGTTTATGGATGAAAATATTACTTATTTCAAAAAAAGTATACATCCTGATAAAATAGGAGATTATGTTTTTGAACTTCTTAAATAACAAAAAAATCATGTTTGCATATTCAAACATGATTTTTTAATGTTATTATAAATAACTATTTAAATGAGTTAAAATTAATTACCTTTCCTTTTGTATTATCTTCATTATTTATTCCCTTATTTTTTTTATCAATATTCAATTTTTTAGATTCACCAATAACTTTGATAATTTTATAAATAATAAATCCCGTAAATATAGATCCTGCACAATTTGTTATAAAGTTTAAATATGAATTGCTTCCTCCTCTATAAATTAAAATATTGATAATTCTTAAAAGAGATACTAATATTAAATTTGTTTCTATCATTGAACATATTTTATTAATTTCACCTAACATTGACTTTTTCTTTAATAACCTAATCATTGCCAAACTATTTTTATTTAAAGATTTTAATATATCTTTAAGCACTATTATACTAATATCTTTATTAAATACCTTTAACCCTGGAATTATTAAAGCTAGAGATAAAAAGATACATGTATTATAAAAATATACATCATCTGAATCTGGATTTTTACCGGATAAAAAATAAGCAATTGTTATAAAAAATATAGTTAAACCAGTAAAATTCACTCTAACTTCCTTAATTCTAGTGTAAACTGAATAACTTATTGCAATAGCACACGAAACTCGAAAGGCAATCTCTATATTACTTACAAAAGTCGTATTAAAAAGTAATACAGGAACTACAACATATACTAATATATCTTTTAACAACCTAGACTTCATACAACCCCTCCCCCATTCCTTCATTAAGACATTATTTTGTATTTATATTAAATTATATTAATATTACTTTCTATACATTAATAATTAAATCCTTTTTATTACACCATAAAATTTTCATTTTATACTAAATATTCTAAATTGTCTTAAAATTAAAATAATTACAAATAAAAAAAGCAAAGAATTAATCTTTGCTTTTTCATTTATATATCATTACTTATACCATAGAGTGGATTTATTCTCTTATCATTAATTCTAACCTCAAAGTGAACATGATTTCCTGTTGAATTTCCTGTTGATCCTACTTTAGCAATAACTTGTCCTTTTTTAACTATTTGATCTACTTTTACTACTATACTATCATTGTGGGCATATAATGTTTTTTTATTATCAAAATGTTGAATTTCCACTACATTTCCATACCCTTTTTTATAACCTGCAAAATTTACAATTCCATCATCACTTGCAAGTACAGATGTATCTTTTGGTGCAGGAATATCAATACCATTGTGAAAGTTTATTTTTTTTGTAATTGGGTGTATTCTATATCCATACCCAGAGCTAACATATCTATAGTTTTCTAAGGGCCATTCTCCTTTTATGTAAGTAGCATTACTATTTTCCAGGATTTCCTCTTTTTCCTTTTTAATTTCTTTTAGTAATAAACTTTCACTTTTTTCACAATTTATTAACTGTTTCTCAAAGAACATTTTTAAAAATTTAATTTGACTATATTTCAAAATATCTATATTAATTTTTCTTTCCAGCAAACGACCTTCCATATCATTACTTAAAATTCTATCTTGATTTTCATTTTTTAATATGCAGTCTAAATCCTCTATTTTATTGTTTAGATCTTTTTCTTGTTTTGTTATTGATATTAACATATCTATGTTATTGCTTTGGCTATAGGAAATATTGCTTTGAAAGCTATATATTAAGCTTATAAATAAAAGAGTATTGGCAATTAATACCTTTAAATATTTATTCATTTTATTCCTCCTTTTCCTATAGATATTATTATTAACCAAGTTTAATTTTTTTATAATTCTATCTATAATTTTCGTTTAAATTTAATAAAATATATTAAGGGCAAAGGGGGAATTTTTATGGATATAAATTTTAAAGATTATTTATTTCTAAATATTTTTGTATTTTCATTTTTGTATTGCTTACTTTACATACTTAGAGACTATTATTTTGCAACACAAAATTTCCAAATGAAAAAATATATAAATAAAATATTGCCTTTTTTCACAAAGTACAATGGATTCTTTCTTGTACTCACATTTATATTTTTAATTATCAATTTTTATAATTCATATATTACAAAATTATTATTCTATATAATTGTGATGACTATTATTTCAAGTCTCATATTTATTTATATACCAATAAAAAAACTTACATCTACAAAATATTTAAGATTTTTATCTTATATTTTATTTATAGGTGTATTATTAATACCTCTTATGTAATTTTCTACAAATAAAAATACTGTGGACTTTTAATCCACAGTATTTTTATAGTAGGAAGCTTACATTAAAATATATTTTTTGCATAATCTACATATAAAGATTGAAGTACTTTCATATCATAACTAAGCTCTTTTTGAAGATTTGACACAGTCTCATAATCTTTATTTTCTATCGCTTCTATAATATTTGTAAATAAACATTTACTTGTTAAGGTATCTTTCATTACTTTTGTTTTTAATTCTATAATTGCATTCCAATTTACTTCGTCTAAAACATCCATGTTTTCTTTTGTATGTAATTTTACATAACTTCTTAGTCTATCCATATGGTCATGAATTATTCTAAATCTTAATTCTTTTTTCCATTTATCAATGGCACCAGTTCTAAAAGAATTAATTATACTGTCACTGAAAACATTTCCGTTTTTTAATGATTTAAGTTTTTCTTCGTATTTTTTGAAGTTTTGCATATTTTCATATACTGTTGCAGGTGGTTCACCAAATCTTATTCTTCTTTCTTCATCATTATAATGTTCAAACACATCATTTTCATCTCTATACACTCTATTTTTATCTAGATAAAAACTTTCTTCTCCTAAATCTTTAGATATTTCTTTTTCTAATTCTTTAGTTGTTAGCTTGCTCTTTGCCGTAGCTATAATTCCATCTAATATAGTTTGATAACAACCTGCTATAACTAAATAAGTATTTGAAAGAGGATTGGGTGATCTAAGTTCAAATCTTAAAGTTTTAGGATTTTTCGCATCTCTAACAAGTCCAACAAGTACGGATCTATTTCTTGATGGCATTTCATAAGTATGGCCAAGAGATGTTACTATACAAACAGGTGCTTCAAAACCGGGCACTAACCTTTCAAATCCATCATTTGTGCAAGTTACTATTGGATTTAAAACTTCATAGTTATGAAGCAATCCCATTAAAGCTCCATATCCTATTTCATTCAAATAGTCTTGTTTCATATCTTTTGGAGCAAATAAGTTTTGAACTTTTCCATTTTTTAATTTTACACTTGCACCTATATGAGCATGACCTCCACTTCCTGCTACACCGTATATAGGTTTAGCCTTAAAAGTTACTTCTAGTCCATTCATTGTAAATATATCTTCTATCACTTCTCTTACTATTAATTGATTGTCTGCTGCTCTAAGTGGTGAATCAAACTTCCAAGACACTTCTAATTGTTCCATGGCATGATTTGTTTTACCTTCTATACTTATAGAACTTTGTATTCCTCCAACTTCTTTATGAGCCATTTCTGGACTTATTCCCAAGTTTTGTAATTTAATTAATGATTTTTCTAGACACGTTCTTATTATTCCATGAGTTCTTTTCCAATATTGTTCTTTTAAACTTTGAGATACCGCTAATTTTTCTAAATCTGCTTTATCTTCTGGAGTATTAACCCAAAATTCCAATTCCGTAGCTGCCGTTAAAAGTATATCTTCTATATCATCTACGCTATCTATTCCTATGTTTTTTATTAAATGAGGATACTCTTTAAATAAATCAAGCAAAGATTTTTTAAAATGCCTTTCTGCTTTTTGTAGTATTCCCCTCGAACAAACTTTTTTATTATCATGAATTAGAAATGCTGGAATTTTCAGTGTTCCTATTGGCAAATTAGTATTTTCATCTATATTTTCTAAATTATAATCAACATACCACTTTGAATTAATATCGGGCATTAGATCTACCTTTGCATTATTTAGAGTTGCTATATCATACAATTCAACAGAAGATCCATCTGTTTGTATTGCTGACTTTAAAAATCCTTCAACGTCTTCTAAGAAAAACTCTATGGGAATTTTTTCGTCTGTTGCATTTCCTCCTAAATCTACTCCAACTAAGGATACAAATCTTATATTTTTATGTCTTGACATTAACTCTTTAAATTCTTCGTCATTATAATTATTTTTATTAACATAGTACAGCATGTCATTAAAGTTTTTCATTTTTTATTCCCTCCAAATTTAGGTCAAATATACTCCGTATTATTTCCTCTTTATCCCTAAAATAATTCGTGATTTCATTTATTTTATTATAAACAATTTAATAATTCTTCGCAATATATTTTTTATTCATATTCATCATATAATTAATAATAATATAAATAATATAAAAAGTTTAACTTTTTATTAATAATAGGTTATACTTAAAAATAGATATTATAGTTTATTTTAATTTTATGTTCACTAATTATAGTATTACACAATTATTATTTAGGAGAAAGATTTTATGGAATATATAGTTTTTGATTTAGAGTTTAATCAAGGATTTGATAGAAAGCTAAATAAGACAGTTTCTAATGAAAAATGCCCCTTTGAAATTATTCAAATAGGCGCTGTCAAGTTGGACTCTAACTTAGAAATAATTGATACTTTTAACACTTTTGTTAAACCTCACATATATAGAGAAATTCACCCCTTCATAAAGAAAATGACTAACATAACTAATGAAGATGTAAAAAATGCACCTTGTTTTTCTGAAGCTTTTAGTATGTTTAAGTCTTTTATAAGTAATGAAAACAATATACTTTGTGTTTGGGGCAATGGAGATTTAAAAGAATTATACAGAAATATCAATTATTATAATTTATCTGTAGATAATTTATCTTGCAATTACATCAATATCCAACATCATGCTTCTGTTTACTTTAAAAATCCAAGTGGAAAAAGCATTGGGCTTCAAAATGCTATTACTCTTTTAGAATTAAATGAAGATAAATCTTATCATAACGCTTTAAATGATGCGTATTATACTTCTTTAGTATTTCAAAATATTTTTAACGATGAAATAGAGACTAAAAAATATAATTTCGATAATGATGATAAAAAGAAACCTGTTACAAAACGAAAAGTAAATTATGATAGTATTTTCGGTGAATTCAAAAAGATTCTAAATAGAGATTTAAACAAAGAAGAAAAAAAGATTATTCATCTAGCTTATAAAATGGGTAGAAGAAGTAAATCTTGTAAAGAAAAAAATAATCTAAAAGATTAAAAAATCCTTCCTTTTAATATTTGGAAGGATTTTTATATTATTTAATCATAAGTTCCACTGGACAGTGGTCTGATCCTAATACATCTATATGTATTTTAGCACTTACTAATCTTTCTTTTAATTTTTCAGATGTGCAAAAATAATCGATTCTCCATCCTGCATTCTTTTCTCTAGCCTTAAATCTATAAGACCACCACGAATATATATTAGCTTCCTCTGGATAAAAATACCTAAATGTATCAATAAAACCTTCGTTAAGTAGCTCTGTAAATTTATTTCTTTCTTCATCTGTAAATCCAGCATTTTTTCTATTAGTTTTTGGATTTTTTAAGTCAATTTCTTTATGTGCCACATTTAAATCACCACATACTATAACAGGCTTTCTCTCATCAAGTTTTTTCAGGTATAATCTAAAATCATCTTCCCATTTCATTCTATAATCTAGTCTTTTCAATTCACTTTGAGAATTTGGCGTATATACCGTTACCATATAGAAATCTTCAAATTCTAGGGTTATCACTCTTCCCTCTTGATCATGTTCTTCAATATTTATTCCATAAGTTACACTTAATGGTTCCTTTTTTGTAAAAATAGCTGTTCCTGAGTATCCTTTTTTCTTTGCATAATTCCAATATTGGAAATATCCTTCAAGCTGTAAATCTATTTGATTTTCTTGTAACTTTGTTTCTTGCAAACAAAATATGTCTGCATCAACTTCATTAAAGAAGTCCATGAAATTTTTACTCACACAAGCTCTTATTCCATTTACATTCCACGATATAAGTTTCATATTTTCTCCTTTTTATTCGTCAAATTTTAATCTATTTGCTATATCCTCTGATTTAACTGATGATATATACATACCAGTACTTAATTCAAATCCTCCAAAATTAAATTTTCTTGGTACAATATGAATATGTGCATTATACTTATCTTTATAATTTTTTTCTATATTTACAGGATGAGTATGAATATATAAATTAAATGGGCAATTTCCATACTCTTTATATATTCTTTCAAATAATTTTTTTAATATAATAGATAATTCTTTTATATTTTCATCATTTAAGTCATAGAAATATGTGTTATCTTTAAATAAAACAACTGTATCCCCTGTAAATTTACAAACCTCAGGTACAAACACTAAAAAATTTTCACTATCATGTATAACTCTCTTTTGATTTTTAATTTCTTGTACAATAATATGGTTATACATATTTATACCCATCTTTTCATAGAATTCCTCACAGACTTTATATTCATCTTCTAAATCCGGAGGAATAAATGGTAGAGATAAAATTTGAGAATGAGAGTGCATCAATGAAGCTCCAGCCTCTCTCAAATAATTTTTAAATAAACATATATATTTAATATTTTCCTTTTTTTTAAGTGACCTAAACCTAACTTTATACATTATTAATAAATTATAAAATTCTTCTTCCATCATATTATAAAAATTCCCGTTATGTTTATATGTATCTATTATTACCTCATGTTCTCCTTTTATTTCATTTAAAGGATTTTCATCTATAATCGGATATTTATTCTTAATTGATTTAATTATCCATTCATTGTTTTTGTTTATGACATAAGTTTCATCAGATATATTATCTTCATTCCCTCTACAAAATGGACATGTTTCGCTATACTCATTATTTTCAATGGATTTATTAGCTTTACTATTCATTTTATCCAATGGCCTATTGATTCTTTCTCTTGCAATAATAACTTTACTATTATTTAATGTATCCATTCCAAGTTCTTTCATTATAAACTCCTCTATCATATAGCCTTATTTATAAACTATTATTTTTAAAAAGCACTTAACATAAATTATATTTTAACAAAGTTTCTTTGTAAATATTTTATATCCTTACTTTAATTATTGTACTATTGAAATTCCACTATATGCAATTAAAAAGATTGTATAAAAAATAATTAAGATATCTATTAGATTTTTTGGAAATATATTTTTTTATAATAATGCAGTTTATTGGCTATTATGCTAATATTAAGGTAGATTGAGATTAAATAATCAATTCATATGTTTATAAGGGGGATTATTCAAATGAAATTTTCAAAAAGACTTAGTTCAATGCAACAATCACCAATAAGAAAGTTAGCACCATTCGCTTCAGCTGCTAAGGCTGAGGGAGTTAAGGTATACCACCTAAATATAGGCCAACCAGATATAATAACTCCGGAAGGATTTTTTAACACAGTTAAAAATTTCGACAAAAAAGTTTTAGAATATGCAGGTTCTCAAGGAATGCCTGAATTAATCGAAGCTATAAGAAAGTACTATACTACATACGACATGCACTTTGCAAGTGAAGATATTATCGTTACTAATGGTGGTAGTGAAGGTTTATTATTTGCTTTTATGGCTGCATGTGACCCAGGGGATAATATATTAGTTCCTGAACCATTCTATACAAACTACAATGGCTTTGCTCAATGCTTAAATGTAGAAGTGAAATCTGTTACTACAGTTGCAGAAAACGGTTTCCACTTACCTTCTAAAGAAGAAATAATAGCTAAAATAGATGATAAGACTTCTGCTATATTAGTTGTTAACCCAGGAAATCCAACTGGATGCGTTTATACTAAAGAGGAAGTTCAAATGATAGCTGAAATAGCTAAAGAAAAAGATCTATGGATAATAGCTGATGAAGTATATAGAGAGTTTGTATATGAAGGACTTGAGTATACAAGTTTTGGAAATGTTAAAGAAGTTGAAGATAGAGTTGTTATTATAGACAGTGTTTCTAAAAGATACAGTGCTTGTGGTGCTAGAATAGGTTCTATAGCTTGTAAAAACAAAGAATTCATGGCTGAAGTAATGAAAGTTTGCCAAGGAAGACTTTGTGTTGCTACAATAGAACAATTAGGTGCTGCAGCTTTATATAATACTCCAAAATCTTATTTCAAAGAAGTTAATGATGAGTATAGAAACAGAAGAGATACTTTATATAATGAATTAATGAAAGCAGAAGGAGTTATATGCGAAAAACCTATGGGTGCATTTTATATAGTTGCTAAATTACCAGTTGAAAGTGCTGAAGATTTTGTTACTTGGACATTAAAAGAATTTAGAAGAGATAACGAAACTGTTATGTGTACTCCTGCTGAAGGTTTCTACTCTACTCCAGGCCTTGGAAAGAATGAAGTTAGACTTGCTTATGTATTAAAAGAAGAAGATTTAAAAAGATCTGGTCAATTGCTAAGAGAAGCTCTAGAAGAATATTGTCAATTAGAAAAAGAAAAATCTGCTTTAGCTAAAGCTTAATATACAATTTCTAAACGCAATTAAAAACCATCTTACTTTTGTAGGGTTTGTCAATAAAAGTGTGTAAGTAGTTTTTATTTTATAAGTCAGGTAGATAAAATTAATCTACCTGATTTTTTAATACTGATATTTTTTAACTCTTTCTTTTAAATTCTCATCCATATCTAA
>NZ_JAHZMO010000054.1 GCF_020748185.1 Terrisporobacter petrolearius | reverse complement strand
CCATCATATAGGTTAAAGTCTAAACTTAATTATTTAGATAGTTCTTCTTCAGGTAATTCTTAAAAGTATATTTTTTGTACATAATTATTTTCCTCTTTTTATACAAATATATATTGCAATTTACACTACTACGTTAACAAATGGATTAATCAACATACTGATATACCAGCTACCATAAAAAAAGCTGCATCCTGTCCTAAAATCATTTCCAAATCTGAGGATTATTTTGACAACCTAGTTATAAATACCCTTAGTCCTCAAATGGAACTGGACACTTACTCTACTTTATTAAAACTAATAAAAAATGATACAACCATGTCTAATCATATAAAAACCAACTTGATAAACTTATATGATGACAATGAACTTGGAAAATTTCTATCAGACACTTTTCTTTATGCTTTGCAAAAAAATAATAAAAGATCACACAAAAACAATAAAACATCACAAGAAGAAAACGAGGCAAAGTCAATCACCTATTCTTATATAGAAGATAATTTGAACAAGTTAAACGAAATATATAATAAATTTCCATCACCAAAAAAACTAGAACCACCCGCCAGTCTAGAAGACCACGAAGAGACATACGCCCTAGAGCTACTTGCTGCATATGCAGACGAAGAAGGAGTTTTGGAAATTTCAAAAGAGGATTTAAAAAAATACCCAAAATATTATAAAAACTTTCAAAGACAACGCACATACTACTATGCCGCCGTGTCTATTAGACAATTAACAGTAGATATATTTTGTGATGATGAATTTGATATTCTAAAATCAGAAACCCTTGATGCAATTATAGAAACCTATGAAGATGATTACGAAAATGGATTTATACGTTTAAAAGAAGTGCTGAAACATGTTTCACAAATTCAACTTAATGAGTCGAAACTTACTAAAATCCCTGGTTGTCTTAATATTTTTCAAAAGAAAGGTATTTGTCATATGTTAGTAAATGACAAGGAAATAACTTGGTCTGGAAAAAATATATAATATATCAGGTGGATTATGACAGTGGGAATGTGACTCGGTTTACTAAGGATGGTAAGGTTGGTATATATGGACTTTTGCAAGATTTAAAGTAAAACACAAAAATAGCCTGGATGTCCGATGTCCAGGCTACTTCTTCGATATATGAAAAAAAATAATAATGAATCAATGAACAAAGAAATTCTAATTAGGATATTTAAATTATGGACATACTTTTTAGTTTCTATACATATTTTTTATTATTTTTTTTATTAAAATTTATGTGCTATAAATATTAACTATAATCTAGTCATCACATAGTCTTGGTTATTTTAATTGTTTATGCCCAATTGGTTCTATAATATTTTATTTTATAGCAATACTTATATTTATATATGATTTAATAGTTCTAGAACGTAAATTTTTTTATTACCCTTTTATTAGACATTGCATTATCCTTATAAATAAATACATCTTATGTTATGGTTTATCATTTTTATTCTCAACTAGAAGTTTAACAGTTCTCATATTTAAATACATCTCATGTTATGGTTTATCGCAACACTAAGTTTAGTAAAAAGAGAGTACATACAAATTTAAATACATCTCATGTTATGGTTTATCTTCTATAAGTATTACCACTATTACTCGTATATGTAACATTTAAATACATCTCATGTTATGGTTTATCAAGCTTTTGATAAAGTTTCTTTTCTCCTATTTTGATATTTAAATACATCTCATGTTATGGTTTATCTCCTTATACGGTTACTCCAGTCATTATACCTAAGACATTTAAATACATCTCATGTTATGGTTTATCAAAGACTTTCTAAACTCATGACATCCAAACATTATTATTTAAATACATCTCATGTTATGGTTTATCATTACAACAGCGACAAAAATGTTGCAAACATATATAATTTAAATACATCTCATGTTATGGTTTATCAAACTATCTAATATTTTTATAATACCTTTTACAGTAATTTAAATACATCTCATGTTATGGTTTATCTAATTTAAACACTCTTTTATACCTTTGATTCTATTATTTAAATACATCTCATGTTATGGTTTATCCCTTCTATATGTCTATATTCGATAAAGGCTTGGTAGATTTAAATACATCTCATGTTATGGTTTATCAAGAAAATTTGAAAAGATATCAGCAGCATTTAAAGAATTTAAATACATCTCATGTTATGGTTTATCAGAGTTAGGCGAAGTTGTTGTAACTTTTAAAGAATCATTTAAATACATCTCATGTTATGGTTTATCGAAGAAGAAATAAAAGAAGTTTCTGCACAATATAAATTTAAATACATCTCATGTTATGGTTTATCTTACTGCTAGAGAATTATCTAACTATATGCAATACTTATTTAAATACATCTCATGTTATGGTTTATCTAGACGAAAATCCTTCTAATAATAAAGTTGATAATTATTTAAATACATCTCATGTTATGGTTTATCTACATAATAGAAATAATTAATAAGGAGGATTAAAAAATTTAAATACATCTCATGTTATGGTTTATCTGCTAAAAAATATCTTAAAGAACATAATATGGAAAGATTTAAATACATCTCATGTTATGGTTTATCAGATGTTCTGAATATGTATTTTGGTAAAAATGAAACATTTAAATACATCTCATGTTATGGTTTATCTAATATATATTTGAATCCTATGCATAAGCAATTATTATTTAAATACATCTCATGTTATGGTTTATCTAATAAGGCTTTAAAAGAAGTAATGAACCATTTGGAATTTAAATACATCTCATGTTATGGTTTATCAAAAAATCAAGCTATAAACATTTATTCAATAATGAAATTTAAATACATCTCATGTTATGGTTTATCTTAAACATCCTTCAGTCATTCCAAAATGTCTACCAGTATTTAAATACATCTCATGTTATGGTTTATCAACTTATTAAATTCTTAACTATTGTGTCAGTAGCAAATTTAAATACATCTCATGTTATGGTTTATCATTTTCAAATAACATACTTAGAAATTGGAGTTATTAATTTAAATACATCTCATGTTATGGTTTATCAGATAAACGCTTAATATAGAAGATGTTTATTAGCTATTTAAATACATCTCATGTTATGGTTTATCTAATATTATGCAAGATTATATTTATGGAGGAGCATTATTTAAATACATCTCATGTTATGGTTTATCATCATTTAAAGGCAAGAAATACAATCTTGGCAAATAATTTAAATACATCTCATGTTATGGTTTATCAATATTTAATTATGCAACAACTAATATAGTAATGAAATTTAAATACATCTCATGTTATGGTTTATCTCATGTAAAATATGTACTTGAAAATTTGTTAAGCGAATTTAAATACATCTCATGTTATGGTTTATCATAAATAAAACTTGCAAAGTTTTATATGTAAAATTTATTTAAATACATCTCATGTTATGGTTTATCTAACTCATTTAGTATTTTAACATTATTGTAAAACGAATTTAAATACATCTCATGTTATGGTTTATCAGTTCCATTTAGTACTAGACTTCCGTCTTCACTTATTTAAATACATCTCATGTTATGGTTTATCTTATTAATTATTTTATTTTATGACCGTTTATTATGTATTTAAATACATCTCATGTTATGGTTTATCAGATTCGTATGTGACGATTTCATGAAAGAAATTCTATTTAAATACATCTCATGTTATGGTTTATCTTAGAATGGGAAGATATAAAGGAAATGCTTAACTCATTTAAATACATCTCATGTTATGGTTTATCGGTTTTAGTTGTGTATGTAAGATATTGCGTGCCTTAATTTAAATACATCTCATGTTATGGTTTATCATAAACCAAGCTATAAATAGAAACTTGGATGAATTATTTAAATACATCTCATGTTATGGTTTATCGAAGGATATAAAAAACAAATATTAGGAGTGATATTAATTTAAATACATCTCATGTTATGGTTTATCTAATAAAGCGACTGAAACTGGAATTAATATTACAGAATTTAAATACATCTCATGTTATGGTTTATCATATAACCTCTTCTCCAGTCTCATCTTTATACGCTGCATTTAAATACATCTCATGTTATGGTTTATCTTTATCGTATGTTCCAAGATTATATGCCTTTCTTTATTTAAATACATCTCATGTTATGGTTTATCTGACATCATAGGTAAAAAATTTGGTGAATTAACTGTATTTAAATACATCTCATGTTATGGTTTATCAGAAAACTATACAAGCGGAACAAGTTTTATTGATAAATTTAAATACATCTCATGTTATGGTTTATCTATGCATTGATAACTATTGATGCTACTGTTATGAGTATTTAAATACATCTCATGTTATGGTTTATCGATGTAAACATTGCTGCTTACACAATAATTAAGAATATTTAAATACATCTCATGTTATGGTTTATCTGGATTCTTTAGACCAATTGGAGTAAATAAACTTTGATTTAAATACATCTCATGTTATGGTTTATCCTAGACGATCTTCCTTGTCTTCCCGTAATCATCCAATTTAAATACATCTCATGTTATGGTTTATCCTTTTATCTTATTACTACTTGGCTTAAAGTAATTTATTTAAATACATCTCATGTTATGGTTTATCTAGTATTTGGGACGATGAAAAAGAAGAATATTTATCATTTAAATACATCTCATGTTATGGTTTATCAAATTCAAATTCAGAAGAAAATACAACTTCTAATCAATTTAAATACATCTCATGTTATGGTTTATCATACTATTGAAAGAAGATTCCAAGAATACAGAACTATTTAAATACATCTCATGTTATGGTTTATCGGAGATATAAATGATAGACATCAAGTAGAATGGTCATTTAAATACATCTCATGTTATGGTTTATCTTCCAAATACGAAACAAGTAGATCGTAAACTCTTTCATTTAAATACATCTCATGTTATGGTTTATCCCTTTAGTGTGGTTAATATCATTCTTTCTAAAGAAATTTAAATACATCTCATGTTATGGTTTATCTTTAAATTTTTTAAGGTTGAAAACTTCCTTTAATACATTTAAATACATCTCATGTTATGGTTTATCCAAGTAAAGTTTTTAACTTCAATAACATATATTCCATTTAAATACATCTCATGTTATGGTTTATCTAAAAAAACTGTAAATGGAATAAAACAATTATTAAATTTAAATACATCTCATGTTATGGTTTATCACTTTCTTATTTACTCTAAGTTCATTCATAATATAAATTTAAATACATCTCATGTTATGGTTTATCCTTGAAATTTTAGAAGATATAGAAGTTCCAGAATTATTTAAATACATCTCATGTTATGGTTTATCCTATACAGCGTTTAGGATACTTTGTTTTTATATCATATTTAAATACATCTCATGTTATGGTTTATCTAATTCTTGATTTCTAATATCATATAAACCCTTAATATTTAAATACATCTCATGTTATGGTTTATCTTGTATATATTAACAGTGAATGATTTTTAAAAATAAAATTTAAATACATCTCATGTTATGGTTTATCGTTAGAAGAAAATGGAAATAGACTGAATATAAGTGGATTTAAATACATCTCATGTTATGGTTTATCATAAAACTTAAAATTAATTAAAGTATAAACTATCAAATTTAAATACATCTCATGTTATGGTTTATCATTAGCCGTCCACGGGTTCTTTAACACAATATTGCTAATTTAAATACATCTCATGTTATGGTTTATCCTATACAGCGTTTAGGATACTTTGTTTTTATATCATATTTAAATACATCTCATGTTATGGTTTATCCTATGTAATTTCAATATTATTACAGATTATAATATTAGTCAACACATTCAAATCACTTATTTTTCATACTAATTTACCAAGTGAATATATCCTTTTTTAACATATACTATAAATACATACATAAGCCTTTGTATAACTAGCTTTACAAACTACGATCTTTTTTATCGCCTGGTAAACTATATTATCAAATCACTTCCCGCTTTATTTTGAGATTTCCCAAGTATTTCTTCTCCAAACACATTGTCATTTATTAACTTAATTATACAAATAAAATCTTCTTCTTTATCTATCACCTTATTTAACTCTTTTTTAAAAACTATCATATTGGACGGAGTTATTTCGCCTCTAAAAACTGATTTTTGGAAATGGTATAAATATTTTTTACAAACCTTAAAAACTTTATTAACTCTTTTTTCTCCTACGTCATAGAAAACAAGTGCATAATTATAATTCATATTTTTACTCATATCAAATTTTCTCCTTTATACTAAAAGGTACAAACTCTTTGTCCTCCATAATATATTTTATAAGTTTATAGCAATCAAGTTTTATAGCCGTTCTATATGAGACTTTTCTCTTTAACCTTTCATGAACAAATACAGATTCCATTCTTTCCTCAAAAGCAGTGATAAAAATATTTCTACCTTCTTCATTTAAAAGACAATAATTCACCTTTTTATCAAAGTGTTTAGATACTTGTATTTTCTTATTATTAACTAAATCAAATATTGTCCTATAAACTAAAACCGGCTTAAATACTTCACTAATATCTAGGCTTAAAGAAAATCTTCCTTCTGATGGCTCATGTAAATAACTTATCCTTTGATCTAAATGGGTTCTATATATTGAAGATATGGTTTTGGTATACAGTAAACTATTTCCGAATGAAACTAAAGCATTAATTGGATTATCAGGTGGTCTTTTTACTCTTTTGTTCATTACAAAATCTTCTGGTAAAAAGTTTTTAAATTGTCTATAAAACTTTTCCCATAGCTCACCTTCTACACACATTAATACTTTAATGTTTTTGCTATTTTCAACTCTATCAAAAAAACTTTCTTTTATCCAATCTATAGTTGTTTTAACTTCTTTTTTACCATGTTTATAATAATGATAAAGTACTTCTCTTATATTAATTCCAATTCCTTTAACAATGGATTTTGCCACTTCTAATCTATTATTCTCAAATTTATTTACTTGCTTCACTAATAATCTACCACTGTTATATTGATTTTTAGGATAATAAGTTCCACTATATCCCTCATAGTAATTAAAAAAATGTACTATTATATTATTTCGTGCTAAAAAATCTAACAACTTGGTATTTATGCTTACCTCGTTTAAACAATATATTTCCTTAGTATTCTCCACAGGTATATATACATTTTTTCCATCTTTTCTAAAACACAATGAATTATCTTTTCTTGTCAATTCTCCCATTGATGTTATATATCTTGTACTTCCCATATTTCCTCCTATATATAACAATATTCATAATACGCACATTTTTTACATTTTGGTTTATTTAAAGTATCAGGTATAATATCTGAATCTATCAATTGTTCTATATCTTGTGTATGTTTATTCAACTCTTTTTCTGTATCTTCACTTAGTTCTAAATACAGTACTTTTTTATCTGTTTTATTTTTTTCTATAAATTCTAGCTTACCTTTTCTACATATGCCTTTATCCTTTAATACTTTTAAATAAAATAATAACTGCCACTTTGCAGCATTTACATCTGCATCTGACTTTTTGATTTCTGTAAGATATTCTGAAGAAAGTTTGTCCAACTTTATATTATCTATTGATATTTCTGTGTTTTTTCCATCTTCTGCTTTACTTTCATGTATTGCTTTGCCTATTTTAACTATTTCACTATTATCTTCTAAGTTAAGTCTATTTCCATGAAGGTAGCATTGTCTTTTACAATGAAAATAGTAATTAATCAAAGTTCCATTTACTTTCACTATATAAAATCTCCTATTCCAGTAGTTAATTTTTCTTTATCTACTTTTCCATCTTTAAAGTACTTTTCACCTTCTTCTATAAAATATAAGTCACCTATTCTGTCATTATACGGTATATCTGACTTCTTTACTTGATATAGAAAATAATTAAGCAAACTTCTAGCCTGAGATAATTTAACTTCTTTTTCTGCATACTTTAACTTTTTATCTACCAATAGTTTTTTATAGTTTTGCCAAATTTCATTTCCATCTAAAATTAAACCTTCTTCCGTTTCTATTGTTTTTGATAAATATACAGACATACTCCACATATCCTCTGTAATAAGTTCCATTCTAGATTTTATCTTATCAAACTTCAAACCACCAACATCCTTTGAAAAAAACTCATCTAAGTTAAATTCACTTAGTGATTCATTATAATAAGTTTTCAAAGCGTTCAATACAGGTAAATAATACTCTTTAAAATTTTTATTTACTAATATTTTCTTCATAGTATCATTTTCTAATGTAAATTCTTTATTCATTCTAAAATCACTTTTATAAATAAAATCTGCTTTATCTAAATTAAAAAAATATACAATACCTGATTTTTTACATGAACGATTTATTCTTCCCATAAATTGTTCTTCACTATCTAACTTTGATATATCTTTATATCCTATATCCATATCTATATCTACTCCAGCTTCTACCACCTGAGTAGCAACTAATATAATATCCTCACTTGTATCAACAATATTAAGTATCCTTTGTCTCTCAATAGAGTTGTCATCACCAGTTATTAACTCTATATTTGATTTAATTTCTGCGTCATCTTTTAACTTATTATAAAAATCATAAGCACTTTGTTTCTTTATAAATTCAACTATTATTTTATTCTTACTAAAACTCTTACTTTTCACATGATTATATAATTCTTCAATATCTTTATCCATTAAATCATATTTAACCTCTACTCTATTTTTAAATAAAGGATGATTAAAATATTTATCCCTATCTACTATTAATTTAGCTGTTCCTTCAACTTCACTTGTAAGATAATTTAAGTTTGGCAGTGTTGCAGACATTATTATTACTTTTATATTTAAAACCTTAGCAAATGCTTTTAAAAAATTAATTATTTCTGACCATATAGTATTTTTATAACTTTGTATTTCGTCTAACACAATTACACTATTAGATAGTTGATAAAAAGCAAATGAAGATTCTTTACTATTATTAAACATGGTATTAAACAAACTTACGTGAGTTGTAAGAATCATTGGATAGTTTAAAAATTGCCTATTTAATAATGCTTTGGCATAATATTTATAATCAAGTTCTTCAGTTGATTCTTCCATTTTGGCTGTGTTTTTTTCTGTTTTTATTGGATTTATGGAGTTTACTACTGCTATGTTTTCAAGTATATCTTTATTTGAGACAAATATACCTCTCATAGTTTTTATATTTTGTTCTATTAGTGTGTTATATGGATAGATATAATATATTTTATTTATCGACTTATTATCTTCTAACAACTTAAAACTTAGATTTAAAGATACATTACTTTTTCCACTTCCAGTAGGTGCTTCTAAGAAATATATATTACTATCTAAGTTTTTTATAAGCTCCTTTTCAGCATCTAGAAACATCTCTGTTCTTAGAATATTTATGTTACTCTCATTTATAATATTTTTTTCTTTATTATATTCTTGTTCTTCATACTGCCTTATGCTCTTATAAATTTTACCTTCCTTATAAATATCATAAAATTTAGCTATATCGTTTATTTCGCCAAACTCGTTCAATTCCAAATCATTCATAAATTCTGTGGTAGCATAAAAATCACAAGCTACTAGTATTGAAAATAGTAGTTTTACATAAGTGTATATATAAATACTTTCTTCTTTTTTATTTTTTTTTAACTGTTTTCTAACATTAGAGGATTTTACTTTCATTTTTTTAAATAGCATACTTACTTTTTTAATATATACTGCTTTGTAATTTTCATTTTCCAATGAATCTATTACATTACTTGCTCCATTATAATTTTCATCAAATGAATCTATAAATTCACTAAATCCACTTAAATCACCATGATGTCTTGAAATTATATAAGCATTTAAAAATAATATATGAGATAACTTTTTAAAGGCTACTTTATCCACGTCTTTATATTTTTCTATTTCTTCAATAAAATAGTCTATGTAAAATACAGATGAAATAATTGAATGTTTACTTCCTAATCCTTCAAAAATATCTTTATTCATTATTTTGTTATTCATCTTATCACATTGAAATCTCGGATTTATTTTACCTATATCATGGAAATTAATAGTATTTATTATCATCTTTCTAAATAATAGTCTTGCCGATTCTTCTAATTCACTTAGATATAATTTTTCAAATTTTTTAAATATATTTCCTAATTTTTTTGCATCTTCTAATTTCAAAAAATATTTGTTGCATCTGTCTATATGCTCTTGCAATGTTTCAATTCTATCTGAATCTATATGCGCATAAAAATTAATATCTTTTTTTATTAGTGTATTAATATTTATTAAATCTTCTTTCTTAAAGTAATTCATAAATTCCTCCTATAAATAAGGAAGGGTTTCCCCTCCCTATTAAAAGAATGCTATATTTTTTTCATTTATCTTATATAAATCACTAGCAGTAATTGAATCTATACGCATATTGCTGAATACAAAACTCTTTAACTCATACATATTAGTATTTTCATTTAACGCTACTGGCAATCGTTCACTGTACTTAAATAAATCTTCTTCCTCATCATCTTCCATATCAAATTCTATATACTTTTTAGGGCATAATGAGTGTACTTTATTAATGTTTTTGTACGAAATATTTTCTATATCGTGTACTTCTATCTCACTTATATTAGCATAATGATCGTTTTTGCCTAGATAAGGTTGATAAATAGTTTTATAGTTAGTTATATAATCACACAGTTTATCCGCTTCTTCGTTATCTAATATCACATATATATTCCACTGTGGATTTTCTAACCATTGCTCTTTTACTATTAAATTACATAAGTTTTTATCTTTATCTTTGTTGTAATCTCCTATTGAATTGTTAAAAAACTGTACTTTCTTAGAAATATATGCTTTTTCATTTAAGGGTTCTACAGATATTTTTAATCCCTTTAATTTGGTATAAAACTCAGGATATGATTCTTTATAACCTTTTATATTATCTAACATATATCTGTGTTGATTGTAGCCACTATATCCAAGTATTGCTCCAAACATTCCTAGCAGTGCAACTTTATGTATATTTCCATATGTGAAATAATAATATGAATTAACTTCTGGCTTTTTAAAAAATGCTGTTTTCCCTGATAATTTAAATTTTAAAGCCTTCATAGTTTATACCTCTTTTTGTGTAAATATATTTATTTTTTTAGCTCCTTCTATTTCACTTTCTATATTAGTTGTGTAAGGATTATAATAAATTTCTATATTGTTTATTTTATCTTTTAATGAATTCAATAAATCTGAGCAGTTGATTTTTATTGTATTTTTTTCTTCTCCCTTTTCAAATCTTATAAATTCAGATAAATTAGGTAAATATAAATTTTCCTCAGTCTCTACAAATAGTGCAAATTCATTATCACATCCAACTTTTGCATTTGTAGCAAATGAAGTAGCTGATACTAGTGCTGCTTCCTTAAATTTAGCATAATCTTCTCTCGTATATCCTTTTGTTACTCCAAACTCACTATACTCTTTGTATGCTAGAGGATTTATTGTAAATGGATAGAAATAATGAGCTTCATTACTTACTATTTTTGTTCCTAAAGTTGAATTTTTCGCTTCTTCTGAATCTTCTTTTGCATTATCTTTTGATCCATCTCTAAACGGAGATAGTATCTGTTGTTCTTCAGGACTTGTTCCTTCATATTTATTGAAACCTTGTCCTATTTGTACTGCACCTGTAATAGATATATTCTTTCCTGCCTCTGCAAATGTGGCACCAAAATTTTTCACATCTAATGCACTAAACAGATTCTTTAAAACTACTTTACTATCTTTACACTTTTTTAAATCGTCTACATCAAACAAATATTCATATCTTTCTTTTAAAGAACGTGGTACCAATGAAGTTTCTCCTTTATTTTCGGATAACTTCATTGATTTAATATATAATACTTTTTCTCCTTGATTTTCCCACATTTTTTTCATAGGATATTTTAGTGCCTTATCACTACCAAACGTATCTCCATCTGATGTAGTTTTAGGATATCCAGTAAAGTCTGCATTCCAATTTGCCATTTTAGACACTATTCCCATCACTCCGTAAACTCTCATTTTCATTAGTTTTCCTCCTTCTTACTTTCATAAATTAAATTACTATGTAAATATCCTGCTATTATCATATCTTGATTTACTTTTCCTTGCGGTTCATATGATACTATCATTGCATATATATTTTTAACTCTTTTTCCATGCATATCTATATCATAATTATATCTTTTGTATAAATTTCTTAATTTTTCTTTTATAACTTTACTATTTTTTGCGTTAATAAATGGGTTTGCCAATGAATGTGGTTTATTTTTACCCTTACTTTTTGATAGTAAATAATTTATGAATTGTCCTATTGAAAAATAATATTCTTCATCAGATGTAAAAGAAGTTGTTTCTATACAGTTTATCTTTGCTCTAAGACTATTTTTTAGCTCTAATACAGTATCTCCCATATCTTTACCCCCTTTAAAATAACTTGTTAGTGCTAGTTTTAAATTAAATTGATGTGCTGCTTTTGATAAATGTCCATTTTTAATAGAGTTCTTTATTAAATCTAAAGAAACTTTATTTAAAAGTGAATAAATTCCATTTTCGTTCCCTTTATATATCCAGTTAAATATGGCTTCTCTTGACAATAACAGGTTTCTTTTTATAACAGTGTCTTTAAGTGATATATCTTTAACTTCTGTATAGTAATTATTCATTAAATATTTAGAAAAAAATATATTATCTATTATAAGCTGTAAATCTTTTTTATTTTTACAAATTCCATATGGTATATCTGTTTTTGTTTTATCTTTTAGATTTAATATATCCTTAAAGTAAATTTGCTTATTTAGCTTGTATTTATAGGATGTTACTAAATCATAAGAATGTATTTCAAGCTCTGTTCCTCTCTTTATTCTAATATACATTCCTTTAAAATCTGATTCTAGTAACTCGCCATTCTTACAAGACCTAATACCATCTTCATTCAAATATATATTTAGATTATTTTTAATAGCATTGTTCATTAAATACTCAAAAAATTTTTTTTGTATTAAAACTTCCTTATTATCTACTAAATATGGAACTTTGACTTTTCTTGATTTATTTTCTAAGTAAGGTTTGTTGTCATTTAAATTCATATTATTACTAGGTACACCATATAATACTTCTCCTATTTTTTCATTGAAATCATTTTTATTATAAATATTAGGTATTAAATATCTTTTGCCTTCGGTTTTGTATTTTTCTATAGGTACTTTAATAAATATCTTCAAATAGTCTTTTCCCGAAATGTTAATTCCAATATTTTCGAAATTAAATATGTTATTTTTTATCCATTCTTTAACCTTTTCTAATAACTCTTGATCTATTTCTTCTAATTGAGATTCTACTTCTTTATAAATTTCTTTTGCTTTAGATTTAGTATATTTTAAATATGGATTAGATAATATTTTATAATAGTTATCAATTATCTCTTCTGTTAACTTTCCATTATTTAAACTTTCTTTCTTTATAATAAATGACAGATAATTATTGCCTTGTATAATCTTTTTACTGTCCATAGGTTTATTCATATCTATCAGTTTACTGTTATAATCGTAGTTGCAAATATCATTAAAATATATATTACTTCTTCCTTCAATTTCACTAGTTTTTTTATTAAACTTAATATCTACTATGTCCTTATCATCTAATTTTAATTTTCCATCCTCCAATGTCAGTAAAATATATTTGCCGTCAGCAGGTATGTAGTTATCAACTATCAGCTTATCTCCATGTTTTTCATATTCTTTTTTAAATATTTCTATACAATCTTGTAGCATTTTTTCACCCCCTTACATCCATTTAAAATTTACAAATCCTGCCCCCCTAGAATTAATTTCTAAAATACCTGTTCCAAGTGCCATATAGGCTAAGTCTTGAGATATTTTGTCATTTGATATATTTAAAGCTATTTTGTCTCCTAATAACTTTATGTCTTTAATATTTATTGAACATGGTTTTTTATTTTTAAATTCTAATGATGTATATAATTCAACATTTTCATCAATCTTTGTACCATTTATGTGATTATATTTTTTTATAAGATTCTCTATTAATCTTCTTTCAAAATCTTTTAGTGATAGATTCTGTTTCCAGTAACCTGACTCATCTTTAATTATCACAGGGGTTATTGAATATATGGTTTCTATAAATTTTTTAGGAATTATTCTCATTTCAGTGGTTAAGCACTTTATAGTATTGTTATATTCATTTGATAACATTTTTTGAAAGTATTTTGCTAATTTTTCATTAATAGTCCTAACAGTAAATGTATATATTCCTCCAGCTTTATATATTTTATCTCTAGGTATTGGATATAAGGAATCAAAACAATAATTTTTAAATTCATTTTTTTTATGAAACTCTAACCACTTTTCATCTTTAGACAGTGCACTATCAATTATTTTACATATTTGACCTTGGGCATTATCTGACGGCAAAGGTTTCATAGTAAATACTTTCGTTCTTATTTCATATACTTCCATAGCTTTCCTCCTTTTAAGTTTTCACACCACGTGTTGTAGTTTAGTAAAATTTATATAGCGTAATTTAACTCTATATAAAATTTAAATACAGTTATATGTTTTTAGATACATATACATTAAGGTTTAATTATTTATATATTATTTTAGCTTGTTCAATACTATTTTTTCATTTATTTAGAGATAAATGAACTAACTATTGCGTATAAAGTATAATTCGCTAATTTGATCTATATTCCTTTATAAATTTATAAAAAAATATATTTAATTTGAATTTTGTAATATTTTTGCGTATTTCATATACATAATGAAGTGCATATGTAATGATTACAAGTTATTCTTCTAAAAGTCTATATATACTTTCCAATGTATTTTATTATTTTTTATTAAAATTTTTACTAAACAGCATCCTTTTATTATTTAGTTTATTACAATAGGAAGTTAAGAATCTTAAACTTTTGTTAGAATATATTACCCTTATACCAATATATTCTAATTAATGTTACAATTTAAAGATATGGATGGGTAGATATAATGGGAAATATCCAGATAAATAATAAGATATAGATAAAGAGGTAATTGTTAGGGGGATTAGAATGAAAAAAATAAAGATAATTAGTATTGTAGCTTTAATTTTAAGTACAATTTCTATGATTTTGGGTATTGGAGTAGCATGTTATTATATTGATGATTTGCGTATTAGAGTAATATCTACAGCTCTTTTAATTACATCAAATGTATTTGTATCCAATCTTGTTGGATTGATATTTAGAGAGTTAAAGAAAAATCAATCTTAGGGAAGTAAATTTATTAACTAAATCTTTATAATATAAAAAAAGCATGTATTCCCAACAAAAATACATGCTTTCAATTATGACTATTTATTTTTCATCAAACATCCTACACAGCCCTTTTATTATCTTCCAATCTATTTCAATATTATAAAAATTATCCAGCAAATGTTACATAAGTTACTTTGCCGTTTATAGTGCGAAAGAAAAGTGCTTCTGAGTTCATGTTTTGTCCATTGTCATTAAAATACTCTATTTGTTTATCTCGATTGCCAACCCAATCAACTCCTAGATCTACATTGTCAGAAAGTTTGAAAATTCTCTTTTGGTCTTTTAGATGTTTGATGTCTGAACTTCCTTGTGAATTACAATCAAGGGAACCCCATACAATTAAGTTGTTATTCTCTATTTTTAATTTATATACCCATGCTCCTTTAGGTTTAGATGAAGAATCAATATTGTTTTTGCTAAGAGATATGGCATTGTATTCTTTTGTTCCTTCTTGTCCGGATTCTTCTAATAATGCCTTTTCTTCACTTCTCTTTACTGATTCATCTAATTGTTTCATGATTTCTTCCTCGGACATATCTTCTTCTTTTTTCACATTTTTGTCTTCAGTAATATCCTTACCTTTAAAGAATACTTGTTTATCAGAACCATCTATTTTAATTTTGTATATTGTATTAAAATTTTCATCCTTTATTTGATAATAAATCCAACCATCAATAATGTTTATATTTACTGCATTGTCGTGGCATATTAATTGATTATCAGAACCATTAGTTTTTATCTTACACAAACTAGGCTTATCATTGTAATCTCCGTTGTAATAAATCCAATCATCAACAATATTGAGATTTCTAATATTACCCTTTAAAAGTAGCTCATTGTCTGTTCCATCAATACTCATTTTATACAAAGATTTGTCTTTATAGTTTACATAATAAATCCAGTTTCCATCTACAATCATGTAGTCAGTTCTTTCAGAAAGAATTTTTTGTTTGTTAGAACCATCAGTTTTCATTTTGAAAATACCATTATTATTTTCCTTATCTTTATCAAAAAAATAAATCCAATCATCTATTATATTTATGGTATAACCTGCAGCTCCATTCCTTGTGTCTAATTTTTCTTTACCCGAACCATCGGTTTTCATTTTATACTCACTACCATAATAAATCCAATCTCCTTCTACAGCTACTATTCCTTCATTAGCAAGATTTCCGTTAGTATTTCCAAGTGTATTTACTATTTTATTATTAGTAGTACCTCCTAAGGCATTTATCCTCTTTTCTTGATTTTTTACACTACATCCGGTGCATCCAGTTGCAATAATAGCAACCATTATTAATGATAACAACCATCTCTTATTCTTCATTATTATTTCCCCTTTTATTCTGATTACATAATTTGATTTGTCACGTAAGAATTATTAAAATATTAAAATACATGTAAGTCTCCTCAATAGCTCCTAATAAATTCTACAACTAGTATTATAACAATCTCAACAAGTAACATTCTACCTATTCATTTATTTATATATATTTCTGTTTTTGCAAGATTTAAAGTAAAACACAAAAATAGCCTGGATGTCCGCTTTCCAGGCTATCTCTGACATATATGCAAAAAAAATAATAATAATAAATCAATGAATAAAAAAATTTTAATTATGATATTTAAATTATGGACATACTTTTTAGTTTCTATACATATTTTTTATAATTTTTTTATGTAAATTCATCCTTATTCATATCATAATAATCTCAGCTCTAAAAAAGGCATATCATTTTTGATATGCCTTTTAACAAATAAATAATTTATTTCAATAATTATTTAAATTGCTACCATTTTACAATTGTGGTCTTCATTTTACTTAGCTTTTATATATTTAATACTACTATATGAGCTATAAACTTTCTTGCCATTTACTGTTCTATAAGCCCTTATTTTATAATAATATACTTTTTTACTAGTTAAACCTCTATTTGTATAAGAAGTTGTAGAACCACGACTTACAGATTTTACTTTTGAGTAAGTTGCAGATTTACTATTTGATCTGTATATCTCATATCCACTTGCTCCTGATATCTTCTTCCATTTTACAGTAGCTTTTTTAGAACCTTTACTTAAAGTTACACTAGGCGTAAAAAGCTTTGGTGATGATGATACTACTTGTGAAAAATTGCCGTATTGTTTTTTGCCGTCTACTACTTTATAAGCTCTAACTTTATAGTAATATGTTTTTCCTGTTGTTAATCCTGTATTACTATAACTTAACGTACTTCCACTTTTTACCGTTTTCTTTAATGAATATTTTCCAGTTTTGCTTGTTGCTCTATATACTTCATATCCACTTGTTCCTGACACTTTGCTCCATGTAACTTTATTACTATTATATGCTGCTGATGCAGATTTTGCAGTTGTTGATGATAACTTTGGTGATGATGATACTACTTGTGAAAAATCACCGTATTGTTTTTCACCGTCTACTACTTTGTAAGCTCTAACTTTATAGTAATATGTTTTTCCTGTTGTCAGCCCTGTATTACTATAACTTAACGTACTTCCACTTGTTACTGTTTTATTTAATGAATATGCCCCATTCTTACTTGTTGCTCTATATATCTCATATCCATCAACATTATCAACTTTTGACCAAGTTATATTATTTGAACTATAACTTTTTGATTTAGCTTCTACATTTGATACTACTTCTATTTTTGATACTGTTACCTTTATTTCTTTTCTTACTTTATTTCCATCACCATCTGTTACTTCATATACTACTTTGTATATTCCTACTTTTGTTGTATCTACTGTATTCTCTATTACTTTTATCTTTGATGTTGTATCTCCATCTTCTTTGTCACTTGATGATACCTTTTTTAGTGCATCAAATTTGTCTCCTACTTTTAGTTCTGCATCACTTGCTATAATTACTGGTTTATCGTTACTTCTTACTGTTACCTTTATTTCTTTAGTTATTTTATTTCCGTCACTATCTGTTACTTCGTATACTACTTTGTATATTCCTGCTTTTGTTGTGTCTACTGTATTTTCTATTATTTTTATCTTTGATGTTATATCTCCATCTTCCTTGTCACTTGCTGCCACATTTTTTAGTGGATCAAATTTATCTCCTACTTTTAGTTCTACATCACTCGCACTTATTATTGGTTTATCGTTGCTTTTTACCGTTACCTTTATTTCTTTCGTAATAGCATTTCCATCACTATCTGCTACTTCATATACTACCTTGTATATTCCTATTTTTGATGGATCTACTGTATTTTCTTTTACACTTACTTTGCTTGTTATATCTCCATCTTCCTTGTCACTTGCTGTTACATCTTTTTGTGGATCAAATTTATCTCCGATTTTTATTGTTACATCACTGGCACTTATTATTGGTTTGTCGTTACTTCTTACTGTTATCTTTATTATTTTTGTGGCACTTGTTCCTTGGCTGTCTGTTACTTTGTAGACTACTTTATATTCTCCTACTTTTGTTGTATCTACTGTATTTTCTATTACTTTTATCTTTGATGTTATATCTCCATCTTCTTTGTCTGTAGCCTTAACATATTCCAATGGATTAATTTCGTCTCCAACCTTAAACGTTAAATCTTCTACTTGGATTTTAGGTATACTATTGATGCTTCCATCAGGCAATTTTGTACATTGCTCTACATCAAATGTTTTTTCTATTGTGTTTCCAAATACAGTTCTAAATGATAATGTTATTTTATCTACATTACCTACATAAAGATCATTAATAATAAACTTACCTTGAGTTGAAGTATCTATTTTAGTGTCATTTATATATAAATCAACTACATCTGGAATAACTCCTTTTATATTCAAATATCCATCTACTACATTAATAGGATTATCATCTATTCTAACTGGAATATCAGTTACAGGATAAGTTGTGCAACTTATACTGTTAATGGAATTACTTCCTGATAATACAATTGTTCCGTTATGGTATGAAGAAACATAACCATAATGCATTTCTCTTCCTTTGATAGCTTTTGCATTGATACTATTTGCCTTTAATACTCCTAAAACATATATATTTCCATTAACTGTTACATTATTAAATGTAACTACTGCTTCTGGTCCTATATATACATCTCCTTGTATTGTTTTATCGCTTACTGTTACATTTTTTTTATAGTAAGTAACATTTTCTAGTGGAGATATACCCGTGTATCTTTCATCATCATATACATTAAAATCACCCTTTGATAAGTCTTTACTATCTCCATTTTGATGCAGTTCATCGTTATAAATTTCCTTTGAATATCCATTTGAATCTTTCAAATAAAAGTATTCTATCTTCCATACTCCTGATTCACTTTTATCATTTACCTCATAACTACCTTCATATCTATCTGTTTCA
>NZ_JAHZMO010000053.1 GCF_020748185.1 Terrisporobacter petrolearius | reverse complement strand
AATTAGATATGGATGAGAATTTAAAAGAAAGAGTTAAAAAATATCAGTATTAAAAAATCAGGTAGATTAATTTTATCTACCTGACTTATAAAATAAAAACTACTTACACACTTTTATTGACAAACCCCAATTAGATTATTAATAATGTTTATATAAATATAGGGAATGTATCACAAGAAAAATGCTTATATACATTCCCTTTTTAAGTATTTATCTATGATGAAGTATAATTTCTAATAAATCATAATTTGATTCATACAAACAGTCATTAAATATATAACTTCCAAATTTCTCATTTTTCATAGCATTAAAAATAGGCTTCCTAAATTTATAAACTAGTTTCTTAAGCTTAGCACCTTTACTTATGCTTTTGGTGATTTCATTAATTTCATCAATATATTTATCAATCTCATTTGTATCATTTGTTTTTAAAGCATTAATAATCGTATTGGATGCTTTTATCCCCGATAACATCGCAAAATATATTCCCTCACCTGTAAATGGGTCCACTAAACCTGCTGCATCTCCAACCAGTAATAAATTTCTTTCCTTATTAATTGGAGTCTTTATGTATTTACCAAAAGGTAACATGCCACCTTTAAATTTTTTTCTTTCACAAGTTATACCCAAGTTACCTAAAAATTTTTCAAACTCTTTATGATAGTCTATTTTTTTATCATAGTTTCCACCAAAACCAATGGTAAAGCTATTTTTCTTTGGGAATATCCAAGCATATCCTTGTGGAATAATTCCATAATACAAAGACATATTGTTTCCTTCATAATTAAACTTATCTTTGTCAATTTCTACTTGTAGACAAAATCCATTTGCATTAAATTTTTCATCAACTAACTTTTTTGTTATACCTACAGCTCCATCTGCACCTATCAAATATTTAAACTTAATTTCTCGGTGATCAGATAAAGTTATTATGTTTTCTTTTGTATTAATCTTCCTAACGCCAGTACCTTCTAGAAAAGTACCATCCTTTTTCTTATACTCTTTAACTAAATAATCATCAAATTCGAATCTATCTACTAGATAAGTTAACCCTTTAGTTTTTATATCCGCTATATGCTTATACTCTAAATATAAACTACCACCTTCACTTAGTACTGAATTTTCAGTATTAAATTCATTGTGTAACTTTAGAGTTTTCATTAATTCAAAAGTTTTATAAGTTATTCCGCCTGCACAAAGTTTATTTCTCGGAAATTTTTGCTTATCTATTAAAATACAAGATATATTATTGTTTATTAAATTATGAGCAGCCGCTACCCCTCCAGGACCCGCTCCAATAATTACAACATCACATTTCATAGCATATACTCCTTACAAGGTTTTATAATTATAGTTTCCATGTTATCAATATTTCAAACAAAAATGCCTAAGACACTTCTTAGACATTTTACATATTAATATATGATACTTATTTAATCATTAAATTTTTAATATATTCAATTATTATATAGATTAAAAAAACCTGCTCCAAAACTTGAAGCAGGTTTCTATTATCAATTAAATTAAACTACCTTTATTCTTTAAGTATATTCTAAAACAGATATCTTCCACTAAAGTATACAAACTACTTGTTATAAAATATAGCCCTATTGCTACAGGAGTTCTTGCTGTTAACAAAATTCCCATAATAACTGTGGATATAATCATTTGCTTATTAAACATAACTTGTGAACTTGTTCTAAAATAAGGTAACATGCTTATTAAGTTTGGTCCCAACATAGTTAAAGTATATATACAAGGTATTATAAATAAATTATCACTAACATTTAAACTACTAATCCATGGTATTAACACACTTGGTGATGTATTTGGCATATTCAAAAATGTCTGGTAAAGTGCACATACTATTGGCATTTGTAGTAAAATTGTTGAACATCCCATCATACTTTTCATAGTTTCCATTGAATGTTCCTGCAGATGTTTTTCCATTTCCTTAGCATTATTTTTGTATTTTTCTTTTATGTCATTCATTTTTTCTGCCAAGTCTTGTTGTTTTCTCATCGCAAATTTTTGTTTTAGAGATAGAGGCATTAAAACTAATTTTACCATCAAAGTTATAACTACTATGGCAATCCCTAAATCCCCTGTAAAACTGAATAATATATTTAATAAATCTTGTAACATACCTGAAATGAAATTCATTTTATTATCTCCTTTGATTTTTAATTTGGTTTTATAAAATGTTTCATTTCAATTAAAATAAGCTACAATACCTCCAAATATCATACTTTTGATAACTAAAATACTCTTTTGGTTCTAGCTTCTCAGAGTACTTAAACATATCTAGAGATATATTTTTTATTAAAATATATTCAATTTGATGAGATATTCTTTTTTTACAAAAATAAGCTATACAACTTATAATTGATAGAAAAAATGTCATATAGATTAATATGTATAGCATATTTTCTAAATCTAACTTCATCTATTCACCTCATTAAATTAAAATATTAATACTAGTATAAGCCATCATTATTGCTATGTAAACTTTATTATTTACAACCCTTACAGTTTTTAGCTAGAATTTAATTAATATATAATTTTAATAAAGGGGTGATTAATATGAAATTTGCAAACCCATTAATAGTAGTTTCTGACATGGAAAAGTCTAAACTATTTTATTCTACTGTTTTAGATTTAGATATTGTTTTAGATTTTGGGGCAAATGTAACTTTAACTGGGGGAATAGCCCTCCAAACAAAGGAGTCTTGGTGTAGTTTTATAAATAAGCCCAAAAATGAAGTTTTCTTTGGTGCAAATAATAGTGAGTTATATTTCGAAGAAGATGACTTTGATAATTTCATCTCAAAATTGAATCAAATTCCAGGAATATGTTATGTCCATCCTATTATTGAATATTCCTGGGGTCAACGAGTTGTTCGTTTTTATGATCCTGATAAACACATTATTGAAGTTGGAGAAAATATGAATAAGGTAGTTAGACGATTTATAAATAAAGGAATGTCTGCTGAAAATGTGGCTATTAAAATGGATGTTCCTGTTGATTATATAAAATCTTGTCTTTAATAAATAAAAATAGTAGCTTACATAAGCTACTATTTTTATTTTGATTGTATAAATCTTTACTACTTAATATATTCTTTAAAATTAATAGGTGAAATACTCGGATAATACCCATCATAATCTAAGTAGGCCCCTATTACCTTATTTTTGTTTATAACTAAACATAACATTATTGGTCTATCTTTAAATTTAGATTTTTCCTTTAATTTATATGCATCTATACTACGCCTGCCTTCACATATTAGACCCATGAAAACAATAAAAAGTTATAAATTTTTCTATTTTATTTTACACTACTTATAGACACTTAAAAATAGATATAAAAAAGACACTATTTTATAAATAAAATAGTGTCTTTTTTATGCAAATATTTGTTAATTTTAAATTCTATATAGCTCTTTTTAACTCAGTTATGTTCATACTTTGAACCATCGCCTTCATGATGGCTTTATCTCTTATAAAATTATTATAAACTTCATAAGAAGTCTTTTGATCTCCATAAATTCTCCAGTTGCGTATTTCTACTAATTTGTTTTTGCCATATCCCATAAACCCTAATACATCTTTAAGAGGATATCCTAAAAATACTCCGATTTCATGAGGAAATTCTTCAGATTGAAGTCTATACACTAACTCATCCATATAATCATTCAATCTATATTCAGATGAATACCCAACAAACTTCAAGAAGTTTATACACCTTTTATTTGACAGTACTTTCTCCATAGATTCTTCGTTAATAAATAAAACTCTTTTTCCTCCATCATGTGTAGTAATTATTCTGTACGTAACTCTAGAACAATGACTAAAAAAAGATTCTATTTGGTCAAGCTTTACTTTCTTTTCTTCATTATTACCTGGTACATTTATAATTTCTGATGGTTTTGATCCCAAAATTACAGCACCTATCATTTCTAGTATTCTTTTTATATATATTGAATTTGATTTATTTTCACAACAATTTTTATTACAGTTAAATTTCATATTATCCCCCTCTTAATTGATAATTGTTATCACTACATATTTATTATATCAATATTGATAATCATTTTTCAATCATTTTTAGATAATATGTTTTATATATATTTCTATACATCTGTTTTTTTAATCCTAGTTTCTCCTCCTGAAGAACATACTAAAAACAACAAGCTATTTTTACCTCTCCTAAATTTATAAAACTGAGCCATACAATTAACATCTATAGATTTTGTATTGTACTTACTTTCATCAATCTTAATTGATTTAGGAATTTTAAAAATAATATCTCTTTCTTCTCCTCCATCGATGCCATAAACATAATCATCATCAAAATGTCCCTCTTCTTCTCCCTCAAAATAAAAATTTCCTACATTGTTACTTTCACCTATGTATTCAAAGGAAAGTTTCAAATCACTTAATGATGCTATATTATTCGTATTATTTTTAAAAGTTACAGTTATAATGTGACTGTCACTATTTGATTTATAATCTTTATACTTCACTGTATACATATCTTCAGTGTCCCAATTATACTCATTGGCATCTTTTAAACTATATGTAAAAATACCAAGTAGGAGAATAATTGGTAAACATATAAATAAACTAGCCTTAAAAAACTTTTTATCCATCTACTATTCCCCCTTACTGTGCAATTTCTTTTTTGCTATAAATTCTCTTTGAAATATACATAGATACTAAATACATAATCATCGCTAAAATCAACTTTATTATTAATGTTTTATCTATTAAAATAGGAGCTTTTTCCCATTCACCCATCATAAGAGTTTGCATATTTTTCGCCCCAAATATCCCCATCATTACAACAACTGCTATAATCATATTTAAAATTATATAGGATCTTCGATATCCATACTTAAATGCTAACGGAAATGTTATAGATATAAATAGTAGCACTAAAATTAAAGAAATTAGAACTACATCCATATTAAAGTTTCTAAATTCTAATATATTATTTGCTATTTCGGAATAAATATATGACAACAGTAGCGATCCAATTATAATTACCGTTGCAAATAAATATTTACTATAAACAATATCATCTTTTTCAATAGGCATGCTATTAAAAAAATAATCACATTTATTAAGTTCATCTAAATAAAAACTTCTGAATATAAAGATATAGCTTAAAAAGAAAGTTAATGTTACTGTTGATAGTGGTGTAAATATTGAAGGCATTAAGGTAATTGATATTAAAAATATTCCTATTATAAGTTTTAAAATTGTTTTTGTATCTACTTTAAAACAACATATTAAATCTTTTTTCAGTAAATTAAACATTTTACAGCTCCCTTCCATAGTAATATATGATATCTTCTAAGCTTGCTTTTTGAATATTTAATCCGTTAATATTATTTTCTTCATCTATAAACAATCCTTCACTATAATAGTCAGTGTGTTTTTTATTTATTAAATCTATCTGTAAATTATACAAATCTTCTTTTTCACATCTAATTACCTTATAACTTTCACTTATAATTTCTTTATCTTCGCTAAATATTAATTCTCCATTATTTATAAAAGTTATGTAATCTGCTGCCATGTTTAAGTCTTGTGTAATATGAGTTGAAATAATAACACTCTTATCTCCATTTTCCAACTCTTCTTGAAGTATTTCTATCATCTCTTTTCTAAAAATAGGATCAAGTCCTGATGTTGGCTCATCTAATATAAGTAACTTTGCATTATGAGAAATAGCATTAGCCAACATCAGCTTTATATTTTGGCCTTTTGATAGATTTTTTATTTTTGAATTTTTGTCTATTTTAAATTTTGATAAGCAACTATCAAACTTGTCACTATCAAACTTTGAATAAAAAGATGACACAACATTTTTAAAATCTTTAACTTTTAGATTTTCATAAAAATATAAATTATCATATACAAAACCTATATTTTCTTTAAACGCTTTAGGATTTTCTAATATATCTTTTCCTTGAAAATAAATTTTTCCCTCATCAGCTTGTAGTAAATTCACTATTAATTTAATCAAGGTTGTTTTCCCTGATCCATTTGGACCTATAAGCCCCATTATAAACCCTTCTTTTAAATGAAAGGATATATCTTTCAACTCAAAATCATCAAATTTTTTACTTATGTTTTCTAATCTTAGCATTTTATTCCCCCTCATAAATATTTTCTAATGTAGAAATTAACTCTTCTTTTGACAATCCTAAGCTATTAGATAAATTTATAGCTTCTTCTAATTTTTCTTCTATTTCTCTCATTCTAGCTTCATATACTAGTTCCTTATTAAAGTGAGACACGAAACAACCTTTACCTGGTACTGTATTAATTAAACCCTGTTTTTCTAATTCTTCATAAGATCTTTTAGTAGTTATAAAACTAATACCTAAGTCTTTTGCCAAGGATCTCATAGAAGGTAGCATCTGATTTTCTTCTATTTTGCCACTTAATATTTGCTCTTTTATTTGATTTACGATTTGCAAGTATATTGGCAAGTCTGAATTATTTAAAATAATTACTTTCATAATCCCTCCTTTTATCTGTGTTTTATAGATTTATTCTTTATATTTTTTATAGCTATAAACACCCCATCAAATATAAATATTAAAATAATTGGAACAAACATTACTAAAATAATATTAATTAGTTTAAATGAACGTTCTGATAAACCAAACATAAATACTCCCCTTTATATAAATTGTATTAACTGTATAACTATATATTATACAGTTAATACAATTATGTATATCCAAAAAATATATTTATATATAAAAAAGACTTATATCCATTTAATTAGATATAAGTCTTTTTATTATTTTATATTAAAGAATCTTTTCGCATTTTCTTTAGTTGCTTCACAAACTGTTTCGTAAGAAACACCTTTTTCAATAGCTATTGTATCAGCTACAAATTGTACTAATGAAGGATCATTTCTTTTTCCTCTATGTGGTGTTGGTGCCATATATGGTGAATCAGTTTCTATAAACAATCTATCTAAAGGTATTTCTCTTGCTACTTCTTTAGTTTTTTTATTGTTTTTGAAGGTAACTGTTCCAGATAAAGATATATAACATCCCATCTTCACATATTCTCTAGCTAACTCCACATTTCCACTATAACAATGTAATACACAACCAATCTCTGGACTTTTGTACTTTTGAATTATTTCAAAAGTATCTCCATGAGCATCTCTGTCGTGAATTATTATAGGTAACTTTAGTTCATTAGCTAGTTCAATTTGTTTTATGAACCATTCCTTTTGAACTTCTCTTGGAGAATTGTCATAGTAATAATCTAACCCTATTTCTCCTATTGCAACTACTTTTTCGTTTTCTATTGCTAATTTTCTAAGTGTATCAATAGCTGTTTCATCTAGTTCGCCCACATCGTGAGGGTGAACTCCAACTGCTGCATATATAAAATTGTGTTTTTTAGCAAGCTCTATACTGCTAATAGATGTTGCTATACACGCACCTGGATTAACAACTAAATCTACACCTTTCTCTTGAAGAGAAGAGATTAACGCTTCTCTGTCTTCATCAAATCTCTCATCATTTAAGTGAGCATGTGAGTCAAATAACATAGTTACATCTCCTTATCTAACTTCACTACCATCATTTGCTCCAGTTGCAACTGGAACTATTAAGTCGTCTCCGTCATTTCCTGCAGCTAATATCATACCTTGAGATTCAACACCTCTTAATTTAACTGGTTTTAAGTTACAAACTACTATAACTTCTTTTCCAACCATTTCTTCTGGCTTATACCATTTAGCTATTCCTGATACTATTTGTCTAGTTTCTGGTCCTAATTTAACTTGAGAAACTAAAAGTCTGTCAGCTTTAGGATGTTTTTCACAAGATAATATTTTACCAACTCTTAATTCTACTTTGTCTAATTCTTCTATTCCTATGAATTCTTTGTGCTCTAATGGAGCTACTTCTTCTACTGTTTCTGTTTTTTCTGCAAATAATTCTTCCAATTCTGCTACCTCTTTCTCGATGTCTAGTCTTGGGAATAAAGCTTGACCTTTGTGTACTTTTGTTCCTGGTTTAATTAAACCAAATGTATTAGTACTTTCCCAATTTGTTAATTCTTCTTGTCCTGCTATTCCTATTTGGTCATATATTTTGTTAGCAGTTGTTTCCATTATAGGGTTTATTAATGCAGCTATTATTCTTATAGATTCACATAAGTTGTATAATACTGCATCTAATTTACCTTTGTTAGCTTCGTCTTTTGCTAAAGCCCATGGCATAGTTTCGTCAATGTATTTGTTAGTTCTTCTTACTAATTTCCATGCACCTTCTAATGCTTCATGGAATTGCATTTTGTTCATTTGAGTTTCAAATATTTCTCTTGATAATTTAGCTTGTTCTTTTAGGCTTGCGTCAAATTCAGTAGATTCTATTGCCTCTGGTATTATACCATCGTTGTATTTTTCTACCATTGATACAGTTCTACTCACTAGGTTTCCTAAATCATTAGCAAGATCTGTATTTATTCTTGTTACAAAGTTTCTATGAGTGTAACTTCCATCTTGTCCGAAAGCAAATTCTCTAAGCAAGAAATATTTAAGTGTATCTATTCCATATCTTTCAATCATTGGCTCTGGATATACTATATTTCCTTTTGACTTACTCATTTTATCATTTCCGAATAATATCCATCCATGGCCATATACTTGCTGTGGTACTGGTAAATCTAGTGCCATTAATAATGCTGGCCATATTATTGTATGGAATCTCATGATCTCTTTACCAACAACTTGAATATTTGCTGGCCAGTATTTTTTCATTTCAGAATAATCTTCTGATAAGTATCCTAATGCTGTGATGTAGTTACATAAAGCATCTACCCAAACATATATTACGTGTTTCTCATCAAAAGGAACTTTTATACCCCAGTCAAATGTAGTTCTAGTTACACATAAATCTTCTAGACCTTTGTCTAAGAAGTTAGCAACCATTTCATTTTTTCTTGATTCTGGGAAACAGAAGTTAGGATTTTGGAATAATTCTCTTAATCTATCTTCATATTTAGATAATTTAAAGAAGTAAGCTTCTTCTTTAGCTAAATAAGTTTCTCTACCACAGTCTGGGCATTTATCTCCTTCTAATAATTGAGATTCCGTCCAGAAACTTTCACATGGAGTACAGTATCTTCCTTCATATTCACCTTTATATATATCACCTTGCTCATATAATTTAGTGAATATTTTTTGTATTATCACCTTATGTCTGTCTTCTGTAGTTCTTATAAAATCATCATAAGATATGTCCATAGTCTTCCATAGGTCTTTTATTCCAGCTATCATTCCATCTAAGTATTCTATTTCACTTATACCTTGTTCTATAGCTTTCTTTTGGATTTTTTCACCGTGCTCATCTGTTCCTGTCAAGAATTTTACATCATAACCACAGAATCTTTTAAATCTAGCCATAGCATCAGTTGCTACAGTAGTATAAGTATGACCTATGTGTAATCTACCACTTGGATAGTATATAGGCGTAGTTATATAAAATGTTGATTTAGTCATTTTTGTTTCCTCCTCTTGTACATTATTTTTATAAATAAAAAACTCGCCACTATGGAGTCCATAGGGGCGAGATTATTCGCGGTACCACCCTAATTTATTTATCATGAAAAATTCACGTTGCTTAAAAACACTATTTTCACAATAGATATCTTAGTAGACTGTAACATGTCTAAATGTTTTATCCTAAATCATTTCGGATAAAAAGCTCCAAGGCCATATTCAGTAATTCTTTTAGCGCTAGCTTTCACCTACCCTAGCTCTCTGTAGAAAAAATCCTTACTTACTCTTCTCTTCTCAGCTTTTATTATATATGTTTTTAAATATGTATTAAATATTATTCTCAAAATCAAAGTTTTGATACAAATATTAATCAATTCTTTTGAGCAACGGTTTTATACGAAGCTATAACAAGGATATATCATTTGAGATTTGATCCCTGCGAATTTTTAATACTATGTTTTTAATTTTAGTAAATTTATATTTTATTGTCAACAATTATCCTCTATGTAAGTAAAAATTCCCTTTTATCATATTGCCAATGAGTTGCCTTGGCTAGCGCTTTACTCAACTCTATTGTTGAAATTTTATTATAATATTAAATAACAAATATACACAGAAGCTAGCACACCTGCTATATGACATAACAATGCACAAAATAAAGTATATCCTGTATCTTTTATTTTTAAACTTCCATAATAAATTGCCATTGTATAAAAAATTGTTTCTGACGCTCCAACCATAGTAGATCCCATTTGTTCTGTAAGGGAATCAATTCCTACCCTTTGGATTAATTCCGCATACACCCCTAATGCTCCACTTCCAGACAAGGGTTTTACAATTATAAGGCCTATTAATTCCTTTGGTATATTTAACAGTTGAGCTACAGGTGAAAATATGTACTCCAAAACTTCTATTCCTCTTCCTGATTTAAAAATTCCTATAGCTAAAAATATTCCTATTATATATGGCAATATGTTCCATGCAGTTTTTAATCCCTCTATAGCTCCATTTATAAAACTTTCATATATATCTATGTTTTGTTTCTTACCATAGATAACAATAAATAAAATTATTACAGGTATTGCTACATTAGAAAAATAATCTAGCATTATTTATACCTCCTTTGTAATAATTTACAACCTACAACTCCTACTATTGTAGATATAATTGTAGCAAATAAAGTGGTTAAAATTATAGAATTAGGATTTGTACTGCCTGCATCCATTCTTATTTTTAACATAGTAAAAGGAATTAACTGTATGGATGAAATATTAATAACTAGAAACATTATCATATCATGAGAGGCCTTTTTCTTATTTGGATTTAATGTTTGTAGTTCACTCATGGCTTTTAATCCAAATGCTGTTGCTCCATTTCCTGCCCCCAGCATATTTAACACCATGTTCATAATCATATAAGACATGGCTTTGTGATTTTTAGGAACAGTAGGAAATAACTTTTTCATTAAAGGGCTCAATTTATCCGCTATTTTATCTATTAATCCTGAGTCTTTTGCAATATTCATTATACCCATCCAAAGTGCCATTACACTGGCCAATGTTATGGCGAATTCAATAGCCCTTGTTCCCTCATTTAGTATTGCTTGATTTGTTTGAGGTAAATTGTTAAAACATATACTCCCAACTATACCTAGGACTATCATATAAAACCATAATTTATTAATATAAATCCTCCTCCTTTAAACCATTTTATGATGTATACTTAAAATAAATGATGTCTTATTTTATAATACTCTACATATACTTTATGCTTGAAAGTTGAGGTATATTATGTTTTAGTATAAGTATAAGGTTTTTTAATTTATTTAAATGTTTAAGGAGAAATACCATGAGAAATTTAACACTTCTTACTGATTTGTATCAATTAACTATGTTAAATGGATACTACGAGAAGAATATTCATGAAGACATAGTAGTATTTGATATGTTCTTCAGAAAAAACGCTTGTAATGGTGGGTATACTATTATTTGCGGTATAGAACAATTAGTAGAATACATAAATAATCTTCATTTTTCAGATGATGACTTAAAATACTTAAAAAGCCTAGATTTATTTTCTGATAAATTCTTAGACTTTTTAAAAGATTTTAAATTTACTGGGGATATATATGCTGTAGAAGAAGGGACTATAATGTTCCCAAAAGAACCCGTAATAACAGTTAAGGCACCGTTATATCAAGCTCAATTAATAGAAACTGCTTTACTTACAATAGTAAATTTCCAATCACTAATTGCTACTAAAGCTTCTAGAGTTTGTTATTCTGCTGCTGGGGATCCTGTTTTTGAGTTCGGTCTTAGACGTGCTCAGGGACCAGATGCAGGTACTTATGGAGCAAGAGCTGCCGTAATAGGCGGATGTACTGGAACTGCTAATGTATTAGCTGGGAAAATGTTTGACATACCTGTTATTGGTACTCAAGCTCATAGTTGGGTTCAAAAATTTGACAATGAATTAGAATCTTTCCGTGCTTACGCAGATGTTTACCCAGATAAATGTTTATTATTAGTTGATACATATGATGTCCTGAAAAGTGGTGTTCCAAATGCTATAAAAGTGTTTGATGAACTAAAAGCTAAAGGTCATAAACCAATGGGAATTAGAATAGATTCCGGAGATTTACAATACTTATCTGTTGAAGCAAAAAAATTATTTGAAGAAGCGGGTTATACTGATTTATCATATACTGCTTCCAATGATTTAGATGAGTATACTATTGCCAGCTTAAAATCAAGTGGTGCAGCAATAAACTCTTGGGGCGTTGGTACAAAATTAATTACATCGGCTGAATCTCCATCTTTAGGAGGAGTTTATAAACTAGCTGGTTCTTATGATGGTGACACACTAATTCCTAAAATTAAAGTTTCTGAAGAGCCAGAAAAAATAAATAATCCAGGATTTAAAAAAGTAGTAAGGATATATAATGAAGACAATAAGGCTGAAGCTGATTTAATCATGCTTCATGATGAAAAAATCGATACAAACAAACCATTAACGATTTTTGACCCTACATATACTTGGAAACATAAAACTTTCCATAAATACACAATAAAAGAACTTCAAAAACCGTTATTTAAAAATGGTGAGTGCAAATACGTTTCTAAAAGCGTTAATGAAATAAAGAGATATGTTAATAACCAACTTAATACTCTTTGGGATGCTTATAAAAGATTCTCTAACCCTAAAGAATATAAAGTTGATTTATCGGACAACCTTTGGACACTAAAATCTGACTTGCTAGATTCAAAAAAACACTTATAATATACATTATAACAATAAAAGGGGGCCTCTCAATGGATGTAACAGATTACAGAATCATAGAAATCTTACAAAAAGACGGTAGAATTTCTATGAAGGATTTAGGTAAAATAGTAGGATTAACTTCTCCTGCTGTTTCAGAAAGAGTAAAGAGATTAGAAGAATCTGGTGTTATAGAGGGATATAAAGCTATAGTTAATCCAGATGCTTTAGGAAGAGTAATAAAAGCATTTATACACATATCTCTACCTAGCGATAAATATGTGGCATTTTTAGAAGCTGCGAAAGATGATCCTAGAATAGTCGAATGTCACCATGTTACTGGAAACGACTGTTCTCTTCTAAAAGTTATTGTAAAAGATATGTATGAACTAGAAAATGTTATTGATGGTATTAAGACAATCGGCTCAACAAAAACATCCGTAATACTATCGACTCCAATACAATCAAAAGCAATCTTGTAATAAAAAATGTATCCTTTTAATGTTTAAAAGGATACATTTTTCTTGTATTTATATAAATAAACAGTCAAAACATAATAAGTATATGATTTTAAAATCTCTTCATCCTCTTTTGTATCTAATAATCTTTTAGTTGCAGTAATATCTGCAAATCCTAACAACATTATTCCTATAACATCATCTTGTAATTTGTTAAACATTTCCTTTAGCACTTCATGAGACGCATCACTTTTTTTATAAATAGTAAGAAGATACATATGGTATCTAGTATAGTTATAAAGTAATTCTATGGATTTTTGTGATAAATTAAGGGTTTTTCCTACTTTTAGGGCAATTTCTCCACTAAATTTTTCATGTCCTTTAAAATGTGTTCTTCCATTTTCATCTATAGTTTTTGCTTTTGATTTTCCTATATCATGTAGAAAAACACCTAACTTTAATAAGTCTAAAGTCTTTAGATCATCCTCTATTATTGTATTCAGATATTTCCATATACCTTCATTTAAATGAGTTGGAAATTTGTTTTCTTCTATAAGTTTTTCAAATTCTTTCAACGCATAAATAGTGTGACTAAAACAATCAACCTTGTGATATTTACACTGTCCCACTTCTTTCATACTACTAACTTCTGGTATTATATCTTCTAAAACTCCACTTTCATCTAACTCCCATATTTTTTCGCAGGCATTATTACTTTTTATCCCATTAATTATCTTAAGTCTGTTATCCATAAAATCACCCCGTCTCTTCCTTATAAGTCTAGTACTTGCTTGTAAACAATATCCTTTTTTAGTTTTCTTTCTTTACAAACTACTTTTATAGCATCCTTTTTGCTCATGCCATCTTCTAAAAGAGACTCTACATATTCTCTATCACTAAAGTTGCTATAATCATTAGCTGAAGTTTTTTCGCCCTTAAATCCATCAACAATTAAAACAAATTCACCTTTAACATCTTTTTCGCTAAATATATTTATAACTGTTTCAATATCTTGTCTTATTACTTCTTGATATTTTTTAGTAAGCTCTCTGTTTACTGATATTTCTCTATTTCCTAAAATTTTGAGCATATCTTTTAAGGTATCTTTCAATCTATGAGGCGATTCATAAAAAATCATAGTTCTTTCTTCTTCTTTTACTTCTTCCAATCTACTTCTTCTTATCTTCTTGTCTCTATCTAAGAAACCTTCAAAAGCAAATTTATGAGTATTCATTCCAGATCCAACTAATGCAACAACAAATGCTGTCGCTCCTGGTAATACGTCTATTTCTATATTATGCTCTATTGCTAACTTAATTAAATCCTCTCCTGGGTCAGAAATTCCTGGCATTCCTGCATCACTTATCAATGCTATATTTTCGCCTTCAAGTAATTTATTTATTAAATATATTCCTTTTGAGTCTTTATTGTGCTCAAAATAACTTGTAAGCGGTTTTGATATTTCAAAATGATTCAATAGCTTTACACTATGTCTTGTGTCTTCTGCTGCTATTAAATCAACTTCATTTAAAACTCTTAAAGTTCTATATGTTATATCTTCAAGATTTCCTATAGGTGTTGGACATATATATAATTTTCCACTCATTATTATTCTCCTATATTTTCATTTGCATATATTTCTTCTATTTCTTTTGTATAATTTCCATTTTCATCGTAAACATATAAAGGATCTAAAATCTTTAGTTCTGGTCTACCATCCTTTGTAAACTCAACTAAAACTAAATTAGGTGCTTTATTTGCTCTTGGATGAACAAATTGTATTACTTTAGGTTCTAGATTATATTTTCTACCTAAAGTTACTATATCAACAAGTCTTATAGGTCTGTGTATCATAAAGAACTTTCCTCTAGGCATTACAAGTCTTGAAGCTGATCTTATTACATCCTCTAAATCACAAAGTACCTCATGTCTAGATATGGCCTTTTTGTCATTTGGATTTTGTATTCCATTCATATGCATATATGGTGGATTAGAGGTTACTACATGATATCCATGAACTTCTAATTGCTTGTCTATATTTTTTATATCACCTTTTACTATTTCAACTCTATCTTGTAAGTTATTTAACTTAACAGTTCTACCCGCCATTTCCCATACTTCTTCTTGTATTTCCACACCAACAATTTTTTCGGCTTCACTTTTTCCAGCTATAAGCACTGGTATTATTCCTGTTCCTGTTCCTAAATCTACAACTTTTGCCCTTTTTTTAACTTTGGCAAAATTAGCTAAAAGAACTGCATCTATACCAAAACAAAATCCATTTTTATCTTGTATAACTTTTAGTCCTTTTAGTTGCAAGTCATCTATTCTTTCAGTGTCCTTTATTTTTACTTCCATGTATTTCTCCTTTACAATAATAGTAGGGGAATTAAATAATCCCCCTATACTTTAGTCCTCTAATTTTTTAAGCTCTTTTAACGTAGCCATATCAATATCTAAATCTTTTCCTTTTCCACAACCATCACACTTTTTAGGTGCTTGAAGTACTTTTATTTCTTCTTTCATACATATTCTTATAGTTTTATCATTAAATTCTACCTTAGCTTGTTCTAGTAAAGGATTTGTTTCTATAACTTTACCTTTATTACCATCTACTTTTACTATAGATCCAACTGGTGGAACTTTCTCTATAGCTTCAACATAAACATCATGCTCGTATTTTAAGCAACAGAAAAGTCTTCCGCATATTCCCGATATTTTAGTTGGATTTAATGATAAACTTTGATCTTTAGCCATTTTAATTGATACTGGTTGGAAATCTCCAAGCCATGAAGAACAACAAAGGCTTCTTCCACAAGGTCCAAGTCCACCTATTGATTTTGCTTCATCTCTAACCCCAATTTGTCTAAGTTCTATTCTTGTCTTAAATATTGCTGCCAAATCTTTAACTAGTTCTCTAAAATCTATTCTTCCTTCTGCCGTGAAGTAGAAAATTAGTTTATTTCTATCAAAAGTATATTCACAATCTATTAAATACATTGTAAGTTCATGTTCTTTAATTTTTTGTAAGCATAATTCAAAAGTTTCTTTAGCTTTTTCTTTATTTTCTTTATATATCTTAGTATCTTCTTCTGTAGCAATTCTTATGATGGGTTTTAATGGTGAAACTAAACTTTCTTCATCTATTTCTTTCTTACCAACAACAACTGTTCCGTATTCTAATCCTCTTGCAGTCTCAACTACAACATCCATATCTTTTTCTATTGCAAAATCAACTGGATCAAAGTAGTATATTTTCCCTGCATTTTTAAATCTTACTCCTACAATATTTATCATTTAATCACCTCATATATATTTAAAGACATCACTTGTATACTTACATTAAAGTTACAATTACCTTTTATTTTTATTTTAGTATCTTCTATTATATCAATAATTTTGGATACCTGAGAATATGTAATTTTAGAGCTCATATTTTGTATAAATACTATTTTATCAGCATTTATTATCATATTTTTATCTACATGTTCTTTGCAAATCATTATATCTCTAAAATAATTAATCATCATATCAAGCACAGTTATGCTTTCACTCTTATACTTTTCCATTTGGCTAGGTATATCAAGAATTTCAACCATATTCTTACTTAATATTGTTTCTATATAATTTTGAACGCTTTCTTTCATTTCATAAAAATCATTAGAACTAGATAATTCTAAAGCTTTTTTCATACTACCTCTAGAAAATGCTGATAAAAGATTTGCTCTGTTTTCTTCTACTCCTTGACTAATTAAATAGTTTTTTACTTCAACAAAAGGAATTGGTGTAAATTTTATTACTTCACATCTGGATCTTATAGTTGGTAACAAACTTTCTTTATTATTAGTAACAAGAATAATTATAGCATATTCAGGTGGTTCTTCTAATGTTTTTAGCAATGCATTTTGAGCCTCTACAGTCATTTTTTCAGCTTTATCTATTATGTAGATTTTGTATTTCTTATGTGGCTTAATAACAATGTCTGATTGTAAATTTCTTATTTGAGCTATTTTTATACTATTACCATCAGGTTTTACTCTTATACAGTCTGGTGCATTTTCAATATGAGTAGTTTCAAGAAGTATCTCTGCTAATTCATTAGCAAAAGTTTCTTTTCCTATTCCTTCTATACCTTCAAACATATATGCATGATTTATTTTGCCCTTTTTTATAGAGTTATTCATATATTTTTTAGCAAACTCTTGTCCTTTTATATTTTCAAAATACATATCTATTTTCTCCACAAAGTAATTTTTTATTTTTGTAGTAATTATCTTATATTATAACAAATAATCAACTTATTTCTATATTTATTCTAGACACTTTTTGTCATTTATATAAAAAACAATTAATTTATAATTTTACTAATAAAAAAAGAGATATTATTATATCCCTTTCTATTAATTATTGCATCAAATTTAAGATATCTTTTTTTATATCATTAATACAATTTTCTAAGTTTTCATTTATATAAAATTTATTAATACCTAGGCTTGATAAGTTTTCTGCACTAAAATCTTTGTTATCTGCTAAAAATCTTCTGCATAACTCATCATAATTAGGCTTATCCTGTTTTCTTTCTCTTTCTAATGCTCTTTCCAATCTAATTCCATCTTCTATGTCAATATAGAACGGATATACCTTATCCTCGCCAAAGTAATCTCTTAAACTTTTATAAGCCTCTAATGTTGTTATTAATAAATAATTATTTTTATTCAAATCTATCTGTCCATCATTTATAGTTCCATAAAACCAATCACCATGTACTGTATGATATACTCTTTTTTCTATTACTTTATTTTCTTTTTCAAATTTATTTAGTTCATCTGTATTAATAAAGAAATATTCTACACCATTAGTTTCATTTATACGCTTAGGTCTTGTTGTATAAGATATAATTGGTTTTAAATCTAAATCTTTATCATCATTTATTCCTTTAAATATAGTATCTTTACCTGAACTACTTTTTCCCATTAAACAAAAAATTTTGCCCATGTTTTCCTCCCGTTCTTTCAATAGCTAAAAATAGTTTTGATTTATGTCAATAACATCAATATATTCTAAGTTAACATCTTTAATTCCACTTACTATCATACCACTTTTAACCCCTTCCTGAATATAAGTAATAATTTCTTGCGTTATTATTTCTCCTGGTGAAATTAAACTTATTCCTGGTGGATATGGTATTATATACTCCCCGCTTATTTTTCCAATACTATCTTCTAACTTTACACTTTGTTTGTCACTATAAAATGCTTGCCTTGGATTTAAAACTTTTTCAGGAATACGTTCTGGATAATTTATATATTCCAATAGTTTCTTATCATTTATATTTAAAATCAAATCACCTAATGCTCTTTTCAATCTAATAAAATCTTCTTCATCATTACCAATAGTACATATTAATAAAACTCCGTAATAGTTGGATAATTCAACTTGAATTTTATATTTTTCTCTTAAAATACTATCCAACTCATATCCTGTAATACCTAATTTTTTTAAAGATATAAAAATCTTTGTTTTATCCATATTATTATCAATTATAATATTTTCACTATTTCTAAATTTACTTTTAAAATTATTTATATTACTAAGTAAATCCTCCATTAACTTTATTCCATACTTATCATATATATCTAATGCTAACTCAAGAGAAGTTAAAAGTACGTATGAGGGACTTGAGGATTCTAAAAACCTTAACATAGACTCTATTTTGTTTCTATCAACTCTGTTTCCTTTCACATGCATCATAGAAGATTGTGTAAATGATGGTAAAGTCTTATGGGTACTCTGAATTATTATATCTGCTCCTTGTTCTATTGCTGATTTAGGTAGATTATCGCTTAATTGCAAATGGGCTCCATGCGCTTCATCAACAATTACAATTATACTTTTGCTATGAGCATAATCACATACTGATTTTAAATCAAAGGTTTTTCCATAATAAGTAGGATAAGTAAGAACTAAGGCTTTTGCATCCAGATTGTTATCTATTACTGACTTTGTATTTTCCACATCTACACCCATTATTATATTTGTTTTCTTACACACCTTAGATTTTATATATACTGGCTCTATATCTCCTAATATACATGCATTTATAACTGATTGATGACAATCCCTATTTACAATTATCTTTGATTTTGGATTACAAACTGCCATAATAGATGCCTCTATACCACAAGTAGTTCCATTAACTAAATAAATTGTTTTATCACTATTAAAAACTCTTGCTGCTCTATCTTGAGATTCTTTTATAATTTCTTTTGCATTATGTAAATTATCAGTTCCATCTATCTCAGTTGTATCTAAAGTGTATATTTTTTCTAAAATATTTTTATATCCTATTTTTTGAAAAATTTTACCTGTTTTATGACCTGGCACATGAAAAGATGTTAAATTATCATCTTTTAACTCTTCTAATTTATTCAAAATATAATTTTCCATGAATTCTCCTTTTGTATACTTTACAAATCTATCTATAAAAATAAGACCGATGATTATTCATTAAAATCCTCGGTCTCACTTATATTCCTTAAATAAAAAGATTACGTGGCTACGTGCTACTCTCCCAGGGGGTCGCCCCCCAAGTACCATCGCCGCTTAAGAGCTTAACTTCTGTGTTCGGAATGGGAACAGGTGTATCCTCTTTGCTATAATAACCACATAAAATTCATTACACTCATATCGCCAACGATATTTCTTTGCTTTCGCTTCAGAAAAATCCGTTGCTCAAAGTGTTTTAAGTATTAACTTTTGTTAGTACTTTCAAAACTGCTAACATTTAATATTTCCATTATATTTTTTAGCAACTGAAATCTTCTTTATAATTATATAATTAAAGATTTAGTTGACGATATAAACCTTTAGGTTTATTTTGGTCAAGTCCTCGACCTATTAGTATCAGTAAGCTACATATGTTACCACACTTCCACCTCTGAC
>NZ_JAHZMO010000052.1 GCF_020748185.1 Terrisporobacter petrolearius | reverse complement strand
TTTCTAACCATAGTATCATACCTCATCTTTTTAAGTTCCTTTCCTTAATGGTATCACACTCTATAATCAAAAAAGTGCATAAGCTGACAACAATCTTGTCAACTTACACACTTTATTTTACATTCCCGATAAATTAATTGTCAGAGGAGCTATCTCTAGATGATTTTTTAACTCTTTTAACTTTTTTAACCTTTTTCTTAGTAGTAGGTGTACTTTCTTCAACTTGGGTATTATTATTAATAGACTTTGTCTTTTTAGTATTTTTCTTAACTTTTTCCTGCACTTCTGCATCTGTTATCTTATTCATTATAGCATCAAGCTTTTCTTGTTGTTTGGGATCTAAGAAGTTTTTGAATTTAGAGACTACTTCATCTTTACCCTTTAAGTTTTTACCGATTTTTACAAGTTCATCAATAAGTTCATCTTCTGATTTTCCTTTATAACCTTCAGCTATTTTTTCAACTTTCTTTTTATCAATATTTTTCTCTTTAGCGAACTTTTCAAGAGTCTTTGGATCTACTTTCTTCATAGCAAACTCCTTTCCATATTACTTTTTATTTAGATTTGCAAATTATATGTTTAAATATTGTATATCTAACCTAGTGTTAATTAACTTATTATTCAATATATGCATAAGAGTTTTAATCGTGTTACTCTTCTAAAATAAATCTTTAATATAAGTATATTAAAAAATAATAAAAAAAGACTGTAAGTGTATACAGTCTTTTATAAATATATAAATTTTGATTAAATTAATTTCTATCAAAATGTAGGATTGAAAGATACTCTTTTTGAAACAGATAAGCCTATGACGTAGGCTAATGCTAATTTTATCAAATCTAAAAAAGCGAAAGGAGCTACACAATATAGTATGCTTTGGTAAATTGTATTTCCAGTAATTGCTGAAAACATTAAAGTTCCTGTTACATAAACACTAATTAATCCTATTATTAGAGATGAAAAAACTATTATAGGTGATGAAGATTTCTCTTTGCCAAAACCTATTATATAAACCATTAAAGGAAGTCCTAATAAGTATCCTCCTGTTGGTCCAAATAGAACACCTAAGCCACCTGAAAATTGAGCAAATACTGGTAAGCCTATTCCGCCTAGTAATAAATAAATCAAAACAGAAATAGCACCTAATTTAGATCCTAAAATTAATCCTGCAACAGCTACAGCAAAAATTAACATAGTAAGTGGAACTGTTGTAAAAGGTAATGGTATTGAAATTTGAGCTAAAATTGATATTATAGCAGCAAAAAGAGCACAAAGTATAAGCTCTTTAGTTGAAAGTTTCATAATAATCCTCCTTAATAATTATTGTTTAGGTTAACCTAAAAAAAAATATGGTTAACCTAATTATATAGGAAAAAAATAAAAAATCAAGAACATTTATATATAAATTTATTCATGTTTATTCAAAGTTCCTATTTAACCTTTCTGGAAATGGAGAATTATTTTTAATAGATAAATAAAAGTCTTCTAATATACAAGCAGCTTTGTTAATAGAGTTATCATATAAAGATTCAATATTAACACATATACTTTTGCATTTGGGATCCTCATTTAAGTTAAAAAATATACCATGTAATTTATTATAAAGGGCTACAATTTTAAGTCCAGAAAAAATAATAAATCTACTTAACTTATTTGGTGTATTAAAAATAGAGTTATAAAATTTCATGGAGCTAAGGGCCCTTGTTATTTTAGAAGTGGACGTATTAAAAAAGGGTGATATAACTTCTGACAAAGTACTATCTGCATGAATATGAGTAGTTAAGTCTATGTCAAAGGGATTTTTACCTTCCTTATATATCAACAATTTATCAAATTCAGACTCAACTTCAGTATGGGATAATTTCTCATCTTTAATTATTTTATTTATATAAGGATGACACTCACTGTCTAACATAAAATGGCACAAAAAACCAAATATATAAGCTAGTGATTTTTCTTGATACTTAGACTCTTCTATTATTTTCCTTGATTTTTCAAAAAATACATTGGCCTTTTCGTAGTGAACATTATGTCCTAATTTATTTGTTGGGTTGTGATAGAGCATTGGCTTATAGTAAAAGAAAATATCCGGACCATGAAGGCCTATAAAGAAGAGTTCCATATTTTTTGAAATGATCTTAGAAATTTCATCATCTACTTGATCTAAAACTTTTTTTCCAAAAGTATAATGAGCATAAGTTCCAGGCATAGTTACTACCTCCAAATAAAATTTTATGTATAAGACTTAGTATATCAACTTTCGAAGAAAAAAATTACTTTCTATAATATATATGGAATTTTTCTCATAGTATTAATATATAGAAGTAATTTGTAAATAAGGTAGTTGGATTAATTAAGATAAATAAATTGTTATAAAAAATATTTATGCATTAGCATATTAAAAATGTAACACATATGATTTAGGATTCATATTTTATTAAGAAGGGGTAGTAATATTAAGGGGTGACTTGTGTGAACAATTTACTGTTAATACTTGCAATGATGGTATTAAGTAATGGTAATGTATCATTATTTGATAATAAAAATAAATCAAATAAGCGTGCAGAGGAGTCGACAAAAGTGGATGTTATAGAGCCAAATGTTAAAAGTAATCAAAATAAAAGAAGTGGTCCAACAGTTAGAAAAGTTAAAAGAATTAAAAAGAAAACACGAAGTAAAGATCCTACTAGAGAAAAAAAGAATGATCCTATTAAAAATATTTTGAAATTTGATATTACGGACGTTAACAAAGGTATCAATTTAATGGATCTAAGTGAAGAAGATTTAGATAGAGGAATGGAAATTATAACAAGAACAAAGAAGTATATGAATAAAGAGGAAAGAAATATACTTATAAAGCTAGAAAGTGTTCTTGACTTAGTAAAAGGGATAAAAAAATTAAATGACATTAATATATTGAGCGAGGAAGATGAAAGTGAATTTTTCAGAAGTATGGATGAAGAAGATAAGAAAAATATGATGATTAAAGAAATAATAGAAGTTTTCCCAGAAAAGAAAAAACAATCTGTGGAAAAAGCTCTTGAAATGAAAAAAATGATAGATTTATTTGCAGAGTTATTTTTACCAGATGGAGAAGAAGGTGGAGGATTTAGTTTAAGTTCTCTTGCAGATATTAATAATTTAGGAAGTATTAGCAACTTGAAATTATTAGGAAGTTTATTGAGAAGTTTAGATGATGATGACGAAGAGGAAGAATATAAAGAATATAAAGAATATGAGTATGTAGAAGAAGATTTAGTAGATGATTATGACCAATATTTGGAAGTGAACAAAGCTATGACAAATAATAAAAAACATAGTAAAAGTAAATCTAAAAAAAATAGAAGCAGAAGCAAAAAACAAATGTGATGAAATACACTATTTTAGATGACAATTGGATACTTACATAAGTTAAATTACTAGATATTGTAAAAATATCTTAAAATTAAAAACTTTTACAGAATAAACTACTTTAATTATTTCGACTTTTGTATTATAATAAATATAAACAAAAAAGAAAAAACTCCTGAGACATACGAGTGGTAACCTTTAAATTCAACCGACATGCACTATACGGGAGATCGGGTCTTGCAATAGTAAGAGGCCATTATATTTATATAAAGGAATTTAAACTTGCAAGCAGGTCACCCACCTGGGAGATTCTCGGGTCTGAATTTATGGGACCAACGGTGCCTTGGGAATAAAAAAATGTTGCTATTTTTTAGCAACATTTTTATTTTGCAAATTTTTAATTTTATATACTAAATTCCTAAAATACCCACTTCATTAAGGGTTGAAAAAACATGACTCACATTATATTTCAAATCTTCTTCATAATTAGAATAAAATGCAGACCTAATAAAATTATTTTCTGTAGAAAATTCATCTATAGTAGATTGAGACCAAGTTTTACCTAAGTTATCGGAACTAGAAGTAAATAACTTATTAAAATTTACCCAAGATACAAGAAGAGCGCTATCTGTTTTAACTAAGGAAGGATACATACAAGTGGAAGTATCGCTTAAATATGAAGAGGTATCAATATCAAACTTATTTTCATTAAGGTATCCACTTATGTGTTTTACAGCATAGCCATTTTTTATATATTCACAAAAACATAAATGATAAAAATTCATACTGTCTCTAATAATGTCTAAATAGATTTTATTTTTACCAGAGTTTGTAATTTGTATAGGGTCACTCCAACAAAAAGTACCTAAGTTAAATCTTGATGCAAAGACCTCTTCACAACCATTTATTAATTTGAGATAAAATATAGTTGGTACGGATTCATTCCAGAGTACAGTAAAACTATCTAAAAGAATATGATTTATAAAATCAATCTTATTTTCAACCCAATAATCATTGTTTTTATAGTGATGGAAAAGAGCACAAGTATTAGTAGAACTATTATTAAATACATAATAAAAAATATGAGCGTTATTATATATATATTTTACATAAGGAAAGGCTAATCCAAATTTTTTGAAATTATAAGTTATAGATTCTTTTTGGGTAAAGATTTTAGAGTTATTTTTACATTCTAATATTTGTAGAGATTTATCACAGTAAATACAGTAAATATTATCATCCTTATCAATGGAAAAGGAATATTTGGTGAAATTTATATCAATATCACTTATTAATTTATTTCTATGAACTAAATTGTTGTTGGTATCATAATAGTTGTAATAAAGTCCGTCATCATTAAGGGATATATAAAACATATCCTTAGTGCTTCTTCTAATTATAGCATAGCATTCATTTATAAAGCTCATTTTTAACCTCCTAAAAATATACATATTATAATATATTTACAAAAAAAATTTATATTCTACTTTTTTATGTACATGTATAGTTATGTAACACTTATTCATCAAAAAGCATATTATTTATTAGGCTTATAAAGCCAGGACATTTTTATTAATATCAATAAGGGAGGATAATAAAAAATGCAAGATTTAAAAAAGAATAAAAGAAAAATGAATAATAAACAAATGTCTACAATGAGTAATCGCCCTGAAAGAGAAGAAGTAGAATCAGTAATAGCAGTAGAAGTAGATGAATTGGACAGAGGATGTAAGTGTAACAATGATATGGAATCACATAAAAATAAATGCAATGATAAACATGAAAAGCATGAGTGTGAATGTCATTGTGAATGTAAAAAACATGAAGAATGTAAAGAATGTGAAGTTGTATCTGAAGAATGTTCAGTAAATCCATGTAGAGAAGAATGCTGTAATGGAATAAAACCAACTTTTTCAACAAGAAACGCGTCTCCGGTAGCTATAGAAGCAAATAGAATATTTGACTCAATACAATTTAGAGCATTTACAGATGCTACGGGACCAAATGGACAAACTTTATTCTTTGATTTTGAAGTTATAGAAGTAAGGGGTAATGTACCATCTAGAGGATTAGCAAAAGTTATAGTTGACGAAGTTTGTGTGAATTTTGAAGAGCTTGAGATATGCCCTGGAGATATAACTTTAGATGATTTTATAGTAACTCCAGTTGAAAATAATTCACCTTGTGATACAGTATTTGAATCTATAGTATGCCCAAGAAGAAATGCTACTTGTTGTGCACAAAATAAAGGACAGAATGTATTATTTAGAGAAAGAGGATTAGCTGTAAGAGTAGAGGACTTAGTTCTAGAAATAAGAGGACATTGTGGATGTACTAAAATAGTTGCTCTTGCATTCCCAGCAGTAAAAAGAGGCAATGGAGAATTGTTTAGAGTAGATTGTGTTGAATTTAAATTTAACACACTAGCTTCTAATATATGCTGTCCATCTAGTGGTAGATCAATAACATTAAGACAAGATTATTTAACTAAGTTAACAGTTGACTGTATATCTAACGCATTTATTTCTGCAGAAGATTGCTTTGACTGTGATTGTGACTGTGACAGACATCATGACTGTGATGACAGACATGATTGTGATTTCGACTTCGATTGTTTCGAGTTTACAATACCAAGTGGAATAGACTTAATACTATGTGTTGAAGAAACAGTTAGTCTTTTACTAGGAGATCAACTAGTAGTTCTAGCTGAAACAAACTTTAGCCCAAGAGTAGTAGATACTTTTGCAAATGTTTGTAAATTTCCAGGTTGTGGTGAATAATTTAGAAAATTAAAATATATAGCAAATGATTAACCAAACATCTTTATTCTACTAACAAAGAGGACTATCACATAATGATAGTCCTTTTTTAATTGTAAGTAAATTACAGCTTATTTGATATTTAAATAAAAAATATAATTTTTAATATATTAACTTTTATAAAGGATACTATAGCAATACTCAAAGATATCATCTTTAATAGTCGAGGTAGATTTAAAGTTAGAAAAAGATGAGAAGCTTCTAGATAAGTTATGAGTTGGTATCCATTTTTTATTAGTATAATTAAAAACTAAAGTCTTAGTATTAACTTCACATCTATTATTATTTTCTACAGTATCATAGGTAAGAATCATATTGCTCATATCATCAATATCTAATCTATAAATATATTCATCATTTTTAACAATATTATTAATATGGTATTTATGAAGATTATAATTGCTCGGACTAAAATTATAATGATATAGTCTATAGCAATTATCTTTAATAGGAGATTCCTCAACTAAAAATACATTTAAAATATTTTGAATAATAAAAAGTCTCATGTTTTTTAAGTTGTTTGTATTGTTACAGACTTTACAAAGAGATCTTCTTCTTACTTTTCTATTTTTGTACATAAAGTGAATCAGTTTTCCTTTTGTATCAATGGTACAAATATGAATAAAATTATTATCATCAAAATTTGCACAATAAGAGATAATATTATTTGAAATTTTATCTATTTTCTCATTAATATTTTTTATAAATAAGGAGTTATTTTCTTCGTAAACATAAAATGGTTTTATATTATTAATCAAATTTCCACCTACTTTCCCTACATTTTCTTCAATGCTTTTATTAAAACTACACTATGGAGAAGAGTTGTAAAAATAGATGTGGCAGTTACAGCATAAATATAGGCATACATATTTAAACTAGGTATAGGTAATAAGAAATAAATAGCAATAACCTGAATAACCATGCCAACAATGGTATTTATACTGGATATAACCTCTTTTCTTATGGAATGAAGTATTCCCGATAAAGTTTGATTTAAACTAAGGAAAAGAGGAGCTAGAAACATAGATTTCAAGTAAATTCCAGCGGTTTTATTGTTAAAAACTATTAAACATAGTTCTTCTCCGAAGAAATAAAAAAATAAAGCAGATATAATGCCTACGCACACAGTTAAAACAACAGCATAGTATATTTTTATTTTTACATTTTTAATTTTATTTAAAGCAACCTCTTGAGAGATGCTTGGAATTAAATTTACTACAAGAGCAGAGCCTATGGTAAAAGGAAGATATACAAAGGGCATTACCATACCACAAACAATACCGTAAAGACCTATGGACTGTGTATATGATATTCCAGACAAAACTAATCTAGAAGGCACTATCATAGAACTTACGGATTGTAAAATAACAGAAGACATTCTATTGCATGTAATAGGTAGAGCCATTTTTAAAGTTTCCATAGAAGAATTATAAAAATCTTTAAGTCTTATAGTAAACTTATTGTATAAGGATGATTCTTTGTACAGACAAATACTCATATAAATTACATTAGTTGCCTCCCCAAAGGAAATACCAAGAAGTGTTACATAACAAATCATAGCCTTATCACTTATGTACATTGCCAATAAAAATACAAATAAAATTCTTGTAACTTGTTCAATAATCTGACCTATAGCAGGAACCATAACCTTTTTTATTCCATAAAAATATCCTCTTAATACGTTTGAAATAGTAATTATAACTATAGCTGGACATATGGAAAGAATAAATAAATTTAAATTTTCATCCTGTAAAAGTCTAAAAGATAAATATGTACTATTAAAAGAAACTAATAATGAAATTAACAAAGATATAAAAAATGCCATATATAAAGTGGATATAAAAAATATATTTGCATCTTTTTTATCTTTTAAAGCTCTTTCCTTTGCAACCAAGCAAGAAAGGGCAGTGGGAATACCTGTAGTGGTGAGAGCAATACATATCATTAAAAAATTGAAGACCATATGATATATTCCAAGTCCCACATCTCCCATGACCCGTGATAGAAATATTTTATATAAAAAGCCTAATACTCTTACTATTAGGTTTGATATGAACAATATTATAGTTGATAAAACCAAATTAGGAATTCTCAAAAAAATCACCTCCACATACTAAAAATGTATTCTTGTGGAGGTGAAAAAATAATTATAATTTTATAAAATTTGGTTTTAAATTATCAAAGGTAGAAATATATTTGAATCCTAAATCTTTTAAATAGGAATATACATAATCAAATTTACAAGAAATATAAGAGGGAGAGTGAGCATCAGAACCTGTAGTAATAATTTCTCCACCTAGTTCTTTGTAAAGAGATATTATGTTTCTTGAAGGTGTCAAATCAGGTAAGTTATATCTAAAACAAGAAGTATTTACTTCTATACCTTTACCATTATATATAGCTTGTTTTAATATGGACTCTATAATATCCATGTAAAAGCTATCTCCGAGAAGATTTTCATAATTTCCATACCTTTTGACTAAATCTAAATGACCTAAAACACTATAGTTATTAAAGTTTTTAACAATATCATATAAAGTTTTGTAATAGACTTCGTAAGCCTCATGTTGATTTTTATCTTTAAAATATTCATCGTAGTATAAATCATTTTTATTTATAGCATGCTGAGAACATAATATAAAGTCAAATTTGCGATTTTTTATATCCTCATTATACCTGTCTACAAGATGAGGTTGTAATCCTAATTCAATTCCCTTTTTTATTTTTATTTTATTTTCGTATTTTTCCTGCATTGATTCTAGTGTATGTAAATATTTTTCGTAATTTACAACAAATTTATCTGTTTGATTTACATCATAATCCATATGATCTGTAAAACATATTTCTTCTATACCTAAGTTAATAGAAGTTTCAATCATTTTTTCTATGGGAGTTTTACTATCTGGAGAGAAGTTACAATGCATATGATAGTCGTAGAACATTATTATTTCCCCTTTCATAAAAAATTTGGTATTATATATATTAATGATAACAAATACATATTTAAACATCAATAAATCTAAAAATAAGTAAGTGGTGATTAAATGGATAAATACAAATTAGAATTAGATGATAATAATAGTAAGTATATTCAAATTTATAATCATATAAAAGAGATGATTGTTGGGGGAAAAATAAATGAACATGAAAAACTGCCACCAATTAGAAAATTGGCAGATTTTATAAGTGTTAATAATGCTACTGTTGTTAAAGTATACGAGTTGTTGGAAAAAGAAGGTCACGTATATAAGATAATAGGTAGTGGAACTTTTGTTTCTTCTATAAAGGTAAATAAAGAAGTAAATTTAGAAAACTATAAGGATATGATACATTTTGATAGTGGCAATCCATCAAAAGATGTGTTTCCTTTAGATAATTTTAAATCAGCCATAAATATGGCACTAGAAAATGATGGAGCATCTATTTTTGAATATGATGAAGGAAAAGGTTCTGAAGAGCTGAGAGAAGAATTAAGTACATATTTAAAAAAGAAAAGAATAAATACTAATAAAGATAACATACAGATAATTTCAGGTGCACAACAAGGTATAGATATAGTTTGTAAAGGACTTATAAATTATTCAGATGTAGTATTTGTTGAAGAGCCAACTTACAATGGTGCTTTAGAAGTATTCAAAAGTAGAGGTGCAAAAATAATTACTATTCCTATGCTAGATGATGGTATAGATATAGGTATATTAAAGCTTAAGTTAGAAAAAATAAAACCTAAATTAATATATGTTATGCCTAATTTTCAAAATCCAAGTGGAATATCATATAGTGAATATAAGAAAAAGAAGCTAATAGAACTAAGTGAAAAATATGATTTTTATATTTTGGAAGACGACTTTATAAGTGACTTTGCTTTTGATAGTAAAGATAATAGACCGCTTAAAAGTTACGATATGAAAAATAGAGTTATTTATATTAAATCTTTTTCAAAAATACTTATGCCAGGTCTTAGAATCGGTATAGTTGATATACCAAGAGAGTTACAAAAGAAAATACTTTGGGCAAAATATTCTTCAGATATATCAACACCAGGACTTATACAAAAGTCTATGTACTATTATATGAAGTATTTTAATTGGGAAGAATATTTAAAAAGTATAGATAAAATTTATACTAAAAAATATAGAAAAACAAAAATTTTATTAGAAGAAAAGTTAGGGGACAAGTTAAAAATATGTAAATCTCAAGGTGGGCTAAACTTTTTTATTGAATTACCAAGAGGATATTCATCTCAAGTTTTCTACAATTTTATGCTAGAAAAGGGAGTTTGTATTACACCAGGAACTTATTTTTTTGATAATATAATGGATGACAGGTTTTTTAGAATTAACATAGCAAATGAAACAATTGAGGATATAGAAAAGGGAATAACTATAATAGAAAATAATCTAGAAGAATTTATTACATCTTATAAAAATGGAGAAGATATAAGAAGCAATAAAATATTTTATTAATAAGTGAAAATAATAGGAGGAAAAAATGTTTGATCAAAAGAAACTAGACAGAATAAATTTTTTAGCTAAAAAAAATAAAGAAGAGGGATTAACAAAAGAAGAGTTAGCAGAAAGAGAAGTATTAAGAAAAGAATACTTAGAAAACTTTAGAGCACACTTTAAGTCTAGACTTGAAAATGTTAAAGTTGTACATAGCCAAGAAGAGTACGATGAATTAACGAAGAAAAATCAAAACTAGCTTTGACATTGCTACAGGTATATCTGTTGCGCAAAAACTAGCTTTGATAAAATATATAAATTAAGGAGCTCAATATGAATTTAAAATATGAATTTGCAAATGGTTGGAAAGTTATAAAAGAAATGAATAATATGGAAAATGTTATGTCATACTCAAAAGAATATATTGATTTCTTAAACAAAGGTAAAACAGAAAGACTTTGCGCTAGAGAGATTATTAGACTAGCATTATCACAAGGTTTTATATCTATAGAAGAAGTAATTAAAAAAGGGAAAATAGAATCTGGAGATAAAATTTTCGCTGAAAATAAAGATAAGGGTGTAGCTTTATTTGTAATTGGTGAAAAAGATATAGAAGAAGGTATGAAGATAATTGCTTCTCATATAGATTCACCAAGACTAGATTTAAAACAAAATCCATTATACGAAGATGATAATATGGCATATTTTAAAACTCATTATTATGGTGGAATTAAAAAATATCAATGGGTATCTATGCCTCTTGCACTATATGGAGTAGCAATTTTACAAGATGGTACTAAAGTTGATATAGCCATAGGTGATGATGAAGAAGATCCAGTATTTTGCATAAACGACTTATTACCTCACTTATCAGCAGAACAAAATCAAAAGAAAGTAAGTGAAGCTATTAGTGGAGAAGATTTAAACGTACTAATAGGAAGTATTCCTTTTGATGAAGAAGAAAATTCAACTGTAAAATACAATATGTTAAAATTGTTAAACGAAAAATATAAAATTACTGAGGAAGATTTTTTAAGTGCTGAAATAGAAGTAGTTCCAGCAGGAAAAGCTAAGGACTTGGGAATAGACAAATCAATGGTTATTTCCTATGGCCAAGATGACAGGGTATGCGCCTTTGCAGGTGTAAAAGCAATATTTGAAACTGAAAAGCCAGAATATACAGCAGTTACATTATGTGTTGATAAAGAAGAAACAGGCTCTTATGGTAATACAGGAATGCACTCAAAATTCTTTGAAAATACTGTAGCAGAATTAATAAACTTACAAGGAAGTTATTCTGACTTAAAAATAAAAAGAGCTATGTCAAGATCTAGAATATTATCTGGAGATGTTAACGCAGCTTATGATCCAAACTTCTCTTCAGTATATGAAAAAACTAACTCGGCTCATATGGGTAAAGGTGTTGCCATAATGAAATACTCTGGCTCAAGAGGTAAAAGTGGCACAAGCGATGCTAATGCAGAATTTGTTTGTGAAGTAAGAAGAATATTTAACAAAGAAAATGTAGTATGGCAAACAGGAGAACTTGGAAAAGTTGATCAAGGAGGCGGAGGTACTGTAGCTTATATATTGGCTAATTACGGTGCTGAAGTTTTAGATTGTGGTGTGGGATTACTTAGTATGCATGCACCTTATGAAGTGGCTTCAAAGGCAGATATATTTGAAATGTATAGAGGTTATAAGGCTTTCTTAAATATAAATCTATAAAATTTAGATCCTTCTATTTTATATAAAATAGAAGGATTTTTTATTGTAATTAAAAAAATTAAATTTTTGATAAGTATGTATAAATCGCAGTAAATAAAACAGATACAGCTTTATAGAATAATAGATAAAACTTATATCGACTATATGAGTTGTTGATTGTTAAGGAAATTTTTGTTATATTAATAATAAGAAAAATACAGGGACATAATTTGTATTACAAAAAAATTACAGAATGATATTTGTTATGATTTCCCGTTAATTATAGGTTATAATTTAAAAAATAAGAAAAAATGATAAAAATCATCTATGTGAGACAAAATAAAATATTTACCTATACTTGGTACAAGGAGGATTAATTTATGAACCTTAAAAGATCATTATCTGCATTGATTATTTTAACCATGCTTTTTACGGGATGCTCCAATTATCAAGTCCAAAATGAAGGCATAACTTTGCCAGATGAAGCAACTAAGCAAAAAACTATGACTAAAGTTCAAAATGATGTAAATGAAATAATAGACAAAGATTACAATTATGTCTTAAGTAATTTAGGAAAGCCTAATGCTACAGCATATTGGATAGATAAAAATAAAATAGACAGTTTAGATACGCTAGATGATGCAGAAAATTTAGAAGATATAAATTTAGTTTACTTGAAGAATGTATCGGATGAAAATGCTAATAGTACTTCTTTATATCTACACCTAAAAAATAAAATAGTAAAAAATGCACAAATTGTGGATTATTCTAATTCTAGATTTAATATAACTAAAGGCATTAACAAATCTAAAATACTTATAGATTGTTATGATGATGAAGATATAGTTAAAATGTCAGATTTAGATATGGAAAAACTAAATACTTTTATTGGTGATGACTCTAGGGAAATATCAACTATAGTAGGTCACAAACAACCATCTTATGATGCATACTTATATGACAAAGTAGAAAAGTCCATAAATGTTTTTAAATTGGACAATGAAGATAAGCTACTAGCCATATTTACAAAAGATAATAAAATATCAGAAATTAAAATTCTTGATAATAAAAAAGAAGTCATAAATGAGATAAAGTATATAATGCTAGATAATTAATTATAAAAAAGTTATAGATTTTAATGAAATCTATAACTTTTTACATTTAAGGAAATTATAGTCAAGTTTATGCTGTTGATAAAATCTGGAATCAAGTTATATCAAATCATTTAGAAAGTGTAAAAAAATGTATTTTTGAGCAACGGAGTTGCCTGAAGCGATAGCAAAATGATTCGCCAACACGTTGCTCAAAGGCATCTCGTTGGCGACATGAGCGAAGCGAATTTTTTATAATAAGAAAAATTGTAGGTGAAAATAATTGCAAATGAGTAAATTAGAAGTAGTTAATTACATTATAGAAAATAAAAAAATACCACAAGAATTTAATGATTATGTTATTGTTCAAATAAGTGACTTGCATAATAAGTCCTTTGGTAAAAATAATATTAATTTAATTAGTAAGATTGACCAAATAAGTCCTAAAGTAATACTTATTACAGGAGATATAATAGACGGAGAAAATAAAAATTTTCAAGTTTCATTAGATTTGTTGAAAGATCTAAGCACTAAATACAAAGTTTATCACATTACAGGTAACCACGAACAAAAAGCTTTATTAAAAAGATATAAAAAATTATATAAAGAGTATTTTAAGAAACTACATGATTTAAGAGCTATTCATTTAGACAATGAAAAAGTTCAAATAAAAAAAGGCAATAGTCATATAAATATTTATGGATTGACAATACCTTTTGAATCTTATAAATATTTGTTTGATAAGGATAAAAGTACAGATTTAGAAGAAAATTTTTTACAAAAGAACTTACCATTTATAAATAAAAATGAGTATAATATTTTATTAGCTCATACACCTTTTTACTTTGATGATTATGAAAAATGGGGTGGGGATCTTATTTTAGCTGGCCATGTACATGGAGGAATAATTAGACTTCCTATTGTAGGAGGTTTATTATCTCCCAATAGGCAATTTTTCCCTAAATATGATTTGGGTAAATATGATAAAAATGATTCAACTATGATAGTTACTAAAGGACTGGGTGGATCTAAGGTACTTGTTAGAATTAACTGTAAGCCAGAAGTTGTTAAGATAACATTAAAAAGTAAAAATTATTAGGTTGGATATTTTGTACTGTTATAAAATAAATGAAAATACTGTATACTTAGGAAACTTAACATTAAACTATAGTTATAAAAAATAAGTTTTGGTATACTGAATTTGAGGATATATCACCTTAGATCATACAAAGTCTTATTCTTAATTTACTAAAGATGGGGGTAAAACATGGGACAAGAGAAAGTTTTAAATGAAAGTATGATGTTTAGAAATAAGGATAATATAGAACTTTTTGTAAAGAAAGACTTAGTTGAAGATGCAAGGGCTGTAATAGTAATAGTACATGGATTGGCAGAACATTTAGGGAGATATGATTATGTAGTATCAAAATTAAATGATTGGGGATATAGTGTTTATAGATTTGACAATCAAGGTCATGGAAAGTCTGAAGGAAGAAGAACATACATAGAAAGTTATAAAAATTTTTCTAATGATGTTAATGAAATTGTATCTATGGCTAAAAATGAAAATGATGACAAGAAGGTTTTTGTACTAGGACATAGTATGGGCGGGATGATAAGTACAGTATATGGAATAGATTACAAAGACATAGTAGACGGTATAATTTTATCGGCAGGGGTTACCCTTGATAAGGCCAAGTTACTAGAAAGTAACAAAGATGTGCAAGACGATGCACAAATACCAAATTCTTTAGGGGATTTAATTTGCACTGATAAAAAAGTAGTGGCTGATTACGGCAATGATCCTTTAGTATGCCATGTAACACTAGGAAAGATATATAAAGAATGCTACAAGGCAGTAAAATATATATCTGAAAATATGCATGAATTTGAATATCCAGTGTATATATTGCATGGAGAAGATGACAAAATAGTTTCATCAGAAGATTCACAAATTCTTTATGAACATATATCTTCTTTAGATAAGAGTTTAAAAGTATATCCAGGTCTTTATCATGAAATTATGAATGAATTTGATAAAGATAAGGTATTGGAAGATGTACATTCTTGGTTGGAAGATAGAATATAAATTTTATAATATAAAGTATAAACTAAGGCTGGAACATGTATTTAAATTAATGCATTTTCTAGCTTTTTTAGCGTAATAAATGTATGGGTACAATTTATGCAAAAACATAAAAGACCAAACTTATATTGTGATACAATTAAAATTGTACTACTATTTCCTTATAAAAGAAAAACAATAAGGGGGTACAATTAATGAGCAGAGAAGTATTAAATAAAAATTTAGCACAAATATTAAAAGGTGGAGTAATAATGGATGTTACTAATCCAGCAGAGGCAATAATAGCACAAAATGCAGGAGCATGTGCAGTTATGGGACTTGAGAGAGTTCCAGCTGATATAAGGAAAGAAGGCGGAGTGGCGAGAATGTCAGATCCTAAAATGATAAAAGAAATTCAAGAAGCTGTAAGTATACCAGTTATGGCAAAAGTAAGAATAGGACATTTTGTAGAGGCACAAATACTTGAAGCTTTAGAAATAGATTTTATAGATGAAAGTGAAGTTCTAACACCAGCAGATAATGTTTATCATATAGAAAAGACTAAATTTGAAGCTCCTTTTGTTTGTGGAGCAAGAAACTTAGGAGAAGCTCTTAGAAGAATTGGTGAAGGTGCATCCATGATAAGAACAAAAGGTGAAGCAGGAACTGGAGATGTAGTTGAAGCAGTTAAACATATGAGAAGGGTAACTTCTCAAATTAGAAAAATAGTATCTATGGGTGAAGAAGAGTTAATGAATGCGGCTAAAGAAATGGGATCACCATACGATTTAGTTAAATATGTTCATAAAAACAGTAAACTTCCAGTAGTAAACTTTGCGGCAGGAGGTATTGCAACACCAGCAGATGCAGCATTAATGATGCAACTAGGATGTGATGGGGTATTTGTAGGGTCAGGAGTATTCAAATCAGACAATCCTCAAAAGAGGGCAGAAGCCATAGTAAAAGCTGTTTCAAATTATAATAACCCAAAAGTTTTAGCACAAATATCAGAAGATTTAGGTGGAGCTATGAGTGGTGTGGCGGTGAATACTTTAGAAGATAAAGAATTGTTAGCATCGAGAGGTTGGTAATATGAAAATTGGAGTGCTTGCCATGTAAGGTGCTTATGAAGAGCATATAAGCATATTAAAAAATTTAAATGTTCATACTATAGAAATTAGGAATAAAGATGATTTAAAAGATATTGATGGGCTAATTATTCCTGTCATAGAGAGCATAAGTACTTTGTAGGTATGGTAAAAACTAATATTTAAATAGAAAAATAATAAAAATCACTTACTTTATAAAAGCAAGTGATTTTTTGTATTTAAAGTGTTAAAGCTTTTATAAATTTAACCGTATAACATCTTTGGAGATAATATGCAATATTTGGGATTTATTTGAAGCACGAGTGAATGTTATATTAAAAATAATTAATTAAAGCAGGTAAAACCGAGGAGGATGAACAGGCAAATGAAAAGCATAAGGACGAAAATTTTAGTAATGATTGGTGGAGTAGCAATTTTAGCAATGATTATCTCAGGTGGAATTTCAATAAAAAATACACTAAATATGGTGGATGATTCTCTAGAAACTATCTCAACATTAACTACAGATAAATTAGGGGTTGAGATTAATGAATATTTCACAAGATATAAAACCATGGCAATTCAGATGGCAGGAAATACGTCTGTGAGACAAGTATTGACGGAAGCTACTAGAGAAAATTATAAAGATAAATCTTCATTCAAAGATACATATAAGTATTTGGGATTTGTGGCGGAAAAGGATGAACAAATATCAACGGCATATGTTTGTTCTGCTAAAGACACATTAGCATTTGATGGTACTAGCTGGGTTTCAGATAAAGATTATGATTTAAAATCAAAAAAATACTGGTTTTCAAATGAAGAAGATATAAAAAATGGATATATAATAACTGATCCATTTGAAGATGTTATCTCTGGAAATATGATAGTATCATTTGCGGCACCGGTATATAGTTTAGATGGAAAAGAAATAGTTGGGGTGGCGGCTTTAGATATCCAACTTGATACTTTAAGTAATAAAATAGCATCTAACGAAACAGAATTTGGAAAAGATGCATACACAATGCTTGTATCTAGATCAGGACAAGTGTTAGCAAGCAAGGATAACGATAAGCTGCTTAAAAATGTTAGTGAAATAGGATTTGACGAAACTATGTTAAAAGAAGTGGAAAATCCTAGTAAAAAAGTTATAGAGTATACTGAGAATGGACAAACACGTTATGGAATTGTAAATGCAGTAAGAGATGCTGGCTTAAAAACTATATTTAGTATAAGTGAAGATAGATACAATGCATTAGTAAAAAAAGAAAAGAAAGATATGACGCTTGTTTATGGATTAGCTATTATAATTCTTTTAGTAGTAATATATTTTGTTACAAAAAGTATAGTATCGCCAATTCAAAAGCTTATGGAGGTTACAGAAGATTTAGCAGAAGGTAATCTAGATGCTGAAATTGACATTGATAACAATGATGAAACAGGTAAATTAGCTGAATCAATGAAAAAACTAGTTACAAGATTAAATGAGTATATTGTCTATATAGACGAAATAGCAGAGTCATTAAATAGATTCTCAACAGGAGATTTAAATATAGATTTAAAACAAGATTACGATGGAGAGTTTGAAAAAATTAAAGATTCATTAATTCAACTTTCTGAGATATTTAAACATACTATAGGTCAAATAATAGAAACATCAGAAAATGTGGCACTAGGCTCAAGAGAAATAGCTACAGCATCACAAGTTCTTGCAGATGGAGCCCTATATCAAGCAAATACAACAGAGGAGCTTACATCTACAGTAAATGATTTATCTGATAGAGTATCAAAAAATGCAGAAAATGCATTAGGTGCTGCTGATCAAATTAAATCTGTTGGGGAACTTTCAAATTTAAGTAATGATCAAATGCAAAAAATGATGGAGGCAATAACTGAAATAAATAATAAATCATCAGAAATAGGCAAAGTAATAAAAGTTATTGAAGACATTGCATTCCAAACAAATATATTAGCTTTAAATGCAGCAGTAGAAGCATCTAGAGCTGGAGAAGCAGGTAAAGGATTTGCAGTGGTGGCTGATGAAGTAAGAAATCTAGCAACAAAATCAGCAGATGCAGCAAAAGAAACTACTCACTTAATTGAAGAATCTATTAAGGCTGTAGAAAATGGAAATAAAATAGCTAATAAAACAGGAGAAATGCTTGTAGAAGTATTACAAGGTGTATCTGAATCAGTAAAATTAATAGATGAGATATCAGATGAATCTTCTGAGCAAGCTACAGCTCTAAAACAAACATTAGAAGGTATTGAAGAAATAAGTAATGTTGTTCAAACAAATGTATCAACATCTGAAGAAAGCTCAGCTGCAAGTAATGATTTATCTAAGCAAGCTGAAGACCTTCGAGCAATTGCATCACAATTTAAAATTGATGATGAGACAAACTAGCATAAAAATAAAGTAAATTATTTTTAGTTAAGTTTTAAATAAATAGAAATTTAAAAGGCTAAAGGAGATTAATTCCTTTAGTCTTTTTTAGTTCTTATAATAGTAATATATTATGAGGATAAATTTAAGGAGGGAATACTATGGACTTAGGATTTTTAAATGATTATTTAGTTTTAGTTATTGTTGGTATATGTCTGTGTTTAGGTTATATAATAAAAAGTAGCTTAAACTTTATACCAAATAAGTACATACCATTAATAATGGCAGTAACAGGTTGTATATTGAATATATGGATAAACAAGAGTGTAACTGCAGATGTAATATTAGGCGGTATGTTTTCTGGTTTAGCAAGTACAGGAGTTCATCAAGCATTTGTAAATTTAATTCAAAACAAATAGATTACGAAGTGTAAGTAGGGGTAAGATAGAAATAAAAGAATTTCATAAGGAAAGTATGGAGGAAAGAAATAATTTATGATTATTAATACAGGAAATAGAACAGATATACCAGCTTATTTTAGTGACTGGTTTTATAATAGAATAAAAGAAGGATATGTTTGTGCTAGAAATCCATACTATCTAAGTCAAGTTACAAAATATAAAATAACCCCCCATGTGGTAGATTGTATTTGCTTTTGCACTAAGAATCCTGAACCAATGATTTCTAGATTAGATAAACTAAAAGAATTTGGCCAGTTTTGGTTTGTTACAATAACTCCTTATGATAAAGACATAGAACCTAATGTACCAAATAAAGAAAGAGTAATAAAAAGTTTTAAAAAATTGTCGTCAACAATAGGTTTTGAGAAAACTGTTTGGAGGTATGATCCTATTTTTATTTCAGAAAAATATAGCTTGAATAGTCATATTGAAAACTTTGAAAAAATGGCATCTAGCCTTTCTGGATATACTGGGGAATGTATTATTAGTTTTATAGATTTATATGAAAAAACAAAGCGTAATTTTCATGAGGTTAGAGAAGTATCAAAAGAAGAACGTAAGATTATAGGAAGAGAATTTGTTACTATTGGCAATAAAAATAATATAAAGATAAAAACTTGTGCAGAAGGATACGAGTTATCTAAATTTGGTGTGGACTGTAGTGGATGTATGACACAACCTGTGTTAGAGAGAGCAATACATAGTAATTTGAAAGTACCTAAGAAAAAGGGAAGCAGAGAAAGTTGTGACTGCTTGCTTGGCAACGATATAGGTATGTACAATACTTGTTATCATGGATGCTTGTATTGTTATGCTAATTATAGTAAAGACATTGTTATGAATAACTTTAGAAAGCATGATAAAAATTCCCCATTTTTGATTGGAGATTTTATGGAAGGAGATATTGTTAAGGAGGCTGTTCAGTATAGTTATATAGATAATCAAATTTCGTTTTTTTAATAAAAAAAGTAGTTACTAAAGAAAAATAAAATGGACCCTATAAAGTGGATACTAGAAAAAGTGTTTACTTGTATAGGGTTTATTTTTGTGTAAAATATTCATTAAGGAGTTGAGTAATTATGAACAAAAAACTATTTTCTAAAGAAGAGAT
>NZ_JAHZMO010000051.1 GCF_020748185.1 Terrisporobacter petrolearius | reverse complement strand
TAGAAAGATGTAGTCTAGAGGGGGTATAAAAAAGTAAAAACAACACTAAATTTAACCTATTTATAGTAGGTTTAGTTTAGTGTTGCAAAAAACAGCCTTTGGCTAAAATCATTTTCGTAGGAATTATGTATAAATAATAAGGAGATACAATGGAAAGATATAAAGGGTTTTATATTGATAAACCTTATGGAAATAATATTTTTTCTTATGAAGAAAGGAAAAATAAAAAAATTTTTGTACCAAAGCTAATTGAAGGCGATTTAGAAGATGTGCAAATTGGTGACAATATAGTTTTTAATGAAATTGATGAATATAATGAAATAAAAGCTATAGGTCTTAAAAACTTGGTAAAATATAAATTTGAAGATAAAATTATATATATTTTTGACAACCACAATCATGCCTTTTATTTTTGGATAAAAAGTTTAAAAAATAAAGAATTTAATAAAGGTTGTAAATTAGTTCATGTGGATCAACATAAAGATATGAGAGAGCCGAATCATTATAATGTGAATATAGACAGTTTGAATGACGTATTTATGTATACTAATCAAGTACTAAACGTAGGAAACTTTATTCAACCTGCATTGAAGAAAGAAATTTTTTCACAAGTTACAATAATTGATAGTTCTTATGGCTTTGATGCCAAAATTGACGGAGAATATGTGCTAGACATAGATTTAGATATATTTTCGAAAGATATGGACTACATACCTTATGATTTTAGATTAAATAGAATTAAAGAATTAATACAAGGAGCAAAAGTTATAACTATAGCTACGAGCCCATATTTTATAGAACAAGACTATGCCATAAAGGTATTAAAAGAATTATTTAATTGTGATATAATAGTATAGTTAAATAAGGATGATTTTAAATTAAATTTAGGAGGAGCATTAATATGAGTTTATTAACTGAATGGAGAGCTTTAAGTGAAAATCTTGAAACTCAAGAAGCTGAAGTGAAATTTTGGGAAGAATACTTAAAAGTAGAAGCGGGAATATACAATGAATTATTAAATAAAAAAATAGAAGTTATAGAGGGGAAAGTTGTTGACTTAGCTGCATCTCATGATACTTCTGTTGAATACTTCATGGGATTCATAGATGGAATAAGTGAAAGTTTAAAAGAAGATATAGTTTTAGAAGAAATAGAAGCTGATTCTGAAATATCTTTAAAAATAGATTTCGAGAAATTATACTTCAACATGTTAAATGTAGAAGCTGAATGGTTATATACTTTACCAGGCTGGGAAGAAATATTATCAGCAGAAAAAAGAAAAGAAATAGAAAAAGCATACAAAAAAACTAAAACTGTTGTTAAAGAAAATAGAGTTGGAAGAAATGATCCATGCCCTTGTGGAAGTGGAAAGAAATACAAAAAATGTTGTGGAAAATAAATAATTTAGGCTACCTTTTAATGAGGTAGCTTTTTTTGTTACAAAACAAAAAAACTATAATTACTCAAGAATATGGAAAAAAACTATTGCAAAGTAGTTACAAAAATGTAACAATATATATGTAGTTATTACAAAAAGATTACAATTTGAATTGTATCAGATTAGGGGGGAAATAAATATAGTTTAAATACTATATAGAATAATATGAAGAATTTTAAAAGAAAATTAATAACCTTATTATTACTTGTTACAATGATTATGCCGGTGTTAACAACACCAACTCAAATAGATGCAGCTTCAAAAAGTAGTAAGTCAACGAAAGTTGTAAGTTTTGCAAAAAAACAATTAGGGAAAAAATATGTTTGGGGAAAGTCGGGTCCATCTGCATTTGATTGTTCTGGATTTACATACTATACTATAAAGAAGACTACAGGTAAAAGTATCTCTAGAACTTCAATTACACAAAGTAAACAAGGAAAATATGTAAGTAGAAAAAAATTAAAAAAAGGTGATTTGGTGTTTTTTGCTACAACAGGAAAAGGACGAGTATCTCATGCAGGAATCTATATAGGTAACAAAAAATTTATCCATGCATCATCTACTAAAGGTAAGGTTGTAATATCAAGTATGGCAAGTGGTCATTACTACAAAACTTTTGTAAATGGAAGAAGAGTAATATAAGTTTTAAATATATAAATTAAAGAGCTATAAATGACTGATTTAAATCAGTCATTTATAGCTCTTTTTATAGCATCAATTATTTTATTTTTAAAATTATTAATATCTGTTTTTTGTATTTCTATGGGTACTTGAATTTTTTCAAATAAATCAAATATCATATCATCTGTAAATTCACATACGCCTGTATCACCAATTATAACATTATCATGCTGTCCATACTGTTGTCTAATATCATAAATATCTACTGCGTTTATAAATTTATTTAGCTCATCGAATTTAATAACCCAGCCAGGTGTTATATATAAGTTGTTATTGTTGTTTTTTATTTCATCTCCAATTATTAACTCCATACAATTAGAATCTTTAAAGGTGATTAAATTATCATAGCCTTTTAGAAACTCATGAAACATATAATGGCACTTACTTCCGTAAAGCAAAACTATCTTATCTGACTGTATGCTATCTAAACTACTAGTAATTACGCTTTTCAGTTTGTCCAAGTTAGTATGAAGTCCAAATGGTAGATATTTTACACTAATGTCTTCTTTAAATAACTTTTCTTTTTTTATATCTTCTAAAATTTTATTTAGTTCTGGTTCAAATACTCCACAAGATAAAATAAATATATTCATATGTAATAAGCCCCCTTTTTTATAAGCACAAAAAATACTTTCCTAAATACATTATATATTAGAAATTATTATATATATATGGGAACATATTAATCTAGTACATTGATTAGATTTAACAAAATATGTTTTTTATCAACATATGAACAAAATATCCTCTAAAACATACTATAAATTAAAACCATATGTTAAGGAGGACAACTATGAAAGAGGGAGATATAGTTGTTAGAAAATCTTATAATAGAGATATTATATTTAAAATAATAGGATTTTCTAAGGACGATAAAAATAAAAAAGTTGCCATGTTAAAAGGTGTGGCTTTTAGATTAATGGCAGATGCATACTTGGATGATTTAGAATTGGTGGAAGAAAATGACACTAGGGGGATTTTGATAGATAAAAATGTTCAAAGTTTATTATATAGATCAGTGGTTAATGCAAGGGAAAGACAAAATTTGTATAGAGGAGCTCCTAAACTTCAGTCCAGTAGTAATGTATATGGTATTCCAGGAAAGGTGCTCCAAATAGACGGAGACAAAGAATATTTAAAAATATGTTTAGATGTTTATACTGAATTAGGAATACCAGCTATTGGAGTAGCCATACCAGAAGCAAACCAGTACAAAGAAGTGAGAGCGCTTTTAGAAAAGCACAAACCCGATATTTTGGTCATAACAGGACATGATGCTATCACGTCTAAAAAGGGAAATTTAAAAGATATAAATAACTATAGAAATTCTTATAACTTTATAAAATGTGTTAGAGAAGCTAGAAAGTGGCAACCTGATTTTGATGGTCTAGTTATATTTGCAGGTGCATGTCAATCCAATTATGAGCAAATAATAAGAGCAGGTGCAAACTATGCTAGTTCTCCAGGAAGAATAATGATACATGCCCTTGACCCTGTATTTATTGTTGAAAAAATTGCTTGTTCAAGAATTGATATGGTAGTGCCAATAGAAGAAGTAATAGAACAAACAATAACAGGATATAAAGGAATAGGGGGTTTTGAAACTAGAGGAAAATTTAGATGGGCAATGCCTAGATTAATATAATTTTATATTAAAAATATATTTTTATAAAATTATACTGTATTCTTTAAAAATACTATTGACAATTGCTTTGAAAATATATAAAATAATTAGTTAAAACATTTGACAAAGACCTCTTCTTATGATATTATGTAAACATAGAAACTAAAAGAGGGTGATATTATGGCTACTGTTCAAACTTTAGATAACATTAGACTGAATTTGGAAAAACATCTAGGCAAAAAAATAATATTGAAAGCAAATAAGGGAAGAAAACAGATTACAACCAAAAGGGGAATACTAGAAAATGTTTATCCTAGTGTCTTTATAGTGAAGCTAGAAGCAAGCGGAAGTGGATATCAAAGAGTATCTTATAGTTACTCTGATCTGTTAACAGAAAATGTAAAATTACAAGTTTTTAAAGATAGTAAAATAGAAGACGATAAATTAAGCGTAAGTTAAATTATACCTATTAAATTAGGTGTAATTTTTTTTTGCTTTCCTAAATATAAATATAGTGTGATAGTTTATTTATATTTAGGAGGGACAAATATGGAATTAATTAAGGATATAATCAAAATAGATAGCAGAGTTGACTTTGGGAAGTATCAAACATTTATCGAATCAGAGGCGGTAGTGCCAGATATTAAATCAGACGTCTATGAAATAGTTGATACTCAAGGGTACATAGCATTGAGTAAAATTGATGTATCAGATGGAAAACTTGTATGTAGAGGAAGTTTTAATTACAATGTTATGTATATAGCAGATGATAAAAGTACTTTATCCAATGTTTGCGGAAAAATAGACATAAATGAAGTCGTAGAAAAAGATAATATAGTTCAAGATATGGAGTATATGCTATATCCAGAGGTAGAACATGTTGATTGTACAATTTTGAATGAAAGAAAGATAAGAGTAGGAGCTCTTATGAATATTAAAGGTAGTTTATTTGAAAAACAAAGATTAGATATCGTAAAGGATGTTTCTCAAGTTGAATGCATTCAAAAACATAGAAAAGAAATAGTATATCAAGATATCATTGGCATAGAAAAAACAGAAAGTGTAATAAGAGACACTATAGCTATAAGCTCAGAAGAGGTAGCTGCAATAATAAATATTACACCTGTGGTAAAAGTTAAAGAAAGCAGAATAGCAGACAATAAAGTTATAATAGGTGGAGTTTTAGAAATTAGTCCTCTAGCATGCACTTGTGAAGGTGATATTGTAGAGCTAGACAAGGTAGGCATTGATTTCACACAATTTATTGAAGTTCCAGGAGCTTTTGACGGAATGAGAGAAGAAACTTTATTAAGTATAGGAGATTTTAATTACAATTTCAAAGACAATAGTGAAAGTAATACAGCCATGCTAGAAATAGAATGTACAGTATGTTGTAAGGTAAAAGTTACTGATGAAGTAACTAGAGAAGTATTACAAGATGCGTATTCTCCACAAAAAATTGTAAAATTTGATCATAGACTAATAAATTTAAACAAAGCATTATGTTCTATGTCAGAAATGTTTACAGTTAGAGATACTTTAAGTATAGATGATGATAGCATGCAAGTGAAAGATATAGTAAGTGTGTGTCCATCAATATCTATAGAGAATGCTTATGTAGAAGGAAATAAAAGCATAATTCAAGGAATAATAAAAGTTGTAATATTATTTGTTCCTGTTGAAGGGGAGAAAATGATATATAAGCTATCAGAGGAAATTCCTTTTGAAAATGATGCTGTTATTGAAAACTTAAGTGATACTTGTTCAATATTTAATACAGTTTGTATTGATAAAGTTGAGGCAGATTTAAATAGAGACGAGATAGACTTAGTAATAAAGGTGAAAAGATTCACAGAAGCTATAGATAAGAAATCAGAAAGTTTTATTATAAAAGGTGAAGATCAAGGTGATTATGATCTTTCGACAGCTCCTAGTATAATCGTATATATTTGCAAAGAAGGTGACAATCTTTGGGATATAGCCAAAAAATATAATACAACAGAAGAAGAAATAGCAGATGTAAATGAAATTAAAATAGAAGAGCCAATTAAGCCAGGAAAATGCTTGATTTTACAAAAAAAAGTTACAATGGTAAATTAGTAAACTAACAAAAGCAATAAAATAATAGGGGATAAAACCCCTATTATTTTATTTTTGTAGTATAATTATTATAATTCGAGAATCCATTATACTAAGTGCAACCACATACAAGGAGGATGAAATGAATTCTATAGAACTGAAAAGTAGAGCTAAGATTAATTTATCTATAGATGTATTAGGAAAGAGACAAGATGGATATCATTTAGTTGAAATGATAATGCAAACTATTGACTTATTTGATATTATAAAAATTTTTTCACTAGATGAAGATACAATAATAATAAATAGTAATAGTAAAGATATACCTGTGGATAGTAGCAATATAATGTATAAAGCTGCTAGTTTAATAAAGCAAGAATTCAATATAAAGAGAGGTATAAAAATTTACATAGATAAAAATATACCTGTAGCTGCTGGTATGGCAGGTGGAAGTAGTAATGCAGCCGCAGTTTTAGTTGGACTGAACAAATTATGGAATCTTAACTTGAGTAAAGATAAGCTTAAGGAAATGGGTTTACAGCTGGGAGCTGATGTGCCTTTTTGCATTGAGGGAGAGACATCATTGGCAGGAAATATTGGAGAAAAATTAACAAATATAGAGGGTTTATCTCAGGATGCATTTATTTTGGTGTGTAAACCAGAATTATTTGTGTCTACAAAAGAAGTATATGAGGCTATAGATTCTAAAATTATTAAAAAAAGGCCAGATAATAAATTATTAATAAGGCTATTAAAAGAAAATAAAATAGAGTTATTATCAAAGAGTATGTATAATGTTTTAGAATCCGTTACTAAGGAAAAATATCCTGTTATTAGTGAGATAGAGAAAATTATGATAAATAATAGAGCATTAGGCGCTATGATGAGTGGAAGTGGACCAACAGTTTTTGGATTATATAACAACGAAGAAGATGCAAAAAAATGTAAAAAAATTTTACTAGAAAACTTTAAACAAGTATATCTAGTTAAAAGCCATAAAAAGGGGGTTGAAATAAATGGATAGTTTAACAAAATTAAATCTAGATAATTATAAGCCATTAAGAGATGTAGTATTTGAAAATCTAAGAACAGCTATTTTAGAAGGTAATTTAAAAGCAGGTCAAAGACTTATGGAAGTGCAACTGGCGGAACAATTAGGGGTAAGTAGAACTCCAATAAGAGAAGCTATTAGGAAATTAGAACTTGAAGGTTTAGTAGTAATGTTACCAAGAAAGGGTGCTTATGTGGCTAATATGTCATTTAAAGATTTAATAGACGTATTAGAAATAAGAGCAAGCCTAGAAGGATTAGCGGCATCTTTAGCATCAGAGAGACTAAGGGAGGAAGACATTGCTGAGTTAGAAAGAGTTGCAAAAGAATTTGAAAAAAGTGTAAGAGAAACTGACATAGACAATGTATTAAAAAAAGATGTAGAATTTCATGAGAAGATATTTTTAATGGCAAATAATAAAAAACTATATCACTTAATAACTTCTTTATGGGAACAAGTGCATAGATTCAGAGTGACGTATGTATCAAACTATGAGGCATCTTTAAGCCTAGTGGATGAACATAATAGAATATTAGAAGCAATAAAATCAGGTGACTCTGAATTAGCTAAAAAGTATGCAACAGAGCATATAGAATTGGCAGAACAATTTTTTATGGAGAATACAGTAAATAATTAAACTAAAATGGAAATTATATTTTGAAGAAGGCTTGGCCTTCTTTTTTTATTGTTTATAGTGCATAATTTAAAAGGATTAATTTCATCAAAGTTACTGCTTAAAATGAATTTTTATTGTATGTGTTACAAATCAAATTTCTGTATAAAAAAATAATAAATGGATACACTCAAAATATGAATTAATTTTTGAGGGGGATTATTATGAAAGCAAAAAATATAAAAAAAAGAATATACATACTGTTTAGTATTTTGATTACCATATTATTATTAACTGCGCTAGTAATATCAAAAGAAATAACTAAAATAGAGGCATGTAGCTATGATTATAAGGAAAAATTAATAAGATTTCATGTTATAGCTAATAGTGATACAGATGATGATCAAGAATTGAAATTAAAAGTTAGAGATGCGGTTATAGCTTATTTACAACCAAAACTTGAAAACTCTAAATCAATAGAAGAAAGTGAAGCAATTATAAAAAATGAATATGATAACTTAGAAAAAATAAGCAAGAATATTATTTCTGAAAACGGATATGACTATAGCGTTAATATTGGCTTGCAATACAGTGACTTTCCGGCTAAGCAATACTCAAGTGTAGTTTTACCAGCAGGTAAATATAAAGCTTTAAAAATTATAATAGGAGAGGGAAAAGGTAAAAACTGGTGGTGTGTAATGTTTCCTCCTCTTTGCTTTGTAGATGAACAAAATGGAGTAATAGATGAAAAAACTGATGAAAAGCTAAAAGAGATATTAACACCACAAGAGTATGATTTAATAATGGCTAAAAATCAAACTAAAGTAACTAATTTAAAATTTAAATTTAAGATAACAGAAGTATTTCAAAATTTATTTTAAATCAAGAATAAGACAAAAAAGGAGTGACTTTAACTATGGATAGGTGCTATAAAACACTTATAGTATCACTATTAGTTTTAGGCAATTTGTTTGTACCTATAAAACAAATATATGCACTAGAATACTATTATTTAGACAATAAAACAGAAAATTGTTTTTTGCAAATAAAAGAACAAGATGAGAAAAAAGAAGCAGTTATAAATCTTAATGATGAACAAATAATGTTATTATCAAAGTTAGTAGCAGGAGAAGCTAGAGGAGAAAGTTATGAAGGACAAGTTGCTGTAGCAGCAGTTGTAATTAACAGAGTGAAGGACTCTAGGTTTCCAGATTCTTTAGAAGGAGTTATATATCAAAAAAATGCATTTTCTGTAGTGAAAAATGGAACTATATATGCAGAGCCAACAAGTTCTACATATAGAGCTGCTCAGGAAGCGCTATACGGAAGTGATCCAACCAACAATGCAATATATTTCTGGAACCCAGATATATCTACATGTAATTGGATAAACACATTAAATCCTTACTTAAGGATAGGGAATCATGTTTTTGCTAAATAATATATAATTTAAAATAAAAAAGTAAAGGAGTTTTTACTCCTTTATTTTTTTTATAAAATAAATTATAATTATCATCTAGATAGTAAAATATAAAACGAAATGCTTTACTTATAAAAAGCCATATTTAGAAGGAGGCAATGTATTGGAAGTTAAAATTAATATCCATACGATTCAATATAATGAATATGGAGAAAAAAATGATATAAAATTAAATGCTACGGGTACTTTATATGAAAAAAGAGATAATACCTATGTAGTTTATAGGGAAAAAGAGGATGGAAAGGAAACGACAACATCTATTAAAATTGAAAATGATAAAATAACGATAAAAAGATTTGGTGAAATAAATTCAACTATGGTTTTTAAAGAAAATCAAACAATTAATTCTAATTATACAACACCACAAGGTATGTTTAATGTAGAAACAAAAACTACAAGTTTAAGTATAAAAAATGAAGAAAATATTATCATTGAAATAGATTATAATATAGAAATAATAGATATGTTTAAAGGTCGTAATAAAATAAAAATAAATATTTATCAATAAATAAAGTTAAAAAATAAATATTTTTAATGTAATAAAATTAAAGGTAGTTAAAATACTACCTTTTGTTTCATTTATTTGTTATCATTATAACTATAGTGTTTAAAAAATATTCTTAAAAAATAGGATAAATATAAACAAGGATTTGAAGTTTTTTTATAGAAAATAGTACTAGTAGTTAAGAATTTCATTAATTAAAAATTGATGCAAATAAGTAAGGCAATTAAATTAATTATTGATAAAATTAATTGTAATAGAGGTATAAAATATGATATTTGAGAAAACGCTAAGTACGATAAAAAAATACAACTTAATTGAAAATGGAGATAAAATTGTGTTAGGCCTTTCTGGAGGACCTGACTCAGTTTGTCTATTACATATATTGAGTAGATTGAGAAATGTTTTAGACATAGAAGTTTATGCAGCACATCTGAATCATCAGATTAGAGGTATGGAAGCTCAAAAGGATGCTTTATATGTTTCTCAATTGTGCGAAAGTTTAGGAATAACTTTTTTTGTTAAATCTATAAATGTACCACAATATTGTAAAGAAAATAAGTTGTCTCTAGAAGAAGGAGCAAGAAAGTTAAGATATGAGATGTTCTTTGAAATAAAAGAAAAATTAAATGCTGATAAAATAGCTATAGCTCATAATATGAATGATCAAGCTGAAACCGTTTTAATGCGTATGATGAGAGGTACAGGCTTAAAAGGCTTAAAAGGTATAGATTATATAAGAGACGATGCTATAATTAGACCTATTTTAGAAATTGAGAGATCTGAAATAGAAGCTTACTGTGAAGAATATAAATTAAATCCAAGAATAGATGCTACAAACTTAGAAAACATATATACAAGGAATAAAATTAGATTAGATCTTATACCATATATGAAGGATAATTTTAATTCTAATATAATAGAAGCCATAGTAAGAATGAGCAATGGCTTAAGAATTGACAATGATTACATAGAAGAAGAGGCTTTTAAGAAATTTAAAGAAGTAGCTTTTATAGATGCATATAACTTAGAGATTAAGCTAAATAAATATATGAATTTACATAAGTCATTAAAAAGTAGAATTATTAGATTAGGAATAAAATATGTTTTAGGAGATACAAATTTTATAGACCAAAAGCATGTTGAGGAAGTTTTAGACTTAGAAGATGAAAATAAGATTGATAAAAAAATAGTTCTCCCAAGAGGATTATTTGTTTATAGACAAAAAAATAAACTGGTATTTACAACAAAAGAAATTATATTTGAAGAAATAGAATTCTCTTATAAAGTACCTAAAAATGGGTTTGTCAAAATAAATGAAGCTAATATAATTATTGAAACTGAAACAATGCCTATAAATAGGTATAAGGCTTTGAAAAGAGATAAATCATTAAAATGGTTTGATTGTAATAAAATTAAAGGGGGGATAGTTGTAAGAAGTAGAAAGCCAGGGGATAAAATAAAACTTTCTATGGGAAGTAAAAAATTAAAACAATTATTCATAGATTTAAAAATTCCAAAAGAAGAAAGATGTAAAGTTCCAGTTATGCAAGATGATAATGGAATTTTATGTGTTGGAAATTTTAGAAATAGTGAAGCATATAAGGTTGATGAAACCACAAAAGAAGTCTTAAAGATTTGCTTTAAGAAAATTTAGAATTAAAACAACTTATGAAAGGAGGGCTTCTTTTGAACAAAATTTTAAAAGGAGCAGGTTTTTATCTGTTACTGTTTATGATAATAATAGGCATAGTACAATTCTCGGGAACTCAGACAACTAAAGTTGAAGAGTTGAAGTTTTCCGAAGTTTATAAAAACTTAACTGAAGAAAATATATCGAGAATACACTTTGTGGATGGAACTTCTGTAGAAGGAGTAATAAAAGATTCAAACAAGAAGTTTACATCATATATACCAAATGAAATATTAGGAGATAAACTATCTAATGAGATATTGAATCAAGCAGTGGAAAATAAATTAGTATTTGATGGAGAAGCACAACCGCAAACGCCTTGGTTTGTAAGTATGTTACCAACTGTTCTTCTAATTGGATTTATGATTATAATATGGTTTGTCTTTATGAACCAGTCTCAAGGTGGAGGCGGAAAGGTTATGAGTTTTGGAAAATCTAAAGCCAGGGTTCATAAAGATGATGAAAAAACAAGAGTTACATTTAAAGATGTGGCAGGACTGTCGGAGGAAAAAGAAGATCTGCAGGAAGTTGTGGATTTCCTCAAGAACCCCAAGAGGTATATTAATTTAGGTGCTAGAATTCCAAAAGGGATACTAATGGTTGGTCCTCCAGGGACAGGAAAAACATATTTATCAAGAGCTGTCGCAGGAGAAGCTGGAGTGCCATTTTTCAGCATAAGTGGTTCTGATTTCGTTGAAATGTTTGTAGGTGTTGGAGCATCGAGAGTAAGAGATTTATTTGAACAAGCAAAGAAAAGTGCACCTGCAATAATATTCATAGATGAAATAGATGCTGTTGGTAGAAAAAGAGGCGCTGGGCTTGGTGGAGGTCATGATGAAAGAGAACAAACTCTAAATCAACTTCTAGTAGAGATGGATGGATTTGGAGTTAACCAAGGAATAATAATCATGGCTGCAACAAATAGACCAGATATTTTAGACCCTGCATTACTTAGACCTGGTAGATTTGACAGAGAGGTAGTGGTTGGAGTACCAGATGTTAGAGGTAGGGAAGCTATATTTGAAGTTCATTCAAAGAATAAACCTTTAGCACACGATGTAAATAAAGAAGTGTTAGCTAAGAGAACGCCAGGATTTACTCCGGCAGATATTGAAAACATAATGAATGAGGCAGCTATATTAACAGCTAGAAAAAGAGAAAAAGAAATTCATATGGATACTATAGAGGAAGCTATAACAAAAGTTATGGTTGGTGTAGCTAAAAAATCTAGAGTTATCAGTGAAAAAGATAGAAAGCTTACAGCTTATCATGAAGCAGGTCATGCTATTTGTATGCATATACTTCCAAATGTAAGCCCGGTTCACCAAGTAACTATAATACCTAGGGGTAGAGCTGGTGGATTCACTGAACCTCTTCCTAAGGAAGATCAAATGTATGGTACTAAAAATGAGATGTTAGAAACTATAGTGATGGCTCTTGGCGGTAGGGTTGCAGAAGAATTAATCATGGAGGACATCTCAACAGGAGCATCTAATGACTTAGAAAGAGTTACAGCAATAGCAAGAGCTATGGTAACAAAATATGGTATGAGTGAAAAAATGGGACCTATGGTATACGGAGACAGTGATGATGAGGTATTCTTAGGAAACAGCATAACAACTAAGAAAAATTACTCAGAAGAGATAGCCTTTGAGATAGATAAAGAAGTTAGAGATATAGTTGAAAATGCTTATGCGGAATGTAAACAAATATTAAATGGAAATATGGCGAAATTACATTATGTTGCAAAAGGATTACTACTATATGAAACATTAGATTCAGCTCAATTTATGGAAGCATTTAATGAAGAGTTATCATTAGATGAAAAAGATGTATTTGCAAAAAGAGAAGAATCAAAAGTTATTATTGATGATGAAGAAGATACACAAGAAGAATCTAATGAGGAAGAAAAGGTTAGTTTACGTAAATCAAAATTAGAAGAGTTTAAACTGCCAGAAGATGATAATAAGTAATTTAAACAGAAAAACAGGGCTTGCATTAAAGCCCTGTTTTTATTTATATATAATATAATTAGTGTATAATTAATTTATAAAAAATGCGAAATAATAGAGGTGAAGTATGAGAGATAAAATAATAGAAGCTATTTTAGACAGTGGATCGGACTTTGTATCGGGAGAGGAATTATCAAAAAGGCTAGGTATATCTAGAACAGCTATATGGAAACATATTAATGTTTTACGAGAATCAGGCTACAATATAGAATCTGTTAACAAAAAAGGATATAGATTAATTGGCTCACCAAAAGATTTATTAAACCCACAGAATGTCTATCATAATTTAAAAACAGAAACTATAGGAAAAAATATAATTCATCTTGAAAGTGTAGATTCAACTAATGATTACTTAAAGAAAATAGGCAATAATGCTGAAGAAGGAACTGTAGTTATAAGCGAAGAACAAACAAAAGGCAAAGGAAGATTGGGGAGAAATTGGCAATCAAAATCCAAAGAAGGTATATGGATGAGCATAATACTTAAACCAGAGATTATACCATACAAAGCTCCTTTTATAACTTTAATAGCAGGAGCAGCTATATTAAAAGCATTAAATAACTTACAGGTACCTGCAAAAATTAAATGGCCAAATGATATTATTATAAACAATAAAAAAGTAAGTGGAATACTAACTGAGTTATCTGCCGAAATTGAAAGAATCAACTATGTGGTAGTTGGAATAGGTATGAATGTGAAAAACCTAGACTTCGATAAAGACTTAGAAGAAAAAGCAACATCTTTATATAAAGAAAATTATCATTTATCAAGGGTAGAAATAGTATCACAAGTTCTTTATGAATTTGAAAAGCTATATAATGATTATATAAAAAATGATTACAAAGAAGAAACTTTAAAAATTTGCAAAGAATACTCAGCAATACTGAATAAAGATGTATATATAATTAAAGGTGATGAGAAGGAACTAGTCAAATGCATTGATATTAGTGATAACGGAAATTTAATAGTAAGGGATGCTAACAATAACGTACAAGAAATTTTATCTGGAGAAGTTTCAATAAGGGGAGTTAAAGGATATGTATAATAATATTTTGGATGTAAAGGGGTTGAGAGTTGGTCAAATAGAAGATACAGATGCGTTAACTGGTTGTACTGTTGTAATATGTGAAGAAGGCGCAACTTGTGGAGTTGATGTTAGAGGATCTGCTCCAGGAACGAGAGAAACAGATTTGCTAGATCCAATAAATTCAGTTCAAAAAGTACATGCAGTAGTATTATCTGGAGGATCAGCTTTCGGATTAGAGTCTACATGCGGGGTAAGTAAATATCTAGAAGAAAAAAATATAGGTTTTGATGTTGGAGTTTGTAAAGTACCTATTGTAACAGGAGCCGTGTTGTTTGACTTAGGTGTAGGAGATTATAAGGTAAGGCCAGATAAAGAAATGGGATACAAGGCCTGTTTAAATGCCAGTGAAACTGAATTAAAGCAAGGTAACTATGGAGCCGGATGTGGAGCCACTGTAGGAAAAATAAAAGGATTGAACTATGTAACAAAAGGTGGAATAGGAAGTTGCTCAATTAAGCTTGATAATGGTATAGTAGTATCGGCATTAATAGCTGTTAATGCTTTTGGAGATATATATGAGGATGGAAAAGTAATAGCTGGAGTGTTAAACGATGATAAAACAAAATTACTAAATACATATGAAATAATGAAGTCGGGGTTTGTAAAAGGTGGATTTAAAATAGACAATACAACTATAGGCATAGTTGCCACTAATGCCAAATTAACAAAAACACAATGTAAAAAAATATCTCAAATGGCTCATGATGGATATGCAAAATCCATATTTCCTATACACACACCTCATGATGGAGACGCAATATTTACTATGTCAACTGGGAAAATAGAAGTTGATTCAGATATTACTCTATTAGGAAGCCTAGCAGCGGAAGTAGTAGAAAAAAGTATTATAAATGCCATAAAAAATGCTGAAAACATAAAAGATATTATTTCTTATAATGAATTAGAAAATGACAAATAATAAAACCATACAAAAAATTTGAACTATATATGTTTATAATATTGTTGACAATGCAAAAAGTCACTGTTAAAATTGTCTTGTTATATAGCTGACATCTTCTTAACGAAGAGTCTGACTTAGTTGACATTTAAGAGTCGCAAAAGTCAAAACTAAATAAAATTAAAATAGTCCGGCATCTTTTAAGAGCTGGAACGGGGGTGTATTTTTATTATGATTAACACACAAGCATCAGCACAAAGAAGGTTAAATGTAAGGAAAATGACTATAATAGGAGTTTTATCTGCAATTTCTATTATGATGTCGATGTTACCGTTTATAGGTTATATACCTATAGGACCTATAAAAGCAACTATAATGCATATACCAGTTATTATAGGTGCGATTATAGAAGGTCCATTAGTAGGCGCAACAATAGGGTTGATATTTGGACTAACAAGTTTATGGAACGCAATAACACAACCAGTACTATTGTCGCCATTATTTATAAATCCACTAGTGTCTGTACTTCCTAGAATACTAATAGGAATAGTAGCTTATTATGTATATCAAGGTGTATACAAGTTAAGCAAAAAGGTATATGCTTCAGGATTTGTAGCAGGTATAATAGGATCTATTGCTAATACGGCTGGCGTTTTAGGTATGATTTATATACTATACGCAGATAAATACTTAGCACTTATGGAACAGCAAGGATCAAGCGCAGCTAAATTATTATTTGGCGTTGTTTTAACAAGCGGAGTACCAGAAGCTTTAATCGCAGGATTGATAGTATCTGCAGTTTCAGTGGCACTAATAAGAAAAGGCAAAAAATAGAAAGAAGGTTTAAACATATGCTATTAGTATTTGATATAGGAAATACAAATATGGTTATAGGTGTATACGAAGGAAAGACTTTAGTAAAAGACTGGAGGATTTGTACAGATATACACAAAACATCTGATGAGTATGGAATGTTAATAAGCAATTTATTAACCTATGATAAAATAGACTTAAAATCAATTGATGATGTAATAATATCTTCAGTTGTTCCCAATGTAATGCATGCTTTAGAAAATTTTTGCATAAAGTATTGCGACAAAAAACCTATGATAGTGGGTCCTGGAATAAAAACAGGACTAAATATAAAATATGATAATCCTAAACAAGTAGGAGCAGACAGAATAGTAAATGCTGTGGCTGCAATTGAAAAATATGGAAGTCCACTAATAATAGTAGACTTTGGAACAGCTACAACGTTCTGTGCTATATCTGAAAAAGCAGAGTATCTAGGTGGAACAATATGTCCAGGACTTAAGATATCAAGTGAAGCATTATTTAATGGTGCAGCAAAACTTCCTAGAGTTGAGCTTCTTAAACCAGGCAAGACTATTTGTAAAACTACAGTGGAAGCAATGCAATCAGGAATAATATATGGGTACGTTGGACAGGTAGAAAAAATAATATCAATGATGAAAAAAGAATTACGTAGTGAAAATATAAAAGTTATAGCTACAGGAGGATTATCTTCTCTTATTCATTCAGAAACTGATAGCATAGATTATGTAGATAGATTTTTAACTTTAGAAGGATTAAGATTAATACACGAAAAAAATAAATAAAGTCACAGAGGAATTGGTGCAATCCAATTCCTTTTTAATATGTAAAAATAATACAATACAAAATAATAATAGTATATTTTCAGAATTTGTAATAATATATTTAGAGTAGTTAATTAAAATTTGGAAAAATGTTAATCATTATAAATAATTCATAATTAAAAGGAGACAGAAGATGAAAATAGGCAATGTCCAATTAAATAATAAAGTTTTTTTATCTCCTATGGCAGGTGTAACAGACTTACCCTTTAGATTAATTTGTAAAGAAAAAGGATGTGGAATGCTTTACACGGAGATGATAAATGCTAAGGCTCTTTGCTATGATGATGAAAATACTAAAAAAATGTTAAAAATAGAAGATGAAGAACACCCTATTGCAGTTCAAATATTTGGATCGGAACCAGAATTTATGGGAAAAGCAGCGGCTATAATGAATGAGTATCCAAATGAAATTTTGGATATAAATATGGGGTGTCCAGCACCAAAGGTTATAAAAAATGGTGATGGATCTGCTTTGATGAGAAATCCTAAACTAGCATCAGAAGTTTTAAGTTCAGTAGTTAAGAACTCAAAAAAACCAGTTACATTAAAAATAAGAAAAGGCTGGGACAACGACAGTGTAAATGCTGTTGAGATAGCTAAAATAGCAGAACAATGTGGAATAAGTGCTTTAGCTATACACGGTAGGACAAGAGAACAATTTTATTCTGGTAAGGCAGACTGGGATATAATTGAGCAAATAAAGCAAACTATAAACATACCTGTGATAGGTAATGGAGATGTATTTGAAGTTGAAGATGCAGTAAATATGTTAGAAAAAACTAAATGTGATGCTATAATGATTGGTAGGGGCGCGCAAGGAAACCCTTGGATATTCAAAAGAATAAATCATTATATGGAAACTGGAGAAATATTACCTGAACCAACACTAGAAGAAAGAATAACTACGGCAATAAAGCATATGAATTTAGCAGTAGCTGAACATGGAGAATATGTTGCTGTAAGAGAAATGAGAAAACATATAGGTTGGTATTTAAAAGGCTTAAAAAATTCCGCTAAATACAGAGATCAAATTAATAAAATAACAGATTACAAAGAAGTAATTGCTATGTTAGAAGAGTATATGGAACACTCCTTGACACAAATAAGATAGTGACTTATAATATAGCGCATAATAAATCAATAGGAATAAATGTAAAATATGTTGAATAAGCGTATTTTAAAATTATATAGAAGGAGTTGTAGGGGTTATGGTAGAAAAACAAGAGATACTTACACAGGAAGGTTACAACAAAATAGAAGAAGAAGTAGAGTACTTAAAAACAGTTAAGAGAAAAGAAGTTGCAGAAAGAATAAAAGTAGCTATTTCATTTGGAGACTTATCGGAAAATGCTGAATACGATGAAGCTAAAAATGAGCAAGCTCAAGTAGAAGAAAGAATTGTAAAATTAGAAAATATTTTAAGAAAGGCTGTTATAATAGATGAAAGTCAAATAGACAGCAATATAGTAACAATTGGATCAACAGTTAAAGTATATGATACTGACTTTGAAGAAGAAGTAGAATATACAATAGTAGGTTCTGCAGAAGCTGATCCATACAATGGTAAAATATCAAATGAATCACCAGTAGGAAGCGCGTTAATAGGAAAACATAAAGGTGATGATGTTGAAGTTCAAGTGCCAAATGGTGTTGCAATATATAAAATATTAGATATAAGAAGATAATTTAACTAAAATTTAATAAGAACATAACTTGGAGGATAAAAATGAGTAAAGATCAACAAAATATGATTGATAACCAAGAAGACCTTACAGAAGTACTTAAAGTAAGAAGAGAAAAATTGAGCAAGTTACAAGAAATGGGCAAAAACCCATTTGAACAAAGCAGATATGATAGAACTAACTATTCTAAAGATATAAAAGATAACTTTGACGAAATGGAAGGAAAAGTTGTTAAAATAGCTGGACGTATAATGAGCAAAAGACTTCAAGGAAAAGCTGGATTTATAGATATCCAAGATCAAGATGGAAGAATACAATGTTACGTAAGAAAAGATAGAATAGGCGAAGAAGATTACGATATTTTTAAAACTTATGATATAGGTGATATCATAGGTTTAGAAGGTGAAGTATTTAAAACTAAAAAAGAAGAGATATCAGTAAAAGCGACTTCTGTAGTTTTATTATCTAAATCACTACAAGTATTACCAGAAAAGTATCATGGATTAAAAGATCAAGATATAAGATATAGACAAAGATATGTTGACTTAATAGTTAACCCAGAAGTTAAAGATGCGTTCTTAACAAGAACAAAAGCATTAAAAGCCCTAAGAGCATTCTTAGATGAAAGAGGATTCTTAGAAGTTGAAACACCTATATTGAATACTATTGCTGGTGGAGCCAATGCTAGACCATTTGTTACTCATCACAATACACTAGATATACCAATGTACTTAAGAATAGCAAATGAATTATACTTAAAAAGACTTATAGTAGGTGGATTTGATAAAGTATATGAAATGGGTAGAATGTTCAGAAATGAAGGTATGTCTATAAAGCATAACCCAGAATATACTGCTATGGAATTATATCAAGCATATGCTGATTATGAAGATATGATGAGAATAACTGAAAATCTTATATCTCATATGGCGGAAGTAGCTACAGGAAGCACAGTTGTAAATTACCAAGGAACTGAAATAGATTTCAAACCACCTTGGAGAAGAATGACAATGATAGAATGCGTTAAAGAATATACTGGTGTTGACTTTGATATAATAAATACAGACGAAGAAGCTTTAGAAATAGCTAGAGAAAAAGGTATAGAAATAATGCCTGGAATGAGAAGAGGAGAAGTTATAAATGCATTCTTCGAAGAATTCGGTGAAGATAAATTAATCCAACCAACATTTATAACACATCATCCAGTTGAAGTATCACCTCTTGCTAAGAGAAATGTTGAAGACCCAAGAAAAACTGATAGATTCGAAGCTTTCGCAAATAAATGGGAATTAGCTAATGCATTCTCTGAACTTAATGATCCAATAGACCAAAAAGGAAGATTTATGGATCAAATGAGAAAAAAAGAATTAGGTGATGATGAAGCTTGCGATATGGATGAAGACTTCATAAATGCGTTGGAGGTAGGTTTACCTCCAACAGGTGGACTAGGAATAGGTATAGATAGAGTTATGATGTTACTTACTAACTCTGCATCGATAAGAGATGTAATACTATTCCCAACGATGAAACCTATTGACCAAAATAAAAATCAAATAGAAGAATAGTTTTAATATAAAAAACTCGTGCTTAATAAATTTTATAGTTATATAGGCATGAGTTTTTTTGTTGCACAAAATAGAAATATTTTTATTACAAAAATTAATTTACATATCAACAGTAAAATATAAAAAACATGAACAAAAAATGTTGCTACCTAATTTAAAATGATAAAAAAGAAAAAATGATATTTTATTATGAAAATAATGAAAGAAAAATTATTAAAGGAAAAATGGATAAATACTTAGAAATGAATATAAAAATTAATGTTATACGGAAGGGGCAATGAAAATGAATCAAATTATGTCATGGATATGTCTTATAAGTATATGCTTTTTATGTTTACAAGTTATGATTTTTTTATGTGAAGATACATTTAAAGTATTTAATAAAGTAATCTGTAATAACAAAAAGAATAACACAAAGTCAGCTACTTCAAATATTACGTATAATTATAAAAACAAAATAGCAAAATAAATAAAAAAGTGTTGACCTACTGTGCTATAAATGATATAATATTACTTGTCCTTGAGATAAGGGCAGACAAATGAAAATTTCTTAGAAAAGTTGTTGACAAAGAAAAACAACTTTGGTAAGATAAAGAAGTTGAAACAAGCAAAGAACTTTGAAAATTAAACAGTAGGTTAACAATAAATTAATTCTTAAAGAATTAAACTGAAACAACAAACAAACCAAGCCAGATATTCAGATAATGATTAGTCTGAGCGATGGAC